>LR778114.1:642584-1285168 GCA_902809825.1 Candidatus Hydrogenisulfobacillus filiaventi
CGGTGGAGGGGGTGGCGGAGCGGACGGGGCTGCCCTTCCGGCTGCCCGACAACATGTTCACCTTCATCCAGAACCTGGACGCCGTGCTGGAGGTCTCCGGCCTCCTGCGGGGGCTGGCCACCGCCCTGGGCAAGATCGCCAACGATGTGCGCCTGCTGAGCTCGGG
Source organism: Candidatus Hydrogenisulfobacillus filiaventi (assembly GCA_902809825.1). NCBI lineage: Bacteria > Bacillati > Bacillota > Clostridia > Eubacteriales > Clostridiales Family XVII. Incertae Sedis > Candidatus Hydrogenisulfobacillus > Candidatus Hydrogenisulfobacillus filiaventi. Next base: position 642,751 of record LR778114.1, read on the forward strand.
CCCGCGGGCGGGGCTGGCGGAGCTTAAGCTGCCGGCGGTGCAGCCGGGCTCTTCCATCATGCCGGGCAAGGTCAACCCGGTGATGGCGGAGATGCTCAACATGGTAGGCTTCCAGGTCCTGGGCCATGACGCCGCCGTGCAGGCGGCGGTGGGGGCGGCCCAGCTGGAGCTGAACGTCATGATGCCGGTGGTGGCCTACAATCTGCTGATGGCAGTCACCATCCTGGCCAATGCGGTCCAGGCCTTCACCACCCGCGCGTTGGAGGGCCTGGAGGCCGACCCCGGCCGCATCGGGTCCTATGTGGAGATGAACACCGCCCTCGCCACGGCCCTCAATCCCTACCTCGGCTACGACCGGGCAGCGGAGGTGGCCAAGGCTGCCTACGCAGAGGGCAAGAGCGTGCGCCAAGTGGTGTTGGAGCGCGGCCTGCTGCCGGCGGCGGAGCTGGACCGGATCCTGGACCCGGCCCGGCTGGCGGGACCGGAGACCGTCGTGTAGGCCGGCAGGGCCGCCCGGCCCTTGCCGCAGCGACGGGATGGTTTTCATACTGGACCTAGCCGTCGGGAAGGGAGGCGCGAGAGATGGAGATCACCCTGGGCCGGGTAGGGGATGCCCCTACGCCGCCGGGGGCGGTGCGGGTGCTGGTGGACCGCCTGTGGCCGCGGGGAATATCCAAGGCGTCCGCCCCCTGGGATCACTGGCTGAAGGAGGTGGCCCCCTCCGACGGCCTGCGCCGCTGGTATCACGCCCACCCCGGGGAGCAGGCGGAATTTGCCCGCCGCTACCGGGAGGAGTTGCAGGACCCCGTGCACCAGGCGGCGCTGGCCCGCCTGCGGGAGCTGGGGCGCAGCGCGCCCCTGATGCTCCTCACCTTCGGACGCGACATCGACCATAGCCAGCTGCCGGTGCTGCGCGCGGTCCTCGAGGCGGAATCCTAGCCGGGGGAGGGTGTTCGGAAACGGGCCATCTCCGGGGCCCGCTCCCCGACTGCTGCCAGGGCCGATCCCGCCGCGGCCGCCACCCCCGCCAGGGTGAGGAGCAGCCCGGCTGCCAGGACGGGGGCCTCCCGCAGCAGCAGGCCAGCGGTGGCAAGCCACACCCCCCCTGTCGTGGTCCAGGTGTAGGAGCGCACCCAGCGGTCGGGCAGCAGGTCGGTCAGGCGGGGCAGGGGGCCTTCGGCCCACCGGCGGCTGTAGCGGTGCAGCCAGAGGAGAAAGGGCAGGATGCGGGACAAAAAGCCCTGGATGGAGATGCCCAACCAGCCGTTCAGATAGAGGAAGAAGGCAGCGCCGGCCCAGGGCACCACCCCGCCGGTGGCCAGCCCGGCCGCCGTCAGGGCCAGGCTCAGGGCCAGGTTGAGGGATCCCAGCCCCATGGCCACCATGGCCGCATCTGCCGGCTTACGCGGGCGGGCGCGCCAGGCGGCCGTCACGTCCCCCAGGTAGAGGGCGGCGGTGGCGGCGGCCAAGAGGGCCGCGGCCGCCGCCAGCGGTCCGCCGTGGGGGGCGGCCATGGCCAGCCCCACGCTCAGCACCAGCCCACCCAGGACCCAGGGGCTGTGGCGGGGATTGGCGGGTCCACCCAGGAACATGGGCAGCAGCTTGTAGGAGACGCCGGTGAGGATGGCGGCGAACCAGCCCCCCAGCCCCAGAGCCAGGTGCCAGGGCAGTAGGGGCTGCGGGGGCCGGCCGGCCGCCCAGCGGGCGGCCATGGCCAGGCCCATGCCGGCCGCCCCCAGCAGGCTCACGAGGCCCACGCTCACAAAAGCGCCGCTGACGGGGCGCTGGCGGGCACCGCGGGCGGTGGCGACCAGATTGGCGGCCAGGAGCAGCAGGCCGATGGTGAGCAGGCTGCCTCCGGTTAGCATCCAGGCCGGACGGGCGGTGGCCATGCCGGCGGTCAGCAGGACCACCCCCAGGCTGTGCAGGCCGGCCTGGACGGCGCCCAGGCGGGGTCGGGCCAGGCGCCGGTTGAGCAGGACCGGGGCCAGCTGATAGAGGGCGCCGCTCATAAAGGCGGTGATGAAGCCCAGGGTGAGCAAGTGGACCGCCGCCAGCACTCCGGGGGCGGTGTAGGCTCCGGCCAGCACGGTCCGCCGCGCGCCCAGGAGGGCCGCCAGCCCGGCCAGCCAGCCGCTGAAGCCCAGGGCGAAGAAGCTGATCGGCAGCCAGAAGGGTGGGGTTTGTTCGGTATAGGGGCGGCCCAGGATCACGGGCATCGCAGAACCTCCTTCCGCCGGCAAGCGGCATCTTTCACGGTACCGATTATGGCACGGGCCAGCATGAGAGCTGGTGCGGCAACGCACAATCGGGGGGGATGGGCGTGAAAGCGGTCCAGCTGGAACTGTTCCGGTCCCTGCCGCCGGGGGTGCTGGAGGCGGCGGGGGTCACCCGTCGTTATGCGGCCGGCGAGGTGGCCTTTACCCAGGGGGATCCCACCACCGGGCTGTGGGTGGTGCTGGAAGGGCGCCTGGCCATGGAGCGGGTGGGGCCGGATGGGGTGGTGTATACAACCGGCGTCCAGCTGCCGGGGGAGATGGTGGGCATGGCCGGGCTTTGGGACCAGTCCGGTTATCCGGCCTCGGCGCGGGCGCTGGAGACCCCCACCGTGCTGCTGTGGATGAGCCGGGAGCAGTTCTTTGCCCTCCACCGCCGCTACCCGGAGTTCGCGCTGGCGGTCAGCCGCTCCTTGGCCGCCCGCCTGCGCTTGGTGCTGGAGACCATTGCCGATACCCGCGGGCGCCCGGTGCCGCGCCAGCTGGCGGTGTTCCTCAGCACCCTCTACCGACGCTCGGGCCCCGATATCGCCCTCACCCACGAGGACTTGGCCCACATGATCGGGGTGCGGCGGGAGACGGTCAGCCGGGTGCTGCGCGAGTTTGCACAACGGGGCTGGATTGCGGTGCACTATGGCCGTATCCGCGTCCTGGACCCCACCCCCCTGGAGGCGGTGGGGGAGCTGATGTCTGACGATGGGTAGTGAAAAATGGGGGGGATGGTGATCGGGATCACGGAGCCCGACGGGCACGGGGGCGGAAGATAGCGGTGGCGGCGGGAACCGTTCTCGCCTTATCCGAAATCCCAAGGAGGCGACGCCTGATGGCAAGCACCGAGACCCCCAATCCGGCCGTGGTCATCAACGCCCCCGTGCTGCCCCCGGCGGTGCGGCACGAGACCATCTTCGGCGTGTTTGCAGCCGTGCCGTTGCATCACACCGTGCTGCTGGTCAACGACCACGACCCCAAGCCGCTGCTGTACCAGCTGGACGCCGAGCAGCCCGGCACCTTCACGTACGAATATCTGGAGCGCGGGCCGGGGCGCTACGCCATTCAATTGACGCGCGTCAAGCCCTGAGCCCGCGGGAAAAGGGGAGGCAGGGGCATGGCCTGGACGAAGGAAGCCATTGAGCACCAGCTGGAGGAGGTTTACGACCCCGAGGTGGGGCTCAACATCGTGGAGATGGGTTTGGTCTACGACTTGCAGGTGGATGAGGCGGGCAATGTGCGCGTGCTCATGACCCTTACCACCCCTGGCTGCCCCATGCACGGCTCCATCGCGGAAGGGGTGGAGCGGTTGCTCAACGGGCTGCCGGGCATCGGCAAGGTCCAGGTCGATTTGACTTTCGATCCGCCCTGGGAGCCGCGCATGATGAAGGAGTCCGCCCTGCACAAGCTGGGCTGGACGTAGGCGGACGAAGGAGGCGGCAGCATGGCGCCCAAGCGGCTGGATGTGCGGGACGACCTGCGCGAGGGACGGGAACCGTTCCAGCGCATCATGGACTTTGTGGACGGACTGGAGCCGGGGGAGAGCTGGGAGCTGTTGGCCACCTTCCGGCCTGACCCCCTGATCCGGGTCATGAGCCGGCGCGGCTACCGCCATGCGGCCGAGGAGTGGGACGACGGCACCTGGTGCATCACCTTCCTGGCGGAAGCCGCCGCGGAAGGGGGGCAGGAGGCATGAGCGCTGCCGAACCGCCGGTGCTGGACAACCGCGGGCTGGAGCCGCCGCAGCCGTTCATGCGCACCCTGGAGGTGTTGGACGGCTGGGGTCCGGGTCCCCACCGGCTGACCATCATCAACGACCGCGAACCCCTCTTCCTGTATCCCGAGCTGGAGGAGCGGGGGCTGCGCTGGACGGTGGATGCGCGGCCGGAGGGGGTCTACATCACCATCTATACCCCGGATTAGGGACGGAAGGTCGAGGTGAGGGCAATGGGTCTGGCGGCACCACCAAACACCGAGAACGCGCCGCCCCTGGTCCTGCCCATGCTGTTTATGGTCACCGGGCTGGCCGGGTTCCTGGGCGGACTCGCCGACCTGCTGGTCTCCGGCCGCGATCTCCTACAGTTCCTGTTCGGGGCCCCGGCCGTGCTGGCGGCGGTGCACTTCTTCACCCTGGGCTTCATCAGCATGGTGATGATGGGAGCCATGTACCAGCTGGTGCCGGTGGTCATGAACACCACCGTGGCCAGTGTCTCCCTGGGTTACTGGCACTACGCCTTCTATCTGGTGGGGGTGGTGCTCCTCATCACAGGCCTAGGGGTGTTTGCGCCGGTAGCCATGATTGTTGGGGGCAGCAGCATCCTCATCGGCGCGGTCCTCTTCCTGGTCAACATGGCCCGTACCATGGCCCGGGCGCGGGCCTGGTCGCTGTCGGGGGTTTTCCTGGTGGCCTCCCTGACCTACCTGGCGGCGACCGTCAGCTTCGGCTGGCTGCTGGCCTGGAACTTCTTCCACCCCTGGCTGGGGACGGGTGCGCACACGCCCATGCTGCTCACCCACCTCTCGCTGGGGCTGGCGGGTTGGTTCAGCCTCACCTTGATGGGCGTCTCCTACAAGCTTTTGCCCATGTTCATCCTCTCCCCGGGCCGCGCCCCGGCCGGGCGCTGGGTGTTTGGCCTCCTGAACGCCGCCCTCCTTGCCGTGGTGGCGGGCACCTGGGTAGCCCCCCGCACCTCCCTAGGGGTGGCAGGGCTGCTGGGATTGATGGGGTCGATTGCCTACCTGGTCGATGTGGGAGTGATGGTGGCGGAGCGGCGCCGACGCCAGCTCGACCCCGCGGTCCGGACGGCGTTGGCTGGGCCGGTGGCGCTGGCGCTATGGTGGCTGCTACTGGCCTGGGCTCTTCTGGTCCCCTCGCCCGGGCGGTGGGCGGCGGTCTTCTTCCTGTTGTTTAACGGATGGCTGGGGCTGTCCCTGACCGGCTACCTGCAGAAGATCGTCCCCTTTCTGGTGTGGCTCCACCGCTACGGGCGGGGGATCGGCCAGGGCCGCCTGCCCCGGATCAAGGACCTGCTGCCGGAACGCTGGTCCTGGCAGGTGGCGGGCCTGTACGGGCCCGGGCTGGTGGCGGCGGTGGCCGCCCTCCTGGCCGGCAGCGGCCCCTTGCTAGCGGTGGGGCTGGGGTTGGAAATCCTGGGGGTGATCCGCCTGCTGGTGGCGGTGCTGGCGGCCCTGTGGGGGAAGCCGCGGCTGGAGGCGGTGCGGCCGGCGGTACCGGCCGCGTGGGGGAAGGTGAAGCCGTGACGGAAACCGGGAGCACCTTGCTCGAGATCCGGGACCTGGTGAAGACCTATCGGGGCGGGGTGACGGCCAACCGCGGCATCTCCCTCCGCCTGGAGGCCGGCCAGATCGTGGGCATCCTCGGTCCCAACGGGGCGGGCAAATCCACCCTCCTGCGTCAGATTGTGGGCCTGACCCGGCCTACGTCGGGGAGCGTACGCCTGGGCGGGCGAGTGGTGGAGGCGGGGCGGATGTGGGTCAAGGAGCGCATCGCCTACCTGCCGCAGCACCCGTTGGCCCTGGCTGACCTGACGGTGGCTCAGGCCATTACCTACAGCGCCCGGCTGCGGGGGGTGCCGGCGGCAGAGGCGGCCCGCCGCACCCGCCGCCTGCTGGAAAGTCTGGAGCTGGCTCCCTTGGCCGGCCGGCCCCTCTATACCCTCTCCGGCGGCGAGCACCGCCTGGCCGGGATTGCGACTGTGCTGGCGGCGCCGGCAGCGGTGGTGGCCCTGGACGAGCCCACCAATGAGCTCGACCCCCTGATGCGCCGGCGGGTGTGGGAGGAGATCCGGGGGCTCAAGCGCCCCGACCGGCTGGTGCTGCTGGTCTCCCACAACGTGCTGGAGGCCGAACGGGTGTTGGATCGGGTGGTCATCCTCCATCAAGGGCAGGTGGTAGCCGACGGAACTCCGGCCGCCCTGCGGGCGGCGGTAGGGGAGTCGGTGCGCATCGCGGCGGTGTTTGAGGGCCCGCCCCCCGTCGGCCTGGCCGCAGCCGGGGAGGTGGAGGAACGGGACGAGGCCCGGGGCCGCCTGGTACTGCGTGTAGACCCGGCCCGGGTCCCCGCCGTACTGGCGCGCGTGGTGGCGGCTCCCGCCCGTCTCACAGGGGTGGAGGTCAGCCGCAGCGGCCTGGAGGACATCTACCTGGCCTGGCGGGAGCGGCTGGAGGGGCAGCGCCGGGGAGGGCAGGAGCGACATGGACCGTAAGCCGGACGCCGGCCGGGCCGGGCCGGTGGTGATGCTGGGCATCCTGTTCCGGATGCAACTGGCGCGCCTGCGCCAGAGCTGGCGACCGTACCTGGTCGTGAGTGCGGTGATGCCGGCCGGCATCGTCCTGCTCCTGCACCTGGTGGATCCGCATATGAGCCTGTCCCTCCGGCAGCAGGTGGTGTGGGGGGCGATGCTGCTGGCCGCTTCCATCAGCGGGATCGTGATGCTGTCCCAGCATGTGGCCCATCTCAAAGCGTCGGGTGCGCTGGACCATTACCGGGTGCTGCCGGTCTCCCTGGCCGGCCTCATCCTGGTGCTGGCGGTGGTGTACGGGTTGTTCGCCTGGCCCGGCATCCTGCTGATCGGGCTGGAGGGGGCCTGGCTGGACCACGTGGCCTGGAGCGCCGGCCCGGCCTGGGTGGCGGTCTTCCTGCTGGAAGGCCTGGCCCTGGGGGGGATTGGGGCCCTGATCGGGCTCCTGGCCCCCCAGGAGGGCCTGGCGGGCCTGTTCGGCAACCTGGTCATGATGGGGGTGCTCTTCGGGGGCATGGTGCCGCTGCCGCCAGGCCCAGTGCGGCTAGCGGCCGACCTGCTTCCCTCCGGGTTTGGCCTCGCCCTGCTGCGCAGCCTGGCGTTGGGGCAGCCCGCCGGTGGCGGTTTATGGGCGGGCCTGACCGCCTACGCCCTGGTGGTGTGGGCCCTGGCTAGCCGGGTGGTGGCCCGGCCTGAATAGGGCCGAGAGGAGGCGGCCGCCTGCCGGCGGCCGCTTTTTCTTTTATAATTTAAGCAATCCTCCGGCAACAGGGGTGGGCGGCGCATGAACGAGGCTCGGCGGGACGCTTGGGCACTGGTGGTCATTGTTACCGGGACCCTCATCGCGGCGGTGGATACTACCATCGTGGTGCTGGCGCTGCCGACCATGATGCGGGACCTGCACGCCAGCCTGAGCGGGGTGGTGTGGGTGATCATGGCCTACCTGCTGGTCATCACCCTGGTGGCCACCCAGGTCGGCCGGCTGGGCGACATGTTCGGGCGGGTCCGCATGTACGAGTGGGGCTTCGTCATCTTCATCCTGGGCTCCCTGCTCTGCGGCCTGGCCACCACCGAGACCGCCCTCATCGGGTTCCGGGTGCTGCAGGGGCTGGGCGGGGCGCTGGTGACCGCGAACAGCGGGGCGGTCATCGCCGACACCTTTCCGGCCCAGCGGCGGGGCCGGGCCTACGGCTTCACCTCTGTGGGCTGGAATCTGGGGGCCATCCTCGGCATCCTCCTGGGCGGCTTCATCACCACCTTCTTCTCCTGGCGCTATATCTTTCTGATCAACGTCCCCATCGGCGCCTTCGCAGTGGGGGTGGCCTGGATGGTCCTGCGCGACCGGGGGGAGCGCATCCCCCGCGCCCTGGACTGGGCGGGCATGATCACCCTCGGCGGCGGGCTGTTCGCGCTGCTGCTGGCCATGGTGGACCTGAGCGCAGGCCCGCCCGACGCCCGTATTGAGACGCTGGCGGTGCTGGGGCTGGCGGGGCTGGTGGCCTTCGCCCTCTTCGAGCGGCGGGTCCCCCATCCCCTGCTGGACTTCCGGCTGTTCCAGAACCGGGTGGTGGGAGCCTCCTTCCTGGCCGCCTTCTTCCAGAGCCTGGGCAACTTCGCCGTCCTTTTCCTGGTCATCATGTACCTGCAGGGGGTACGGGGATTAACCCCCCTGGACGCCTCCCTGCTCCTGGTGCCCGGCTACCTGGTCGGCGGGCTCCTGGGCCCGGTGTCGGGCCGCCTGGCGGACCGGGTGGGGCCGGTATGGCCGGCCACGGTGGGGCTGGCGGTGCAGGGACTGGCCATCTTCCTCTACGCCCACCTGCGGCCAGGGACCCCGCTGGGGTGGGTGGTGGCGGCCAGCGTGGTCAACGGCGTGGGCAGTGCCGGCTTCTTCCCCGCCAACAACGCCGCCGTCATGAAGGGGGCGCCGCCGGGTGCCTTCGGCATCGCCTCCGGGATGCTGCGGACCTTTGCCAATGTAGGCATGGTCCTCTCCTTCGCCACCGCCATCCTGGTTTCCTCGGCCGCCATCCCTCGCCGGGTGGCTTTCGCCATCTTTGTCGGGACCACTGCCCTACGCGGGCGCCTGCTGTATACCTTTAACCATGGCATCCATGCCGCCTTCTACCTGTCGATCGGGTTGGTGCTGGTGGCGGCTGGGTTCTCGCTTTGGCGTGGTCCGGTGGCGGAGGCGGAACAGAAGGCCGCCGGTTAGGCGGATCCGCCCGGCGGCGGTTAGCGCGCCGGGGCGCCAGCGGCGGCGGCGGCGACGAGGGCCAGGAGGCCGGCGGCGGCGGCGGCCGCTTCCAGCCCGGCCCGGGCTGCCAGCCAGCCGGCCCCCCAGGAGCCGGCGGTAGCGGCCAGCCCCATCAGCCCGGCGCGCAGGGCAAAGACCCGCGCCCGCCGGGCGGGGGGCAGGCTTTCCTGGGTCCAGACGGCGAGCGTGACCCCGAACACGCCGTTGGCGAAGCCCAGCACCCCTACCAGTGCCACCCCGGGGGCAAAGCCCGGTAGGTGGGGAAGCAAGGGCAGCAGCAGCCCGAAGCCGCCCAGGGCCCCTGCCGCCAGCCGGCGGGGCGGATGCGGGCCCAGCCAGCGCTGCAGGCGGTTGGCGCCCAGGGCCGCGCCCAGGGACAGGGCCAGCAGCAGCCAGGCGACGGCGGCGGAAGGGCGGTGCCAGGCGCGGGCGAGGGGGGCCAGCAGCAGGTTGGCGGCGGCGGTGGCGGCAGCACCGGCCGCCGCCGCGGTCAGCAGGCGCACCAGGCGCGGGTCGGGGGCCGTCCCCCCGGGCGGCTCCGGGGCCGGCGGGGCCGCCTCCCACGGCGGCAGGCTGGCCAGGAGCAGCGCAGAAGCCAGGAAACTCAAACCGTCGAGCCCGAAGGCGGGGCCGGGCCCGGCGGTGCGGATGAGGGCGGCTGCGCCCGTATAGGCGCAGAGGTCGCCCAGGTGGTTCCACTGCGCCAGCCGGGCCAGACCCCGGCGGTTGGCCGCCGGATCGGCGGCCAGGCGCGGCTCCGCCGCCCGCAGCAGCGGCCGGTGGATGGCGTCGGCCAGGGCCAGGAGCAGCACCAGCAGGGTGGCCTCCGCCACCCCCCGGCTGAGGGCCAGCAGGCTGACTGCCGCCGCCCGCAGGACATCGGCGGCCACCAGGGCGGGGCGGGGCCGCAACCGTCCGATCATCCCGGCGGCAACCAGGCTCAACAGGGCCGGGGGCAGGGTGCCCAGCCCCAGCAGCAGCCCCAGCACCAGGGGGCGATGGCCGCCGGCCCGCAAGGCATAGACCATGAGGGCGACCTCGAACAGGTCGTCCCCCAGGTGGGAGATCCACTGGGCGGCCAGGAGGCGGCGGAAGGCGGCGGGCAGGAGCGGGAGGGAGGTGGCGGAGCCCGCGGCCGTGGGCGGCTGCCGGCTCACTCCGCCTCCGGGGCGGGCGGCTGCCAGTTGGCCTGCACCTTGTGGGCCCAGAGGCTCTGCGGATAGCGCAGGCGCAGCTCCCGCCACGGGCGGTAGAGCTCAATCTCCCGCCCGGTGGCCTGATGGCGGGCCGCCCCCAGCCAGTACCAGGCCTCGGGGACCCAGCCGCTGGCGGGAAAGGCCGTGATCACCTGCTCGAAGAGGGCGGCCGCCTGTTCATAGGCCTCGCGGCGCATGGCCCATTCCCCCTGGACCAGGATGAGCCAGGGCAGGAATTCGGCGGCCGGCAGGTAGCCGGGCTGCCGCCGCAGCAGGGCCCCGTCCGGCTCTAGTGCCAGCAGCTCCGGGAACCACAGCAGGCCCCGCCCGCGGGTGAAAGGGTGGCCCTCGGTCAGGCGCAGGGGCACCCATTCTGTGAGGGCCTGGCGCACGGCCGAACGGGGGAAGGTACCCTGGTCCATGAGCCGGCAGCCGGAACAGCCGGGCCGGAAGACGAAGACGAAAACCGGCCGCCCGCTGCGGCCGGCCTCCTCCAGGGCCTGCTCCGGATCGGCGTACCACGCCACGGCGGGCACTGCCTCCGATTCCGCCATGGAGCCCTCCTTTCTGCCGTCAGGGGGTCAGATAGGTTTCCAACCAGGCCTCCACCTGGGCACGAGCCTCGGCCACCGCCGCCTGCTGGGCCGGATCGGCCGCATCCCGCCAGTCGTGGGGCAGCCCCTCCAGGCGCCGGTAGTCCCACCGCTCCGGGTACTTGGTGACGGTGGTGGCCATGAGGTAGAACTCCTCATCCCAGTCCTCACGCAGGGTGTGATCCTGGGCGCCGTGCAGCAGCAGCACCGCTGCGCTGCCGATGCGGGGCACCCGGTAGGTGATGTCCCAGTCGCCCAGGGTCTTCTTGGCCTCCTCGGCCGGCCAGCCGGCGTCGGGGTAACGGTCCTTGAGGAACTCCAGGGTGGGGCTGCCGGAGACCGACACCACCGCCCGCACATTGCGGGCCCGGTTGTCGGCGGCAATCCACATGGCCAGCATGCCCCCGTCCCCGAACCCGATCAGGCCCACCGGCCGCTCCCCCCAGGCCTCCAACACGGCCGCCATCTCGCGCCGGGCCGCTTCCCAGACCGGGATGTACACGCTGTAGAGGGGCTCATAGACCAACTTGGGCAGCAGCTCCTCCCGCCGCTCGCGCAGCAGGGGCAGGTCCCAATAGGCCACCACCCAGCGGTCGGGGCGGGCGGGCGTCCATAACTCGGGCCCCGCATCGCGGGGCCCCAGTTCGGGCACCACCACCACCACCGGCCGGGTGGTATCCTCCAGCCCTTCCGTGGCCCGGAAAGGCACCCCCTCCACCGTCACCGTCCGCATCACTTCTGGCCCTCCGTTCCGTCGGGGCTGAGGACCGCGGTGGAGGGGCGGATGGGGATGAAGAACCGGCAGCGCATCCGTTCGCCGTCATCGGCGATGTTGATCACCGGCACCTTCCAGTGCTGGCTCAACACCCGGGTTTCGGCCTCGCAGACGGTGGGGTTGCCCTTCCAGTAAGGGAAGGGGCAGGAGCGCATCTCGATCCACCAGCCGTTGGTGCTGGGCTGCCAGCTCATGTTGCGGTGCTCCTGGCGGGCCAGCTCCTCCAGCGGCCGGTGCAGGTCGTTGCCGTAGTAATCGTCGATGTACACGTCCAGGATGCGCCGGTAGAGCTCCGGCCCCGCCGCGTCCTCCATGGCCGCCAGGAGCCGCCGCAAGGGCTGGGTGTCGCCCGAGGCCCGCTTGGGCAGGGAGTAGTAGGCGGTCCGGCGGGTGCCCGGCACCCGCGAGGAGACCACCAGCCGCTCCGCCACCAGGTCGTGCAGTTCCCGCTGCACGTGCCGCCGGGAAACCCCCAGATGCTTGCTTAAGAGTTCGCTGGTGACCGTCCCATGCTCGGCCATGAACTGCAGCAATGCCGCGCGCAGGTGGCGTGACATGGGCCCACCCCCTCTCCGTACCCGGCCGCAAAACCCCATCAATGCCTATCGTACCAAATCACCCTTGAGGGGCAACCCCTTCGGCCTGCTCCAGCTCACCCAGCCGGGTCGGGTTGGCGAAGGCCTGCACCAGGTCCGCTGCGGTCAGGCCGCCGACCCCGATGCGGGCGAAGGCCTCCTCCACCGCCTGGGCGAAGCCCGGGCTGCGGGGCGCCTGGCCCTGAAGCGCCTCCTGCAGGGGGGTAAGGGCGTCGGCCGGCTCCACGAAGAAATCGCCCCCGATCCAGGCCTGCTCGATGCGGCCCTCGTTCTCCAGCCAGACGGCCCGTACCAGGCCGTTGGGCACCTTGTGGAGCCCTTCGTACAGGTAGACGCCGTCCCGGATCTTCACCCCGGGCGTACGCCAGCCTTCGTTCTGGAAGACGAAGGCGGGGTCGAACAACCGCGCCTCGAACTCGCGGGTGCGCGCCTCCTCGGCCTCGGTCAGGGTGCCGGGTTCCAGGGGCTCCTCCAGCAGCTCCCCGTAAGCCTCAGCCAGGATGCGGGCGCCCTCCTCATGGCTGGGGGTGCGCTCGCCCAGCTCCTCGCGCAGGGTGGTCATGTAGTCGCGCAGGCTGGTCAGCATCTTGTCGCGGAACTTCTCCGAAGGCACCTTCAGCACCTGCACCATGAGGTCGCGGTCAAAGTCGAACAGGAGGCTGCCCACGAACACCAGGCTCTGCCCCAGGGTGGCGGCGCCGGTACCCCCCAGCTTGCGGGGGCCCACCACGATGTCGTTCAGGGGCCGGATCTCGGCCGGGACCCCCATCTTTTGATAGGCGTTGATCACGCCCGGCAGCAGGGCGGCGAAAAGGTCGTTGACGGACGAGTGTCCGCCGGGAAAGATGAGGTGGAAGAAGACCTGTCCCGGATCCAGCAGCACGGCACCGCCCCCCACCATGCGGCGGGCAATGGGGATGTCGTGCGCGCGGCAAAAGTCCACCGCCACCTCCCGGCTGGCCAGCTGATGGTAGCCGATGGACACAAAGGGCCGCTCCGGCACCGCCGTGATCAGGGTCATGGGGTCGCCGTCCCGGGCCAGGTCGGCCACGGCGTGAAAGGCGGCGATGGATCGCTCCCGCGACACGGTACCCAGGTTCAGATAGCGCATGCAATTCGGGTTGCCCCGTTCCCTCCCCGGAACTGCCGTGATGCCGCTAACGGGTTCCGGCGGCCGCATCCGGCCGGCCGGAACCCTCCTCCTCTGTTTTCATACCGCAGGCGGGCCGGCCCTGACAGCCGCCATTCGGGGGCAGCCGGCCGGTGCAAGGGTCGCAGTTGCACTGAAAGTACTAGAACGTCATAACCAGGTCGGACGCGAGCGCGGTTTCGTTGACGAAGGTCCCGCCCACCACGTCCGACACCTCGGGAATGAGATCCTCCTTGGTCATGTTGTTGAGGGCCAGGCTGGGGGCGCAAACCAGGAAGGTGACCCCGGCCTCGATGGCCTGGTCGATGAAATAGCGCAGCGTCTGGCCGCCTTCCATGATCGTGGCGGTTTCGGGCACACCCTTCTTGAGCAGGGCGGTGCCGCGCATGGTGAACAGCATCGTCACCTCATGGCCCAGCAGGGCGGCGGCGGTGGCGAGGAAGAAGGGGGAGCCGGTGCGTTCGGGGGTATCGGGACCGGAGGTGTGGATATACAGGATTTTTTTGGTTTCGTCCATCCTCGGGGGTACCTCCTTCAGGCAGGGGATCCAGGACGGACCGGCGCCTTGGCCTGCCGGCCGGGCGCGGAGGTCCGGCGCCCCGGGCGTGCCGCTGCCGGCCCGGGAGCGAAGGCCGGCAGCAGGTGCTCGGGCAGCGCGAAGGGGTGCTGCCGGCCCGGGGCCGGGACGGACCCGGGCGGTGCCCCGTCCGATCCGCCCGGACGCCGGCTAGCACTGGATGTTGTCCGCCTCAATCTTAGCCTCATAGGCCTTGAGGGCCTCGTCCCCGGTGACCAGCTGGGCCTTGTCCGCCTCCCAGTCCGACGGCTGGATGCGGAAGAGCCAGTTGTCGTAGGGGGCGTTGTTGAGCATTTCCGGGTCAGCCTCTACCGCCTTGTTAATTTCGGCGATGGTGCCGGAGACGGGAGTGGAGATTCCGCCGACCCACTTGCCGCTCTCGAGGCTTCCGCCGGTCTGTCCGCGCTTCAGGGTCCGCCCCGGGGGCTTCAGGTGGCAGACCAGCATCTTGCCGGCCAGCTTCTGGCCGGCGTCTGTGATGCCGACCTCGATGAGGTCCCCCACCGGCCGGGCCCAGACGTGCTTGTCGATCCAGTAGTATCGATCCTCGGGAACGTTACATCCGCGTACGACGGCCATCAACCATCCCATCCTTGTTCGGGCGCCCCCGAGAGGCGGAGGGGCACCGCTGTAATGTGGGGCAAGAACGCTGGCGGCCACCGCGATCCGGCCCACCGCCCCCAGCATAGGAGTTTAGGGCGCAGATATCTACATCCAAACGTACCTTCCGTTCAAAAACCGCTTCACCCCTTTTCGGATAGGTCAATATACTTTGATGAATTTGAAAAAACCGGTATAGGCGCGTCAGAATTGACCGGGTTGGCTAGGTAAAAACGACTAGAGCGGGCCCGAACCGACGTTTCTGTCGCTCTTACTTCAACCGCTTACCGAACGCGGCGCAAGGATTCAGGCCGGTTGGGCAATTGGTACTGAGTTAATCGAGTGATACACTGCCGTCGAGCCTAAGGTGAATGGCTAACTAGTCATTAGTAATCATCGAGCACGGGAGAGGGAAGGCGAGGACCATGGCGCGTTTTCTCTACGTCCAGACCGCCGGGCGGGAGCGGCCGGAACGCTGCTTTACGGTGTTCTTCATGGCGACCGCGGCCCGGGCGATGGACCACGAGGCCGAGATCGTCTTCACCCAGACCGGACTCTCGATGTTCGAGCCCGGCTTCGCTCAGGCGACCGGCGCCTTGGACGGGAGCAAGCGCACGCTGGCCGATTTTATCCGCATGGCCGTCGACAACGACGTGACCTTTTACGGATGCCGCCTCAGCCTGCCGCTCTGCAAGCTGCAGCCGGAGGACGTCGAATGGCCGATGCGGTGGATCGGGGCAGCCGACCTGCACGACCTCCTGCTCGATGCGGACCGCGTGGTCTACCTGAGCTGATCGATTCCGGTTAACGCCCGAAGGGGGTGCTGAACGTGGAGGAAACCGAGGGCCACACCATGATTCAGGACCTCGATGAAATCGGCAATTTCGACGCCGAAAGCCTCCTGCAGGCGATCAAGTCGGATATCCGGTATCACGAGGTCATTCATGGCTGCCTCAACTGCGGCATCTGCAGCGGTTCGTGCCCGTCCCACCGGTTCTTCGACTACTCGCCCCGCATCGTGATCCAGACCGTGCTCAACGGCGATGCGGAAAAGGTCAAAGAGATGATGGACGAGTACATCTGGGCCTGCGCCCAGTGCTACACCTGCGCGCTGCGGTGCCCGTTCCACAACTCGCCCGGCGGCCTGGTCATGATCATGCGCGAGGTGGCGGTGTGGCGCGGCATGCCGGCGGTGTCGCGGCTGCTGAAGCCCTACGGCCGCGTGCTGCTGAAGGTGCTGTCCATCGGTAACCAGCTGACGCCCGACATGATCCAGCCGGACTTCTTCCCCGACTGGGGGCCCAAGATTCCGTGGAGCTCGACGGACCTTGCCATCAAGCGTAAGGCGATTCCGGTGTACACCTTGCAGGTAACCACCTCGGCCTGGAAGGTCTCCCCGGAGACTTCGTACGAGTTGTACACCATCTACGAAGAGACCGGGATCTTCAAACTCGTCGAAGACGTCGACCCCAACCTCTTTGAAGTGGTCAACGACATGGTCCAGGAGCTGCGGGAGCAGGTCGAAGAGGAACGGGCCCGGAGCTAGCCCGCCGGCATCCTGCAAAAGAGGAGGTTCGCGATGGCCACGCAAATTCGCGCAAGCGGTTGGGAATTCGTGACCAAGAAGGTCGACAAGCGGGAGATCCGCGACAACCCCCCTGAGGATCCCCGGGAGCTGCTGGCGGAGCTGGAGGCCAAGGGCGAGGTCAAGGTCATCCACATCAAGCCGGAGAACAAGCCGGTGGAAGTGGAGACCATGCTCGGCCGCAAGAAGCGGATCCCGACCAACAAGCTCTGGCACCACAAGTCCTGCGGTCAGTGCGGGAACATCCCCGGCTACCCCACCTCCATTATGTGGTTCATGAACAAGCTCGGGCTGGAGTACCTGGACGAAACCCACCAGACCTCCTGCACGGCGTGGAACTACCACGGGTCCGGTACCTCCAACCTGGTGGCCCTGGCCAGCGTGGCGGTGCGCAACTGGCACCGGGCTTATGAGACCGGCTACTACCCGCTCATCCACTGCGGCACCTCCTTCGGCAACTACAAGGAGATGCGCAACCTGCTGGTCGAGCACAAGGAGCTGCGCGACGAGGTGCGGCGGGTGCTGGCCAAGGTGGGCCGGGAGCTGGTCATCCCCGAGGAGATCGTCCACTACAGTGAGTGGCTGCACGTGATGCGGCACGAGGTGGCCAAGCTCAAGGTCTACGACGTGTCCAACGTCATCGCCACCGTCCACCCCGCCTGCCACGTGTGGAAGATGATCCCCGAGGACGTGATCTACGACCCCATGGTGTACGGCGGCGAGCGGCCGGCCCCCACCACCTCGGTGCTGCTGGCCCTGGGCGCCAACGTGGCCGACTACTCCACCTGGTATGACTGCTGCGGCTTCGGCTTCCGGCACATCCTGACCGAGCGGGAGTTCTCGCGGTCGTTCTCCTTGGAGCGGAAGATCAAGGTCATGGTCGAGGAGGCCAACTCCGACGTGGCCATCACCCAGGACACCGGCTGCACCACCACCCTCGACAAGAACCAGTGGATCGGCAAGGCCCACGGGTACAACTACGAGCTGCCGGTGATGTCCGACGTCCAGTTCGCCGCCCTGGCCGCGGGGGCCGACCCCTACAAGATCGTCCAGCTGCAGTGGCACACCTCCAGCTGGGAGAAGCTGCTGGACAAGATCGGCATCGACTGGCGGTCCTCCAAGGCGGCCTACGAGGAGTACCTGGCGGAGCTCAAGGCCGGGCGCGAACCCGATCAGCTCTACATCCCGCCCGTGCGCTAATCGGCCACCCATTCGGGAAAAAGGGGAGGAAAAACCGTGGCAACGCAGGTGATGGTAATCGGAGGAGGCCCGGCCGGGCTCCGGGCGGCCAAGTCGCTGGCGGACTTCGGCATGGATGTCATCCTCGTGGAACAGAACGGCTACCTGGGCGGTGCGGTGGCGACCCACCAGTACCAGGTGCTGATGCCCGACTTCTCCAGCGGTCCCCAGCTGATTAAGGAGCTGTCCGACGCCGTCAACCAGAACGACCGGGTGACCGTGGCCCTCAACACCCAGGTGGGCAACGTGCGTGAGCGCGGGCAGGGCTTCCAGGTGGAGCTGACCGGCGGCACCAAGAAGACCGTGGATGTGTCCGCAGTCGTGCTGGCCACCGGGTTCGACCACTTCGACCCCCGCAAGGACCCCAAGTACGGCTACGGCCTCTTCCCGGACGTCATCACCGGCGCCGAGCTGGAGGAGATGCTGGCTAAGGGCCCGGTGAAGCGGCCGTCCAACGGCGAGACTCCCAAGTCGGTGGCCTTCATCTACTGCGTCGGCTCCCGTGACCGCCACGTGGGCCACACCTACTGCTCGCGGGTGTGCTGCGCGGTGTCCACCAAGCAGGGCATCGAGCTGCGCCACCAGCTGCCGGATGCCAAGATCGCCATGTTCTACATGGACGTCCGTACCTACGGCCTGTGGGAGGACACCCTCTACTGGCGGGCCCAGGAGGACGAAGGCGTCATCTACGTGAAGGGCCGTATCGCCGAGATCACGCAGCAGAAGGGCACCCCCGTCCTGAAGGGCGAGGACACCCTGGTGCGCGGGCCCTTCGAGTGGCCCTTCGACCTGGTGGTGCTGGCGGCCGGCATGGAGCCCAGCGCGGGCACCAAGGCCATGGCGGCCAAGTTCGGGGTCGACCTCGAGGAGCACGGCTTCGTGAAGCGGACCGGATCCATCGCCTCCAGCGCGCTGACCTCCAAGCCGGGGGTGTTCGTGGCCGGCGCGGCCAGCGGCCCCAAGGCCATCGAGGACTCCATCACCGAGGGCGACGCGGCGGCTGCGGAGGCGTTCCGTTACCTGAAGTCTCGGGTCTTGGCCTAAAAGGGGCGTGATGGGTGTGACCGAGGTAGAGGCGTTTCGCGCCCGGATTCAGAGCCCGGCGCTGGAGCCGGTGTGGCGGATGGCGCGGGAGAACATCGACAACCTGCCCTTCGATGACCTGCTGCAGGGGCTGGAGCGCTCTTCGCAGGTGATCCGCCACATCACCAACCCGCGGCACATCGCCATGGCGACGGAGAGCGACTGGGAGGAGGCGGTGCGCAAGCTGCGCAGCGGCCGGCGGCACCTGAGCGAGATCACCGGCCACATGGACCTGAGCCGCTTCCGCCTCTACCTGGCCTCGCTGGTTGAGGACGACACCGGCAGCGTGGAGGACCGGGTGCAGGCCTTCGCCCTCTCCCTGCCCATGCTGCCGGCGGAGGTGGCCAAGGACATTGCCATCGAGTTCCTGCACCTCGCGGCGCCGCGGCGGTACCCCCTGGTGACGGAATGGGTCTACTCCCACCGCACCGGGACCGGCGCACTGCCCTACCTGCTGGAGTTCACCAACGAGCCGGGGCAGAACGGCAAGGACCGGTTCCGCCAGTGGGGCGCGGGGTACCAGGGCGTGGCGGATCAGCTGCGCGTGCTGGAAGAGGAGTTGGATCGGCAGGGGCTGGCCAAGTGGGGCGCCTTCTCGGTGGACATGGTGCTGGCCTACTTCTACGCCGACTACCTCTACAAGATGTACTTCCAGACCACCTCGCGCTCGCTGTTCGGGGCCTTTCCCACCGCCTACGGGGTGATCTCTTACCTGCTGGGTCTACCCATCCCCAAGGAGGCCATGCCCACCGGACAAGGCTGGGAAGCGCCGAGTGACTGGATGTAACCGCGACGTAAGGAGGTGACCGTGGTGCCCAAGGGAGCCGGAATTCACGAGCGCTCACTGGTTGACGACGACCAGATTATCGAGTTCGAGAACTACGTCATGGACGGGGTCGACATCTCCGGCCGCTGGAACACCTTCATCAAACCGCGGGTCCACGCTGATTTCGAGACCCAGACGTTGGACGAGATCCGCCGCGACCTGACGGGGGCCAGCATTGACCGCTGCATCCAGTGCGGGATGTGCACGGCGGGCTGCACGGTGCAGTCGGAGGTGCCCGATTTCAACCCCCGGGCCTACATTTACTGGGTGCGCACCGGCCGGGTGGATGAACTGAAGAAGCACGCCGACACCATCTGGCGCTGCGTGGGCTGCTACAACTGCACCCACCACTGCCCCAAGGGCGTGAACACGGCCGAGGTCATTGAGGCTATCGGCCAGTGGTTGCACAAGGTGGTGCCCGAGAAGATGAGCGAGACCTTCCGGGCCAACCACGAGGCCTACCGGCATCATCTGGCCGAGCACGGGCGCCTCAACCTGGCTCTCCTGCAGGCCGACTTTCTGCGCCGCGTGGGACGCACGCAGGAGCTGTTCTCCCCGGAGATGAAGAAGACGGCCATCAAGACCATGCTGGACGGGCGCGCCATCCGCACCATGATGATCGGACGGCCTGCGAAGTGGCGCGCCAGCCGGCGGGTCCTACTCGGGCAAGCGGGAGGGCAATGACATGGCGTTACAAACGGGGTACTTTCCGGGCTGCTCCCTGAAGACCATCGACCGCGCCTATGACCTCAGCACCCGCATCGTGGCGCGGGACCTGGGCATCGACCTGGTCGAGGTGGAGGACTACTCCTGCTGCGGCGCCGGCGAGCTGAAGGGGGAAGGCATCCGCAGCCACTTCCTGCCGGCCCGCAACCTGAGCCACCTGCTGCAGCAGGGGCAGAACGAAGTGGTGGTCTCCTGCAACGTCTGTTACCATGAGCTGTCGCGGACGGCCTACAACTTCGGCCTGGGCGGCGAGACCGCCAACGCCATCCAGAACCTGCTGGAAGCGGCGGAGGAGAAGCCGCTGACGGAGAAGCCGTCGGTGCGCAACACCCTCGAATACCTGACCGACGTGGTGGGGCTGGACGAGATCAAGGCCCACGTGAAGCGGCCCCTGACCGGCCTGCGCGTGGCCCCCTACTACGGCTGCCTCTACCACCGGCCGGGCGACATGCTCTCCTCCATCCAGATCGCAGGGGAGGACCCCGAGCGGCCGCACTTCATGCATGACCTGCTGGAGGCCATCGGGGCCACGGTGGTGGAGCACCCGGCCGAAACCCTCTGCTGCGGCGGTAAGAACCTCCTGTCCGATGAGCGGGTGAGCGGGCGCCTGACCGGGCGGATCCTCTCCCAGGCCAAGGGCAGCGGGGCCGACGTGCTCTCCCTCATGTGCCCCAAGTGCGCGGGCGGGCTGGACGCCCTGCAGTTCCGGGCCATCAATGCCGTCGGGGAGGGCGCCCGCCTGCCGGTGATGTACTACACCCAGCTGGTGGGGCTGGCTTTCGGCCACAGCCCGCGGGAGCTGTACATCGGCGACATGGAGTCCGACGCCCTGGAACTGGTCAACCGCTTCCTGAGCGGGGCGAAGATGGCCAACGTCTAGGCGGAAGCAACGCGGGTGCGCCGCTGATGGGACCGGAACGGTCGCGGGTCGGATGGGGCGCTGATTGGGGCGCCCCTTCCCGCGCACCCGGACCGCCATCGGAGTACGCGGGACTGAGGAGGCGGAGGAACGATGGCCGAGATCCAAGGTTGCGACGTCCCGGAGTCGCTGTACTATGACCTCGAGAATAACGTGTGGGTACGGCCGGACACGGACGACACCATTCTGGTGGGCATGACCGACCCTGCCCAGACCCTTTCCGGCAAGATCCTGTTCTGCCGTCCCAAGCGCAAGGGGACCCATGTGACGCGGGGGCATTCCCTGGCCTCGCTGGAAAGCGGCAAGTGGGCGGGTCCGCTGGTGAGCCCCCTGGACGGGGAGATCGTGGAGGTCAATCAGCGCCTGCTGGAGGAGCCGGCGCTCTTGAACATCGACCCCTACGGTCAGGCGTGGATCATCCGCCTCAAGCCCGACCCGGGCCAAAGTTGGGACCATTTGTACACCGGGGACGAAGCGATCCGGCGCTACCGGGAGATCATTCAACGCGACAAGATTCAGTGCATGCGGTGCAGCTAGCATTCCCTTGGGGGTGGGAGGGTCATGAGCGACCTCGACGTGATTGTAGCCACCTCGCAGTGGTGCACGACCTGCCCGGCCACCGTCAATACCTGGAAGAACCTGGAGTCCAAGTACCGCATCAACGTGCGGGAGCTGGACGTGGGGACCGTGGAAGGCCGGGAGCTGGCGGTCAAGCTGTACATCCGCAGCGTTCCCTCCACCATCGTTAACAACGAGATTGTGCACGTCGGCACCATCGACCGGCGTACGGCGGAGGACCTGCTGGCCAAGTGGGGGGTGTCCCGGCGCTGAGCCGGGCTCCGGCGGCCGGCCGGGGTTACCCGGCCGGCTCTTTTGTGTCTCCGCCCCCGGCGGTATGCTGGGGCGGGGGTGAGAGGATTGGCCGGATTACGGGATCGGCTGTGGGCGGCCGGCTTCCCTGACCTGGTGGAGGGCGCGGGCCTCGATCAGGCGGAGGATGGGGTAGTGCGGGCGGTGGCGGTGGCGGGGGAGGACCAGCCGGGCCTGCTGGCGCTCTGGGGACCGCCCCCGCCGCGGGGGGCGGTCCTGGGCCCCGCCGGCCGGGCACGGGCGCTGGCGGCGGCCCGGGCGGGCACTCCGGCGGGCCCGCCCCTGCGGGTGCGCCCGTACCGCAAGCTGGTCACCTACGTGCCGGCCGGCTACCTGGAGGCCGTGCGGCAGGCCCTGGGCGACGCGGGTGCCGGTCACATCGGCCTCTACAGCCACTGCACCTTTGCCGCCCGCGGGCAGGGCACCTTCCTGCCCCTGGCCGGGGCCAATCCCTTCCTGGGGGCGGTAGGGCGCCTGGAGGAGGCGGATGAGTGGCGGCTGGAAACCCTGGTGCCGGCCTGGCTGGCGGATCGGGTGGAGGCGGCCCTGCTGGCGGCCCACCCCTATGAGGAAGTGGCCTACGACTGGTTCGAGCTCGCCAACGAGGTCCGCTACCCGCGCGCCCTGGCCGACGGCGAGGGCGGCTGGTGGACCGCCTGCCTGGACCCGGAGCTGGCGGCGGCTGCGGTCGCGGCCGGGGCGCGGGCGGTGGTCTGCGAGCACTATGCCCCGGAGGCGCGCTGGGCGCTGGCCCGGGCGGGCATCCCCTGCCGGGTGGAGGCGCCGGGGGCGATCCTGCTGCCCGGTCTCGAACGCCTGGTGGCGCAGGCGGCCCCCGGGGCGGGGGGAGGAGGCCGGTCCCGTGACGGGGCGGGTGATTGAGGTCTATACCGATGGGGCCTGCCGCAACAACCAGGCGCCGGGTGGTCAGCCCGGCGGCTGGGGGGTGGTGTTTGCGGACGGACGCGAGTACGCCGGGGCGGAGGCGGCCACCACCAACAACCGCATGGAGCTGACCGCCGCCATCGAGGCCCTGCGGCGGACGGAACCGGGCGCCCGGGTGCGCGTGTACAGCGACTCCGCCTACCTGGTGAACGCCTTCCGGCAGAACTGGTTTCGGGGCTGGGAGCAGCGGGGCTGGCGCAATGCCCGCGGCCAGCCGGTGGAGAACCAGGACCTCTGGCGGGAGCTCCTGCGCCTGGCCGGCGAGCGGGAGGTGGAGTGGGTCAAGGTGGCCGGGCACCGCGGCCACCCCCTCAACGAACGGGCCGACCGCCTGGCCACGGCGGCGGCGGACGGTCTCAGGACGTCAGGGCGCGGTAGCGGTCCAGGACCGCGGTGACGTAATGCTCCGTCTCCGGGAAGGGGGGGATGCCACCGGCGGCCTCCACCGCCCCCGGTCCGGCATTGTAGGCCGCCAGGGCGAGCGGCAGGCTGCCCCCGAACTGCTGCAGCAGCCCCGCCAGGTAGCGGGCGCCGCCCAGCACGTTGGCGGCGGGGTTGTAGGGGTCCACCCCCAGGGCGCGGGCAGTGGCCGGCATCAGCTGCATGAGGCCGATGGCGCCTTTGTCGCTGACCGCGGCCGGATTGTCGCCCGACTCGGTCAGGGCCACCGCCTGCAGCAGAGCGGGGCTGAGGCCGGTGGCCGCGGCCGCCTGCTGGAACAGCGGGGCGAGAGCGGGGGGCGCCGGCGGCACGGTGCCCGCGCCGGCCGGCGGCGGGGCCGCGCCCGGGGCCGGAGCCAAATCCAGACTGAATCCGCCGGCCAGGGTTCCCGTCAGCTCACTAAGAATCCGGGTCAGCAGTGCCGCCAGGGCCGCTTCGGCAATGCCGTCCATCGCCCCTTCCTCCCTCCGTCGTACACTGGATGCCTGCCTCCATGCTAAGGCCCCGCCCCCGCGGGGTACAACTTTTAACGGGCTGCGGGAAGGATCCCAGCTCCCGGCAAAGGTGGGGACGGATGGTGGTATAACGAAGGCAGGGGGCCGGGAAGGCCCGGGAGGGGGCGGGCAGCATGGCGGAGACGCACCGGCATTTTCACATGCGGATCGGGGGGATGACCTGTCCCAGCTGTGACCGGCATGTCCAGGCGGCCCTGGAGTCAGCGGGGGCGCTGGCGGTCACGGCCGATTTCCGGCGCGGGGGGGCGTGGTTCACGGCGCCGGCCGGGTTTGATCCCGCAGCGGCGGAGGCAGCGGTCCGCGCGGCCGGCTACCGGCCCCTGGGCCTGGAGGCGGAGGATCCGGCCGCACCCCGGCAGCAGCCCGGCAGCTCCGGGTTCGACTACGACCTTCTCATCCTGGGATCCGGCAGTGCCGCCTTCGCCGCCGCCATCGAGGCCCGGGACGCGGGCGCGCGGGTGGGCATGGTGGAGCGCGGCACCGTGGGCGGCACCTGTGTCAACATCGGCTGCGTGCCCTCCAAGTTCTCGCTGCGGGCAGCGGAGGTGGCCTGGACCGTGGCCCACCCCGGCCTGGCCGGGATCGCGCCCGGCCCCGGGAGCCTGGACCCGGCGGCCCTGGCGGCGGAGCGCCGGGAGCTGGTGGAGGCCATGCGCCGATCCAAGTACGAGGACCTGCTGGGCGATTACGGTATCGACCTGCTGCGGGGGGAGGCGCGCTTTCTGGACCCGGTGACGGTGGCGGCCGGGGCGCGGACGGTCCGGGCCGGCCGTATCCTGGTGGCCACCGGGGCGCGCCCGGCGGTGCCGCCGGTGCCGGGCCTGGACCGGGTGCCCTTTCTGACCAGCACCGAAGCCTTGGCCCTGGACCGGGTCCCGGCCAGCCTCATCATCCTGGGCGGGGGCTTTGTGGGTCTGGAACTGGGGCAGTTCTTCCGGCGGGCAGGGGCGGAGGTCACCATGCTGCTGCGGGGACGTTCCCTGCTGGGCCAGTACAGCCCGGAGACCGGCGCCACCCTGCTGCGGGCCCTGGAGGGGGAGGGTCTCCGCTTCCGCTTCGGGACGGAGGTGCTGGCCGTAGAGGGGGACAGCCGGGAGGTCTGCCTGCGCGTGCGCCGTGAGGGGCGGGAAGAGGAGCTGCGCGCGGGCGCCCTGCTGGTCGCGACCGGGCGCCTGCCTCAGACAGAGGGTCTCGACCTGCCGGCAGCCGGCCTGGCTCCGGGCCCGCGCGGGGAGGTGGTCACCGGGCCCGACCTCGCCACCGCCAATGCCCGCATTTACGCCGCCGGCGACGTCACCGGCGGGCCGCAATTCGTCTATGTGGCCGCCTATGAGGGCAAACTGGCGGCCCGCAACGCCCTCGGCCTCGACCCGGCCCCCCTGCTCCTGGACCTGGAAGCGGTGCCGCAGGTCATGTTCACCGACCCGGGCGTGGCGGCGGTGGGCTGGGGGGAACGCCAGGCGCGCGCCGCCGGGCTGGAGGTGGTGACCGCCACCGTGCCCCTGGAGGCGGTGGCGCGGGCCCAGGTGAACCGGGCCGGCCCCGGCTTCATCCGCATGGTGGCCGAGGCGGCCGGCGGCCGGATCCGGGGGGTGGAGATGGTGGGGCCCGAGGCGGGCGAGGTGATCTACGCCGCCACCCTGGCGGTCAAGGCCGGGCTTACCGTGGACGACCTGGCCGGCACCTTCGCTCCCTACCTCACCATGGCCGAGGGCCTGCGGCTGGCGGCCCTGGCCTTCGCCAAGGATGTCAGCCGGCTGTCCTGCTGCGCCGGCTAGGGGGGAGCGGTGCGCGGCGGGGAGCGCACCCGCGCGGGAAGATTAACCGGAAATTCGCACAACCTTAAAGGGCTGCTAACGGGGTCGTAACCGACATCCTGCACGATGGCAACGGGCGCCTGGCTGCGGATGCGGCGCCATGCCGGAAAGGAGTGAACCCATGTCGACCCGACGGCCGACCCTGACCGAGGCCCTCAACGAAGCCCCCTTGGGCCTCTTCCACCTGCGGGCCATGGTGACCGCAGGGGTGGGATTCTTCACGGACGCCTACGACCTTTTCATCATTGGGGTGGCCCTGGTCCTCATCAAGCAGGTATGGCACCCGTCCTCCTATATGCTGGGTCTGGTGGGATCCACCTCCCTGATTGCCGCCTTCCTGGGTGCCTTCATCTTCGGGCGGCTGGCGGACGTCTACGGCCGCAAGGCGGTCTACGGCCTGGAGGCCGCCCTCATGGCCCTGGCCGCGCTGGCCTCGGCCCTGGCCCCCAACATCCTCTGGCTCATCATCTTCCGCTTCATCCTCGGCGTCGGCATCGGCGGGGACTACCCGGTATCGGCGGTGCTGATGAGCGAGTACGCCAACACCCGCGACCGCGGCAAGCTGGTGGGGATGGTCTTCTCCATGCAGGCCCTGGGCCTGGTGGCCGGCCCCATCGTGGCCCTCACCATCCTGGGGGCGGGGGCCAGTCCCGACCTGGCCTGGCGGCTGATGCTGGGGTTGGGGGCCCTGCCGGCCCTGGGCATCATCTACCTGCGGCGGACCATGCCGGAATCGCCCCGCTACCTGGCGCGGGTGAAGGGCGAGACCGAGCGGGCGGTGCGGCAGATGGAACACTTCAGCGCCCATGCCGTGGAGGCGGAGACGGCCCCGGAGCCGCCGGTGCGGGCGCGGCTCGGCCGCTATCTCGTGACCCTGGTAGGTACCGCCGGCACCTGGTTTGTGTTTGACTACGCCTACTACGGCAACAGCATCTCCACCCCCCTCATCATGAAGATGGTGGCGCCGCATGCCGCCCTCGCCACCAGCATTGCCTGGACCCTGATTGTGTTCGCGGTGGCGGCCGTACCCGGGTACATCCTGGCCTTCAGCCTGATGGACCGCATCGGGCACCGCAAGCTGCAGCTGATCGGCTTCGCGGTCATGGGCCTCGCCTTCCTGGCCATCGGTGCCATCCCCGGCCTCACCCGCATGGTGGTCCCATTCCTGCTCCTCTACGGGCTCAGTTACTTCTTTGCCGAATTCGGCCCCAACGTCACCACCTTTGTACTGGCGGCGGAACTGTACCCTGTCAACCTCCGCACCACCGGCCACGGGCTGTCGGCCGGGGTGGCCAAGGTGGGCGCCTTCATCGGGGTCTTCGTCTTCCCGGTGCTGGCCAAGGCCCTGGGATTGGCCGGGACCCTCGAGGTCACCTTCGGCTTCTCCGTGGTGGGTTTCCTCCTGACCCTCCTGCTGCCGGAACCGGCGCGGCAGGACCTGGAGACCATTTCGGGCGAGGACACGGGCCACTCCCCGGCCGCGGCGCACCTCGGCTGATCCCGGTACCGGCAGGGCCGCCCCCCGCGGGGGCGGCCCTGTGGCGTGTTTTGGCTCAAAACAGGTCCGGCACCCAGCGGTAGCCGGTACAGAGGCAGTCATCGGCGCAGCGCCCGCAGGTGGCGCAGCGGTGGGTGGGGCAGAGGGCCGCCTGACAGTCGGGGCAGTGTTCGCTGCCCGCCTCGCCGCACCAGGCGCAGGGTTCTGTCGCATCGGTATCGGGCATGACCATCCCTCCCGGGCGGTAGCATGCCCGGCGGCCATGGCCGGCAACCGGTGGACCGTTCCGGGCAATCCGGAAGGGCCGGGGATGAACCGGCGGGCCGGGCGGGAGGGGGCGGCGATACCAGCGGTAGGCGTGCCCCGCCGGATGGCCGGGGGACGCGCGGCGGGGGAGGACCTGGCCGGTATTCCCGGCCGGGGCGCCCCGGCAGACAGCCCTGTTTTTCCGGGCCGCCCGCCGCCGGCTAGGGGGTCGGCGGCGGCAACGGGCCCAGCTCCAGGCGCCAGAAGACCGGGGCCCCATGGGCGGGCCGGCCCTCGGGCAGCCGCTCCAGGGGCATGCGGCGATGCCGGGCGGGGGCAGCCACCCCGACCGCGAAGGCGCGGGTGTCGTAATCGACCTGCCGCACCCCATAGACGGCGGCTACGGTCCGGATGAAGGTCATGACCGCGGCAGCGGCCTGGGCCCAGTCCTGATCGGACATGCCGTACCAGTAACGGCCCTGCCACATGGCCAGGCGCACCGTGATCTTGTCGTTCCAGAACACGGTCTGGGAGCGCTCGCCCAGCCCGGTCTCCTCGAGGGCGTCCTGCAGGGGGGCGGGATCGGACCGCCGCGGGTGCCAGAAAACGAGGTCGATGTAGAGGCTGACCCGGCCGGCCCGCACCGGCGGCTTCTCATCGTGCAGATAGACGGGCATGGCGGTCCCTCCTTTACGGTTGGTCGCCGGGAGCCGGCGGACGCGCCTTGTTGGCCTTCAGGGTCAACTGCGAGACCGCCAGGACCCGGCTGCCGGGGGGCACGCTGTCGGTCAGCCAGACGTTGCCCCCGATGACGCTGCCGCGGCCGATCACGGTCTGGCCGCCCAGGATGGTGGCCCCGGAGTAGATGACCACGTCGTCCTCGATGGTGGGATGCCGCTTCTGGCCGCGGATTATCTGCCCGTTTTGGTCCTTGGGGAAGTTGAGCGCTCCCAGGGTGACCCCCTGATAGAGGCTGACCCGCTCCCCGATGACGGTGGTCTCCCCCACCACCACCCCGGTGCCGTGGTCGATGAAGAAGTAGGCTCCGATGCGGGCACCGGGATGGATATCGATCCCCGTCTGCCCGTGGGCGATTTCGGTCATCAGGCGGGGCAGCAGGGGCACCCCCTGCCGGTGCAGCTCGTGGGCGATGCGGTAGACCACGATAGCCCGGAAGCCCGGGTAGGTGGTGATGATTTCGGCATGGTCGCGGGCGGCCGGATCCCCTTCGTAGGTCGCCTCCACATCCGTCAGCAGGATGCGATGGATCTCGGGCAGGCGGCCCAGCACGTGCTCGGAGATGGCGATGGCGTGGTCCAGGTCCGGGCAGACCTTCTCGCCCGGCGGGCAATCGTGGCTGAAGGCGCGGTGGACCTGGTGGGCCAGGTCCCAGCCCAGCACCCCCAGCAGTTCCAGCCGGCTCTGCCGGCGGGACGGCTCGACCGCCTCCTCCCAGGGGTGCTCCACCGGGAAGAGGACGCTAAAAAAGCGGTTAATGAGGCGTTCCACCGCCATCCGCCGGGCAGGGGACGGGCGCAGGGGCGGTTCCTCCCCGTACTGGTCCTGGGACTCCAGGGCATTGACCAGCCCGTAGAGCCGCCCGAGGGCGAAAGGGCCGGTACCGGCCGCAGGGGAGAGGCGGGTGTCCACGGCGGGACCTCCTTTAATCGGCTTAACGGCTGTCGCCGTACTCCTGCCAGAGGCGGGCCAGGGTGCGCGCGCCCCGCAGGAAGTTGTCGAGGTGGAAGTGTTCGTCGGGGGCGTGGAAGTGTTCGTCGGGCAGCGCGAAACCCAGCAGCACCGACGGCAGGCCCAGGTTGCGCTGGAAGGTGTCCACCACCGGGATGGACCCTCCCATGCGGATAAAGGCCGGCTCCCGGTCCCAGAGCGCGGCCACGGCCCGCCGGGCGGCCAGCACCGCGGGATGCTCCCGGGGGAGCAGGATGGCGGGGTCGGCCTCGCCCGGCAGGACCTCCACTTCCACCCCTGGCGGGCAGGCGGCGCGGATGGCATCGGCAACCGCCGCCAGGACCTGCCCGGGATCCTGGTCCGGCACCAGCCGGCAGCTCAGCTTGGCGCGGGCGCGGGCGGGGATGATGGTCTTGCGGCCCTCGCCGGTGAACCCCGACCAGAGGCCGTTGACCTCGAGGGTGGGCCGGCCCCAGATGCGCTCCAGGGTGGTGTAGCCGGCCTCGCCGAAGAGGTCGGGGGCCCCGGTCTCGGCCAGGAACCCGGCTTCGGAGAAGGGCAGCCGCGCCCATTCCTCCCGCTCGGCGGGGCTGAGGGGGACCACCCCGTCGTAGAAGCCCGGCACCGTCACCCGCCCGGCCGCGTCATGCAGCCCGGCCAGGATGGCAGCCAGGGCATGGGCGGGATTGGCTACCGCTCCCCCGTAGACCCCGGAGTGCAGGTCCTGGGCCGGGCCCCGCACCTCCACCTCCAGGTTGCACAGCCCCCGCAGCCCGTAACAGAGCGCCGGTACGCCGGGGGCATACATGGGGGTGTCGGAGATGACCGCCGCATCGGCGGCCAGTTCCGCCTGATGGGCCGCGATGTAGGCCCCCAAGTGGGGGCTGCCGATCTCCTCCTCCCCCTCCACCAGGAATTCCACGTTGAGGGGCAGCCGGCCCACCGTGCGCAGCCAGGCTTCCACCGCCAGCACCTGCATCAGCACCTGGCCCTTGTCGTCGCTGGCACCGCGGGCGTAAATGGCGCCGTCGCGTACCGTGGGGGTGAAAGGGGGAGTGGTCCAGGCCGATTCCGGGTCCACCGGCTGCACGTCGTAATGCCCGTACAGGAGGAGGGTGGGGGCCCCCGGCAGGTGGTGCCAGCCGCCCCGCACCACCGGATGACCGTCCGGCAGGGGATCGACCCGCACCTCTTCCAGGCCGGCCGCCCGCAGCCGGCCCGCCAACCAGGCAGCCGCGCGCTCCATGTCGGCGCGGTGGGCGGACAGGGCCGAGATGGAGGGGATGGCCAGGAACTCCCCCAGTTCCCCGATCCAGCGCGCACACCGGCCGGTCAGGTACTCGTCCACGGCAGCAGGGAACGCCATCGCATCCGGCCTCCCTGGCCCGTCCGGCTCCCGGCAGGGGGCCGCGGGCCCGTTTTCGCTATAATCATAGCCGAAGCCGGGGGGAGGGGATACCCGCGCGCCGGCCAGCGCACCCGAGCGGCTTCATTGAGAATGGGATCCGTTCCCGAACACCTGGAATGGAGGGATGACCATGACCCCCGAACGGGAGAAGGCGGTGACCTTCAAGGGGCGGCCCCTGACCCTGCTGGGCCCGCGCCTGGAGGCCGGGGACGCCGCGCCGGATTTCAGCCTGACCCGCAACGACCTCAGCACTGCGACCCTGGCTGACTATGCGGGCCAGGTGCTGCTGCTGGCCTCGGTACCCTCCCTGGATACCCCCGTCTGCGACCAGGAGACGCGGCGCTTCAACCAGGAGGCGGCGGCACTCGGACCGGGGGTGCGCATTCTGACCATTTCCATGGACCTGCCCTTTGCCCAGGCCCGCTGGTGCGGGGCGGCGGGGGTGGACCGGGTGGAGACCCTGTCCGACTATAAAGACCGCACCTTCGGGTACGCCTACGGGGTGTACATCAAGGAGCTGGGCCTGCTGGCGCGGGCGGTGTTCGTGGTCGACCGCAACGGCCGCCTGGCTTATGTGGAGTATGTCCCCGAGGTGGGGCAGCATCCCGACTACGACGCGGCCCTGGCGGCTGTGCGCCGCCTGCAGTGAAGCGGGCCCGGGCGGGCGGGACCGGGTGCCGGCCCCGCCCGCGCGGCCGCTCAGGACACCGGTCCGCTGCCCGGCAACAGGTCGAAGACCAGCACAAACAGCACCGCAATGCCGAGAAAAACGGCGTAGGTGAGGAACCAGCGCCGGTAGCGCCACCAGATGTAACCCGCCGCTAGCAGCGACAGGGCCAGGGTCACCGGCCATACCACGTTGAGGATTACATTGACGGTGAAAAGCCCGTAAAGGGCGGTTTCCTTGAGCCCGCGTCCCACCCTGCGGCCTGCCTCCTCTTGCGCCTCTGGGGGCGGATTGACTCCATTATCGCCGACCCGCCGTCGGCAGGGCAGCCCCCGCCCGCAGGTGCCACCGGGCCCGGTTTGGTGTACCCTAGCCCACGACGACGGCCGGACGGCTGCTGATACGGACGGGCGGGAGGCGGTATCCCTCGATGGCGGAAACCCCGGAACTCTTCAACGAAATCGCCCACCATTACGACCTGTGGAGCTCATTGTTGTCAGCGGCCGGGATCCGCGCCTGGCATCAGGCGGCGGTGGAGCGCCTGCGCCTCACCCCCGGCCTCCGGGTGCTGGATGTGGGCTGCGGCACCGGGACGGTGACCCGGACCATGGCGGCGGCGGTCGGCCCCCAAGGCCAGGTGACCGGCCTCGACCCCTCGGCTGGGATGCTGGATCAGGCGCGGCGGGAGCCCCTGCCGCCCGGGGCCGCCCCGGTGCGCTGGGTGCAGGGCTTCGGGGAGGAGTTGCCGTTTCCCGACAGCAGCTTCGACCGCGTGACGGCCCAGTTCTCCCTGCGCAACATGCGCGACTGGCGCCGGGGCCTGGCGGAGATGGTGCGGGTGCTGAAGCCGGGCGGGCTGCTGGCGGTGCTGGACCTGGTCCAGCCCACCACCACCCTGGGCGCGCTGGCCATGCGGGCCCTGGAGGGGGTCACGCGGCCGTTGTCGGTGCCGAAGCTGGAGCCCTACCGCTGGCTGGGCCGTTCGCTTCTGCACGCCGCCACCGGGGCGGAACTGACGGCGGCCATGGCCGCCGTGGCCGGGTCGGAGGTGGCCACCACCACCCATTGGCTGGGGGACCTAGTGCTGCTGGCGGTGGTGCGGCGGGCGGCGGTGCCGCTGCCGGGGCCGGCCCCACGGCGGACACCGCGGGCGGTCTGGGCCACTGACGGCTCCCTCACCGCCCTGCGGGCGGGGGCGTGGATCCGGGACCACCTGGCGCCGGGAATGGAGGTGCATGTGGTCACGGTCTGTCCCCCGCCTCCGGACGACGCGCAGGTGGCCGCCACCGACCGGGTGGCCTGGCTGCGCCATCGGGATGCCAGCCTGGAGGTGCTGCCGGGGGACCGGTTCACGGTGGTGCCGGTGCTGCTGGACGGGCAGCCCGGCCCTCGCCTGGTGGAATACGTGCGCCGGGTGGAGGCCGAACTGCTGGTGGTGGGGCGCAAGGCCCGTACCCGCGGCGCCCGCGAGCTGTTGGGGGACGTGGCGGCCTTCGCCTTCCGCCATGCCTCCTGCCCGGTGCTGGCCGTGGATGGCCCCTGACCGGGCTTAGGCGCGCAAGGCGGCCATGCCCAGGGCCAGAAAGCCGCAGGCCACCGCCGCCAGCAGGCGGCTGCGGGCGGGGGACAGGCGGTAGGGCCCCATCACCGCCGGGTCCCGGGCCAGGGCCAGGTAGAGGAGGATGGTGACGGGCAGGTAGAGGGCGCCCGCCGCCTGGGCCCAGACCGCCACCGGGCCCAGGGCGAAGCCGGGGACCAGCACCGGCAGCCCCGCCCCGGTCAGGGTGAGGAGGTGGATGGCCGCTGCCCGCCCGCGGGGCGGGGCGCCAGGGTCCGGTCCGCTGCCGAGCAGGGGGATACCCTGGGCCAGCATCCAGGTCGAGGTGAGGGAGACGGTGACGGCGGCCAGCAGCCCGGCCTCCGCGATGCCCACCGTCAGCAGCCGCGCAACCAGGGGGCCGGCGTGGGCCGCGACCCAGCTCAGGGGATGGGCGCTGCCACCGGCGCCCAGGTCCAGCAGGGCCCCGGCCGCCATGGCCAGGGCCGCGAACAGTCCCTGGCCCGCTGCTCCCCAGCGCAGGTCGGCCCGCCCCTCCGCCGGGGTGCGGATGCGGCCGGCCAGCACGGCGTTCTGCTGCCAGTCCAGCATCCAGGGGGCGATCGAATTCCCGGCCAGGGCCAACAGCAGGAAGCCGGTGTGCAGGGTGAGAGGGCCGCCGGCCAGGACCGGCCAGGGCTGCCGCGGCGGCAGCAGGAGCAGGAAGGCGGCCACGAAGGCCAGGCTGCCCGCCGAGAGGCCCAGCAGCCAGCGTTCCACCTCCCGGTAGGGGCGCCAGAGGCTGAGGAAGGTCACCAGCGCCCAGGCGGCGCCCAGCCCCGCCGGCACCGGAACCCCCCACAGGCGCAGAGCCCGGGCCATGCCGGCAAACTCCGTCACGAGGATGACCGTGTTGAGGGCGTATAGCACCAGGCTGTTGAGGGCAGCCGGCCACGGTCCCCAGCGCCGGCGCAGCAGGACCCCCACCGGCCGGCGGCTGCCCAGGGCCACGCTCAGGGCCAGGGACTGCACCAGGTAGGTGGCCGGCACCAGCAGCCCCAACGCTCCCAGGTACCAGGCCAGGTGGTCGTTGCCGCCGGTGATGAGGTAGGCCACCATGCCGCCGGCGTCATTGTCGGCCATGAGACCCAGGACCCCGGGGCCCCACACGGCCAGCCAGGAACCGAAACGGCCCCGGGCGGCGGCCCGGTCCGGGCCCGCCCGGCGGATGGGGGTTTCCTGCATCGCCACCGCCTCCCCGCGTCGCTGGCTATGCTATTCCGCGGCCGGGGCGGGTGCCATCCGGCAACGGGGGGACCGGCCGCGGGGGCCGGGCATAGGCTAGGGCAAACGCGGGAAAGGGCGGGCCGGGATGACAGGCGGGGAGTCGGACCTGGTGGAACTCATCCGCGCCCGCATGCGGGCGGAGGGCTGGAGTGTGCGCGCTCTGGCGCGGGCGGCAGGGGTTCATCCCAGCGCCGTCTCCCGGGTGCTCAACCGGCGCCGGCTGCCGACTTGGCGCTGGCTGGCCCGGGTGGGCCCGCTGTTGGGGTTCGGGCCCCGGGAATGGGCCTTGGCGGGGATGCCGGTACCCGCCCGCGGACCGGGGACCAGCCTGGAGGACCAGCTGCGCCTGGCGGCCGGCCTGCCCCCGGACCTCCTGGACCGGCTGCGGCAGGAGTACGAGCGCCTCAAGACCGAGCTGCGGGCCGGCTGCGACCGTGCCGCCCTCGCCCGCCGTGCCCGGGCGGCGCTGGATCGGGCCGGGGATACCGGCTGGCGGCGGCGCCTGGAGGGCCTGGTGCAGCAGCTGGAGGCAGGCCGGGGGGAGGCGGCCGTGGCGGCGGGGGCCGCCCTGCGGTACTGGCTGCTGGAGGCCGACCTGGTGCCCGATGACCACATCCCGGGCGGGTTCCTGGATGATGCCCTGGTGGTAGCTTGGGCGGAGGCGGAGGGCCGCTGAAGGCGGCTCACACGCCTGGGATGGCGGTTCCGGTCCGGTTTCCTACGCCCGTCCCTCCAGGGTTTGCAAAGCCCACGAGGCCGTACCGATGCTTCGGGGTGATCATGGCCGATCGGGGGTGATCGGCAGCTGCAGGTGAAGGAACCGGCCAAGGCCGGCCCCACCAACTCGGTCCAGGGAGCGGGCGATGCATGGAGTGACAGGCGACCCGGAGGGTGTAGTGGGCAGTGACCAACCTCCCGGGAGCCATCGCGCGTGACCACGGCTTCGGGTGCTTCCTCCAGCCGTCCCGCCTGATGTTAGTGCCCGGCTGCCGTAGCGAGGCGGCGCCTGTGGATACTATTTCTCCGGCTTTGATGAATGCTTGCGCCGGAGTAGGTAGCCGCGCAAAGCGGACAAGGCCTGAAGGTGCCTTCGCGGGTAGCGGCTTGGCCCGACCGGCGGTCTCGAGCATGGTCCGCAGTTCTTCCCTTCAGCCGATGCAACCTCGGCGGCGGCCAGTAGGCAATCGCGGGGTGCCGGCCGCCGCCAGTTCCGGCCACCGGACCGCATCCGGGCCGACATTGGTTCCTGGACCAGGTGAAGGGGCGACCGTGACGGGAAGGCCTGCGACCGGGCATCCAGGGTGCGGTGGCGGCTGCCCGGCAGGACGGGGTGCTACCGTCGCTCCGGTGCCTCGAGTGACACCAGGATCCTCCCGCCCGGGCCCTGGAAGTGCGCTTCCATGCTTGGCACTTAGCGCCCTCTACGGTCGGCCACCCGGATCCGCGACCGTCAGCCGGGCGACGACGCTCCAATCCGGTGCCACTCCCACGAAACTGGCGTGCCGGAGAGAGACCGCGGGCCGCTTGCTTGGCCGGAGGGTTCCCAGGGCTACGGGGAGGCGGGTCCGGCCGGGGTATCAGAGTTTACCCGCACACGGCTGGGAGAGGGCAGACGGGATCAGCGGGTGCTGGCGGGGGGGACGGGAAGGCCTTACCATCGCCAATGGAGACGGACCATGGCCGGATGCGGGGCGATGATCATGTTGTGGGCGGGGGTGGATGTGGGCTCCCTGCAGACCCCGGCCTATGTGGCCTGGCTCACGGGGAGCGGCCTTTTATGCTTCGACGGGTATGTGCCGGATGTCCGGCATCCGTTGCCCGTCCCGCCCGCGGGGTGGGCCAGACCGACCGCCGTGGCGTTGGATGCGCCGCAGGACCTTCCGGCCGGCGGCCGGGATCGGCGGGCGGCCGATGCGGCGGCGGGCACCCCCACCGGGCGGATGCCGGCCGGACGCTTGCAATTGCAGCAGCAGTCTCTCTACCGGGAGCTGATTGCGGCAGGGGTGGACCTGTTCTGGGCGGTCTACATCCGTGGCAGCGGGCGTGTGCCCGGGCTGGCGGCGATGGCGCCCGCCCGGGGGTCCCTGGTGCTGGAGACTTATCCCCGCAAGGTCCTACGGAAGCTGCTTCCGTCCGGCATTCCCCTCCCCTCGAAACGGAAGCAGACCGCCCGCTACATCGACCTGGCCTGGACGGTGGTCCGCCGGCAAGGTTGCTGGGCTCCCGGCGTCGTGCGGCCGACGGTGGACCAGGTCGACGCGGCGCTTTGCGCCTTAGCCGCCCGGGGGGCCGGAAGCTGGAGGTGGCTGGGACTCCCGCCGCGGCCCGATTGCCGGGAACAGGGCCTGCGCGAGGGGTACATTCTGGCGCCCTGGTGAGGGCAGGCCCCGCGCCTTTTCCAGTGGCGGGGGAGGTGTTAGCATGGTCCGGGGTGTCCATCAGGTCCTGGGGCGAAAAAGGAGGCGACCCGCATGGAACGGCGGCAGGCCCGGCTACGGGCCCGGGCGTTCATCCAGCAGGAGCCGGGAGGGCCCTTTCTGCTGGTCCGTCACCGGCATCCCGAACGGGGGGAGGATTTCTGGTGCCTGCCCGGGGGCTGGGTGGAGCCGGGGGAGAGCCTGGCCGACGCCGTCCGGCGCGAGGTGGCGGAGGAGACGGGTCTCACCGTGGAGCCGGAGGGCCTGGTCAGCCTGATGGAGTTCCGCAGCGGCCCCGCGGCGGGCTCGGTGGAGGGGGTGTTCCGGGCCCGGGTGACCGGCGGCCGTCTCAGCTTGGGGGTGGACCCGGAGGTGGAGACCCCGCATCTGGCTGATGTACGCTGGTGGCGTTGGGAGGAGGCCGCCGGCCAGGACCTGCGCCCCCGCGAGTTGATCCGGCGCCTGGCTGCGGGCCAGGAGCCGGTGCCGTACACGGAAGTGCCCTGACGCGCCGGGAGGAGGGCGACAGGAACGGCACACGATCCGGACTGGGGGATGGGGGAGGAGGAAAAGGTCTTCAAGGACCCCGTGCACGGCTACATCTACGTGCGCGACCCCCTCATCTGGGATCTCATCAATACCCGCGAGGTCCAGCGCCTGCGGCGCATCCGCCAGCTGGGCCTCACCTACCTGACCTATCCGGGCGGGGAGCACAGCCGTTTCTCCCATGTCCTGGGGGTCTACGAGGTCATCCGGCAGGCCTTGGGGGCCTTCCGGCGCAACCGTTACCCCTGGCCGCACGAGTGGGACCGGCTGACCATGGCCGCCGGCCTGCTGCACGATGTCGGCCACGGGCCCTTCTCGCATGCTACCGAGGACCTGACCGGCGGGCATCATGAGGCCTGGACCGAACGCATCATCCTGGACCCCGCCACCGAGGTCCATCAGGTCCTGCGCCGGGTCGCGCCCGAATTCCCCGGCCAGGTGGCGGACGTGATCGGCAAACGCTTCGGGAATCCCCTGGTGGTCTCCCTGGTCTCCGGACAGCTGGACGCCGACCGCCTGGACTACCTGATGCGCGATTCCCTCTTTACGGGGGTGGACTACGGGCAGTTCGACCTGGCCCGCATCCTGCGCGTCATCCGTCCGCTGGGCGACCGGCTGGTGGTAAAGCGCACCGGGCTGCACACGGTGGAGGCCTATCTCCTGGCCCGCTACTTCATGTATTGGCAGGTCTATTACCACCCCGTCTGCCGGGCGGCTGAGGTGCTGCTGCATAAGCTGCTGCTGCGGGCCCGCGACCTCCTGGCCGGCGGCCGCCCGCCCGCCCTGCCCCATCCGGCGCTGGGGCCCTGGCTGCAGGGGGAGGTGGGGCTGGAGGATTACCTGGAACTGGACGACTACGTGCTGTTCACCGCCTTCGCCCTCTGGCGGCGGGAGGCGGACCCCGTGCTGGCGGACCTGGCCGGCCGGCTGCTGGACCGCCGCCTCTTCGCCTACTACGATTACCATCCCCGCAGCCCGCGGGCCTTCGGGGAGATCGAGGCCTTGGTGGCGGAGGCGGGGTTCGACCCCCGCTACTACTGTGATGTCGACCAGACCAGCGGCATTTATTACGACTATTATCTGGGCGGCGAGGCGGGAGCGGGCGAGAACGGCCAGCCGCTCTTCCTGTGGAGCGAGGAGGACGGCCTGGTGGAGATGTCCCGGCTGTCCAAGCCCATCAACGGGGTGGCCCGGGAGTCGCTGGTGGAGGCGCGTCTGTATGTCCCGCGGGAGATCGGGGGGCATCCCCGGCTGGGCCCGCTGGTGGCGGACCTGGCCCGCGGACGCTGAAAGGAGGGCGGCGGTGGACGAGACCGGACCGGAGGAATGGCAGTCGCCGGAAGCGTTCTTCCGCTTCCGGCTGGCGGTGGGGCGGGTGCTGCACTGCGAGCCCAACCCCAAGGCCCGCAAGCCGGCCTACGTGCTG
This sequence comes from Candidatus Hydrogenisulfobacillus filiaventi, assembly GCA_902809825.1. NCBI lineage: Bacteria > Bacillati > Bacillota > Clostridia > Eubacteriales > Clostridiales Family XVII. Incertae Sedis > Candidatus Hydrogenisulfobacillus > Candidatus Hydrogenisulfobacillus filiaventi. Next base: position 680,708 of record LR778114.1, read on the forward strand.
GAGGTGGACTTCGGGCCCTACGGGGTGAAACGCAGCTCGGCCCAGCTCACCCGCCGCTACCGGCCCGAGGAACTGGTCGGCCGGCAGGTGGTGGCGGTGCTGAACTTCCCCCCCAAGCGGGTGGCGGGGGTGGTGTCGGAGGTCCTGGTCCTGGGCGCCATGCCGGAGGCGGGCGACGTGGTGCTGCTGCAGCCCGACCGGCCGGTGGCGGAGGGAACCCTCATCGGGTGAAGGCGGGGGAAGCCGGTGTACGCGATTCGCATCCATGAGCCGGGAGGACCCGGCGTGCTGCGCTACGAGGAAGTCCCCGTCCCCGAGCCGGGATGGGGGGAGGTCCGCATCCGCGTGCGGGCGGCGGCGGTCAACCACCGGGACCTCTGGATCCGGCAGGGGCTGTTCGGCGGGTTCGCGGAACCCTTCATTCCCGGCAGTGACGCCGCCGGGGAGGTGGACGCCCTGGGCCCTGGGGTGAGCGGCCTGGCGCCGGGGGACCGGGTGGTGGTGAATCCCGGCCTGTCCTGCGGCCGTTGCGCCGCCTGCCTGGCCGGGATGCAAAACGCCTGTCCGCACTTCCGCATCTTTGACGGCACCTACGCCGAGTATGCGGTGCTGCCGGCCGCCAACCTGCTGCCGATGCCGAGCGGGCTCACCTTTGCCGAGGCGGCGTCCATCGGGGTACCCTTCATCACCGCGGAGGACTTCCTGACCCGCTCCGGGCTGCTGCCGGGGCAGACGGTGGTCGTCTGGGCGGCCACCGGCGGGCTGGGACTGGCTACGGTGCAGCTGGCGCGCCTCAGGGGGGCGCGGGTGCTGGCGGTGACCCGGGATCCCGGCAAGGCCGAGGCCCTGCGCGGGCGCCAGTTCGACGAGGTGCTGCTGTGGGACGGCCAGAGTGACCTGACCGGGGAGGTGCGGGCCCGGACCGGGGAGGGGCCGGAACTGGTGGTGGATTCCCTGGGCAGCGCCACCTTCCGCCAATCCCTGGCGATGGTGCGGCGCGGCGGTACAGTGGTGACGGTGGGGGCCACCACCGGCGGGCGGGTGGAACTGGAACTGGGGGAGGTGTTCCGCCGTCGCCTGACCGTCCTGGGCGCCTACCTGGGGGCCTCCGGCATCCTGGGCCGCCTTCTTCCCCTCTTTGCCCGCGGGGTGCTGCAGCCGGTGATTGAGCACACCTTTCCCCTGGAACAGGCCGACCAGGCCCACGAGCAGCTGGAGGCAGGCGCCGTGTTCGGCAAGCTCATTCTCGAGCCGCCGGGGGCCTAGGGGCCGGCAGGCCCAGGCCGGCCTCCCGCCGGCCCAGCTGGGGCCAGGGCGGATGGGGGACCGCCAGCAGGGGGGTGCCTCCGGCCGGGTCGAGCAATAGCGCCACCGGTTGGCCCGGCTGCAGGCGGGCCAATTCCGGGACCAGTTCCGGGGGCTGCTGGGCCAGGTCCAGGGTCCACCGCCGGCCGTCGGCCGCCTGCAGGGTGAGGCGGCCGTTGGCGACCGCCTGCACGGTGGTGTCCACACGCCGGGGCGGCGCTGCCAGCAGGGTCACCACCACCCGGGACCCGGTGCGCACCCCGAAGGCGTCGGCCGGATGGCCCGCCGTCAAGGTGGGGAGACCGGCCTGGCGGGCATGTGCGAGGTCGAGGGCGAGGGGCGGTCCCTTGCCGGCGTCCAGGCCCCACCCGTCCAGGCGGCGGACCAGGCGTCCGCGGGCTGCGGGCAGGAGCAGGAGGGTGTGGGGGCGTTTCCCGTCCCCGCTTCCGCCCAGCCAGATCCCCTCCTCTCCCGGCAGCAGGCTGCCCGGGCCGGCCGGATAGGCCAGGGCCCGCAGATGGACCTGCGACCAGGGTAGCTCCAGCAGACGGCCGTGCCCGCCGGCCGCCTGCAGGGTGAGGTGGCCGGTGTCCACCGCCGTGATCTCCACCGGCAGGGCGGGACGGGGGGACGCCGCCGCAGCCGGGACGGCGGCCAGACTCAGGGCCAGCGCCGCCATGCCGGCTACCCAGTTCCGCGCCATGGGTGCATCACCTCTTTCCGGAAACAGCCGTCTGCCTTTAATCTGCCGGTCCCGCGCCCGGTTATGCGGGGCCCGGGCGGCTGGCGGATGTTGGGAGGCGGCCCCCCGGGGACCTATAATGGGAGCAGGGGGGTGAAGGCGATGGCCGTCTTCATGATGGGGCATACAGGCAATCCGTTGCTGGTCCTGGCGGTAATGATGACCAGCAGCATGCTGGTGTTCCTGGGGATGATCACCATGGCCTACCGGGTCCTGACCGGCCCCCGGGACCACCCGGCGCCGCGGACGCCGCCGCCGGATCCGCTGGAGGTGGCCCGGGAGCGCTATGCGCGGGGGGAGATCGACCACCGCGAGTTCGAGCGCATCGCCGCCAACCTGCTTAGGAGCGAGCGGCCGAAGCCGTGACCGCGTGCGGCGCCGCCAGCGGCAGGACCACCCGGAAGAGGGCGCCGGGTCCGTCACTGCGGTTGGCGGCGCTGACCGTGCCCTTCTGGGCCTCCACCGAGGCCCGTACGATGGCCAGGCCCAGGCCTGCCCCGCCCTGGTGGCGGCTGCGGCCCCGGTCCCCGCGGTAAAAGCGCTCAAACAGGTGGGGGAGGTCGGCCTCGCGGATGCCGGGGCCGCGGTCGGCCACGGTCAGGACCCCCTGGTTGCCTTCCCGGGCGGCGGTGACGGTGATGGGCTGGCCGGGCGGGGTGTAGCGGTGCGCATTGTCCAGGAGATTGAAGAGCACCTCCTGCATGCGTTCGGGATCGGCCCACACCGTCACCGGCTGGGCCTGCACCGCCACCCGCCCCTCGCCGTACAGCCCGGTCAGGGTCGGTGCCAGCCCCGCCAGCCAGGCCGCCAGGTCCAGCGCCTGCGGGTGCACCTGGGTTTCCGGGCTGGCATCCAGGCGGGAGAGGGTGAGCAGCGACTCCACCAGGCGCTGCATGCGGGCCGTCTGCTGGCGCATGGCGGCCAGGGCGGTGGCACTTTCGGCGGCGTCCAGCTCACCGGCGTCCAGCAGGCTCAAAAATCCGCGGATAGCGGTCAGGGGCGTGCGCAGCTCGTGGGAGGCGTCGGCCAGGAAGCGGCGCATCTGCTCCTGGCTGGCGCGTTCCCCGGCGAAGGCGTCCGCCACTGCCCGTGACATGGTGTTGATCGCCTCCCCCAGCCGGGCCAGCTCCTCGGGTGCCCCGGCCAGGTCGGCGGTGGTGCCGTAATTGCCGGCCGCAATGCGGCTGGTGGCCTTCAGCATGCGCTGCAGGGGGGCCAGGCTGCGGTTGACGGAAATGAGCCCCATCACGGCGGTGGCCGTGAGCGCCAGCAGGCTGAGGAGGCCGTACACCTCCATGTCGCGGCGCAGGATGGTCCACAGCGGCCCCGCCCCGGTCAGCAGCCAGAGGGTGCCCAGGGGATGGCGGGGCGGCCCCAGCGCAGCCGAGACCACCACCCGCCCCTGCCAGAGGGCATACCCGGTGGGGGCAGGCGGGGGCAGCCCCTGGGGGACGGTGCTGGAGCTGGCCATGAGCATGCCATAGCGGTTGGCGATGATCACCTCCACGCCGGGGGCGTGCAGGCGTTCCAGCAGGATGGCCGCCAAGGCCGAAAAGCCGGCGGGACGGTTGCGGGTCAGGGAGTGGTGGATGATGGGTTCCAGCACCGCCACTTCGCTGCGCAGGCTGGCGGCGGTGGTGTGGAGCAGCACGCTGCGCAGCACCACGAACTGGGTCGCCCCGATCATCACCAGCAGCAGGGTGAGCAGGATGGTCTGCCGCAGCACCAGGGTCCGGCGCAGGGAAGGGGGGGCGGGCGCCACCGTGCTCACGCCCCCAGGCGGTAGCCGAACCCGCGCACGGTCTGGATGAGGGCCTTGTTGTGGTCACCCAGCTTGGACCGCAGGCTGGAGATGTGCACCTCCACCAGGTTGTCATCCCCGGGATATTCGTAGCCCCACACCCGGTGGATGATCTGGGCCTTGGACAGCACCTGGCCGGGGTTGCGCAGCAGATAGCGGAGGAGTTCGTATTCCTTGGCTGTGAGCACCAGCTCCCGCCCGCCCCGGGTCACCCGGTGCCGGGCATCGTCCATTTCCACATCCCCGAAGGCCAGCCGCTGGCCGGCCTGGGGCCGCACGCGGCGCAGCCCGGCCCGCAGGCGGGCCACCAGCTCCTCGAAATCGAAGGGCTTGACCAGGTAGTCGTCGGCGCCGTCCTCCAGGCCCTGGACGCGGTCCGCCACTGCATCCCGGGCGGTCAGGATCAGGATGTAGAGGTCCCGGTCCTGGCGCAGGCGCCGGCTCAATTGAAAGCCGTCCTCCCCCGGCAGCATGATGTCGACGATGGCGGCGTGGGGTGCAAAGGCCCCCACCGCCTGCCAGGCCGACTCCGCGTCCGGGTACGCAGCGACACGGTAGCCTCGGTGCCGGAGCCCGATGGTCAGCAGGTCCCGCAGGCTGTCCTCGTCGTCCACCACCAGTACCCGGGTTTCGTCGTTCATGATCCCGCCTTCCCTCACCCCTGGCTGACCGGCTCCCCCCAGGGCGGGGGCAGAAACTCCCGGCCCGTGTCCCAACCGGCGGCGGCAATCACCCGCTCCAGCAGCTCCCGGTCGGCCAGCAGGCCGTCCAGCTCGCGGGCGAAGGGGGCCGGCGTCTGGGGCAGGGCCTGGGGGAACGTGGAATAGACCAGGTTGTGGACCACCAGATGGGCGGCCACGCGGTCGGCTTCGTCGGCATTCAGCTCCCCCAGGGTCTTGGGGCGGCCCAGCACCGCCGCGGTAACCTCGGTCTCCGGCACCGGTTCCCCCCGTAGCCGGCGGTAACGCTCCAGCAGACGGGTGAGGGCAGCCGCCTGTCCCGCGCTCAAGGGCGGGTAAGGCGCATAGCCGAAGGACCGGAGATAGTGGGCCACCGTCCTCGCCTCCTCCTTCTACCCGGTATTGTGCCCTAGGGCGCGTCCGGGGTCCAGATCGCGCGCACCGGCGGTACCCGGGGGGACCGCCGGCGGAGGGCGCAGGTGTCAGGAGATGGGGGAAAGCGGCCGGGCGCGATCGGACGGCGTCAAGAGGGGGGCCACCTTGCCGGCGACGGTCCCCAGCATGCGCAGGCCCCGCTGGACCTCCGGATTCCGCATCAGGGCCCAGAGCCCGCCCAGCCCGCCGCCGCCGGCATGGTCCGCCTCCCGCAGGGCTTGGCTGACCGCCTCGGAAACCGGGCCCAGCCGGGAGAGGCCGCGGCCCGACTGCAGCAGCTTGTCCATCAGGGCGTTGACATCGCTGGCGTCCATGGCTGCCATCAGCATGCCGATGGCCATGCCCAGGCTGTCCAGGAACCCCGAGCGGTCCAGTTCCACCACCAGGCACAACAGCTTGCGCAGCGCGGGCAGGGTCCCTTCCGGGGCCAGGGTGGAAAGCTGGTAAACGGTGTCGGTGGCCACGTTACCCAGGGGGCCCGCCAGCGCCTGGTCGACCTTGCTGAACCATTCCCCCAGCCGGGCCAGCCCCTGCCACTGCTCGGGGCTCAACTCCACGGCCGGGGCTTGGGTTTCGACTGCCATCGCCCGTCCCTCCTATTTGGCGAACATTTCGGCCAGATAGTCGGCGACCGGGATGCCCCATTCCGGCACCTTGCCCTTGGTGCGGAAGAACATCTCCTTGTACTGCATCTTCAGCAGGAAGGGCACATGCCCCATGCGGAAGACCTCGCGGTCGCCGCCGTACCAGGTGTTGGAGCTGATATAAAAGGCCTGCTTGTTGCCGGCGTCGCCGATGCAGTCCACGATGGGCCGGAACGGCTGGTCGGCCCGGGCCGGGTCCATGCGCCCCAGGTCCTTGGCCACCTGGCGGGCCACGATCTCCGCCTCCAGGTGGGCCAGGATGCCCAGCTTGGGCACCGTCACCGCGGCGGCGTCCCCGCAGGCGAAGACGTTGGGGTAGTGGGGGTTGCGCATGTACAGGTCGGTCAGGATGAAGCCGCGGTCATCGGAGATGGGCAGGTGCTGCAGGAAGTCATGCGGCACCCAGTCCGGGAAGATGATCTTGACCTCGGCCTCCACGTGCTGGCCGTTGGCGAACTCGATGCCGTCCGCGGTCAGGCGCTTGATGTCCTCGGTCTTGGCCAGGTAGTGATACCCCATGTGCCCCGCATGCTCGAGGAGGGCGTGCACGATGCCCTGGCCCGCGTCCTCGGCGATGAGTTCGGCCGGCGTGAAGACGGTGACCTTGTCCGGCCCGCCCAGGTTGTGCTGCTGCAGCCAGGCCCCGATGCTGAGCATCACCTCCACCGGCGGCCCTTCACAGGCGGCCAGGGCGGTAGGTACCAGGTCCTGGGTCATGGTGCCCTGGTGGAACCGGGCGGAACCGATGGCAATGGGCCCGCCCTTGTACTCGTGGAAAAGGTAATGCCGCAGCTGATTGCCGTAGTAGGTGTCGCTGACCGTGTGGCCGTATTCGGCGAAGCCCTCGATGCGGTCGTAGGCGAGACGGTTGCCGACCGCCACCACCACATAGTCGTAGGTCATCCGCCCGGGGGCGGCCCCCGGCCGCTCGGTGGGCACGAACTCCACCACCCGGTGTTCCACGTCCAGGCTTTTGACCTCGGCTTGCAGGAAGCGGATGTGGTCCTCGGCCAGGGCCGGGGCCAGCGGCATGTGCAGGGTGAGCATGGGGTCGTGGTTCTCGAACACCTCGAAGGGGATGTTGGGGACGAACAGGAGATAGGGCTTGCGGTCGATTACGGTGATGTCGGCGGTCTCGCCGGCGAACTCCCGGATCTTCTGGGCGGCGGCCAGCCCGGCAAAGTTGGAGCCCAACACCACCACCTGTGCCTTGGCCATGATGTCCCTCCTTGCCTGTGCGGTCGTGAACAGTCTCCCGTCAGGCCTACAGGGTGCCCGCCGCCGGCCGGGCTGAAGCGGGGAAAATCCTGGCCGGCCTGGGGCGGGGTGCAAAAAAGGACTCCGGCGGCCGATGTCGAAGTGACACCCAAACCGCCGGCGGGGGTGGGATCGTGTTGTTCACGGACTGGGAGACCACCACCGCCGGGGCCTTGCGGGAGTTGTTCCTGCTGCCGCCGACCGACGCCGCCTGGTGGGTGTCCCGCCGCCGCACGGATGGCATGCCCCTGGAGGTGGTTCTGCATGTACTCTGGCTGCGGGGGGCGCATCCCCTGGCCGGGGAGCGCCTGCCGGATCCCATGACGGTGGCGGAACTGGGCGGCTGGGCCCGGCTGCTGATGGGGGTGCGCGGTCCCGCCGCCTGGCGGGGGGCTGCGCGCCTAGGTGCGACCGTACTCACCCTGCGGCCCGGCAAGCCGGCCCCGCTGGCTCCGGCCGGGGGTCTGACCCTGGAACAGGCTTGGCGACGCGGCCTTCGGGAGGCGGCGGAGGCGGCGGTGCTGGAAACGGTGGAGCAGGAAGGGCTGGCCGGGGTGCTGGCCCGCGCGGCGGCCCGCCGCCCGCGGGGATGGATGCCGGCCTTGTGGTGGGTGGTGTGGCAGCTGGGGCAGCGCTGGGGGGGGGACGCCCCCGCCCTGCGCCTAGCCGCCCGCTGGCAGGCGGGCCCCCCGTCAGCAGGGCTGGCCGTGCCGCCCGCGCCGGTCCGCCGGGGCGGCCTGGAATCGTTGGGGCTGGAGCGGGAGGCGGTGGCGGCGGTGCGGCGGGCCCTCACGGGGGCGGGGCAGGGCGGGACCTATCTCGATCGCCTGCAGGCGGCAGCGGAGCCGGCCCTGGCCCTGGACACCGCCCCCCTGCGGGACGCGGTGCGGCTGGCGGCGGCGGACCTGCTCCTGGGAGCGGGGGAGGACTGGCCGGACCGGGCCCGGCTCCTGGCCTGGACAGTGGCGGTGACCGCCCTGGCCGGATTTGTGCCGGGCGCCCGCAAACGCCGGATCGTGTGGCGGGCGGCGGCGCGGGTGGCTGCCCTGGCGGCCGCCGGCGGGGGCGGGGGCTGGGGAGGAGGGGGTGCCGGCCAGCGGCGACCCCGCCTTGGATGCCGATCGGCTGTGGGTGGCGGCGGAGGAGGGGGACAGCGCCGCTGCCGCCCGTCTGGCGCGAGCCCTGGGCGAACGGGGCGAGCCGGCCATGGAGGGCTTGGCCGAGCGCATGGGTCTGGCCTTCGACGGGCCGGGGCCGCTCGCTCTGCTGACCCTGCGCGAGGCCTGGACAGCCTCGGTGCGGCCGGAGCGGGTTCGCTTCCTGGAGGCTATGGCGTGGCTGACGGCGCGTCAGGCGCAGCGGGATGCCGGACGGCGTGACGTCTACTGAGTTCCGCACCCAGGCTGCCCAGGTCGATGCCCTCTCGGACCAGGAGGACGGACAGGTGATAGAGGAGGTCGGCCGCCTCCCACACCTGCTCCTCCCGGCCCTCGGCCAGGGCGGCGATGGCGACCTCGCCCGCCTCCTCCACCACCTTCTTGACCAGGCGGGTCAAGGGCCCGTGCAGCAGGCGGCTGGTGTAGGACTCCGCTGCCGGGGCGTCCTGCCGTTCCTCCACGCGCGCGCGCAGGTACGCCAGCAGGTCGGCGGGGGGGCTGGCGATGGCCTCGTCGAAACAGCCTGGGGTGCCACGGTGGCAGACCGGCGCCTGGGGCCGCACCCGGTAGATGAAGCTGTCCTGGTCGCAGTCCGCCCACACCGCTTCGACCGGCAGGCGGTGGCCGGAGGTCTCGCCTTTCATCCACAGCGCCTTGCGGCTGCGGCTGTAGAAGTGAGCCAGGCCGGTGCGCCGGGTGCGCTCCAGGGCTTCCCGGTTGGCATAGGCCACCATCAACACCCGACCGCTGGCCGCGTCCTGTACTACCACCGGATAGAGTTCCTGTCCGTCCTCCTCTAGGACAACGGCCACCGGATGGGCACCCCCTTCTGCTGTAGGCGGCTCTTGATGCCGCCGATGGTGGCGCGGCCGAAGTGGAGCAGAGAGGCCAGCAGCATGGCATCCACCCCGGTAGCGGCCGCCGCCTCTAGGTCCTCCACGGAGCCGGCGCCGCCGGAAGCGATGATGGGCCGGTCGGTGGCCATGCGCGCTAGGCGCAGCATCGGCAGGTCGAAGCCGGAACCGGTACCGTCGGTGTCGATGCTGGTGAGCAGAAATTCCCCTGCGCCCAGGCGGTCGGCGGTGCGGATCCAGTCCAGCAGCTCCCGGCCGGTTCGCACCCGCCCGCCGTGGGAGTAGACCCCGTAGCTGCCGTCGGGTTCCAGCTTGGCGTCGATGGCCACCACCACGCACTGCCGGCCCCAGCGCTCGGCCACCTCCGTGATGAGGGAGGGTTCGGCCAGGGCCCGGGAGTTGATGGAGACCTTGTCGGCTCCGGCGGCCAGGATGGCCCGCACGTCCTTGATGCTGGTGATACCGCCGCCGACGGTGAGGGGGATGTCCAGCCGCTGGCGGGCGTGTTCAATCTGGGCCAGGGCGGCCCGCCGTTCCTCCACCGTGGCCACCACGTCCAGCCAGACCAGCTCATCCGCCCCTTCGGCGGCGTAGCGCCAGGCCAGGGCCACGGGGTCGCCGGCGTCGACCAGGTTATCGAAATGCACCCCCTTGACCACCCGTCCATGACGGACGTCGAGGCAGGGGATAAGCCGGCAGGCCAATCCGTTCATGATGAGGATGCCTCCGTTTCCGCATCTCCGGCCAGAACCGCCAGGGGAATATCCCCCTCCAGCCAGGCCTTGCCCACGATCGCCTGGCGGATGCCCAGGCGGGCCAGGGTGTCCAGGTCCGCCGCCGAGCCGATGCCGCCGCCCGCCACCACCCGCGGGTCGCCTCCGAAGCGAGCCCAGAACGCAGGGTCCAGGCCGCGACGGGTGCCGTCCCGCCCGGTGTCGGTGACGGTGATGCGGGTGAAACCGGCCCCGGTCAGGGCCGCCCACACCGTCTCCCACCCGCCGGCCTCCGCCAGCCAGCCGCCTACTACCACCGTGTCCCCCCGCAGGTCCAGGGCCGGCGCCACCCGGTCCTGCCAGCCCCGGGCCAGCACCGTCTCCCAGAGCTCCCGGCCGGTGAGCAGGGCGGTGCCGGCCGCCACCCAGCGGGCCCCCGCCGCCTGGGCGCGGGCGATGGTAGTGGCGTCCCGGAAGCCGCCCCCGGCCTCCACCGTGAAACCTAAGCGGGCGGCGGTCTCCAGGGTCTCCCAGGCGGTGAAGGTTCCCCGCCGGGCCCCGTCCAGGTCCACCAGGTGCAGACGCCCGATGCCGGCCTCCCGCAGGCGCTCGAGCCAGGGAGCAGGGGGACCGTAGGGGGTGACGGCGTTGTAGCGCCCTTGGTACAGACGCACCACCTGCCCGTCCAGCAGGTCGAGGGCCGGCCACACGCTTACCCCTGCCATGGGCCCGCCTCCTGGTCTCCGGTGGCGGCGGCCAGCACGTTGGCCAGCAGGCGGTGCCCGTTGACCCCGCTCAACTCCGGGTGGAACTGAGCCGCGAACAGCAGGGGCGGCAACGCCAGCGCAGAGGGGAAGACCTCCCCGTAGATGGTCTCCCCGGCGATGACCGCCGGGTCCCGGGGCCGGACCCGGTAGCTGTGCACGAAGTAGAACCAGGGGGCCTCTCCCAGGCCCGCCCCCAGGGGGGAGTCCGGTCGAAAGCGCACCTGGTTCCAGCCCATGTGCGGCAGGCGGGGTGCCTGGAGTTCCGGCACATCACCGGCCAGGAAGCCGAACCCGTGCCCGCCCTCCTCGCCGCTTTCGAACAGCAGCTGCATCCCCAGGCACACCCCGAAGAGGGGGACGGCCCGCGCCCGCGCCTCCAGCACCACCTCCCAGTAGCCTTCGGCTTCCAGGGCCTCGGCGGCGTGGGCCATGGACCCCACCCCCGGCAGCACCAGCAGGCGGGGCGGGTCCCGCCGCACCCGATCCAGGGCGCGGGCCCCGTCCCCCGGCGCCCATACCAGCAGGTCCACCGGCTGCCGGCGCCAGGCGGCCACAATGCTGCCGATATTGCCGATGCCGTAATCGATGACGGCTACCCGCGGGACCATCACAACACCCCCTTGGTGGAGCGCACGTCGGGGTCCCCGTCCGGCAGCAGGCGGGTGGCGTCCTGCAGGGCCAGACCCAGGGCCTTGAAGGTTGCCTCCAGGGTGTGGTGGGCGTTGCCGGCGGCCAGGGGACGGGCATGGAGGGTGAGGCCGGCCGCTCCGGCCAGGCCATGGAAGAACTCCGGCCATACCTCGGCTGCCACCCCCGCCACCGGCACCTCCGGGTAGCCGCTGTAGAAGGCCCGCCCGCGCCCGGAGATGTCCACGGCCACCAGGACCAGCGCCTCATCCATGGGCACCACGCGGTGGGCGAAGCGGGCGATGCCCAGGCGGTCCCCCAGCGCCTCGGCCAGGGCGGTGCCCAGGGTGATGCCGGTGTCCTCCACCAGGTGGTGGGGATCCACCTCCACATCCCCGCGGGCGGTCAGTTCCAGCCCCAGCCGGCCGTGGAGGGCCAGGGCGGAGAGGAAGTGGGTCAGGATGGGGAGGTCGGTCTCAATCCGGGCCGGGCGGGGCCGGTCCAGGTCCAGGGCCACCTCGACGTCGGTCTCGCGGGTGCGCCGGTGGCGCACTGCCCGGCGGGAAGCGGGGGCATCCACAGCAGATCCTCCTAACGTGGCGAGTCCAGCCGTTCGGTGAGGGCGCGGGCGTGGAACAGGAGTCCTTCGAGACGGGCCAGCTCCGCCCCCGCCTCCAGGGTTTCGGCCCGGGGCCGTTCCGGCACCCGGATCACGGAGGTGCGATGCAGGAAGGTCCGGGTGGAGAGCCCGGCGGCGAAGCGCCCGGTCCCGCCCGTAGGCAGGACATGGGAGGGGCCGGCTACATAGTCCCCGAAGGCCTGTCCGGCGTAGGGGCCCACGAACACCGCCCCCGCCGTGGTCACCTGCGGGGCGAGGATCTCCGCCTCCCCCAGCAGACCCAGGTGTTCCGGGGCCAGACGATTCACGAAGGCGACCGCCTCGGCGGGGTCGCGGGCCAGCAGCACCCGGACCGGGCCCAGGCCCTCCCGCTCCCGGGCCAGCGCCTCCAGTTCGGCCAGGGCCCGCTCCAGCCAGGGGCGATCCCAGCTGACCAGGAAGCCTAGGGCGTCCGGGGCATGCTCCGCCTGGGCCAGGGTATCCAGTACCGCCCAGCGCACGGGCGCCGAGGGCCCGGCCACCACCGCCACCTCGGAGGGGCCGGCCAGCAGGTCGACCCCCACCAGGCCCCGGCGGTAGACCTCGGCTTTCGCGGCGGTAACCCAGGCGCTGCCGGGGCCGGCGATGAGGTCGACCGCATCCAGCCGGCCGGGCAGGCCGTAGGCCAGGGCTGCCACTGCCTGGGCCCCACCCGCGGCCAGCACGGTGCCGACCCCCAGCCGCTGTAGGACGTAACGCCAGGCCGGTTCCAGGCCGGCGGGCCGGACCGCTCCCAGGGCCACCACCAGCTCCGGGACGCCGGCCACCCGCGCCGGGATCCCGGTCATCAGCAGGCTGGAAAGCAGAGGAAAGCGGCCGCGGGGCACGTACAGGCCCACCCGCTGCAAGGGGGTCCAGCGCTCCTCGAGGGTGACGGCCGGGTCCGCGCCCGGGACGGTGAGGTCGTGGGGCCGGGTGGCGGTGTGGAAGTGCTCGATGGCGGCAAAGGCACGGTCGATGGCGGCCCGGAGGGCGGGATCCAGGTCCCCGACCGGGCGCCCGTCGCAGCGCCACACCAGCTCCCCGGGGTCCAGGTCCACGTGGTCGAATCGGCGGGTGAACTCCACCACCGCCTCCGCCCCCCGGTCCCGCACGGCGTCGACAATGGGGGTGACGTCGGGCCAGGGGAAGGCACGGCCCAGGCGCACCGCCTCCACGGTTTCGATGGTGAGGGGGGTAGACGCACTCATGCCTTACTCCTTTCCCGGGGTGCCGGCCACCGGCACGGCCTGCAGCCGGTCCACCACCGTGCGCAGGTGGTCGCGTACCTGGGCCAGGTCCTTGGCCCGCCACAGGGCGGGATTGGCGATGAGACGGGCGGTGACGGGCAGCACGGTCTCGATCTCCACCAGCCCATGCTCGGCCAGGGTCACTCCGGTCTGCACGATGTCCACGATATAGGGGGACAGGCCAATCAGCGGTGCCAGCTCCACGCTGCCGTGCAGCTCCACCACCTCCGCCATCAGGCCTTTACGGGCCACGTAGGCGCGGGTCACCGCCGGGTAGCGCGTGGCGATGCGGACGCGCCCGTGGGGGGGTTCGGGGGTGCGTCCGGCCAGGACCACCCGGCAACGGCCTACCCCCAGGTCCAGGACCTCCAGCACGTTGGCCTGGTGGCGTTCGGCGAGGATGTCCTTGCCCACGATACCGAAATCGGCGATGCCGCGTTCCACCAGCACCGGCACATCGTCGCCCTTGACCAGGATGGCGCCCGGACCGGCGGGATCGGGGTCCTTGTACAACCGGCGGCTGTGCTCGTCGAAGGGCCAGACCCAGCCGGCGGCCTGCCAGAGGGCGACGACCTCGTCCAGAATCCGGCCTTTGGCCACGGCGGCCCGGAACGGGGGCATGCTCATGCGCGCGACTCCTTTTCTGCGGGATAGGGAAGGGTGGTCCAGACCTCGGGCTTGACCACGAAGCCGACGCCCCGGACCCCCTCCCCCCAGGTGTAGCGGCCGCCGGCGACGCCTTCCTGGCCCCAGCCCGGGGCATAAAGATGGAAAACGGTGCCGGTATAATACGGGAAACTGCCTACCAGGGACAGGTCGATGCGGGATTCACTCCAGGGGCCCGTGGTCCAGCCCGCCAGCTCCTCCCAGCGGGGATCGGCCTCGAGCCCGGTGCGGGCTACCGCCGCCCGCACCGTTTCCAGGGGCAGGGGCCGCCAGAGGTCCTCCACCCAGGATTCCGGACCCAGGAGCCGCCCGGCGGCCAGGGTGTCCCCCTGCCGCAGCAGGTCCAGCACCCGCGCCCGCCGGTCCTCCTCCAGGCCTACCGCCGCCAGCAGGGCGTGGAGCAGGCCGATGTGTCCCACCACCAGCCGGCTGGGTTCAGGCAGGGGGAAGCGTTCCAGCAGGCGGCGCAGCAGCCGCCGGATATCCTCCTCCCCGGCCTGCACGCCGGCCTGCAGCACCTCGACGTCGATGGCGTCCTCCCAGGTGCCGCGGTAGGGCCGGTACACGGGTCCCCAGCTGAACACCTTCAGGGGGGGCAGGGGGCTGCCCCAGCTGAGGAGACGGGTGATGATGGCGCCGGTGTGGTCCTTGCGCAGGTCCTGGGGGTTGCCGGGGTCGGTAGGGACCACCTGATAGCCGGCGCGGCGCACCAGCTCCACCATGGCGTGGGAGAGATCCCAGCGGCGCTGGCAGTCGGCCAGCCAGGAGGCGAGCGGCATAGGGACTCCCTTCAGTACGCTGACAATTTAACGCGCTAAAGTCTTGACGGGAGCATACGGGTCCGGCCCCGCTTTGTCAAGAGCGGGGCCCTTCCGCCTGGGCCGCTTCCAGGGCCTCCAGCAGGCGTCCCAGGTGGGCGGCGGGGGGCACGGTGATGCGCACGTGGCCGGGCAGACCGAAGCTCTCGGTCGCCCGCACCGCGATGCCGGCGGTTTCCAGGCGGGCGGCGAAGGCGCTGCCGGATTCCGGCCGCACGTCCAGCAGCACGAAGTTGGTCTGGCTGGGGGTGAAGCGCAGGCCCCGCCGGCTCAGCCCCTCCTCCAGGCGTCGACGCGCCGCCAGGGTCTCCGCCTGCACGTGGGCCGTCCAGGCGCGGTCGGCCAGGGCCGCCTCCGCTGCTGCCAGGCCCAGGCTGTTGTTGGCGAAGGGATCGCGCGCCCGCCAGAGCAGCTCGGCCAGCCCGGCGGGCAGGGCCGCCCATCCCACTCGCAGCCCGGCCAGGGCATAGAGCTTGGAGAAGGTGCGCACGTGAATGACGGGCCGGCCCTCCCGCACGGCGGCCAGGGTATCCGGGTAGGCAGGGTCGGTGACGAACTCCCGGTAGGCTTCATCGCTGACCACCACCACCCCCTGGGGCAGCCGGTCCAGGAAGCGCTCCCAGGCGGCGCGGGGGGTGACCACCCCGGTGGGATTGTTGGGGTTGCAAAGGAAGACCACCCGGGTGCGGCTGCTCACGGCGGCAGCCATGGCCTCCAGGTCCATGCCGCCGTCGGGGCCCAAGGGGACCTCCCGCACGGCGGCCCCCGCCAGGGCGGCGTACAGGCGGTAGGCGGCGAAACTGGGCGCGGGCAGCACCGCCTCCGTTCCCGCCTCCAGGAAGACCGTCGTCACCAGGCGCAGGATCTCGTCGGCCCCGTTGCCCACCACCACCTGGGCGGGGTCGAGGCCGGCCGCGTCCGCCAGGGCCCGGCGCAGACCGGTCGCGGCCGGATCGGGATAGCGGTACACTTCCCCGGCCAGCGCCCGTAGCCGCTCCTGCACAGCGGGGGAGGGGCCCCAAAGGCTTTCGTTGGAGGAGAGCTTGAGCGGCGGGGCGCCGCCGGATCCGGCGGCCGGGGCCCGGCCGGCCTCATAGGCGGGCACCGCCTCCAAGGCCTTGCGATACCAGACTGCCATGACGGCTCTCGTCCCTTCTGCCGAGGTCGGGCGGCCGCGGACGGGATCCCCGCCCGGGGGCGGGAAAACCGGGCCGTCGCTCCGCCACGATTCCGGTTCAGCATATCTTAGTAGACCGGCGCCCACAATCGGGCCATGTGGCGCTAGTCCGGAGGGTGGGTTATACTGCAGGCGAACCGAATCCCATCCCGCCCGCGAGGGCGCCGGAGTGCAAGGAGGGGGTCACCCATGGCCGAAGTGCGTCCCTATAAGGAACTGAAGGCGTCTTGCCTCAACATGGACGGGATCAGCAAGGAAGAGGTCGACCAGCATTACGGCATCCTTTACAAGGGCTACGTCAACAAGCTCAACGAAATCCGCCAGAACCTGGAGACGGTCGACTACTCCGCTGCCAACCAGAGCTACAGCGCGCTGCGGGCGGCCAAGGTGGACGAGACCTTCTGCCTCAATGGTGCCAAGCTGCATGAATGGTACTTCGACAACCTGGGCGGCAAGGGTGGGCCCGCCACCGGCCGCATCCGCGAGCTCATCGACCGCGACTTCGGGTCCTGGGAACGCTTCGAGCTCGAGTTCAAGGCCACCGGCATGGCGGTCCGCGGCTGGGCGGTGCTGGCTTATGACCTCGACGACGGCAAGCTCCACATCTACGGCCAGGATGCCCACAATGTGGGCGTGCCCTGGGGCGCCTACCCGCTGCTCATCCTGGACGTCTACGAGCACGCCTACGGGATCGACTACGGCGTGAAGCGGGCCCCTTACATCGATGCCTTCATGAAGAACATCGACTGGGACGAGGTCAACGCCCGCCTGGCCAAATACAACATATAGCGAGCAGGCCGGCCCCTGGGGCCGGGCAGCGCGGGCGGGCGAGGCCCGCCCGTCCTGTCCCTACCGGGCCGGGGCCGACACCCGCCCCAACGCCTGGGCCTTTGCGCCGGCGGAGCGGATGGCCTCCACCAGGCGGTCCGGCACCTCCTGGGCCTCCAGCACCCGCAAGGCGGCCTCGGTGGTGCCGCCGGGGGAGGCGACCTCGGCGATCAGCCGGGCGGGGGGACGGTCCGGGTAGGCCAGGGCCATGCTGCCGGCGCCCCGCACGGTGCGCGCGGCCAGCTCGCGGGCCAGGTCCGCCGGCAGGCCCAGCGCGGTGCCCGCGCGCACCAGGGCGTCGATGACCAGGTACAGGTAGGCCGGGCCGCTCCCGGACAGGGCGGTAACGGCATCCAGCTGTTCCTCAGGGACCTCCGCCAGGTAGCCCAAGGGTGCGAAGAGCCGGCGTGTCCACTGCCGGGCCTCCTCGGGGCCGGTGCCGCCGTAGGCGGCGGCCGTGGTGCCTTCCCCCACCGCGATGCAGACATTGGGCATGACCCGCGCCAGGGGGTGGCCGGGCCACCAGGTTTCCAGGCGGGCGAGGGGAATGCCGGCGGCCACCGAGATCACCGGCACCCCCCGTGCCACCCGTTCCGCCAGGGCCAGGCTGGTCTCCTCGATGTCCTTGGGCTTCACCGCCAGGACCAGGACCTCCGCCGTCTCCACGACGGCCGCCTCCCGCGTGATGAGGGACTCCAGGTCCGGGTCCCAGCCCTTCTCCCGGTACGACGCCGAACGCGCCAACACCCGGACGACCCGGTCGGTCCCCCCCGTCCGGTCGGGGGCGTGCCACCCCCGAACCAGCGCATGGGCCAGGTTGCCGGCCCCTACCACGACCACGGTCATCCTCTCCCATCCCTCCCGCCGAATGATGCCAAACAAAAAAGCGCCGTCCTCGAAGGGCGAGCGCTAACCCGCGGTACCACCTTGATTCGGGCCCCTTCTGGGCCCCTCGCTTCTTCGCTAACGGGAAGAAACCGCCGGTTTTACCGGAGCTCCGGAGGCGGGCCGCCCGCCCGCGGTCGCGGCCTTGCACCGGACGCCGCTCGCTGGGGACCGCCGGGACGCGGGCATTTCCTCCTTCATTGCCGGTCACGGGACCTTGGCTTTCAGCATAAGGATGGAACGGGATCCCGTCAAGGTTGGCAGGCCTACCGGCTCGCGGAACGGAGGCCCCGCCACCCCGGCCGGTAGGCGGCGGCCGCCAGGATGGTGGCGCCTTCCAGGATCCAGAGCCCCGCGGCCGGGACCGGCACCCCCAGCAGGCCGGCCGCCACCGCCAGCAGCACCAGACTGCCGCCGGCCGCCAGGATGCGGCGGCGGGTCAGGTCGCCCGGCCCTGGGCGCCGCCATTGCATGAGGCTGGCAAGCAGGGTGGCGGCAAAGCCGGCGGCCACCGAGACCGCCACCATCAGCAATAACAGGGGATGGACCGTCAGCTGCAGGTGGCCGAGGCGGTGCGTCTCCAGGCCGTAGAGCAGCATGAGGGTCACCAGGGCCGCCATGAGCTGGGCGGGGGCATACAGGCGCCGCAGGCGGGCGGGGATCCGGGCAGGCCAGAGGTTGAGGGCGGTGCCGGCCAGGATGAGGGCGGTCAAGAGGCTCTGGTACGGCAGCTGCAGGGCCCGCAGAGGGCCCACCAGCAGGGCTACGGCCCAGGCCGGCGGCAGCACCAGCAGATAGACGCGGGCCAGCAGCCAGCCCTGCCGCCACCAGGGACCGGCGGCCGCCGGCAGCAGGGAGGCGGTGGTGACCACCCCGGCCCCGCTGAAGGCCAGCATGCCGACCAGCACCGCCATCGACCAGTGGTTGAGCCGGCCGGACAGGACCATGGACAGGAAGTAGCCGTCAATCAGCGGCAGCAGCAGCAACCGCAGCAGGTCCGCCGGGGTCTTGCGGGTGGCGGCAGCCAACGGGCCTTTCCTCCTTCCGCCGGTTTCCTACCAGTATTGTAGGGCCCGTCCCGGGCGGGGGACAACCGCCGCCCGGCCCGGTTTACGTCCCCACCACCTGGACCCAGACCGACCGGCGCCGGGGGCCGTCGAACTCGCAAAAGAAGATGCCCTGCCATTGGCCCAACCGTACGCTACCCCCGCTGACCACCAGGGTGACGGAAGGCCCCACCAGGCTGGTCAGGATGTGGCTGTCCGAATTCCCCTCGGCGTGCCGGAAGTCGGGATGGCGGTGGGGAACGGCCCCGGCCAGGAAGTGCAGAAGGTCCCGCTGCACGTCCGGATCCCAGTTTTCGTTGACGGTCACCGCCCCGGTGGTATGGGGGGAATAGACCACCAACAGCCCCTCCCGGATCCCGGCCCGTTCTACCACTGCCCGCACCGGTCCGGTGATGTCCACCATTTCCTGGCGCTGCCGGGTTTCGATGCGGATCTCCTCCATCAGGGTCATCCCTCCTTGGCGTCGGGTGCCGGCTGCGGACGGCCGGCGGATCGCACCCCCGGACGGCCGGTCCCGCCTGACTTCCACCCTACCGCCCACGGGGCGGGAAAGCCAGTGCCCGGGTCCCGGCCTGGACGGGCAGGGATGAATCTGCTAGATTAGCGCATAACCATGGCAGTACACAGCGGATGGCCGGCCAGCCTGCGCCTCATGGGTTGGCACCGGCATGAGGGGTTTCCGTACCGGGACAGCCGGTTCCTCACCTGGGACGAACCGCTGACCCTCGACAACGGCGCCGAGCTGCCCGGCATCACCCTCTGCTACGAGGAGTGGGGCGACCGGGAGCACGGGGAGCCGGTGCTGGTGTTCCACGCCCTCACCGGGGACAGCCACGTGGCCCGCCATGCGCCTGACGACCGCCCGGGCTGGTGGGAGGGCATCCTGGGGCCGGGGGAGACGTACGCCTTCGACCCGGCTCGCCACTATGTCCTGGCCGCCAACACGTTGGGCGGCGTGATGGGGTCCACCGGCCCGGCCAGCCTCGACCCGGCCGGCCGGCCCTGGGGATCCCGCTTCCCGCGCTTGAGCCTGTTTGACATGGTGCGGGCCGAGGCTCGCCTGCTGGATGCGCTGGGCGTCCGGCAGCCGCTCACGGTGGTGGGGGCGTCCATGGGAGGCATGAAGGCCCTGGCCTTCGCCGCCTTGTATCCCGAACGCACGCGCCGTGTGGTGGCCATCGGGGCCCCGGTGCGCCACTCGCCCTGGGCCATCGCCTATCATACCGTCGGCCGGCAGGCGGTGGAGACCGATCCCGATTTTGCCGGCGGCGACTATTACGACCGCCCGGCGGGTCCCGAACGTGGGCTGGCCCTGGCCCGCATGGCCGACATGATCTCCTACCGCTCCCCGGCCGCCTTCCAGGCCCGCTTCGGCCGGCGCCTGCAGCCCGACCGCCCCGGTCTCTATCAGGTGAGTTCCTACCTGCTTTATCAGGGCGGGAAGCTGGTACGGCGGTTTGACGCCAACTCCTACCTGGTGCTCACCCGCGCCATGGATGACTTCGACCTGGCCGAGCACGGCGTCCGCTGGACGCGGCCCTTGCCGGTGCTGATGGTTGGCATTTCCAGTGACATGCTGTATCCGCCCGCCGAGATTGAGGAGGCCGCCCACTGGCTGACCCGTCAGGGCTGCCGGGCCGAGTTCACCGTGCTCCAGGGCATCTGGGGGCACGACACCTTCCTGGTGGATGTGCCCAGAACTGTGGAAATCCTCCGCGCATTTCTCGAGGACCGCCCCGCATAAGGTTCCGGATCCCCGGCACCCCTGCCGACCGCCACCCATACCGTGGTTATTGCCTTCGGCTAAGACAGTCTGCCGGGGCTAAGAATCCTTATCAACGGGCAAGGGCGGCGAGACGGATGTCGGAGGGGCTGTTGGGACCGGATCGGGAGGAAACGGCCAGGGCCGGGGACCGGCTGCAGGTGTGGCGGGCCCGGCAGGGAGGCCGGCGGTGGCTGGCCTGGTGGCTGCTGGTGGGGCCGGGGGTGCTGGTGATGCTGGGCGAGAACGACGCGCCCAGCATGCTGTCCTACGCCGCCTCCGGCGCCACCTACGGCATCGGGTTCTTTCTGCCCTTTGTGCTCCTGACCTTCGCCATGGCCTACGTGGCCCAGGAGATGACGGTGCGGCTGGGGGCGGTGACCAAGTCCGGCCATGCCGAGCTCATCTACCGCCGCTTCGGGCGTTTCTGGGGGCGGTTTGCCATGGCCGACCTCCTATTCACCAATTTCCTGACCTTGATCACCGAATTCGTGGGGATTGTGGCCGGGGCGGGATACTTCGGCGTCCCGGCACCGGCGGCGGTAGCCCTAGGGTGGGCGGTGGTGGGGGTGGCCCTCTTCACCCGGCGCTACGCCCGCTGGGAGCGCATCACCATGGCCCTGGCCGCCTGCAATTTCCTTTTCGTGCCGGTGGCGCTCCTGACCCGCCCGCGCTGGGGCCAAGTGGCGCATGCCCTGCTGTTCTGGTCGCCCCTGCCGCGTCCCTGGAACGGGCAGACCATCATCCTGCTGATGGCCGACATCGGTGCCACCGTCACCCCCTGGATGCTCTTCTTCCAGCAGGGGGCGGTGACCGACAAGGGCCTGGCCGTGACCGACGTGCGCGAAGGGCGGGGGGACACGGCCCTGGGGGCACTGCTGGCGGCGTTGGCGGCCATGGCCACCATCGTGGCCACCGCCCCCCTTGCAGCCCGCGGCATGAATGCCGGCCAGTTCGGGGCAGCCCAGTTCGCGCAGGCGCTGGTGCCGGTAATAGGCCGGACGGGTGGGGCCCTGTTCGCGCTGGGGGTGATGGAGGCGGGCCTGGTGGCGGCGGCCACCATCTCCACCTCCTCCGCCTACGCCTTCGGGGAGGTCACGGGGCGGGCCCACAGCCTCAACCGGCCCTGGGCGCAAGCCCGGGGCTTCTACCTGGTGCTGTGGGGGGTGGCGGTCCTGGCGGGCCTGCTGGTATTGCTGCCGGGCTTCCCCCTGGAGCGGGTGGTGCTGATGGTGAATGTGCTGGCAGTCCTGACCATGCCGCCGGCCATCGGCTTCCTGCTGCTGCTGGTGAACGATGCCGAACTGATGGGGCAATGGAAGAACGGCCTGTGGGCCAATGTGCTCGGGATCGGGGTGGGGGCCTTCATCTCCCTGGCCGGGGTGGTGTACGCCGGCTCGGTGGTGTGGAGCCTGCTGCGGTGACCGGGGCGGCTGCGGATATGGGAAAGGGGGCGCCGGTGATGGAAGAGCAGGTGTTCGGGGGACGGCGGTGGGGGGACCCGGAGGAAGCCGGCCGGTGGGCGGCGGCGTTGTTGGGGGAGCACCGGGCCAGCCGCGAGCGCATCGCCCGCCTGGGCCTGCGGCCGCTGGGGCCGGGTCTGCGGGCGCTCATCTGGGCCCTGCGGGTCTATGTGCTGTTGATGGTGGTGCTGACGGTGGTGAGCGTGCTGCGGGCCCCCTGAGGTACAATGGGGGCCAGAAGCTGCAGGGGGGCGGGAGCGTGCTCTACCGGGACCGGGAGGGGCGGCCGTACCGGGTGCGGGCGGCCGCACCCGCCGACGCCGCCGCACTGGTGCAGATGCTGGAACGGGTGGGAGCCGAGGAGCGCTACCTGGTGGCGGACGGCGCCGGGCGCACGGCGGCGGAACAGGAACGCCTCCTGGCCGCCGCCCCGCCCGGCTATCTGGTGCTGGTGGCGGAGGTGGAGGAGGCAGGCCCGGTCGGCTTCCTCGAGATCCTGACCGGCGCCTACCGCAAGAACCGGCACACCGCCACCTTGGGCATGGCCCTGCTGCCGGAATGGCGGGGCCGGCGGCTGGGGGACGGTCTGCTGGAGGCGGCTGAAGCCTGGGCCCGGGCCCGGGAGGTGGAGAAGATCAGCCTGGCGGTGTTTGCCAGCAACACCGCCGCCCTCCGTTTCTATGCGCGCCATGGCTATGCGGAGGAGGGCCGCCGCTTCCGCCAGTACCGCATCGACGGGCGCGAGGTGGACGAGGTGTGGCTGGCCAAGTTTCTGGCCTAGGACCCCTTGGGTACGGCCTCCACCAGGGTCCAGAACAGGTCCTCCGCCTGGGGGGCACGGGTGATTTCGGCAGCGGCCGCCTCCGCCGCCCGCCGGAAGGAGTCGGCATAGAAGAAGAACACCTGCCGCCCCTCCATCCGGTCCTGCGGCCGCCCGGGGTCCGGAGCCGGCCAGAGGGCGGCGAAGCTCCAGGCGGCCAGTAGGCTGCGGGCCTCCTCCTCCCGTTCTTCCCACACTGAGGCCAGCACCTCGTCGATGATGGCCCAGGCCTGCGCACCCCATTCCGCCGCCTCCGGCCAGCGCGTGTGCAGGGCGGCGCGGGTGGCTTCCGCATGCCGGCGGCGCAGGGCCTCCCAATCGAATTCGGCGTGCGGGGGCTCCAGGACCGGCCGGTCGGCGTAGTTACGCCGCGTCCAGCCCGCCTGCAGCAGCGCCTGCTGCTGATCCCGGTCCAGGCGTTCGGGCGGGATGGTGCCGAACAGCTGCCCCTCAGTCAGATGCAGGCGGTCCACCGCCGCGCGCAGGGCCGGGGGGACAGGGTTTTGCAGTTCGAGGGGTTCCGGCATGGGGAACGGCTCCTTCCGGTAGGAATTGCAGGTTGTCGGACATAGCCTGCCCCGCGCGGGGCCGGCCCTGCCGTCATCATACTGCGGAAAAGGGGGTGCGAGGGTGGGTGAGCGTGAGAACCCGGGGCCGGTGACCCGTTTCGTTCATCCCGGCCCGGAAATGGACCCGGTGACGGGGGCATTGGCGGTACCGGTCTACCGGGCCGCCAGCTACCATCAGCCGGATCCGTGGGCACCAGGCCCGTACGACTATGGCCGCTCCGGCAACCCCACCCGCCAGGCGCTGGAAGAAGCCATCGCCGCCCTTGAACACGGGGTGGGCGGCTTTGCTTTCGCCTCCGGTATGGCGGCCATCACGGCCGCCCTGCTGCTGTTCGGGGCCGGGGACCATCTGCTGGTGACCCGGGATTGCCAGGGCGGCACCCAGCGCCTGCTGCGAGGGGTGTTTGCGCGCTGGGGCCTGCGGGTCACCTACGTGGACACCGACCGGTTGGAGGAGGTGGCCGCCGCCCGCGAGCCGGCCACGCGGGCGGTGTACGTCGAGAATTTCTCCAACCCTTTCCTGCGCGTGACCGACCTACCGGCGCTGGCGGAATGGGCGCACCGCGAGGGGCTGCTGGTCCTGGTGGACAATACCTTTATCACCCCCGCCCTGCAGCAGCCCCTCGACCTGGGGGCCGATCTGGTGCTGCACAGCGCCAGCAAGCTGATCGGTGGCCATGCAGACGTCACCGCGGGGCTGGCGGTCACCGCCGATCCGGCGCTGGCCCGCCGCCTGTACTTCATCCAGAACGCCACCGGGGGGGTGCTGGGGCCGGATGACGCCTTTGCGGTGCTGCGGGGGCTGCGCACCCTGCCCCTGCGGATGGAGCGGGCGGCGGCCAACGCCCGCCGGCTGGCGGCCTGGCTGGCGGAGCGGCCGGAGGTGCGGGCGGTGTATTACCCCGGCCTGGCCTCCGATCCCGGTCATGCCACCGCGGCCCGCACCCTGCGGGGCTTCGGGCAGATGGTCACCATCCGCTTGGCTTCGGGGGAAGCCGTGATGGCGGCCGCCCGCGCCTTCCGCCTGGTGCGGGTGGGGGCCGGTTTCGGGGGGTTGGAGACCTCAGTCTCCCTGCCCGAGCTGCACTGCCATGCCGCTCTCACCTCCGAGGAACGGGCGGAACGGGCCATCACCCCCGACGTGTTGCGCATCTCGGTGGGGCTGGAGGACCCGGAGGACCTGCTGGCCGATTTCGCCGCGGCACTGGAGGCAGCAGCCGGCGCATCCTAGTCGGCGGCGGCCCGGACGGGCGGCCGGGCCCGGGCGGGTGCCGCAAAGGCGGCCTGGCCCGCAGGGGCCGGCCGCCGCCGTTGCTATAATGGCCCTGACCGGCAAGGGGAGGTGGGCTGATGGCGGCGACGGTCGGGCGGCGGATCCGGCAAGCGGCGGCGCAAGGCGCGACCGACCTGGCCTGGGCCGTGGCCACCCTGACCGGCTGGGTGCCGCATCCGCCCCGCCGCGCCGGACCCGGGACCCTGCTCTGGTTTCCGGTGCTGGGGGCGATGCTGGGGCTGGTGTGGGAAGGCCTGGCCCGGCGGTCCCCCTGGTCCGGGCTGGTGACGGCGGCCCTGGCCTGGGGGGTGGAGGCGCTGGCCACCCGGGGCCGCAGCTGGAGCGGCTGGGCGGCCGGTTTTGCCGGCCGGGCGCCGGGGGTGGCTGCGGCCGCCACCAGCCTGGGGGTGGTGGCGGCGGTGGCGGCCTGGGC
The DNA here is from genome assembly GCA_902809825.1 of Candidatus Hydrogenisulfobacillus filiaventi. Lineage (NCBI taxonomy): Bacteria > Bacillati > Bacillota > Clostridia > Eubacteriales > Clostridiales Family XVII. Incertae Sedis > Candidatus Hydrogenisulfobacillus > Candidatus Hydrogenisulfobacillus filiaventi. The sequence continues at coordinate 705,338 of LR778114.1, forward strand.
CGGCGCCCGCCACCTTGCCGGCATCCCCTTTGCGGCCGCCACCGGCGGCTACGGGGCGATGGCTGTGAGCCTGGAATGGCTCCCGCCGCCCGTGCCGGGGCAGGCCGCCCGCTGGCTGGGTCGCACCCGCCGGCCTTGGGCGGGCAGCGCCGCCGGCCTGCTGGCCCTGGCGCTCACCCTGGTTGCCGGCGGGGCGGGGGCGGCGGTGTGGACTTGGGTGGGGCTGGCGGCCGGGGTGGCGGGCAGCTGGGCCGCGGCCTGGCGGCGGGGCGGCCTGGACGGGTCCGCCCTGCGTACGGGGGGGCTGGTGGCCATGATGACGGTGCTGCTGGGGGCGGGCTTATGACGGAACGGCGGCTGGTGCTGGCCCATCTCTACCCGGAACACATGAACCTCTACGGTGACCGCGGCAACGTGCTGGCCCTGGCCCGCCGGGCGCGCTGGCGGGGCATTGGTTTCACGGTGCAGGCGGTGGAGGTGGGCGACAGCTGGGACCCGGCGGCGGCCGACCTGGTGTTCATGGGTGGGGGCGAGGACCGGCAGCAGACCCGCATCGCCGCTGACTTCCTGGCCCGGGGGGACCGGTTGGTGGCGGCCTTGGCGAACGGCCTGCCCATGCTGGCGGTGTGCGGGGGCTACCAGCTCCTGGGCCGCTACTACCGGACCGCCGGCGGCGAGCGTCTGCCGGGACTGGGCTGGTTTTCCGCCTACACCGAGCCCGGGGCCGGCCGGGCGGTAGGGGATGTGGTGGCGGAGACGGACCTGGGGATCGATCCCCCGACCCTGGTGGGGTTCGAGAACCACGGCGGGCGGACCTTTCTCGACGGCGGCGATACCCGGCCCTTGGGGCGGGTGCTGCTGGGGCAGGGCAACAACGGCCGCGACCGCGGGAGGGGGCGGTGAAGGGGCGGGTGGTAGGCACCTACCTGCACGGCTCCCTGCTGCCCAAGAATCCGCACCTGGCCGATCTGCTGCTGCGCTGGGCCCTGGAGCGCCGCGGGCAGGACCCGGCCCTGGAGCCCCTGGATGCGGCGGAAGAATGGGCGGCCCATGCGGTCCTTGTCGGGCGGGTCCCGGGCGGCCGTTTAACCCGGGAGGCGGGCAAGAAAAGGGCCCTTGAACGCGGGTAGGGTGATGGTGGCCCTCCCCTGGCCCGGGGGTGCTATAATGGACCGCGAAGGGGCAGGCACGCGCACGAAAGGAGCCCACATCCATGGACATCTTCTCCCCGGTCCATATCATCATCCTGCTGGTGGTGGCCCTCCTCATCTTCGGGCCCAAGCGGCTGCCGGAGATCGGGGCCGGGCTGGGCAAGAGCTTCCGGGAGTTCAAGAACGCGGTGAACCCCAACACCTACAATCCCGAGCCGCCATCCCCCCCGCAGCCGCCGGTGCGGCCGCAGGAGTTCGACACCACGGCCGTGGTCAAGGATCAGGAGCCGCGTCCCTGAGCGCGGCCCCTGGCCGGCGGGAAAAGGATTGACGGGGTTCGGCGGGAAATGGTAGGCTAGCGCCAGTTAGGGAGAATCTTTTTCAATCGGGTTGTCCATGGAGGCGTGAGCGCGCCTGCCCAGGGCGACCGGCCATGCACGCGGGAGCTCGGGTTTGACCGGGCTGAGAGGGTAACTAGACGGTTACCGACCGCTGAACCTGACCTGGGTAATGCCAGCGCAGGGAGATGCCGCCTGCTTCATCGCCTTGCACGTTGAGACGGAAGAGGTTCGCAGCACCCCCCGGCTGGCGCAGCCGGCTTTTTCTTTTGCCGGTGGCCCGGGCAGGCCGGCGGCCGGGGAACAAGGAGGAATGGTGATGGCAGAGTCGCTGCCGGGCCGCCCGCGGGAGGCGCCGCCCCGGTTTCCCGCCAGCCGTAAGGTGTATGTGACCGGATCGCGGCCGGACATCCGGGTGCCCATGCGGGAGATCAGCCTGGAACCCACCCAGACCGCCCACGGGCCGGTGGCCAATCCGCCGGTGCGGGTCTACGACACCAGCGGGCCCTACACCGATCCCGACTACGTGGTGGATTACCGGCGGGGCCTGCCGCCGCTGCGCCGGCGCTGGATCCTGGAGCGGGGCGATGTGGAGGAGGGCCCGGGCGGCGTCCTGCGCGCGCGCCCCGGCCGGCGGGTGACGCAGATGTCGTATGCCCGCCAGGGCATCATCACCCCTGAGATGGAGTTTGCGGCCCTCCGGGAGGGGCTGTCGCCGGAATTCGTCCGTCAGGAGCTGGCGGCGGGGCGGGCCATCCTGCCGGCCAACATCAACCATCCCGAAAGCGAGCCCATGGTCATCGGGCGCAACTTCCTGGTCAAGATCAACGCCAACATCGGCAACTCGGCCGTGCGCTCCTCCATCGAGGAGGAGGTGGAGAAGCTGCGCTGGGCCATCCACTGGGGGGCGGACACGGTGATGGACCTCTCCACGGGGTCCGAAATCCACGCGACCCGGGAGTGGATCCTGCGCAACTCGCCCGTGCCCATCGGGACCGTTCCCATCTACCAGGCGCTAGAGAAGGTGAACGGGCGCGCCGAGGACCTGACCTGGGAGGTCTACCGCGACACCCTGATCGAGCAGGCCGAACAGGGCGTGGACTACTTCACCATCCATGCCGGGGTGCTGCTGCGCTACGTGCCCCTGACCGCCCGCCGGGTGACCGGCATCGTCTCCCGCGGGGGGTCGATCATGGCCGCTTGGTGCCTGGCGCACCACCGGGAGAACTTCCTCTACACCCATTTCGACGAGATCTGCGACATCCTCAGTGCCTATGACGTGGCGGTCTCCCTGGGGGACGGGCTGCGGCCGGGATCGCTGGCCGATGCCAACGACGAGGCGCAGTTCGCGGAGCTCGAGACCCTGGGCGAGCTGACCGAAGTGGCGTGGAAGCACGACGTGCAGGTCATGATCGAGGGGCCCGGCCACGTGCCTATGCACAAGATCAAGGAGAACGTGGAACGGGAGATGGAACTGTGCCACGAGGCCCCCTTCTACACCCTGGGGCCCTTGACCACCGACATCGCCCCCGGCTACGACCACATCACCTCGGCCATCGGGGCGGCCATGATCGGCTGGTACGGCACCGCCATGCTCTGTTACGTCACCCCCAAGGAGCACCTTGGCCTGCCCAATCGGGAGGACGTGCGCCAGGGGGTGGTGGCCTACAAGATCGCGGCCCACGCGGCGGACGTGGCCAAGGGGCACCCCGGGGCCCAGCTCCGGGACGACGCTCTCTCCAAGGCCCGCTTCGAGTTCCGGTGGCGGGACCAGTTTAACCTCTCCCTGGATCCCGACACCGCTCTGGCCTACCACGACGAGACCCTGCCGGCGGAGCCGGCCAAAGTGGCCCATTTCTGCTCCATGTGCGGGCCGAAGTTCTGCAGCATGCGCATCACCCAGGACATCCGTGAATACGCCGCCAGCCACGGCCTGGAGGCGGAGGCGGCCATTGAGGCCGGCCTGGAGGAGAAGGCGGAGGAATTCCGGGCCCAGGGCGGGCAGATCTACCGCCCGGTCTGACGCTTCCTGGCCCGCGCAGGCCCGCCGGGTTATCCCGGCGGGCCTTGCTGCGTGGGGGCGGAGGGGGTACCATAAGGGGCAGTGAATGATCGTTCATTCAGTAGGGGGGAGAGCATGTTCGACTGGCAGCCGATTCGGGAATACCGCGACATCCGCTTCGAGCGCCTGGGCGGCATCGCCAAGATCACCATCAACCGCCCTGAGGTGCGCAACGCCTTCCGGCCCCTGACCCTGTTCGAGCTCTCCGATGCCTTCCACCGGGTCCAGGAGGACCCCACGCTGGGGGTGGCCATCCTGACCGGGGCGGGCGAGAAGGCCTTCTGCTCGGGGGGGGACCAGAAGGTGCGCGGGGAGGGCGGCTACGTGGATGAGGAAGGCGTGCCCCGCCTCAACGTGCTGGAACTGCAGCGGCAGATCCGGTACCTGCCCAAGCCGGTGATCGCCATGGTGGCCGGCTACGCCATCGGCGGCGGCAACGTGCTGCAGCTGGTCTGCGATCTCACCATCGCGGCCGATAACGCCGTCTTCGGCCAGACCGGTCCCAAGGTGGGCAGTTTCGACGCCGGCTACGGCGCGGCCCTGCTGGCGCGGGTTGTGGGCCACAAGAAAGCCCGCGAAATTTGGTACCTCTGCCGGCAGTACTCGGCCCAGGAGGCGCTGGAGATGGGCCTGGTGAACGCGGTGGTGCCCCTGGCGCGGCTGGAGGAGGAGACGGTGGCCTGGGCCAACGAGATCCTCGCCAAGAGCCCGCTCGCCATCCGCTTCCTGAAGGCGGCCTTCAACGCCGACACCGACGGTCTGGCCGGTCTGCAGCAGCTGGCGGGGGATGCCACCATGCTCTATTACATGACCGACGAGGCCCGGGAGGGGAAGAACGCCTTCCTGGAGAAGCGGGCGCCCGACTTCAGCCGGTTCCCGCGGTTGCCCTGAGCGGGAGGTGCCGCGGGTGGAAACCGGGATCTGGGACTGGGTGGCCCGGCAGGCCTGGCGCCGGCCCTCGGCGCCGGCGCTGGTGGCCGGGGAGCGGCGCTGGGACTTCCGCACCCTGGACCAGGCGGTGGGGCGGGCGGCGGCCCGCCTCCGGCAGGCCGGGCTGGGGCCCGGGGACCGCGTGGCCATGCTGTTGCCGCCGGGGACGGCGGCGGTGGTGCTGGTGTACGCTTCCCTGCGCCTGGGCACGGCGCTGGTGCCGGTCAACCTCCGCCTGACCGCGGCGGAGGCGGCGGCCATCCTGGCCGATGCGGAACCGGCAGCCGCGGTGGTGGCGCCGGAGTACCTGCCCCTCCTGGAGGCGGCGGCGCCCGACCTGCCCCGGCTGGTCACGGGGCCGGAGGAGGCCTGGTGGGCGGCGGCCGCCGGCACGGAGGCGCCCGGGCGGGCACCGCGCGGGGAGGACCTGGCCACCCTGGTCTACACCTCCGGCACCAGCGGCCGGGCCAAAGGGGTGCCGCTGACGGTGGCCAACCACTGGTGGAACGCCCTCGGCTCCCAGCTGCACTTGGGGCAGTTTCCCGGGGACCGCTGGCTCTTGTGTGTGCCCCTCTATCACGTGTCGGGGCTGTCCATCCTCTACCGTGCCGCCATCAGCGGGGCGGCGGTGGTGGTGCATCCCCGCTTTGACCCGGCGGCAGTGTGGCGGGACCTGGAGGGGGAGGGGATCACCCTGCTGTCGGTGGTGCCAACCATGCTGCAGCGTCTGCTGGATGCCCGGCCGGAGGCGCCGGCGCCGGCTTCCCTGCGGGTGGTGCTGCTGGGCGGGGCCGGAGCCGGCACGGCGCTGGTGGAGGCCGCCCGGGCGCGGGGGTTTCCGGTGCTGCGCACCTACGGGTTGACCGAGACCGGGTCCCAGGCGGCCACCGAGTTGCCCGGTCAGGAGGGGGAGGGGGCCCGGCCCCTGTTCTTTACCGACCTGGCGGTGCTGGACGAGGCGGGGCGGCCGCTGCCCCCGGGTTCCATCGGCGAGATCGCGGTCCGGGGCCCCGCCGTCACCGCCGGCTATTGGCGGCGGCCGGAGGAGAACCGGCGGCGCTTCGCCCCCGACGGGTGGCTGCGGACCGGGGACGTGGGGGTGCTGGCGGCGGACGGCCGGCTCACGGTGCTGGACCGGCGCGCCGACCTGATCATCTCCGGGGGGGAGAACATTGCGCCCGCCGAGGTGGAGGCGGTATTGAACGCCCATCCTGCCGTGGCCGGGTCGGTGGTGGTGGGCATCCCCGACCCGGAGTGGGGCCAGGTGCCGGTGGCCTGGGCGGTCCCGGCCCCGGGGACGCCGCCGGTGGCGGCGGAGGAGGTGCTGCAGTTTGCGGCCGGGCGCCTGGCCGGCTACAAGCGGCCGCGGGCCCTGCGCTGGACCCCGTCCCTGCCCCTGACCGCCAACGGCAAGCTGCGGCGGGCGGTGGCCCGGGCGGCCTGGTTGGAGGGTGCGGCCACGGCGGAAGGGAGGAACCCGGCATGACCGTCCGGCAATGGTGGGCGCTGGCCCGTCCCGCCACCCTGCCCGCCTCCGTGGTCCCGGTGGCGGTGGGGGCGGCGGTGGCGGCGGAGCGGGGACCCTGGTCCTGGCCCCTCAGCCTGGTGATGCTGGTGGTGGCCCTGCTGCTGCAGATCGGGACCAACATGGTCAATGAGTGGGCGGACTTCCACCGGGGGGTGGATGCCCCCGACTCGGTCGGCATCGCCGGCGTGATCGTGGCCGGCCACCTGTCCCCCGCCACCGTCTGGCGGTGGGCGGTGGGCACCTACGCCCTGGCCTTCGGCCTGGGCCTGGGCCTGGTGGCGGTGCGGGGCTGGCCCCTGCTGGCCCTGGGTCTGGCCGGCATCGGGGCCGGATTCCTGTACAACGCCGGGCCCCGGCCCCTCTCTGCCACCCCTTGGGGGGAAGCCCTGGTGTTCGCCATCATGGGGCCGGTGGAGGTGCTGGCCAGCGAGGTGGCGGCCGCCGGCACTATCAGCCCCGGCGGGTGGGCCGCCTCAGTGGCGGTGGGCTTTTCGGTGGCGGCCATCCTCACCGCCAACAACCTGCGCGACCGGGACAAGGACGGGGCGCGGGGACGGCGCACCCTGGCGGTGCTGCTGGGGGATCGGGGCGGGGCCCGGCTGCTGGCGGCGCTGGTGGCCGCCCCCTTCCTGTGGCTGGCCCTGGCGGCCGGCCTGGGGTGGCTGCCGGTGACCGTCCTGGCCGCCTGGTTGGCGGTGCCGGTGGCGGTGGCGGGGGTGCGCCGCCTGATGCAGCCCGGACCCGGGCGTCGGCGGGCGGTGGCGGTGGTGGGCCGGATCCATTTGCTGGCCGGCCTGCTGCTGGCCATGGGATTGTTGCTGGCCCGGTAAGCGGAAGCCGGGAAGGAGGCGCAGGATGAACGGGCAGCGTGAGGCCCTGGAACAGTGGCTGGCGGAAGGGCTGGCGGCCGTCCGCCGCCGGCCCGGCTGGTATGTGGCCGGGACCACGGCGGCCGCCCTGGGTCTGGAGGGGGAGGACTGGCGGCGGTGGGCCGCCCATCCCGCTGCAGTATGGGCCTGGGAGGAGGCGGACGGCCTGACCGTGGGCCTAGGCCGCGCCTGGATCCGCCGGGTGCCCTGGGGGCAGGACCCCTGGCCGCTGCTGGCGGCTGCGGTGCGGGAACTGGCGCGCGTCCCCGGGCTGCCCCCGCAGCTGCGCCTGGGAGGCGGGGTGGCCTTTCAGCCGGCGGCGGCCCCCGGTCCGGACTGGGCAGCCTGGGGGGCCGCCGCCCTGACCCTGCCCCTGTTGACCATTACGGCCCGGCGCGGCCAGCCTGCGCGGCTGACCCTGGTGCTGCCCCCCGCCGCTTCCGCTACCGGGCGCCTGGCGGCGCAGGAGCTGCCGCGGCTGGCCCGGGGACCGCTCCCGGCCGCGCCGGAGGCGGTGCGGGTGGTGGCGGAGTCCGGGACCGGTCCGGCCGCCTGGACGCAGCGGGTGGAGCGGGCCCGGGCTGCCATCCGGGCCGGGGAACTGGACAAGGTGGTGCTGGCCCGTTCTCGGACCCTGACCTTCGAGCGCGGCCTGGGAGTGGCGGAGGTCTGGGACCGGCTGGGCGACCGGGCCGGGGAGGCCACCCTCTTCCTGCTAGCGGACCCGGGCGGAGGGCCGGCCCGCTTTGTGGGGGCCAGCCCGGAACTCCTGGTGCGGACGCGGGCGGGCCGGGTCGAGACCATGTGCGTGGCGGGATCCGCCCCGCCCGAGGCCGACCCCGTGCGGGCGCTGCTGGCCAGCCCCAAGAACCGGGGCGAGCACGCATGGGTGCGCGAGCACATCCTGGCGCGGCTGGCGCCCTGGTGCACCGCAGTGGAGGCGCCGGCAGAGCCGGAGGTGGTACGCCGCTCCTACATCCAGCACCTGGTCACCCCCGTGCAGGGCCGGCTGCGGCCGGGGGCCGGGCTGCTGGAGGTGGCGGGGGCGCTCCACCCCACCCCGGCGGTGGGCGGGGCGCCGGCGGAGGCCGCCCTGGCCTGGCTGGCACGCGAGGAAGGCCTGGAACGCGGCTGGTACGCGGGGGCGGTCGGGTACGTGGACCTGGTGGGGGAAGGGGCCTTTTGGGTGGGACTGCGCTCCGCCCTGCTGCAGGGGCGGCAGGCGGTGCTGTACGCCGGTTGTGGGATTGTGGCCGATTCCGATCCTGCGGCAGAGTACCGGGAGTCGGGTTGGAAGATGCGGCCGATGCTGGAGGCCCTGGGAACGGAGGCGGCGGCATGGCGGATGCAGGCATGACCCGGGCGGTGGCGGCCCTGGTGGCCGGCTTGCGGGAAGGCGGGGTGCGGCATGCGGTGGCCTGCCCGGGTTCGCGGTCCACCCCGCTCACCGTGCGCCTCCGGGAGGAGCCGGGCATCCGCCTGTGGATGCACCTGGATGAGCGCTCGGCGGCCTTTTTCGCGCTGGGACTGGCCCGTAGCACCCAAAGCCCGGTGGTACTGGTTTCCACCTCCGGCACCGCCGCCGCCAACTTCCTGCCGGGCGTGGTGGAGGCCTTTCTCAGCCGGGTGCCGCTGGTGGTGCTGACCGCCGACCGCCCGCCCGAACTGCGGGATACGGGGGCGCCCCAGACCATCGACCAGGTGCGCTTGTACGGCAGCCATGTCAAGTGGTTCCTGGACCTGGCGGTGCCGGACGGCCACACCATCCCACCCCGCTATGCGCGGCTGACCGGAACCCGGGCCGCCCGCACCGCTGCCATCGGCCCGGCGGGGCCGGTGCACCTCAACGTCCCCCTGCGCGAACCGCTGGTGCCGGATCTGGGCCCGGTGGAGCCGGCCGGACAGCCGAGCAGCCTGTCGGTCCGGCCCCGGCTGCTCGACCCGTCCCCCCTGGCGGCCCTGGCCGGCCGCCAGGGGGTGGTGGTGGCGGGGGCGGCCGACCTGGCCCGTTGGGAGCGGGCCTTGCGGACCCTGGCCCGTCGGCTGAACTGGCCGCTGCTGGCGGATCCCCTCTCCAACCTGCGGGCGGGGGACCCTGAGGCCCCCCTGGCCGCCTATGACGCGGTGGTACGCGCCCCCGCCGCCCGGACGTTGCGGCCGGAGGTGGCGGTGCGGTTCGGTCCGCCGCCCACCTCCAAGGCCCTCAACACCTTTCTGGAGGGGGCTGAATTGTGGGTCGTGGATGCTGATGGCTGGCGGGAGCCGTCCCTGGCCGGGGCGCAGGTGCTGTGGGCGGAGGACCTCTCCCCGCTGGAAGACTGGGACCCCGGCCGTCCGGGCCCCCGCGGCTGGTTGGAGGCCTGGCGGACTGCGGAGGCGGGGGCGCGGGCAGCCATGGCCGCCTACCTGCATCAGGAGGCGCCCCCGGCCTTTGAAGGGCTCCTCTATCACCGCCTGGGACGGCGCCTGGACCCGGCGGCGCCGGTGCTGGCGGGCAACAGCATGCCGGTGCGGGACCTCGACAGCTTCTATTGGGGATCCGACCCGCCGCTGCGCCTGTGGGGCAACCGCGGGGCCAACGGCATCGACGGCGTGGTTTCCACCGCCCTCGGCCTGGCGGCGGGGGCCGGACGGGCGGTGGCCATCCTGGGGGACCTCTCCTTTTATCACGACATGAACGGTCTCCTGGCCGCCAAATGGCACCGCCTGCAGGGGGCGGTGGTGGTGGTCAACAATGATGCCGGTGGCATCTTCCGCTACCTGCCGCAGGCTGCGCTGCCGGGTGACCTGTACCGGGAGCTCTTCGACACCCCGCACGGCATCGATTTCTCCGGCGTCGCCACCCTCTACGGCCTCCCCTACCGGCGGGCGGCCACGGTGGGCGAGGTCGAGGAGGCGCTGGCGCGGGCGGAGGTCGAGGGCGGGTTGTGGGTGATCGACTGGCGGGTGCTGGATCCGGCCGAGAGCGCGGCGGTGCACCGCACGCTCTGGCGGCGGGTGGAGGAGCGGTTGGGGTGAGGGCCTGGCTGGAACGGGAGGCCGGTTTACGCCTGGCCTACCAGGTCTGGGGCCGCGAGGACGGGGTGCCGGTGCTCTGCCTGCACGGATTCACCGGTTCGGGCACCACCTGGCGGGGGGTGTGGGACCCGTCCTGGCCGGCCCGCTGCTGGGCCCCGGACCTGTGGGGGCATGGGGCGAGCACGGTGCCGGCCGACCCCGCCCGGTTGAGCCTGGAGGCGACGGCCGCCGACCTGGCCGCCCTGCTGGATGCCGGCGGTCTGGCGCGCGTCCTGGTGGCGGGCTATTCCATGGGCGGTCGTGTCGCCCTCGAGTTTGCCTGCCGGTATCCGGAGCGGGTGGCGGGCCTGCTGCTGGAAAGCGCCTCGCCGGGCATCGCCGACCCGGCGGAGCGGGCCCGGCGGGCCGCGGCCGACGATGCCCTCGCGGATCGGATCGAGCGGGAGGGTATGGACTGGTTTACCGCTTTCTGGGAGGCGCTGCCCCTCTTCGCTTCCCACCGGCGCCTCCCGCCCGAGGTGCAGGCCGCCCTGCACCGCTTGCGCCGGAGCCAGTCCCCGGCCGGGCTGGCTCAGAGCCTGCGCGGGGCGGGGACCGGCCGGCAGTCCTCCTGGTGGGACGCCCTGCCGACCATTCAGGTGCCGGTGGTGCTGGTGACCGGCAGCCTGGACCCCAAGTTCACCGCCATTGCCCGCGCCATGGCCGCCCGCCTGCCGCACGTGCGCCATTGGCAGTGCGCCGGGGCCGGGCATACCCCCCACCTGGAGCGGCCCGACTGCTTCCGGGCCGCCTTAGCCGCCCTCCTGGCCGCAACCCGGGTCTAAGCCGACCTCCGGGCGCGCAGCGCCCCACCCGGTGGCCCGGCCTGGGGAATTGCCCCGATGGGACGGTATCCCTACCCCGCGAGCCCTTCAGCCGGGAACCCGGCCCTAGATTCCCATGGTGCGGGCGGGAGCGCGGACCGGCCACCACGGAGGCGGGCCGTTGCCCCGAATGGCGGCAGGGTACCGCCAACGTGCCCCCGGCCGCGCTCGTATTCCCCAAGACCCGCCCTTGCAAATGCCGTCGGTGACACGGCGCCGCCGGACTGGTGCCGCTATTTTCCCTATTGCGACAACGCGCGCCCGCTAGTACAATCGGGCCAGACGGGTCAGGGAAAACGTTTTCCTAAACGTTTTCTTATGGGGAGGGCCGCGATGGGCGCTACACTCAAGGATGTCGCGCGTCGGGCGGGCGTTTCCCTGGCCACTGTCTCCCGGGTCGTGAACCATGTTGGAGGCGTCAGCCCGGCCATTGTGGAGCGGGTGGAACGGGCCCTGGCCGAACTGGACTACCGGCCGAATGAAATCGCCCGGGGACTGCGCGCCGGGTCCACCCACATGGTGGCGGCGATCGTGTCCGATGTCACGAACCCGTTTTTCATGGAAGTGATCCGGGGCCTGGAAGACGGCCTGCGGTCGCAAGGGTACACCGTCCTCATCGCCAGCACCGACGAGGACCTGACCAAGGAGGAGGAATACTGCCGGGTCCTGCACCGGCGGCAGATGGACGGCATCGTGCTGGCGTCTTCCGGGCAGACCTATGCCGGGCTATCCCACCTGGTGGGGAAGACGCCGGTGGTGCTGGTCGACCGGCTGGTGGAGGGGGCGCCCTATGATGCCGTCCTGGACGACAACCGCCAGGGGGTCGACCTGCTGGTGGATTACCTGGTGGCGCGCGGCCACCGGCACATCGGGATGGTGGCGGGGAACCAGGCCTTCACCTCCGGCCAGGAACGGCTGGCGGCCTTCCGGGAGGCCCTCGGGCGTCACGGGCTGCCGGCGGAGCCGGATTGGATCCCGGTGGGGCCGTTTACGGTGGCCTTCGGCCGGGAAGCCGCCCGCCGCCTGCTCGCCCTGTCCCGGCGGCCCACCGCCATGGTGGCGGCCAACAACCGTCTTGCCCTTGGCCTCCTCACCGGCCTGCTGGAGGCCGGCCTGCAGTTGCCTGAGGAGATGACCATCGTGTCCTACGGGGACCTTTCCCACGCCGACCTGTTCCGGGTTCCGATTACGGTGGTGCGGCAATCCGGCTATGCCATCGGCCAGGAGGCGGCCGCCCGTATCCTGGACCGCATCCGTGGGGACGGGCGGCCGCCGCTGATCCGGCGCATGCAGCTCGAGCTGCTGGACCGCATGCCGCCAGGCCCGGCCGGCCGGGTGCAGCCATGACCCCTGTACACCGGAAGGAGGAAAGGGCCATGCCCTCCTTGACTGCAGCCGCCCCGCGGGCGCTGCCGGATGCCAAGGTGCTGGAGCTGGACCGCCTCTCCAAGCATTTCGGCCACCTGACCGCGGTGGCCGAGGCCAGCCTCAACGTGGGCCCAGGGGAGGTGGTGGGCCTGGTAGGCGACAACGGGGCCGGCAAATCGACCCTGGTGCGCATGGTCTCCGGGGCTCTCACCCCCAGTTCGGGCCGGATCGTGCTCGACGGGGAGGTCCGCCACTTCCGCAGCCCGGCCGAGGCCCGGGCGGCGGGCATCGAGACCGTCTACCAGGATCTCGCCCTCGCCCCCCATCTAAACGTGGTGCAGAACCTGTTTCTGGGGCGCGTGCACCTGGCCCCGGGTCTCCCCGGCCGCTGGTGGGGCCATCTGGATTACCGGCGGATGCGGGAGGAAGCGGCTCAGGCCCTGGACAGCCTGGGCATCCGAATCCGGTCGCTTGACCAGCCGGTGGCGGAGCTGTCGGGCGGCCAGCGCCAGGCGGTGGCCATCGCCCGGGCCGTGATGTGGGGCAAGCACGTGCTGCTGTTAGATGAGCCGACCAATCACCTGGGCGTTCGGGAAGTGGACCTGGTCCTGGATCTGGTCCGGCGGGTGAGCGGACATGGGGTGGCGGTCATCTATATCTCCCACACCCTGCCGCATGTATTTGCCATCGCCCACCGGATCGCCGTGATGCGGCTGGGTCGGATGGCCGCCGTGAAAGCGGCCGCGGACACCTCACTGGACGAAGTCGTGGCCTACATCACGGGCGCGAAGGAAGGGGAGTAGCATGGCGACGCAGCAGGTCCCGGCGCCCGAGGCCGGGCCGTCGGCCGCCGGTTGGCGTCAGGCGCTGCGGCAGTGGTGGATGGCCCTGATTCTCCTGGGCCTGGTAGGGGTGTTCACGCTGGTCGCCCCCGGGTTCTTCTCCCTGGAGAACCTCCGCAGCACGACCCTGTTTGCCTCGGACACCCTGCTGTTGGGTATCGGCGAGACCCTGGTCATCATCACCGGCGGGATCGACCTGTCGGTGGGGGCCATCCTGGGATTGGCCGGCATGACCGCCGGCTGGGCCATGCAGGCGGTGCTCACGGCCGATGCCCGGGCCGGGGCGGCAGCCCTGCTGCTGGGCTTCGCTGTCGCCCTGGCTACCGGCACCGCCGCCGGGCTGGTGAATGGGCTGGTGATCACCCGGATGGGTATCACGCCCTTCATTGCCACCCTGGGGATGTTAGGGATCGCCACCGGCTTTACCTTCCTCATCACCAACGGCACCGACATCACCATCCTCCCGGCGGCCCTCAATGCGGTGGGCAACACTGCACTCGCGGGTTGGCTACCGGTGCCGTTTCTGGTGGCACTGGGGGTGGCACTGGCGGCGCACTACGTCCTGACCCGCACCCGGTTCGGCCTCTATACCTACGCCATCGGCTCCAATCCGGAAGGTGCCCGGGTCAGCGGCATCGACGTGCCTCTTCACCTGTTGAAGGTCTACACCCTGTCCGGGCTCATCGCCGGATTGGCCGGGATCCTGGTGGTGGCACGGTTGATGGCGGCTTCGCCCCTGGAAGGGGCCAACGACGAACTCAACGCCATCGCCGCCGTGGTCATCGGCGGGGCCAGCCTGTTCGGAGGCCGGGGACGGGTCCTGGGCACCCTCATCGGCGGGCTGGTCATTTCCGTGTTGGTCACGGGCCTGGTCATCGCCGGGGTGCAGCCCTACTGGCAGACGGTGGCGATCGGGGCCACCATCATCCTGGCAGTTTACATCGATCAATCCCAACAGCGGGCTGGTCAGGACGGGTAGAAGCGGCCGCAAGCGTACGATCCCCCACCATAGAAAGGATTGGTGAATAACCCATGCTGCATCGTCTCTGGCAACGGCGGGCCGCCATCGGCGCAGGCGCCGCCCTGGCTTTGGGACTCAGCCTAGCTGGCTGCGGACAGTCCGCCGCGCCCGCGGGCGGAAAGACCCTGACCATCGGTTTTGTTCCCGGTATGACCACCGACCCCTTCTTTATCTCGATGCAGGCCGGGGCTGAAGCGGAGGCGCATAAGCTGGGCGTGAAGCTCCTCTGGGAAGGGGCCTCCCAATACAGCCCCTCCCAGCAGACCCCCTATGTGGACTCGCTGGTGGCGCGGGGGGTCTCCGCCCTGATTGTGGCGCCTACGGACGCTCAGGCGATGATCCCGCCCATCCGGCAGGCGGTGGACCCCCATATCCCGGTTATTACGGTGGATTCCACCATCAATGACCATGCCTTACTGAAGTCCCGCATCACCTCCAACAACGTGGGAGGCGGGGAGCAGGCGGCTGCCATCCTGGCCCGGCAGATCGGGTATCACGGGACGGTTGCCATCCTGTCCCCGGCGCCGGGGATTACCACCGACGCGGCCCGGATTCAGGGCTTCGTGGCCCAGATCCGCAAATACCCCCACATCCGGTATGTCGGCATCGAATACGACCAGGAGCAGAACACCAAGGCGGCGACCCTGGCTCAGGACCTGGTCCTGCATCACCCGCACCTGGCCGGCATCTTTGCCACCGACGATACTTCCGCTTCGGGCGCTGCCTCCGGACTGCGGACCGCCGGCAAGGCGGGGACGGTCAAGATCGTAGCCTATGACGCGGAGCCGGCCGAAGTACAGGGGTTGGAGAACGGTTCCATTTCCGCCCTGATTGCCCAAAAGCCCGCGATTGAAGGACAGCTGGCGGTGGAGTACGCCTATGACCTGCTGACCGGCAAGGCCAAGGCGGTGCGGCCGTTCGTAGAGCTGCAGAACGTGGTGCTCGACCGCGCCAATCTGGCGGCTAACCGTCAATGGGAATACCGCACGACGCCCTAACCGGGCCTCGGCTCCTCCTGCCGGCCCCGCCCGTTGAGGACGGGGCCGGTACAGTTTTCCGTCGGGTTGTGATGCCAGTTTCGGCGCGCGGATAGGGGGCCACTTCGGTACACGCCGCCCAGGCTGAGGGGATAGGCGGCAATCGGACCTGCCCGGCTCCGCCCGTGACAGCCCCGGACGAGGTGGGCCTATGCTCTCCGGCGTGCCGCCGCTCCATTCATGCCGTGGCATCTGACCGGGGAACGATAGGCCCTACGATCCCGGTCGGCGTAGTTTCCGGTTGCAGGTGACAGCTGGCCAGCGGGCCTGGGGTGAGCAGAAACGGACCGCCAGCAGGGCAGCGACCCGGGCGATGGCGGCGGCGAATGCGAAGCGGGTATCGGTCAGGCCTGGCGCGACTGCGGCTCCGGCGTAACCGCCGTCGCGCCGGAGGCGAAAGACGCCTGGGATGCCGCCGCGTGGGGTCGGGGGACGAGGTCGGCGACGGTGGAGGAGAGAACCGGACAGAGGGCGGTGGTTCCCAGCCCGGCCAGGCCCACGCTGACCATCCGGCCGCAGAGGCTGTTGCCGGCTGGAAGCTCGGCGCCCCGAGCGCGATGAGGGCAAGGCCGCCCAGGATTAGGGGCCGGCGGCCCCCCGATCGGAGCAGGCGGGCCCGCCGCCACGTTCACGACCGCCTTGCTGAGCCCCGACCCAGGCCATAAACCTCAGGATGAGCACCCCGTTGGTGAGGTGAAAGAGGCTGTGCGCCATGACCGGCACCACGGTGCGGTCGCTTGTCCAGAGCCTGCCGACCAAAAACACCAGTGCCACCAGGGGAATGAACGGCCCCGGTGGGCGCGAAGTCCCAGTTCCAATCGCCACCTCTTTTCCGGCAGCCCGGGCTAGGGCCGCGCCGGGCAGTATACTAACGCCTGCGAATATATGCAGCCGGCCGGTCGACCCTGGACGCCGGGGGCGGAGGGGCTAGACTGCGGGCACGAAAAACGATCCCGCTGCCCACCGGGGCGGCGCTCCCTGCAAAAAGGAGCGGATGATAAGCCGTTCGTCCGCGCCTGAAACCGCCGTGGTACGCGCTGGGGTACGGTGCTGGCGGATCCGGCCCGCCAGACCATCTTGTGCTGACCGGGGGAAGCCCGGCGTGCTGCCGGCCGGTGTCCGCCGGGTCCCCGCCGGTACCGCCCCGCGGGCTGTGCTGCAGGACTTGGCGACGTCCCTGGCCGCCCTGCGCGCGGTGGCCTGGCGCAGCTCCACAAGGCCGGCGGTTTGTTTATTACCTCCCAACGAGCCGGTGCTGGAACGTTTGAAACAAGCCGTCAGGTGGGGGTGAGCCCCGGGCCGGATTTGACACCGCCCCTAGGGGCAGGTATCATGGGAAGCCGGTAGGGGGGCAGGTGGCGGGCTGGTGCCCTCCTTGGACTTCAAATCCAGTGGCGGGCCTGGACGGTCCGCGGTGGGTTCGATTCCCACATGCTCCCGCCAGATTTTTGCGTGTGTTTTTTGCGGATGGCGGCCGTACCGGCCGCCATCGTCCCTTGACGGGCCTGGCGGGCCGTATAGGCACGCCCGGGCGGTTCCCCCCAGCTAGACGTCCTCCGGCACGGTTGACGCCAGGCGGGCGGCCAGGGCGGCGACCGCCTCATTGACGGCCTCCGCCGCGCCCAGCAGGGCGGCCAGGGCCTGATTGCCGGTGTTGCTGGCCGCCTCGGCGGCTTCCACCTGGTGCACCGCTTCCGCCAGGTCGGTGACGATGCGGCCGGTCTCCTTCTGCGTGCGGTCGGCCAGGGCGCGGACGTCGCCGGCGATGACGGAAAAGCCCCGGCCGGCCTCGCCGGCCCGGGCGGCCTCGATGGCGGCATTGAGGGCCAGCAGGTTGGTGGTGCGGGCGATGTCGCCGATGATGGCACTGACGGCGTTGGCCCCGGCCAGCCGTTCCCGCAAGGCCTCCACCGCCGTCCGGATGGTGGCGAAGGCGGCGGCCGCATCCTCCACCGCCCGCCCTGCCTCCTGGACCATCTGCCGTAGCTGCTCCACCGCCTGCCGGGTCGCTTCCGCCTCCGCCATGGTGGGTGCCTCCTTCCGGTCGGCTACGCCGGCCTGACCATGCGTCGTAAACCTCCGGTCAATAGGATTCGCGGCCCCGCGCCGGGATCCTGCCGGCTGGACAGGAAAAGGCCCGGATGCCGGCCGGCATCCGGGCCTGACGGGGCGGGGGATAGCGGGGCTGCACCCCCCGGTCCCGGCCGGGAATCAGGAGACCCCCGACTTGAACATCATAATCCAGATTGAGCCCGCCACCAGCCCGAAGGCGAACAGGAAGGCCAGGCTGATCATGGGCACATGCCAGGCGGTGCTGCGGCTCTCGTACAGGTGCATGAAGGCGGCTAACTGCACCAGGGCCTGCACCAGGGCCAGGGCCAGGATGGCGGCCACCAGCGCAGTGCCGGGCAGCACGTGCAGCAGCACCATCGCGAAGGCCACTGCCGTCAATGCCAGCGAGGTGCCGTACCCGGCCACTTGCTTCCAGGGGAAGGGGTGTTCGTCGAAGCGGGGGGCTAGCGACCCGACCTCCAGGGGCAGGTCGTCCTCGTGGGCCCCGTCCTCGTGGGACAGCACCTTGGCCGTGGGTTCGTTCATGAGACCTCACCCTCCTTGCTGCAATGTGGCATCGTGCCTACAGCACCATGTGCAGGGCCGCCGCCTCACCCAGGTAGACCGTGGAGAAGATGAAGATCCACACCAGGTCGAGGAAGTGCCAGTACAGGGCGAAGGTGTAGAGCTTACGGGTGGTGCGGGCGGTAAGGCCCCTGCGCAGCAGCTGGATGACCAGCAGCACTGCCATCAGGATCCCGAAGCTCACGTGCGCACCGTGGGTGCCGACCAGCACGAACAGGGCGGAGAGGAACGCGCTGCGCGACCAGCTGGCGCCAGCGGCCAGGTACGAGCCGAACTCGTGCAGCTCGGTGCCGATGAACAGCAGGCCCAGGGCCAGGGTCACGACCATCCAGAAGACGGTGCCCCCCAAGCGCCGGGCGCGGGCCTGGAAGAGGGCCAGGGACATGGTGAAGCTGCTGGTCAACAGCGCCCCGGTCTCCACCAGCAACGGTCCCAGATGGTAGAGGTGGACCGGGGTGGGGCCGTTGGCGAAGTCGAAGCGCGCCACGGCGAAGGTGGCGAACAGGCTCGCGAACAGCAGCAGGTCGGTAGCCAGGAAGAACCAGAAGCCGGTGATCTTGAGACTCTCATGATAGTCGGCGAACTCGAGCGGCAGCCGTTCGTACGACTGCGGCTCCTCGATGCGGACGGCTTGACTCATCGGTGCCCGGTGCCCCCTTTCCCGGGTGCGGCGGCCGCACCCTGTGCGGTTGCCCCTTGCTTACGCGTTCACGCTGGTGGCGCGGACCCGCTCGGGGTCGTACAGTTCGGTGTCGTTGTACTCGAAGCTGTTGGCCACCAGGCAGACGGCGATGCCGATGAGGCCGATGATGGCCACGACCCACCACTGGAAGACCACGCCGATGCTCCCCACAAAGAAGCTCAGCCCCAGCAGGAAGGGGACGGCCGAGTTCTTCGGCAGCACCACCGGCCGCGGGGTAAGGATCCGGGACCGGAACTCCGCTGCCTTGCCGCTCTGCTTGATGGCCCACCAGGCGTCCCGTTCGGACACCTTGGGGATGAGGGCAAAGTTGTACACCGGAGCCGGCGAAGGCAGGGCCCACTCCAGGGTGCGGCCGCCCCAGGGGTCGCCGGTGAGGTCCCGCTCCCCGTAGCGCATGCTCCACAGGATGTTGTAGACCAGCACCAGGAAGCCCAGCGCCTGGATGTAGGCGCCGATGGTGGAGGTCAGGTTGAGGCCCGTCCAGCCCAGGCCGGCCGGGTAGGTGTACATGCGCCGGGTCATGCCGTCCAGGCCCAGGAAGAACTGGGGCACGAAGGTGGTGAAGAAGCCCACGAAGATGAGCCAGAAGGCGATCTTGCCCTGGCGCTCGTTGAGCATGTAGCCGAACATCTTCGGCCACCAGTAGTAGAGCCCGGACAGCAGCCCGAAGACCACACCGCCGATGAGGGCGAAGTGGAAGTGGGAGATGAGGAAGTAGCTGTTGTGCAGCTGGTAGTCGACCGGCACCGTGGCCAGCAGCACACCGCTGGCGCCCGCCACCAGGAAGGCGGGGATGAAGGCCAGCTGCCAGAGCATGGCGGTGGTGAGCCGCACCTGGCCGCCCCACATGGTCAGCACCCAGTTGAAGATCTTGACCCCCGTGGGGATGGCGATGAGCATGGTCGAGATGCCGAAGAAGGCGTTGACCGTGGGGCCGGCTCCCATGGTGAAGAAGTGGTGCACCCACACGAAGTAGCTGATGACGGTGATCATCACCACCGAGGCCACCATCAGCGGGTAGCCGAAGAGGGCCTTGCGGGAGAAGACCGGCACCACCTCGGAGAAGACCCCGAAAGCGGGCAGCACCACGATGTAGACCTCAGGATGGCCGAACAGCCAGAACAGGTTGACGAACTGCATGGGCAGGCCGCCGTGACCCAGGGTGAAGAAGTGGGACCCGGCCACCCGGTCCAGCAGGGTGAGGGCGAAGGCCACGGTTAGGGGCGGGAAGGCGAACAGGATGAGGGCGCCCGTCACCACCGTGGTCCAGGCGAACATGGGCATCTTCATCAGGGTCATGCCCGGCGCGCGCATGCGCAGGACGGTGGCCATGAAGTTGATGGCGGTGATGGTGGTCCCGATCCCGCTGACCAGCACCGAGAGCAGCAGGTAGTTCTCCCCCACGCCGGGGTTGAAGCGCAGCTCGGTGTAGGGCGGGTAGGCCGACCAGCCGGCATTGGGCGATCCACCGATCACGAAGGAGATGTTGAGCAGGATGGCCCCGAAGGCGAACAGCCAGAAGCTGACCGCGTTCATGCGCGGGTACGCCACGTCCCGCGCCCCGATCATCAGCGGAATCACCGCGTTCCAGAGCGCGAAGATGAGGGGCATGGCCATGAAGAAGATCATGACGGTGCCGTGGGTGGTGAAGATTTCGTCGTACTGTCCGGCCGGCAGCACGTGCAGGTCGGGCAGGGCCAGCTGGGTCCGCATCATCTCGGCGTCGATGCCGCCACGGATGAGCATCAGGATGGCCGAGATCAGGTACATGATTGCGATGCGCTTGTGGTCGGTGGTGGTGATCCATTCCCGCCACAACCAGCCCCAACGGCGGGCCTTGGTCATGTACGCGATCAGGGCCAACCCGCCCAGCAGGCCGACGAAGAGCAGGAAGACCTCGTCAGGCCGCTGCGTCTGCGGCGGGAACAGCTGGCGGATCAGCGGGTGCAGGAAGGCCGGCGAGATCCGCAGGAGCAGATGCGTCACCATGGTGCGCTATCACCCCAATCGTGCCAGTGGGCTTAGGATCCGGAGTCCGGCATCGGCATGGGCATGGTGCCGTTCAAGGTGAAGCCGTGCGTCTTCTTAGGGAAGATCCCCGGCGGATAGGACGAGTAGGTGTGTTCGCCGGTGGTGTTCTCGACCAGCAGGCCGCGGTAGTCGGCCTCGGTCATGGGCGGCGCGGTACGCTTGACCTGCTGCTCCCACTGGCGGAAGGCCTGCGGGGAGACCGCCTCGGTCTTGAACACCATGTGTACGAACCCGACCCCCGAGAATTGGCCGCTGCGGCCCAGGTAGACCCCGGGCTTGCTGGCCTCCAGCCACAGGGGCAGGACCTCCCCGGGCATGCAGAACTCCATCCCGCCCAGGCGCGGAATCCAGAAGGTATTCATGGGCGAATCCGCCGTGAGCTTGAACAGGACCGGCTCGCCGACCGGGATTTTGATGTAGTTCACGGTGGCGATCCCGGCACCGGGATATTGGAACAGCCATTTGTAGTCCAGTGAGGTCACGTCGATGATGACCGGGTCCTTGGCCGGCGGCAGCCGGTCGAGGGCGTAGGTCTTCTGGGTCATGGGAATGGCGATGAAGGTCACCACCAGCAGGGGGATCCCCCAAAGCACCACCTCCAGCAGGCGGCTGTGCTGCCATTTGGGGGTGCGGGGACCGGGATGCCCCGGGCGGTCATGAAACCGGATCAGCGCAATGGCCGCCAGGATCCACACCGTCACGACGACGATGGCCATGGCGGTGACCGAGAGTTCCATCAGGTGCAGCTCTGTGCGCGCAACCGGCCCCGCGGGGTCCAGTACGGCCATCTTGGAGCCGCAGCCGGAAACGAAGAGGGGAGTGGTCAGCAGCAGCGGGCCCAGGAGCCGGTATGCCCATTTGGGGCCCTTTCTGGTCGACATGACTCAGGTCACCTCACTATGAGGTTCCTTATCCGGAAACCCCCCGACCGGGGCCGCTATAACCAGAGCGTAGGAACTAGTGCCCACAGGGGTATTTTTGGATACGGTCCCGCCCCGTTACGACGGGCCGTTAATGATTATTAAGGGTTAGTTCACAAAATGTGCAAGTGCGTACCGGACCCCGCGAAGAGTAGAAACCGTCCGTTTTCATCGATTTGGGGCCGTTTGCTCGGTTTTTTGCGGGCCGTTCGCTTGAAGACCTGGTCCGCTTTCGATCTTGCTCCCCGTCAGATTGTCTGTCTCGTAATGGCCCAAATGGCCCTAACAAATAGGGCTGAACGGGCAAAACCGGCCCGGTACCCCGGCGGGAACCAGCGGGCGCGGGCTGCACCGGGGGTGCAGGGCCTCCTCATCGCACCTTAACCGGGTTTTTACAATCGTTAACCGGCCTATCCCTCATTCTTAACCCCCGGTATTTATGCTGGGTCCAACACCCGCAGGGGAGGCACAGAGGATGGGGGACAGGCGTCGGATCATCATCCTGGGCGAGCGGGCCGAGGACTGGCCGCCGGCCCTGCGGCTGTTGCGCCAGCTACAGGAGGGGCCGGTGCCGCCGGCGGTCGGCTTCTGGGTCCTGACCGGCTGGCCGCCGGCTTGGTGGGCCGATGACGGCAGCGGCGGGGGCTGGCTGTGGTGGCGGCAGGAAATGCTGGCGGCGGCGGAGGAGACACTGCGCGCGGGCCGGCGCCAGGCTGGCCTGGCAGGGTATGGCTCCGCCGGCGACCGCATTTGGGTCGGGGCCGGGCGGGCGCAACTGGCGACGGCCCTGGTGGCGGAACGGGTCTCGTTGCTGGTGGCGGCCTCGCCCGGGGGGAGCCGCCTGCGTCGCCTGCTGGCCGCGCTCATCGTGGGCGGGCCGGTACCGGTGGCGGTGGCGGTCCGCAGCCGTCCCCCGCTGCCCTTCCCGGTTGGTGCGGTCCTCGCGGCACCGGAGGCGGAAGGGCGGGGCGAACCGTGAGGCGGTTGGGGCTCGGGCTGCTGCTGGCCCTGGTGGGACTGGGGGCGGGCGGGCACCTGCCCGCTGCGGCCTGGGGCCTGGCTACAGGCCTGCTGGCCGGGGGCCGGCCGGGGCCGGCCGCCCCGCGGGCGGGGCCGGGGATCCCGCAGAGCAGGATGCGGGGGCCCGGTCCGGTGGGGCCCACAGCCGCCCAGCACCTGGGGAAGGAGGCATGGAACCGGTGAACTGGACCACCGCCCTGGCCCTCCTTGCCATGTTCCGGCAGGAATGGGGGACGCTCCTCGCCGGCTGGCGGGGTGGCTGCGCGGACGCCGTTCCCCGTCCGGCTGCCAGGCCTGGCTGCTGGTGTGGGGCACGGTGCCGGCCGGCCTGTTGAGGTTCCTGCTCCGGCACCGGCTGGTCCTCCTCTTCGGCCAGCCCCGAGTTGCGGCCGTCCTGCTGATGGTGAACGGGGTCCTCATGTTCGGGCTGATCGCCGGGCCCGCCGCCGGGCAGCCGGGCGGGGCTGGCGGGGTTCGCAACTGCTGGCGGTTTTAGTGACGGATGACCTGGAATATGGCATGCTGTTCCCCTGAAATTGTCAGACTGGGCACGGGCCAACGGCATCTCCTATAAGACCGCCTGGCTGTGGTGGAAGCGGGGCAAGCTCCCCGTGCCCGCCCGCCAGACGCCGACGGGCACGATCCTGGTCGAGGCGCCCGAGCGGGAGACAGCGGGTGTGGTGCTGTACGCGCGCGTGGCGTCCGCTGATCAGAAAGCAGACCTGGATCGCCAGGTGGCGCGGCTCGCGGCGTTTGCCGCCGAGAAGCGCATGCGGGTGGCGAAGGTGGTGGCCGAGGTGGGTAGCGGCCTCAACGGACACCGGAAGGGCCTGCTTTCCGTTCTTCGCTCGCCTGACTATGGCGCCATCGTGGTGGAGCATCGGGATCGCTTGGCGCGGTTCGGCTCGGAATACCGCGAGGCCGCGCTCGCCGCGTCCGGGAGGCGGCTGATCGTCCTGGAGCCGGACGAGGTGCGGGACGATCTCGTGCGGGACAGGATCGACGTGCTGACCAGCTTCTGCGCCCGGCGGTACGGTCGCCGCTCGGCCCGGCGGCGGGCGGAACGGGCGCTGGCCTGCGCGGCGGAGGAGGACCCCGCGTGAAGACGCTCCAAGCCTTCCGGTTCGCCCTGGATCCCTCTCCCCGGGTCGAGCGGGCGCTGGCCTCCCACGTGGGGGCCCGCCGTTTCGCCTTCAACGGGGGGCTGGCGCTGGTCAAGGCGCGCCTGGACGCCCATGCCCGGGGCGAGGCCGTGGCGGTGCCCTGGACGCTGCCCGCCCTGCGCCGGGAGTGGAACCGGGCCAAGGAGGCCCTCGCCCCCTGGTGGCGGGAGCACTCCAAGGAAGCCTATGCGTCCGGCCTGGCGGGCCTGGCGGACGCGCTCCGGAACTGGTCCGCCAGTCGCCAGGGTCATCGGGCCGGACGCCGCATGGGCTTTCCCCGCTTCCGCAAGAAGGGCCGGGGCCGGGAGTCGGTGGGCTTCACCACCGGGGCGATCCGGGTGGACGACCAAAGCCCCGTCGTCCTGCCCCGGATCGGCCGGGTGCGCACCCATGAGCCGACCATGAAGCTGCTGGCGCGGCTGCGGGCGGGGACGGCGCGCATCCTGCGGGCCACGGTGAGCCGGGAGGGCGGGCGCTGGTATGTGAGCTTCACCTGCGAGGTGGAGCGGGAGCCCGGCACGCCCCGGCGTCCGGAGGCGGTGGTGGGGGTGGACGCCGGGGTGCGCCATCTGGCGGTGCTGTCCACGGGAGAGCGGGTGCCGAACCCGCGACCGTTGCGGAAGGCGCTCCGGAAGCTCGCCCGCCTGAACCGGAAGCTGGCCCGTCGGCAACGGGGCAGCCGGCATTGGCGGGCGACCCGCCGCCGCCTCGCCCGGTTGCACGCCCGGGTGGCGCACATTCGCCGGGACGCGATGCATCAGCTCACCACCAGACTGGCCCGCACGTACGGGACCGTGGGGGTGGAGCAGCTCCGCCTGGCGGGTCTGCTGCGCAACCGGCGCCTGAGCCGGGCGCTCGCCGACGCCGCCCTGGCGGAGCTGCGCCGCCAGCTGGCGTACAAGACGGCCTGGTACGGATCCCGCCTGATCGAGGCGGATCCCTGCTACCCGAGCAGCAAGCGGTGTTCCGGCTGCGGCGCCGTCAAAGACACCCTGCCGCTCGGGGAGCGGACCTTCCGCTGCGACGCCTGCGGGCTCGTCCTCGACCGGGACGCGAACGCGGGCCGCAATCTCGCGGCCTTGGCGGCCGCCGTCGCCGGGAGTGGCCCGGAGACGGAAAACGCCCGTGGACGGGATGCAAGCCCCGCCGTCAGGCGGGCAATCCCGGAAGAAGCGGGAAGCCGGCGGGGCGCCTGCCCGTAAGCCCGGCACCTCCGCCCGGCAACGGGCGGATGTCGGGAACAGATTGCTATGTTCCTGGCAACGGCATGGCAGCAAGGGATGCCCTGGTCATCGGCGGCTGGCAGACGCTGGCCCTCCTGCCGGGCCTCTCCCGCTCGGGGCTGACCATTGCCGGCGGGGTGAACCGGGACCTGCCCTTCGCCGAAGCCGCCCCCTGCAGCTTCCTGCTGCTACGCCCTTGATCCTGGCCGCCGGGCTGGTGGAGCTCCCCTGGCCGGCAGCGGGGCGCACGGTCCGGGGGCGGCGGCCCTGGGCGGGAGCCTCACCGCCTGGGCATCCGCCCGTTACCTCCTGTGCTACTGCCCGACCCACAACCTGTTCTGGTTGGCGCTTGCCTCCACCCTGCCGGGGGCCGCGGCCCTGGTCCTGCTCTAGACCTCAGCCCAAGGCCCGCACCAGCGTGGTCAGGGTGGCGTGGGTGGGGGCGGCCAGGCCCCACCGCCCTGCTTCCCGTACCACGAAGCCGTTGATGTAATCCACCTCGGTAGGCCGCCGGTGGAGGACGTCCTGCAGCATGGAGGAACGGTTCGGGCCGGTGCGGCGGGCCAGGGCCTCCACCGCCTGCAGCACCTCGGCCGGGGCCCCCAGCCGGACTCCCCGGCGGGCAGCCACCGGCAGCACCTCGCCCACCAGGGCCGGCGCCAGCCGCCAGGCGATCTGGTCGGGCAGCTCACCGTTGGGCCGTCCGGTGAGGGCGCTCAGGGGGTTGATCACCGCGTTCTGCACCAGCTTGGTCCAGCGGGCCCGTTCCATGTCCGCCTCCTCGAGCCAGCGCCAGCGGACGCCGGCCGCGGTCTTGAGCACGCCCTCCACCGCCTGACGGGCGCGGCGCCCGGCCGGCCCTCGCCCCGCCGGGTTGCCGAGCAGGGTTTCCCCGCGGGCGTTGACCACCACCAAGTTGGTGTTGCGATCCAGGGTGACGGCGTCGGTGGTGACGCCCAGCACCAGGCGTTCACTGCCGGCGGCTTGCCCTAGCACCCCCTCGTAGCCCATGCCGTTCATGAGGGACACCACCGCCGCGGGGGGTGCGGGCAACTGGGCCAGCCAGGCGGCGGCCGTCTCCGCGGCCGGTGCCTTCACCAGCACCCACACCACCCCCGGACCGGGGCCGATCCAGGGTTCCTGCCAGGACCGGAAGCGCGGGACCCACTCCGGCTCCGGCTCCGCCCGGGCTGTCGGGGCCAGGCGCACCACCGGCGGCTCGCGCCCCACCAGCACCGGGTCGAGCACGCGCAGGGCCCGGGCCCAGAAACGGGCGAGGGCGCCGGTGCCGAGGATGACGGGCGGCGGCAGCGGCTCATTCATGGGCCGCCGCCTGCCAAAGGGCTAAAAACCGGTCCCATTCCGCATCCGGCAGGTGGTAGCTTTCCGCATCGGCGGGGAAGCTTCCCGCCAGCACGTCCTCCCGGTAACGGGTGAGGGCGTCGGTGATAAGGGGCGCCAGGCGGGCATAGGCGCGGACGAATTTGGGCTGCCGTTCCGACAGGCCCAGCAGGTCGTGCCAGACCAGCACCTGGCCGTCCACCGCCGCCCCCGCCCCGATGCCGATGGTGGGGATGCCGACCTGGCGGGTGATGAAGCCGGCGACCCGGTCGGGTATGCCCTCCAGCACCAGGGCAAAGATGCCGGCCGCCTCCAGGGCGCGGGCGTCCTCGACCAGTCCCAGGGCCGCCTCCGCCGCCCGCCCCTGCACCTTGTAGCCCCCCATCACCTGCACCTGCTGGGGGGTGAGACCGATGTGGCCCACGACCGGGATGCCCTCCGCCACCAGCCGTTCCACCACCGGCGCCACCCGCCGGCCCCCTTCCAACTTGACGGCGTCGGCGCCGGCCTCCTGCAGCAGGCGGCCGGCGGCGGCCAAGGCGGCGGCGGGGTCGGGGTAGGTGAGGAAGGGCAGGTCCACGGCCAGGAAGGTGGCCGGGGCGCCCCGGCGCACCGCGCGGGCGTGGTGTACCATCATATCGAGGGTGACGGGCAGGGTGCTGGCGAAACCCAGGGTGGTCATGCCCAGGGAGTCGCCCACCAGGATGACATCCACCCCGGCCCCCTCGGCCAGGCGGGCCTGGGAGACGTCGTAGGCGGTGACCCAGACCTGCCGGCGCTGTCCCTTGAGGGCGGCCACGGCCGGGGCGGTGAGGACGGTACGGCTCACGTGCAGCCACCTTCCCCTCGCTGTTTTCCTAGCCAGTATAGCCCATGCCGGCTCCGGCCGGCGGGGAAGGGAGGACGGGCGGATGCCGAGACGGGGCCGGCCGGCAGGCGGAGGTTGGCGCTGGTGGTCCCCGCAGGGTCCGGCGGAGACGGATCCCGATGCGCCTGTGCTGGTGGTGCGGGACGGGCGGGGGGCCGCCTGGGTGTTCGATCACCGCGCCCTGGCAGCGGCGCTGGCCTGGTGGAGGGAGCCGGGCCGGGGCCGGCCGGCGGCCCCCCCGCCCTGGTTGGGGTGGGTATCGGCCCTGGTAGAGGGCCCCGTGGGCTTGTGGCCGGTGCCGGCCCGGGGGCCGGGGGTGACGTATCGGGATGCGGCCGGCCGCCGGTGGGCCTTTCATCCCCTGGTGCTGGGCCCCTGGGCGGCCTGGGACGCCGGCGACCGGCCGCTGGCCTTGGCCGACGTGGCCGTTACAGCAGCGGCGGGGGCGGTGCGGGTGCGCGGCCCCCGCCTGGCCTTGGGGCTGGTCCATGGGCGGGAGTGGCGGCCGCTGGCCGATCCGGGCGGCTGGCTGGTCCTGGCGCGCCCAGCGGTGGCCGACCCGCTGCCGGAGGCCGGCTTATTCCCAGCGCCAGGTACGGGCGGTGGCCAGCACGGCCACCACGATCCAGGCGGTGAGGCCGAGGGCGTCGCGGGTGATGGCAGGGGTCCAGCCGGTGCCGTTATTCATGAGGGTGCGGGCGGCATCGACCAGGTAGGTGAGGGGCAGGAAGGCGATGAAGTGCCGTAAGGCCGGCGGCCAGGTGGAAAGGGGGAAGAACACCCCGCTGAAGAACATCATGGGGAAGGCGATGATGTTGACGATGGGCATCACCGCCTCCGTGGTCTGAGCGATGCCTCCGATGAAGAACCCGATGGCCAGGAAGCAGGCCATACCCAGCACCAGGATGACGGTCAGGGCCAGGGGGGGAAGGTATTCCTGTGCCCCCAGGGCGCCCACCGCCAGTCCCAGCACGATGCCCAGGCTGACCAGCCCCACCAGCAGCTGATTGACCACGCTGGCCCCTAAAAAGGTCACCGGCTGGACGGGGGTGGCCAGCAGCCGCCGCAGCACCCCCTTTTCCTTCCAGCGGGTGAGGAGGGCGGCCAGGCCGAAGAGGCTGTTGTTCATGGCCATCAGGGCCAGGATGCCGGGAACCAGGAAATCGAGATAGGTGACGTTGCGGCCGTTGATGCGGTGAAAGCGGGGCACCAGGGTGGGGGGCTGCCCGGACAGGCGCTGGTTCAAGGCCTGGGTCAGGGCGGCGGTCAGGCTTTGGGTCTGCCGGGCCGTCACCAGATTGGCGGTGTTGAGGTAGATATCCAGGGCCGCGGGATGGCCGGGGTCCACCGTGGCCGGCGGCTTGAGCACCGCATCCAGGCGGCCCTGGCGCAGGGCCCCCAGGGCCGCGGCCAGGGAGGGTTCGGCCGCCAGCCGTACGGCCCGGTTGCCGGCCAGGGCCGCCTTCAGCCAGCGGCCGCCGGCGGTGTGCGTGCGGGCCACGTACAGGCGCGCCGGCGCCGGGTTCTGGTTGCCGATGAAGGCGAAGACGATCATGAACACCAGGGGCGAGAAGAAGGTCCAGAAGAGGCCGCGGCGGTTGCGGATGGTGGACAGGAACAGGCCCCGGAACAGGGCGGTAAATGCCCGCATGGTAGGTCTCCTTTCGGGGGCGCCTAATCGCGCAGGCTGCGCCCGGTCAGGGTCAGGAACAGGTCCTCCAGGGTGGGTGTACGGGTGCTGAGCCCGGTGAGGGGTACCCCGGCCCCGGCCGCCCATTGCACCAGGGCGGTGAGGGCGGCGGCCGGTGCGGTGGTGTAGAGGCGCAGCCGGCCGGTGTCCACCTCCTGCCGGCTGATCCCCGGCAGGTCGGGTGGCGGCAGCGCCGCCGGCACCGCGAATTCGATGACCGCCTGGGGCAGGTGGCGGGCGATGAGCTCCTGCGGGCTGCCTTCGGCAATGACGCGGCCGTGGTCGACGATCACCAGCCGGTCGCAGAGGGCCTCAGCTTCCTCCATATAATGGGTGGTCAGTACCACCGTCTTGCCCTCCGTGCGCAGGGCGGCCACCGCCTCCCACAGCGCCCGCCGGGACTGGGGATCCAGACCGGCGGTGGGCTCATCCAGGAACACCAGCCCGGGATCGTTGACCAGGGCCAGGGCCACCGCCAGGCGCTGGCGCTGGCCGCCGGAAAGCAGGCGTACCTGGGTGCGGGCCTTGTCCTCGAGACCGAAGCGGGCGATGAGGTCGTGCGCGGGCAAGGCGCGCGGGTAGCACCGGCCGAACATCTCCAGGGTCTCCTGTACCGTCAGGTAGTCGAAGAAGCTGGTGGATTGCAGCTGCAGGCCGATGCGGCTTTTGACCCGCTGCCGGTGGGACCAGACCTCGAGCCCCTCCAGGCGGATGTGGCCGGCATCCGCCCGGCGCAGGCCTTCGCACAGCTCCAGGGTGGTGGTCTTGCCGGCCCCGTTGGGGCCCAGCAGTCCGAACACGATCCCGGCCGGCACCGTGAAGCTGATGCCGTCGACGGCGGTCACCGGCCCGTAGCGCTTGCGGATGTCCTCCACTTCCAGCAGGGCATCCCCGCGAACCATGGCGTTCCCTCCTGCGCGGGCGGTCTTGCCTTCACCCTAGCACGCCGCCGGCCCGGCCGCCCAGTGCGGGCGGTCACGGGGCGGGCGTGACAATCGTCACGCCCCGGCCGGCGGTCAGATCCAGCCCTGTTCGCGGGCCCAGGCCAGGGCCTGGGCGCGGGTGCGCAGGCCGAGCTTGGCCAGGATGGTGGAGATGTGGTTGCGGAGGGTGCCGGGAGCAATGCCGAGGCTGCGGGCCACCAGGCGGGTGTCGGCCCCCTCCCCGGCGGCGTCCAGGGCGGCCAGGACCTCCAGCTCGCGGGCGGCCAGGGGCGGCTGCCCGGCCGCCAGGGCCAGGCGCACCAGTTCCGGATCCACCACCGTCTCCCCCCGGGCCAGGTCGCGGATACGGGCGGCCAGCTCCGCTACCGGCCGGTTCTTGAGCAGAAAGCCGCGGGCGCCGCCTTCCAGGGCCCGGCGGATGTAGCCGGGGCGGGCGAAGGTGGTGAGGAAGGCCAGGGCGGGGGCGCCGGGCCGCCGGACCCCGGCCAGGAGGTCCAGTCCGCTGCCGTCAGGCAGCTGGATGTCCACCAGAGCCACCTCGGCCGCGACGGTGGCCAGCAGGGTCCGCGCTTCGCCCAGGGTGGCGGCCTGCCCGGTCACGGTGAGATCGGCTTCCGCTTCCAGCAGGCGGGCGAGGGCATCGCGCACCAGGTATTGGTCCTCCACCAGCAGTACCCGGATCACCGGGAGGATCCCTCCTCTTGTGCCGCGGGCGCGGGCAGGGTCACCTGCAGGCGGAAGCCCCGGCCTCCCAGCCCGTGATCATCCACCCGTACCGTCCCGCCCGCCCCCCAGCGGGCCACCCGTTCGGCGATCCCCTGCAGTCCGTGCCCCCAGGGCCGGCCGGCCCCGCCGGTCCCGTCATCGGCCACCTCCAGCTCCACCTGCGGCCCGGCGGTCGCCAGGCGCACCCGGCAGCGGCGGGCCCGGCTGTGGCGGACCACATTGGTGAGGGCCTCGCGCAGGATCCAGGCCAGGGTGGTCTCCAGCTGCGGCGGAACGGGGTCTGCCAGCCCTTCCGCCTCCACCGCCACCCCGACCGCGGTCAGCAGGTCCCGGCCCCGCCGCCATTCGCCCTCCAGGGTAGGCCGCCAGTCGTGGACCACCGCCTGCAGTTCGGCCAAGGCCTGGCGGGCCAGCCCGGCTACCTGCTCCATTTCCGCTGCGGCGGCCGGGACGGCGGCGCGGACCTCCAGGGCG
This sequence comes from Candidatus Hydrogenisulfobacillus filiaventi, assembly GCA_902809825.1. Taxonomy (NCBI): domain Bacteria; kingdom Bacillati; phylum Bacillota; class Clostridia; order Eubacteriales; family Clostridiales Family XVII. Incertae Sedis; genus Candidatus Hydrogenisulfobacillus; species Candidatus Hydrogenisulfobacillus filiaventi. Next base: position 736,105 of record LR778114.1, read on the forward strand.
GCCACCTCCGCTCGGTAGGCCAGGGCGGTAAGGGTGTGCCCCAGGCCGTCATGCAGGTCCCGGCTCAGCCGCAGCCGCTCCTCGTCCACGGCCAGGGCCTGTTCGGCCTCCTGCAGGGCGGAGTGGGTGCGGGCGAAGCGCACCCAGCCATGGACGCCCGCGGATACGATAAGGGTGGGAACGATGACATTCCACCAGGCTGCGGCCCAGGGCTGCCGCAGCGGCAGCACCGCTGCAGCCGCCACCTCCCCGGCCACGATGCCCCCCAGCGCCGCCAGCCAGTGGCCGGTGCCGGGGGCGAGGGCGGCCACCGGGCCGGCGAACACCGCCAGGCTCAGGAAGTCGGGATCCCCGGTGAGGAGGGCGCCGGCAAACCCGCCGCCCAGGGAGGCTACCACCGCGGCCAGGCGGATGGCGGGGCGCGTGGCCCGCCCGCCGGTCAGCAGCCGGCCGTAAAGGAGTGTGAAGCCGGCGGCCAGGGCCACCCCCAGGCCGCGGCGGGCGGCCGGCAGGGGGATCTGCCAGAGGGAGGCCACCGGGAACAGCACGTAGGCCATCCACACCCACAACCAGCGCCAGGTGCGGTCGCGGGGCGGGGCGGCCGGCCGCTCGGCCATGGGGATCCCTGCCTTTCTCCCCGCTCGGGGTCCGGATTCCCCTTTATGGTACACGGCCGGCCGGCCGGCGGGCAGCAGGAGGGCGGTTCAGGCCTCCGTGCGCCCCACCAGGAAGCCGATGGCCGCCCCGACGGTGGCGGAGAGGGCGGTCAGGGCCATGAACTCGAGGCCGCTCAACCAACCGCGGCCGCGGGTAAAGCGGGCCTTGGCGAAGCCCAGCAGGAAGGAGGAGGCGAGGGCCAGCCCCCAGGCCAGGTTGCGGGCGGCCAGGGTGGGGAGCGGCAGCAGGAAGGGCAGGGTGGCGGGGATGGATCCCAGGATGACGGCGATCCCCATGGCGACGGCGTTGACCAGGGGGCGCTCCAGATGGCGGTGGTGGATGCCGAGTTCCTCCCGCACCATGAAGCGGATCCAGTGCGCCTTGTTGCCCACAATGTGGCGCTGGACTTCGGGGATGAGGCGGGGCGGCATGCCCATCTCCCCCAGCAGGTCCCGCACCTCCCGGCGTTCCTGTTCAGGGCGAGTCTCGATCTCCTCCCGCTCCTCCTCGATCTGGCTGCGCAGGAGGTCGTTGGCGGAGGAGGAAGCCAGGTAGGAGCCGACCGCCATGGAGATGGTGGCGGCGCCGGCGGCGGAGAGGGCGGCGATGATGATGGCGGCATGGCTCTGCCGGGAAAGGGCCTCCCCCGAGACCAGCCCGATGGTGCTGACGGTGCCGTCGTTGATGCCGAAAACCAGCTCCCGGATGAGACTGCGGGAGAGGATGCCGCCGTCCGGTGCCGTTTCCCGGCCGGGGCGGGGGGCGCGTTCAGCCACGGTCCTTGCCTCCTTCGGGCGTCCTTGGGCCTAGCATGGCCGGCGGGGCCGGCTTCATGCCCCCGGCCGCCCTTGTGGGACGGGGGAGGGCTGCCTATACTATGTGCGAACAAATGTTCCTTTTGCGGAGGCGGGAACATGGCCGTGATCTACTGGCAACTGGGGAGCTTCACCCGTCCGCTGCCGCCGGGCCCCTGGGTGCGGGTGACCGCGGGGCGGGTGGCCGATACCGACGCCGCCGGCTGGGATCGGGGGGTGCGGCCCGGCATGGCGGCGGGGGAGATCAAGTGGCGGTACCCGGAGGCCCGGTTGTGGCCGGCGGACAGCCGGCAGGGGCCGGACCTGGCGGCATGGCTGGCGGGCACGGCATGGGCCTTCCGCTGGGACCGGGAGGCCGGCTGCGGCTGGTGGGAATGGCCGCGCCTGACCGGCGACCGTTATCGGGAACTGGTGGCGGTAGTGGTGCCGGCCCGCGCCGCCCGGCTGGCGGGCGGGGCCGCCGGCCATCCCTGGCTGGCGCGCTGGGTGGCGGAGGCCGGGGAACAGCTGGGGCTGCCGGCTTGGCGGGGGGACGGCTGGGTCACCTTCTATCTGCCGCCGGCGGTGGAAGCCGTCTGGGCCCGGCGCCTGCCTTTGATCTATGTGGAGGCACCGGCGGCGCTGCACCGGCAATGGGCCGACCAGGGCTGGCGGACGGCGGGGGAGGTGCCCGGCCTGCTGCCGCTTCCGCCCCGTCCCCTGCCGCCATCGGCGGCCGTCTGGGAGCGCCGTTACCCGCTGACGGAGGCCGACCGGCGGCAGTGGGGGATCCGGGCCCCGGAGCTGGCACGCCGGGTGGTGGCGGAAGCCCTGGCGGATCACCCGGCCTGGACGGGGTGGGCGGTGCGGTGGGAGGGGACGGCCCTGCCGCCCCGCCGGCGCCACTGGTCCCCCTCCGGGGACCGGCGCATCCTGGCCGCCCGTCTGCTCACCCTGCTGCTGCCCCTCCCGGCCGGATCCCCGGCGGGGGTTGGCATTGGCGGTCAGACCGGGATGCCGGCGCTGGGGACGGCCCAACAGCATTGGGGATGGGCGCCGGTAGCCCGGGCCCCGGCGGATCCCCCGCCGGGGGCGGTGCGCGGCCGCCGGCTCAGCCGGCGGGAGCAGATGCTCGCCTACTGGGATCCCTGGCGGGGGGGTGACCGGCGGTGAAGGGGACAGACGGGGACATCCCTGCCCCGGAGGAGGCGGTGGCCCCCATCCCGCCGCCGGACCGGGAAGGGGGGACCCTGCGCGGGTTCCGCTACCGGCGCCATTACCGGCCGGTGGTGGAGGTGCTGGAGGTATGGACCGATGTGGGGGCCTGGTGGGCCGGGGAGCCGGAACGCCGCTTCTGGCGTGTGCGCACCGCCGATCACGGCCTGTACGAGCTGGCGGACGACGGATCCGGCCGCCACTGGTGGCTGTACCGGATCTACGACTGAGGAGGCGGCGGGGATGGCCGGGATCGGGGTGCATCTGCACGTGCATTCCGCGTTCTCCTTTCTGGACGGGGCCAGCCTGCCCGAAACCCTGGTGCAGACGGCGGCGGAACGGGGGATTGGGGTGCTGGCCCTGACCGACCATCATGGGGTGTCGGGCCTGGTGCGGTTTCTGATGGCCGCCCGTGCCGCCGGCATCAAGGGGATCGCAGGGGCCACGGTGGAGCTGGCCGGTTACGGCCGGCTGGTGCTGCTGGTGCCGGAGGCGGCGGCCTATGCCCGCCTGACCGCTCTGCTGACCGCTGCCCACGAGCGGTCCCCCCGCAGGCAGCCGGCGGTGGACTGGCCCCTGCTGGAGGCGTGGGGGGCCGGGCTGGTGGCGCTGACCGGCGGCCGCGACGGGGCGGTGGTGCAGACCTGGCTGCGGGCAGGGCCGGCGGCGGCGGAAGCCCTGGTGCGGCGGCTGCAGGGGGTGTTCGGGCCGGCCAACCTGTTCCTGGAGCTGGCCCCCAACCGGCTGCCCGGCGACCGGCGGATCTTCGCCGGCCTGGCCGAGCTGGGGGAACGGACAGGGACACCGCTGGTGGCGGCGGGCGATGTCCACTATGCCCGCAAGCAGGATTTTCCTACGTATGACCTCCTGACCTGCATCCGCACCGGCACCCGTCTGGAGGAGGCTCATCCCGCCCGGCGCCTGAATGCCGAGAACGATCTCAAGCCCTGGCGGGAATGGGAGGAGCTGCTGGGGGACCGGCCGCAGGTGCTGGCAGCCACCCGCGAACTGGGGGAGCGTCTGCAGCCGGTGGATGGGGTCCTGCTGGACCGGCGGCGGGCCCCCCGCTTTGCGGTCCCGGCGGGGACCAGCGCCGATGCCCTGCTGGCCCGGCTGGCGGAGGCCGGCGCCCGCCGGCGCTACGGCCACCCCCTGCCGCCGGGGCTGCGGGAGCGCCTGCACCGGGAACTGGCCGTCATCCGGGAGCTGGGGTTCGCCGACTACTTTCTGGTGGTGTGGGATGTGGCCCGTTTTGCCCGCCGGCAGGGCATCCGCTTTGCGGGGCGGGGATCGGCGGCGGACTCGGTGACCGCCTATTGCCTGGGCATCACCGGGGTGGACGCCTGGCGCCGCAACCTCCTGTTTGAACGCTTTCTGAGCCGGGAGCGGGCGGAGACCCCGGACATTGATATCGATTTTGACGCCCGCTACCGCGACCGGGTGGCGGACTACGTCCGCCGCCGCTACGGGGAGGCCTACGTGGCCCAGGTGGCCACCTATCAGACCTACCGCGCCCGCCTGGCGGTACGGGAGGTGGGCAAGGCGATGGGGTTTCCGCCGGCGGAGCTGGAGGCGCTGGCCCGTTCCCTGCCCGAAGGGGCACTGGAGCCGCTGGAGGCGCGCTGGGAGGCGGTGCCGGAACTGCGGGCCCTGGCGGAGCCGGAACGGCTGCGCGCCCTCCTGCGCTGGGCGGCCCGGCTGGAAGGGCTGCCGCGCCATCTGGGCATGCACCTGGGCGGGCTGGTGGTGAGCGCGGATCCCCTGGATACCGTAAGCCCCCGGCAGCCCTCCGCTAAAGGGCCCCGCATCATCCAGTTCGATAAGCGGGATGTGGAGACCCTGGGGCTGCTGAAGCTGGACCTGCTGTCCCTGCGCATCTTCACGGCGGTGGAGGAAACCGAACGGGTCATCCGTCGCCGCCGTCCCGGTTTCCGCTACGACCACCTGCCCCTGGAGGATGCCGCCACCTATGCCCGCCTGCGGGCGGGGGAGGGAATCGGGGTGTTTCAGCTGGAGAGCCCCGCCCAGCGGGCTCTGGCCCGCCGCCTGCAGCCCGATCGTTGGGAGGACCTGGTGGCCAGTCTGGCCCTGATCCGGCCCGGCCCCATCAAGGGCAACATGGTGGACCCCTTCATCGCCCGCCGGCGGGGGGAGGAGCCGGTGACCTATCCCCATCCCGCCCTGGAACCCATCCTGGCCAAGACCTACGGGGTGGTGCTGTTCCAGGAGCAGGTGATCGCCATCGCCAGTGCCCTGGCCGGCTTCACGCCGGGGGAGGCCGACCTGTTGCGGCGGGTGATGACCCATGGCCGGTCCCGGGAGGAGATGGAGCGGCTGGGGGTGGCGTTCCGGCGCAAGGCGGAGGCGCGGGGGGTGGCGGCGGACGTGGCGGCGGCGGTGTTTGCCCAGATCGCCGGGTATGCCAGCTACGGCTTCAACGAGGCCCACGCCGCCGCCTTTGCTGAGACCGCCTACCGCACCGCCTACCTGTGGGAGCATTTCCCGCGCGACTACCTCATCGGGTTGTTGAATGCCGAGCCGCTGGGCTACTACCCCATTGACGTGCTGCTGGTGGAGGGCCGGCGGCGCGGTATCCGCATCCTGCCGCTGGACATCAACCGCAGCGGGGTGGGGGCGGAACCGGAGGGGCCCGGCGGCATCCGCATCGGTCTGGCGTTCCTCAAGGGGTGGGGGCGGGAGACGGCGGAACGGGTGGTAGCGGCCCGCCCGCCGGGGGGTTACCGCCATCCCCGGGAGGTGGAGCGCCGGGCGGGGATTGACCGCGGGCAGCTGCTGGCCCTGGTGCAGGCGGGGGGATTCGACAGCCTGTCCCGCGACCGCCGGGCCTGGATTGCCGCCCTGGCGGGGGAGAACCCGCTGGGGCTGGCCTTCGCCGCCCCTGGCGGAAGCGGGGCCCCGGACGCCGCAGAGGAGGTGTACTGGGATTACCGTCACCTGGGATTCGGTCAGCACCGCCATCTCCTGGCCCTCTACCGGAACCGCCTGCGGCAGGAGGGCTACCTGAGCGCGGCCGAGGCCGCGGCCCTGGAGGAGGGCCGTTGGGTGCGGATGGTGGCGATGGCCGTGCGCCCGCACCGCCCGCCGACCCGTAGCGGGCGGGTGGTGGTGTTTGTCTCCCTGCTGGATGAAAGCGGCTTGTTGGAGGCCCGGCTGTCGGAGGCGGGCTACCAGCGGTACGGCCGCTGGCTGTTCGGGGACCGTCCGCCGGTGCTGGCGGTGGGCGGGCGGAAGGAGGCACAGGGCCTGGACATCCGGTTCCTGGGGCCCTGGCAGCCGGCTCCGCAGGAGGGCCCGTCCGGTCCTTGAATATACAATCATCACATCATAGGATTACCTTGAATTATAAATCACAGCGCCGGCGGAGAACGGACCGGGTGTGCACGGGGGTGGCGGCGATGCAGTGGCTCGCGGCAGGCCTCATCTTCCTGGTTTCCGGCTTCTTTGCCATGCTGGGGATGGGCGGGGGGATGCTGCACGTCCCCATTCTGATCTGGCTCGGGTATGATTTGAAGCAGCAGGCGCAACCGATCGGGATCCTGCTCAACGGGCTTACCGGGTTGGTGGCACTGGTAACCTACGCCCGTCACCGGCTGGTGGACTGGAAGGGCGGCCTGCCGATGGCGGGCGCGGCGCTGGTTCTGGCCCCGGCAGGGGCGCTCACGGCCCGGCTGCTGCCCGATCGCTGGCTGGTGGGCCTGTTCGCGGGGGTGGTGCTGGCGGCCGCCATCCGGACCTTGCGCAGTGCCGCCGATCCGGATCCGGACCACCGGCCGCCGCTGGGGAGACGGCTGCTGTTGGGCAGCCTGGGCGCGGGACTGGCCGCCTTCCTGGGGGGCATGCTGGGCCTGGGTGGCGGCACCTTCGTGAGCCCGCTGCTGATGTGGATGGGGTACCCCACCAAGGAGGCGGTGGCCACCACCGCCTATATTGTGACGTTTTCGAGCTTTTCCGGTTTTGTGGGCCGGATGGGTTACCTCAGCGCCTCCTGGAGCCTGGTGCTGTTGCTGGCGCTGGCGGCGGTGGCCGCCGCGGCTGCGGGCAGCCATCTCATGGCCACCCGTGCCAAGCCGCATTGGGTCAAGGTGGCCTACAGCATGCTGTTGATGGGAGTGGGGGTCAAGCTGCTATGGTAGGGGAGTCCGCAGGAGGCAGCCCCGGCAAGCGGGCGGTACGGGGGCCGGCGGAGGACGAGAAACCGGCCGTCCGCGACCGCATCCTGGCCGGGGCACGGCAGATGTTCGCCCGGAAGGGCTTCCGGGCCTCGGTCAAGGACATTGCCCAAGCCGCAGGGCTGGTGGCGCCCAGCCTCATCTTCTGGTACTTCGAGGACAAGGAGAGCCTGCTGCTGGAGGCCACCACCACCATGTCCCCTCTGCATCAGGTTACCCGCGTTCTGGATGAGGCGGGGGAGGCGGACGTCCTCACCATGCTGGCCCGCGTAGCCGACCGCTACCTGGAGGTCTATCAGGACTCCCTGAACCGGCGGATCCTACTGCAGCTGGTGGGATCCGCTCCGCAGCAGCCGCGGGTGCAGGGGCTGCTGCGCCGGCAGCTCACCGAAGCCACGGTCGGTCGCATGGCGGAGCTGATGCGGCGGGGCCAGGCGGAGGGCAGTGTGCGGCGCGACCTGGAGCCGGAGTGGCTGGCGCAAAGCTTCCTGGGCGTCCTGTATGCCCTGGTGACGCGGTGGGAGGTGGATGAGGGACTGCCCTGGGACGCGCCGGCCATCCGGCGGCAACTGCTGGAGCTGGTTCAGGGCCCGGGTTTCCGCCCGCAACACCCTTGACCAAAGCCGGTAGCGCCCCTATAATGAGGAAGCGCCGCGGGTTGAGCGGCCGATGTGGGGATGTAGCTCAGTTGGGAGAGCGCGTGAATGGCATTCACGAGGTCAGGGGTTCGACTCCCCTCATCTCCACCATTTTATATGCGACCCCATGGTCTAGAGGCCTAGGACATCACCCTTTCAAGGTGGTAACCCGGGTTCGAATCCCGGTGGGGTCACCACCACGGGCCATTAGCTCAGTTGGTAGAGCGTCCGCCTTTTAAGCGGAGTGTCGAAGGTTCGAGCCCTTCATGGCCCACCAGTATCGGACATAGGCCAGTAGCTCTAACGGTAGAGCGGCGGACTCCAAATCCGCGGGTTGGGGGTTCGAATCCCTCCTGGCCTGCCATTTTTTTAGGCTTTGGCGCGGGTGTAGCTCAATGGTAGAGCTCCAGCCTTCCAAGCTGGCTACGTGGGTTCGATTCCCATCACCCGCTCCAGCTTTTGGGGGCTTTAGCTCAGCTGGGAGAGCGCCTGCTTTGCAAGCAGGAGGTCAGCGGTTCGATCCCGCTAAGCTCCACCATCCGGACCCCGCATCCCGCAAGGGCTGCGGGGTCCGCCATTTCCAGGTGATTGCCGGTTTGGGGTCCATGGGCCGCACGAGCGCAGCCGAGCCATATTGGGCGCAGAAGGCAGGCAGGCAACGCCGGTGTGGGCCGCCGCCCTGCAGCGCGGCTAGGCCGTCATCCGCCGGGAGCTGCCGGCCTGGCGCAAGGCACGCGAGGGACGCACCCTTCCCGCAGGGGGCTCCGGGCCATGGGTGGCGAGTGCCCCAGCTGCTCGGCCTGGATGCGGCCTCCGGAAGGGCGGACACAGGCCTGCCCCCTGCGCCGGCGGGGCCCGGGGCGGTCGCGCCGCCAGCAGACGCGGCCGCGGCTGGATGGTCAGGAACAGCCCGGGAATCAGGCCGTCGCAGTTTCCAGATGCTACCGGGCCGGTTGCGGGCATCTGCCGGCCGCGGGCGGCCGTGCGCCATCCGGTACGGCCTCCGGCGATGAGACCCCTACCAAGGGCACCGGAATGGCGGGATGCCGGCAGCACACGGAAGCCGCCAAAGGGTGCCTCCTCAGGGAGGCACCCTTTCCGGGTTCCGGGGCACCGGTCGTGTCAACCGGCGGTCCAGGTGCGCCCGTCGTTGTTCGAGGTCCAGGTATGGCTCTGGAACGACAGGGTGATGGTGCCCCGGTAGGGCACCTGCCAGTGCAGGCCGTCCCGGCTGCCCTGGCCGCTGGCGGCTACCGGCTGCCAGGTGGTCCCGCCGTTGGCGGTAACCCAGAGCGCCATCACGGCACCGGGCACGCGGCCCAGCGCCCCGAAATAGCCGGCCAGGATGCCATCGGGGAGCGACACCAACGCCGGCGGTTGCAGGGTCAGCGGCTGCTGCGGGGCGCCGGGGGGCAGGGGAAGCGCCACCGGCTGCGAGGAGCGGCCGCCGTCGGTGGTCTCAAACAGCAAGGGGGTGGGCTTGGCCGCCATCGGGTAGGCCCCTGTGCGCCATCCCCCGGTGGGGGGGACAAAGGCCAGGCCTACTTTGTAACCGCCGGCCGGGAGACCCTCTCGGATGCAGCGGGGGTCGGGGCGGCCACCGGCTGCCGTCGTCCCGGGAGGTGGACAATACGGCCGATTCCGATCCCGCCGCTACCCCGTGGTGGTCAATTTCCAGCCCTAGACCGGTGAAAGAAAGGTTTCCAGGGCGTTGGTCGGGTACCGTTGATGGTTGGGAAGAGCCGGTACGGGGACGGGACCGGACCACGGGCCGGGTGCCCGGATGCCGCCGCCGGGTGAAGGCTGGCCGGGACCGCCGGTTGTGCCGACGGACCGGCACCGCCGCCCGCGAGCAGGGCACCGCCTACGACGAAGAGGATTGCTTGGCGCCAACCGCGCCGGATTAGCGGGCACCGGCAGTGCGGAGGGGGAACGGTTGCCTGCACCTCCACTGGAAGAATGGGGCCAGGTGGACCTGGGCCGGTCGTAGCAGCCGCTACCGCGGTCGCGGCCGTCCCCGCCCGGGCGGGGGGACGGGCTTGCGCCCCTTGGCCTCCCTAAAAAGGGATGAGCGGTCGCGCCGGGCGGCCGGGGCGGGCCGGCATAATGGCAGGCAGGGGATAGAGCGGCTAGGGGGCCGGATGGGGCCTCCGGCCGCAGGGCAGAGGAGGAGTCTCCATTGGCTGTGCAGGCCACGACCATGCTCCCCGCCGATCTTCCGCTCTTCCGGGCGGTGCCGCCCGAGGTGCTGGCCGCCAACAGCGTCCTCCGCACCTTCCGGGCCGGGGAGGTGGTCTTTGTCCAGGATGCCCCCACCACCGGCTTGTGGGTGATCCTCCGGGGCCGGGTGGCCATGGACCGGATGGGGCCGGACGGCATGGAGTTCACCACCGGCGTGCACCTGCCGGGGGAGATGGTGGGCATGGTGGGGCTGTGGGATCAAAGCGGGTACCCGGCCTCGGGGCGGGCGCTGGATACGCCTACGGTCCTGCTCTGGATGGATCGGGAACGGTTTCTGGCCCTGCATCGGACGCTGCCGGAGTTCGGCCTGGCCGTCAGCCGGGACCTGGCGGCCCGCGTCCGCTATCATCTGGAAAGCACGGCCGACACCCGCGGCCGTCCGGCGCCTCGACAGGTGGCGGGATTTTTGGGCATTCTCTACCGGCGTTCGGGGGCGGATGTGGCCCTGACCCATGAGGAACTGGCGCGGATGCTGGGGTTGCGCCGGGAGACGGTGAGCCGGGTGCTGCGCAGTTTTGCCCGCCAGGGATGGGTCGCCATGCGTTACGGCCGCATCCGGGTCCTGGATCCGCTGGCCCTGGAGCGGGTGGGGAAGCCTCCGCGGGGGCGGGGGAGCTGGAGAGCCAGGCCTGAACCCCGCCAAAGCCGGGGGCCCCCTCCCGGACCGGGAGGGGGCCCTGCAGCGGCAGCGGGCTTAGACCACCCGCGTATAGGGCACGCCGGTCTCCTCCTCGTGGGCGACCGGGCCCAGGTCGGTGTCGGCGTACTTCCGGAACAGGTAGACCGCGAAGCCCGCCATCAGCCCGTAGACCAGGGTGAAGGTGATGAGGGAGAAGGCGATATCGGCGGCTGGGACCGAAACCGGCGGCGACACTCCGTCGGCGGTCTTCAACAGGCCGTAGACCACCCACGGCTGCCGGCCGACCTCGGTCATGATCCAGCCGGAGATGTTGGCCAGGTAGGGCAGGGGCAGGCTCCACTCCGCCAGCTTGAGGAAGCGCTTGCGGTGCAGGAAGCGGTCGCCCTTGAGCAGGAAGACCCCCCACCACATCAGCAACAACATCAGGGTCCCGGCCAGGATCATGACCCGGAAGGCGTAGAAGACCGGGGCCACGGGCGGGATGTAGTTGCCGGGCCCGTACTGCTTCACATACTGCGCCTGTACTTGGTTCATGCCTTCAATGGCACCGCTCAGGCGTTTGTAGGCCAGGATGCTGAGCAGGTCCGGGATCTGGATGACGGCGGTGTTCTTATGGGTGGCGCCGTTGACAATGGCGAACACCTTCCAGGGCGCGTGCTCCCCGGTGGAATTCCACAGCGCCTCCGCCGCCGCCAGCTTCATGGGCTGGGAGGTGCGCAGGTGGGCCGCCATCTGGTCGCCGATGGCGATAACCAGCACGGTGGAGATGGCCCCTACCACCGCCGCGATCCGGAAGGAATGCTTAAACGCCTCCACGCTGCGGCCCTTCAGGATCTGGAAGGCACTGATCGCCAGCACGAACACGGAGGCGGTCACCCAGGAGGCCATCACCGCGTGCGGGAACTCCACCCACAGCTGGGGGTTGGTCAGGATGGCCCCGAAGCTGGCCATCTCCGCCCGGTGATGGACGATCACGTAGCCCACCGGCTCCTGCATGAAGGAGTTGGCGGTCAGGATCCAGAAGGCGGAGAGGGAGGTGCCGAGGGCGACCATCCAGATGGCTGCTAGGTGCACCCCGCGCGAGACGCGGTCCCAGCCGAACACCCAAATGCCGATGAAGGCCGACTCCAGGAAGAAGGCCATCAGGGCCTCCACCGCCAGCGGGGCCCCGAAGATGTCCCCCACGAAGCGTGAATAATCGGCCCAGTCGAGGCCGAACTGGAACTCCTGCAGGATGCCGGTGACCACCCCGATGGCGAAGTTGATGAGGAACAGCTGTCCCCAATATTGGGCCAGCTGCCGGTACTCCCCCTTCCGGGTGCGGTAATACTGGGTCTCCATGATCGCGATGAGGAAGGAGAGGCCAATGGTCAGCGGCACAAAGAGAAAATGATAGATGGTGGTCACGCCGAGTTGCAGGCGCGCCAAGCCGAGCTGGGTCACGAGCCGTGTCCTCCCTTCGAGGTGATTGACGGGCAGCTCCCGGTACGGCCGAAGCGGGAGGTCCTCCGGGGAGAGCCCCCGGGACCGGCCGGCGCACACACCCTACAGGTCGCAGGATAGTCCGGCCAAACGGAAGTCGAACAGGCGCAAACGGCGCAACAATGCCTTTACACTGCCAGGTTAATAAACCAGCCACTCCGGGTTCTTTTGTGCCTGGACAGTTCGGGCGGAAAAGGCGGGCGATATGAGCGCGAAAGGGCAAAACGGGCCAGGTTGCAAGCGGGTGGAAAGAACTAGTCCTGTCCGGGCGGGGGGTCAGGGGGCGTCGGACTCCGGCGCAACGGCGGCCCGCTGGCGGCGCCGGGCGGCATAGGCGCGGTAGCACGGCTGGCAGCGCCGGGCCTGGCCGGTAGCGAGGATGTCGTGGCGGGTGACGGGCCTCCCGCAATCGCAGCAGCGGGCGAACTCCCGGGTGCCGGCGGTACGATCCAGCAGCACGGACCTGGCCTCCTTTCAGGTGTCCGGACGGTTTTCAGGGTAACCGGTCCCGGTTAGGGTGCGGTTAAGGGCGGGGGAGCACCGGGTTAAGCTCCGGTTACGCCGGGTGGGCCCGCCGCCGGCGGGGAAGGGATAAGATGGCCGCGGGGGCCACGGTCGGCCCTGCCGGGAGAAAGGAGGAGGCCGGTGAGCACAGAAGGGGCGTTTCCGGAGGTCCGCTCCCTGACCTCCCACGGCTATACCGTGATCACGGCGGCCATTTCGGCCATTGCCGGCATGCTCTTCGGGTACGATACCGGGGTCATCTCCGGCGCCATTCTCTTCATCCGCGACCGCTTTCACCTGCGCGCTCTGCCCGAGGAACTGGTGGTCAGTGCCGTGCTGGCCGGGGCGGTGGCGGGGGCGGCCCTGGGCGGCTGGCTGGCGGACGCCGCCGGCCGGCGCCGGGTGCTGATCGGGGCGGCGGTGGTGTTCGCCCTGGCGGCCCTGTTCACCGCCCTGGCGCCTTCGGTGCCGTGGTTGGTAGCGGGCCGGATAGCGGTGGGGCTGGCCATCGGGGTGGCCTCGTTCACCGCCCCCCTCTACATCTCCGAGATGGCTCCCGCCGACATCCGGGGGGCGCTGGTGTCGCTCAATCAGCTGGCGCTCACCGTGGGCATCGTCACCGCCTACCTGGTCGACTTCGCCTTTGCCCCCCACGGGGCTTGGCGCTGGATGTTCGGGTCGGCGGTGGTGCCGGCCCTCGCGCTGCTGGTGGGGATGCTGGGGCTTCCGGAGACCCCGCGCTGGCTGCTGATGCGGGCACGGGAGGGACCGGCGGCGGCTGTGCTGCGGCGGATTTACGGGCGGGCGGACGTTCGCGCCGAGGTGGACGCCATTCGCCAGGACCTGCAGCAGGAGGCGGCCCGCCCCGAGGAACTCTGGAGTCCCGACCTGCGCCCGGCGGTGGTGGTAGGGGCGGGGCTGGCTATCCTGCAGCAGGTGACCGGGATCAACACCGTCATCTATTACGCCCCAACCATCTTTGAGTTTGCCGGCTTCCATTCCGCGGCCGTCTCCATCCTGGCTACGGTGGGGGTGGGGCTGGTCAACGTGCTGATGACGGTGGCGGCCATCGGGTTACTGGACCGGGCCGGTCGGCGGCCCCTGCTGCTGGCGGGGGTGGCGGGGATGGTGGCCAGCCTGGCGGTGCTGGGGCTTGCCTTTCATCTGCCGGCGGCCTCCCGCAGCCTGGGCTGGCTCACGGTGGCGGGGCTGATGGTCTATGTGGGGTCGTTCGCCATCAGCCTGGGGCCGGTGTTCTGGCTGCTCATCGCCGAGATCTACCCGCTCCGCATCCGCGGCCGGGCCATGAGCTTCGCCACCCTGCTCAACTGGCTGGCCAACCTGGTGGTGGCCCTCACCTTCCTCTCGCTGGTGCAGGCCCTCGGCCGCGGCAACACCTTCTGGCTGTACGCCCTCATCGGGGTGGGCACCTGGGTGTTCGCCTACCGGCTGGTCCCGGAGACCAAGGATAAAAGCCTGGAGCAGATCCAGGCCCAGTGGGCCGCCCGCCGCGGCCGCTGAGGCCGGCCGGCAGGGATCGGGCCCGGCCGTGCCGAACCTCCTGGCAGGGCGGAGGGAGGTGAGCGGCTTGCCGGGGAGCACCGGACAGCGGCCGCAGCCATGCCGGTGATCTGGCTGCTGCTGACGGGGGTGGTCACGGGCACCTTGACCGGCTTCACCGGGGCCAGCGCGGTTGTGGTCGTGGTGCCGGCGCTGACCGTGGGGCTGCACCTGCCGTTCCGGGAGGCGGTGGGTACCAGCCTGGCCGTGGACGTGGTCACCTCGCTGGCGGTGACCCGCAGCTACGCCCGCGCCGGCAACCTGCGGCTGCGGCGGGCGTGGATCCTCATCCTGGGGGCCATGGCGGGGGCCCAGACGGGGGTGCTGCTCGCCCACCGCCTGCCGGTCCGGGGGCTGGTGGGCGGCTTTGCCGTCTTCATGTTCGGGATGGCGGCCAACTTTTTCTGGCATGCCTGGCGGGACATCCCCCTGGTGTCGGTGCGGGCCCGAGCCGCGGTGCGGCCGCCGGCCTCCCCCGCCCGACGCCTGGCGGGGGTGGGCCTGATCGGGTTTCTGGTCGGCAATGTGGCCGGGCTCATCGGGGCCTCCGGCGGCGTGCTGTTCCTGCTGGCGCTGCTCTACGGCCTGGGCTTCACCCTGCGGGAAGCAGTGGGGACGGGCACGGCCGCCATGGCCCTGTCCGCCCTCAGCGGGGCGCTGGGCTACGCCCGGCAGGGCGAGGTGGATGCGGCCGCCTGGGCGGTGGTCGGCCTGGTGGCGGTGGTCACCGGCTTCTACGTGGCGGGCGGGGTGCAGCGTATCCCCGAACGCTTCCAGGCGGCCGGCACCGGCCTCATCCTGCTGGGGGTGGGCCTGGCCATGGTCTGGCACGGCTAGGCTTCCTCGCCGTCCGCCGGCGTCCACCAGGACGGCCAGAAGGGGCGGCGCTCCAACGCGGTGTCGGCGTCGGCCAGAAGGGGTGGCGCCGCTGGCATCCGGGCGGCGAGCGCCCACAGGTCGGGGGCGGCAGCGGGATCGCCGGCGGCGTGGCGTACGGCCGCGGCCGCGATCTGCAGGCCCCAGGCACCGGGCCCGTCGGTATAGCACCGCAGGGCCTGCAGCAGGTACTCGCGGGTGCGCGTGGTGTCGCCCTCCTGGTGGGCTAGGCGGGCCAGCAGACCCCAGGCCCGCGCCTTGGCCCGCCGCCAGCCCCGGCTGTCGGCCGGGGCTGGCGGCCACCCGGAAGCCCCAGCGCACCAGGCGGTCGCGCGGCCCGGCGCGGGCGGCGGCCAGCACCGTGAGCTCCGCCACCCCGGCCAGCAGCTCGGAAGGCCCGTGGGATTCCAGCAGTTCATAGGCCTGCTCCAGCAGGCGCAGGGCATCTGCGTAACGGCCTAGACACAGGAAGGTGCGCGCCACCTCCGCCCGCACCAGGCCCAGCTGGCGTCCGGCCAGGCTGTCGGCGCGGGCCAGGGCTTTAGCGGCCCAGGTTTCGGCGCGCGCGGTCTCACCCTGCCGGACCAGAGCGGTGGCCATCCGGGCGGTCAGGAGCGCACGCTGGGTGGGATCCTCCGGCCCGGGCCGGCCCCCCAGGGCGCGGGCGTAGAAGGCCTCGGCCGCCGCCCCGGCTCCCTGCGCCAGGAACCAGTCGCCCGTGATCTGGTCGGCCACCCGCGCCACCGCCCGCCCCGCCGCCCGGTGGGCGGGGTCCCCGGCGGCCGCGGCCGCCGTCCGCAGCAGGTGCACCCCCCGCAACACCTCCCCGGCGCCCGAGGCGGCCAGGCCCAGGCATCCGGCGATCTCCGCCGCCATCCGGGGTCGGCCCTGGCCTACCGCCCATTGCAGGGCGCGGTCGAAGGCCGCCAGGGCGGTGCCCCATTCCTCCCGGGCCAGGGCGATGCGGCCCAGCAGCACGGTAAGGGCGGTTTCGAGCTCGGGCAGGTCGAAGCGCACCGCCAGCGTCCGCGCTTCCTCCAGGGTTTTCTTCGCCTCCTCCAGGCGTCCGGCCTGCCACAGTGCCTCCCCGGCCTGAGTCAACGTGTCCAGGGTGTCATAGGCCCGGCTGTCAGCCAGGAAGTAGTCGACCGGCTTGGCCAGCTGACGGGCCAGCACGGCCAGGGAGCGGGAGGAAGGGACCACCAGCCCCCGCTCCACCAGGCTGATGTAGCCGCGGCTGAACGTGGTGCCGGCCAGCTGGGCCTGGGAGAGGCCGAGGGCTTCCCGGGCCTGACGGACACGCTGACCCAGCACGCGGGGTTCCACAGGAGGACGGGCGGCGGTGGACGTCCGCCCCGGCTTGCGCTTGTTCACCGATGCACCTCCGCCTTCCCCGGCGCCCGGCCGGATGGGGCAAATTTCCGCAGGGTCGGTTAATCAGAAACGCCAAGGTCCCGGAGGGCCCGGGTCCCGGATCGGTCCGATCAGGCTACGGCGGCTGCGCGGGAAGCCGGG
Organism: Candidatus Hydrogenisulfobacillus filiaventi; assembly: GCA_902809825.1. Taxonomy (NCBI): domain Bacteria; kingdom Bacillati; phylum Bacillota; class Clostridia; order Eubacteriales; family Clostridiales Family XVII. Incertae Sedis; genus Candidatus Hydrogenisulfobacillus; species Candidatus Hydrogenisulfobacillus filiaventi. The sequence continues at coordinate 752,417 of LR778114.1, forward strand.
CAGGGCTGCAAACAGCCGGCTGGCCAGGTTCAGCAGAAGCGCCGTTCCGCGACCGATGTACACTACATTATCCACTCCGTCCGGCGGCAGGTATCGAGATGACCGTTATCCACCCTGGTGATGTTTTACTACATATTGACCGCGGCCGCCAATGGGGTTATTATGACTATACCAATACCGAGGTACGGTAAATATACCGACGCGAAAGGGACTAGTCGGTTCGACCGGACCCAGGGTTGGAAGCCGGGGGAAGTCCCCCTCAGGGAGGCCCTGAACATGCAGCGAGCGGACACGGCACGCGTGGTGGTGCTGGGGGCGGGTCTGGCCCTGCTGGCCGCCGGATGTGGTACTGCCCAGGCGCAGGGGAACGGCGGCACCCCCTCCCCGGCCGCGGTGCAGGCGGCGCTGGTGGCCCGGGTTGATCGCTATTTTGCCCAGGCGGGCGCCAACGGGACCTATCAGATTACGACCAAGCAGCTGTATCAGGATTTGCAGCGGGATCCGCAGAACTACTTCGTCATGGATGTCCGTCTGCCGCAGAACAAGGACAACTACGGGGTCATTGCCTACGGCTATGATGGCTACCATATCCCGGGCGCGGTCAGCATCCCCTATCCGGATGTGGCCAAGGACCTGAGCCGCATCCCCCGCAACAAGACCGTGGTCACCGTCTGCTACACCGGCCAGTGGGCCAATCAGACCGCCGCCATCCTGCGGCTGCTGGGTTACAAGGCCTACGCCCTGCACCTCTCCATGAGCGACTGGAACCAGAGGACCGACGTGCTGCCGCCGCGGGCCAAGGTGCCCGACTATCCGCTGGTGTCCGGTACCCAGCCCGGCACCTTCCCGTCGACACCCTGATTCCTGCGGGAGGAGGCGCGCCATGCTGGGGGCCGGCTTTCTCATCTACATCGCGGTCGCGTCCTGGGTGACCGGCCTCGCGGCGCTGGCCCTGGCCGCCCGGGTGGACCCGGGGTTGGGGGAGGGCCCGCGGTGGGTGCTGGGCCCGGCGGCGGCCGGTGCGCCCCTGGCGGCCCTGCTGTTGCTGGCGGGGGCCGCCACGGGTACCCTGCCCGGCGCCCGGGCGGCCGCCCTGCGGGCGGCCGCCCCGCCGCTGCTGCTGACCTTGCTGGCGGCCGGCGTGCGGCGGCGCCCGGCGGCGGTGCTGGTGCTGGAAGCGCTGGGGCTGCTGGTGGCGGACCATGCCGCCGAGTCCGCCCTCTGGCTCCGGCCCCTGCCCCTGCCGGGGCCCCGTCTGGCGGCCGGGCCGTGGCCGGCTACCGGCTGGTTCCTGCTGCATCAGCTGCTGGCGGGTCTGAGTGTGGCGGGCCTCCTGCTGGCGGCAGCCGGATTCCTGGCCCCGGCCCGCCCCGGCGGGCGCGCGGAGGGGGGGCGGGCGCTGCTGTGGGGGGTGCTGGCGCTGGTGCCCCAGCCCCTGGTGGGCTACCGCTACTGCGAGACCCTGCTGCGCTACTACACCCCCGCCTGGGCCCGGCTGATGGGCGGGGCGGTGCGTCACCTCTGGTTCGATGCCAGCTTCGGGGTGACCGCCCTCTTCACCGGCGCCCTGGCGGCGGTGGCAGCGGTCTACCTCCGGCCCCCCTCCCGACCGCTGGCGGTGCGGCTGCTGACCGCGGTCTGCCTTCTCCTGGCCGGGGCGGGTATCGCCTGGTTGCTGCGGGAGGGCGGGCGCATCATGGTGCCGGCCTTCACCCGCACCATGGCGGTGGCGGCGCTGACGGGCCTCGCCGCCGGGTTGGCGGCGGCCGCCTTCTCGGTCCGTGGTCTGGTGACGGGCCTGGCGGGACTGGCCCTGGTGGTGATGGGGCTGATGGGATGGTCCTGGGTGGCGGCGGACGCGCCCTTGGCCTGGGCCAACGGCTGGATCCGGCGCCCGCCGGCGCCCCCGGTGAGCGTGGGGGCAGGGTACCGGGTGGCGCTCGACGCCGGCTGCTTCACCTGTCATGGGGACGGGGGCGGGTCGCAGTGGCCCAATCCCGGGGATCCGGCCCAGTATGTGCCCGCCTGGGATTCGCCCGCCTTTGCCGGGGTCTTTGATAGCCGCGGGGGCCGGCAGCGCTTGTGGACGGTGCTGTGGGACGGGCAGTACGCCTACCGTCAGCGCTATTACCCGCACGGCGGCAACTGGTCGGTGGCCTACCACACGGTGGACAACGCCTACGTGGTGCCGGCCTGGGCGGGGGTGCTCTCCCGGCGGGACCTGCAAAGTCTGATTGCGTATATCCAGAGCCTGGCCCCGCCGGCGGCCGGCGGGGGCCGGAAGGGGTGAGATCATGGCGACCTTGACCATCCTGGTGGCGGCGGCCCCAGAGCACAGCGAACACGGCCGCTTCGCCTTCGAGCTGGCGCGGGCCGCCCGCGGGCGGGGGCACCGGGTGCGGATCTTCGGGATCGCGGACGGGGTCTGGCATGCCCGTGCCGTCCCCGGGGAGGGCCCGGAACGCCCCTCCCTGACCGAGGAGCTGGCGGCCTGGCTGGCGGCGGACGGGGCGGCGGAGCTGGCGGTCTGTTCCCACTCCGGGGAGGAGCGAGGGCTGGACGGGATGCAGCTGATCCCGGGGGTGGTGCGGTCCAGCACTTCCCAGTTCGGGAGCATGGTGGCGGAGGCGGACCGGTGTGTCTGCCTGGTGCCCTAAGAGGAGGTGGGGAGCATGGCCGACCGGCTGCTGATCCTGGTCCGGCGGCCGCCGGTGGGTACCCATAACAGCCTGGAGGCCTTCCGGGTCGCCCTGGGGCTCCTGGTGGGCAATGTGGAGCCGGCGGTGGTGCTGCTGGAGGACGGGGTCTACAACGCCCTCCCCGGGGTGGATCCCACTCGGGTGGGGCGGGCGGCCCTGGGGGTGTTCCTGGAGGAGGCGGTGGACTGGGAGGTGCCCATCTACCTGGTGCGGGAGGACGCCCAGGCCCGGGGCCTGGATCCGGCGCAGCTGGCCTCCTTCGTGCGCCCGCTGGCGCGGGCGGAGTTGGGGGCGCTGATCCGGGAGTACGGGACCGTGGCCGGGTTTTAGGGGTCCGGGGAGGGAGGCAACCATGACGCTGGTGATTACCGGCAGCAGCCGGGGCGGGGAGCTGCCCCCGGAAACCCTGCGCCTGCTGGACAGCCTGCTGGACACAAACGAGCCGGTGACGCTCCTGGCCTACGGCGACGCGGTCTACGCCCTGGCCGCCGGAGCGCCGGGAGCGGCCGCCCTGACGAGCCGTCCGGGCCTGGCCCTGGCGGCGGTGGCCGCCGACCTGGCCGCCCGGGGCCTGGGGGATCCCGCCCCGGGGGTAGAGGCCATTGATTACGGGCAGGCGGTGGACCGCATCTTCGCGGCCGGCCGCATCTGCACCTGGGTGTAGGCTTGGGGACGGGCCCGGCTGGACGACGGGGACGCGAAAAGGAGGGCATAACCATGGAAGGAACGTCGCGCGAGGAGCTGCTGGAGCGGGAGCCGGACGACATCCTGGACGTGCGGGGGGAGACCTGCCCCTTTCCGGCCCTGCACAGCCAGAAGAAGCTGATGCGGATGCCGGTGGGCACCGTGCTGGAAATCCTGATCGACCATCCGCCCTCGGCCGAGGAGACCATTCCCGGCATTTGTGCCCAGCACAACTGGCCGTATGCCTCGGTCAAAGAGGGCGACAGCTGGCGCATCCGCATCCGCAAGACGGGGCGTTGAGGGCAACGGCGACGAAAGGGGGGTTCCGGGTTGGGCGCGGTGATTGCCAATCTGCCGGCAGAAATCCCGGGATGGCTGCTGGTGGCCATCTTCTGCCTGATGGGGATCGGGCTGGGGGTGGTGCTGGAGCGGAGCCGGTTCTGCTTCACCACCGCCTTTCAGGAGACCATGGAGTTCCATAACCCCTGGATCCTGCAGGGGGTCTTCCTCTTCCTCGGCATTTCGGCCATCGTGTTCTCCGCCTTTACCCAGAGCGGCACCGTCCATCCGGTGATGGTGGACCAGGGCTGGTACACGGTGGTGGGCGGCTTCCTGTTCGGGGTCGGCATCGCCATGTGCGGGGCCTGCGCCACCGGGCAGTTGTTCCGGGCCGGGTCCGGTTACGTGGCCAACTGGCTGGAGTTCATCGGGGCCGGCCTGGGCGGCACCCTGTTCGTGCTCTTCGTCTATCAGCCGGTGGAGAAGCCGGCGCTGGCCGCCTCCCGCCCCATCACCCTCTACGGGGCCCTGCATCTCCCCCCGCTGGTCTGGGGGCTGTTCACGGGGGCGGTGTTCATCGGGCTGGCGTTCTGGCTGCGCCGCTTTGTCCCTCAGCGCAAGGCCCAGGGCTACCAGGAGAAGGCCTTTACCTTCTCCCTCAAGCAGCCCTGGCATCCCTATGCGGGCGGGGTGGCGCTGGCGGTGCTGACTGTACTCTACGTGGTCCTGTCCGCCGGACAGTCCATGAGCGTCATGAGCCCCAACACCCTCTCCATCGCCTGGCTGCTTAACTGGATTACGCGGCCCCTGGGCTACAACCTGGCGGATAAGCCCTGGTTCGCCATGGGGCAGGTGCACGGCCGCCTGCTTTCGCGGCTCGACCCCTTGAGCCTCAACCGGCTGGCGGTGGCGCATGTGGGACACCACTTGGGCTACCTGGCCCTGGGCATCTGGCTCTTCATTCCCATCTCCATCCTGGGGGCCTTCCTCTCCTCCAAGGTGGCGGGCGACTTCCGTATCCGCATCCCCGCCCGCCGCTCCAAGCTGTTGTGGTACCTGATAGGCGGGGTGTTCATGGGCTTCGGGGCGCAGATGGCGCTGGGCTGCAACATCACCGCCTGGTCGGACAGCTTTGCGGTGCGGATGGACCTCTCCGGACTGCTGTTCACGGTGGGGCTGTTCCCGGGGGTGTGGTTCGGCACCCAGCTGGACGAGTGGATCGCGGAGCGCATCTGGAGCAACCGGACCCTGGCGGCCAAGCGGCGCACGGCGCCGGTATCCTCACCGGCCCCCACCACCCGCTGAGGCACGGGAAGGAGGCGGATCCTGATGGAAATGGAAGGCCGGTGGCCGGTGGCGGTGGCCTTTGTCATTGCCGGCATCCTGACCGCGGTGCTGGCCCTGTTCCCGCCGGGAGCGGCGGCCCGCGGCGGGCCGGTGCCCGCCCGCACCACCGCCGTCACCCCCCAGGCCCCCCGCCGGGGGCGGCAGCCCCGCCCCCGCGGTCGGCTGCGGCGGCTAGCCGCAGGCTGGCGTCCGCGATGGCCGGGGCGGCCCGCCCCGGCCATCCGGCATGCCCTCAGGCCGGCTCCCCGCCGCCCAGCACTTCCCACACCAGGGGCGGAGGGGCGACCGCCTCCGCGCTCCAGGTGACGGCTGCGCCCAGGGCGGCCAAGGCATCCTCGGCCGCGGCTGCACTACGGGCGTAGACCACCCCCAGCTCATCCCCGGGGCGGACCGTCTGGCCGGTCTTGGCCCGGCACAGCACGCCCACGGCCGGGTCGACCCGGTCCCCCAGGCGATGCCGGCCGGCACCCAGCGCCAGGGCGGCCTCCCCCACCCGGCGGGCGTCGACGGCGGCGATCACGGCGGTGCGGTCGGCCCGCCACACCCGCTGCACCGGGGCCACCGGCAGCCCGCGCGCCACCGCCCCGGCATCCCCGCCCTGGGCTGTGATCCAGCGTTGAAAGCGGTCCCAGCCGCGGCCGTCGGCCAGGGCACAGGCGGCCTCCTCCCGCCCGGCGTCCGCGCCGGTGCCGCGGACGAGGGCCACCATGTGCCCGGCCAGGTGCAGCACCTCCTCGCGCAGGTCGGCCGGCCCTTGATTCTGCAGGCAGGCGGCGGCCTCGTTCACCTCCAGGGCGTTGCCTACCGCCCAGCCCAAGGGCTGGTCCATGTTGGTCAGGAGCGCACGCACCCGCCGTCCGTGGGCGGTGCCGATGCGGACCATGAGCCCAGCCAGCTCGCGCGCCCGTTGGCGGTCGCGCATGAAGGCGCCGCGCCCCGTCTTCACATCCAGCACGATGTTGGGGGTGCCGGCCGCCAGCTTCTTGCTCATGACCGAGGTGGCGATGAGGGGGATGGAGTCGACGGTGGCGGTCACGTCGCGCAGGGCGTACAGCCGGCCGTCGGCCGGTGCCAGTTGCGGGGACTGGGCCACCACCGCCACCCCCACCGCCGCCACCTGGCGGCGGACGGCGGCGGTGTCCAGGGCGACCCGGAAGCCGGGAATGGCTTCCAGCTTGTCCAGCGTGCCGCCGGTGTGCCCGAGCCCCCGGCCCGACATCTTGGCCACCGGGATGCCGAGGGAGGCCACCAGGGGCGCCAGCACCAGGGTGGTCTTGTCGCCCACCCCGCCGGTGGAGTGTTTGTCCACCACGCCCAGCGGCTCCGCGGGCGGGGTGCCGCTGCGGGCCATGGCGTCGGCCAGGGCGAAGGTTTCCGCCTCGCTGAGGCCGTTGAGATAGGCGGCCATCAGCCAGGCCGCCAGCTGGTAGTCCGGCCAGCGCCCGTCGGTGATGCCCGCCACCAGGGTTCCGATTTCCGCCGGGGTGAGGGGGATCCGGTCGCGTGTCTTGGCAATCAGATCCAGCATGGGCCATCCGTCCTTCCCGGGGCCGCCGCCCCGATTCCAGCATGGCCGGTGCGGGCCCGGGTGACAACCGGCAGCAGGAATGCGGGGCCGGGATCGCGAATGTCTGCCAGGGCTGGCAGGAAGCGGGACCGGGAAAGGGATGACGCGGATGGGACTGGAGGTCCAGGGGCTGCGCAAGCGGTTCGGATCCGAAACCGCCCTGGATGGGTTGGACCTGATAGTCGAAGAGGGGCAGGTGTACGGGCTGGTGGGCCCCAACGGGGCGGGCAAGACCACGGCCATGCGCATCCTGCTCCGTATCCTGGATGCGGATGCCGGCACGGTGCGTTGGAACGGGCAGCCGCTGGCGGCGGTGCCCCGCCAGCAGTTCGCTTACGTCCCCGAGGAGCGCGGCCTCTACCCCCGCATGACGGTGGAGGAACAGCTGGACTTTTTCGGCCGCCTGTGGGGGCTGGATCCCGCCGAGGCCCGGCGGCGCGGGCGGGAGTGGCTGGAGCGGCTGGAGCTGGCCCCCTACCGGACGCGGGCCGGCAGCGAGCTCAGCAAGGGCAACGCCCGCAAGCTGCAGCTGGCGGTGGCCCTCTTGGCTCGGCCCCGCCTGCTGGTGCTGGATGAGCCCTTCGAGGGACTGGATCCGGTGAATGTGGCAGTGCTGGAGGCGGCCATCCGCGAGGCCCGCGGACAGGGGACCACGGTGCTTTTCTCCAGCCACACCATGGAGTTTGTGGAGGCCTTGTGTGACGGGGTGACCCTCATCACCCATGGGCGGGCGCTGCTGGCGGGGCCGGTGGCGGCGGTGCGGGCGGCCGCCGGCTGGCGGGAGCTCACGATCCGCTTCCTGGAGGCGGACCCCGCCCGCCTGGAGCGGTTCGAGACCCTGGCCGGGCTGCCGGCGGGGGAGGCGGTGGGGGGGCGGCGCTACCGGGTGGCGCCGGACGTGGACCCCGGCTTCTATCTCAGCCGGGCCCAGCAGGCCGGCACCCTGCGCACCTTCTCGCTGGACTCGCCCTCCCTGAAGGCGGTCTACCTGCAGACGGTGGGCGGGGAGATGGTGCCGGCATGACGGGGGTGCGCAGCGGCTGGCTGCTGTTCGGGCGCGACCTGCGCGAGACGTGGCGCTCGCGGCAGTTCCGCATCTCCACCCTCCTGCTGGCGCTGGTGGCCGCGGTGGGGTTGTCCCTGGCCCCGCTCCTGGGCCACGTCGCCGGACAGGCGCCGGCGGTGCGGGTGCAGGGGCCCTCCCCGGTCCTGGATCAGGTGGCGGCCGGGCTCCTCCGGCGCGGGGCCCGGGTAGCCGTGGTCCGCGGGCGTGCCCCCTTGGTGCTGACGGTGCTGCCGGGGGCGGACGGGGCCGCCGGCACCCGCTTCGTGCTCCGGGGCCCCACGGCCGATACCGCGGAGATGGAGGTCATCGCCGGGGTGCTGAACGGCTGGTCCCAGGCCCTGCGCCTGACGGCCCTGGGGCTTCCTCCCCAGGCCGTGCAGCGCGTGCTGACCGCGTCCGTGGTCCGGCTGCAGCCTGAGCGCCCGCCGGCCGCCCAGCCCCTGCGCATGGCGGCGGAGGCGGCCGACGTGGCCCTGTTCATGGCGGTGATCCTGTACGGGCAGATGGTGCTGATGGGGGTGAGCGCCGAAAAGGCCTCCCGGGTGAGTGAGGTACTGCTGGTGCGGGTGCCTGCCCGCCAGCTGCTGGCAGCCAAGCTGGCCGCCAACGGTCTGGCGGGGCTGGCCCAGCTGCTGGCGGTGGGACTGGCGGCAGGGGCGGTGTGGGCGGCCAGCCCGGGTCTGCGGGCGCTGCTCCGCCCTAGCGGCCTCACCGGCATGCCCTGGTGGCTGCCCGCCCTCACCCTGCTCCTGTTCGTGCTCGCCTACCTGGTCTACGGGGCGGTGTTCGCCGCCATCGGGGCCTCGGTGGCGCGGCCGGAGGAGGTGCGCAACGCTGCCTCCTATCCCGTGCTGGTGCTGGTGGCGGGCTACTACCTGGCCTTCTGGGCCCTGGCGCAACCGGCGCGGCCCGTGCTCCATCTGCTGGGTCTGCTGCCGGTCTTCTTCCCCTTTCTGGTGCTGCCCCAGGCGGCGGCGGGGGCGGTGCCGTGGTGGGAATGGGCCGGCGGCATCGGCTTCAGCCTGGCGGCGGCGGTCCTGCTCCTGCGCTGGGCGGAAACCATCTACCGCCGCAACCTGCTCAATCCGGCCCCCTTCAGCTGGGCCCGGCTGCTGGGGCGCGGGGTCCGCTAAGGCGGGCCTACGGCGGGCGCTTCCCCCATATACATCGGGCAAGGATCGGCAGGGCGCCCCGTCCTGCCGGCCGACCCGAGTAGGGGAGGCGCCGCCATGTACCGGCCCCAAGAGCTGGAACCCGGCATGGTGCTGCTGATGACGGAGGGGCCCCGTCGCAACCTCCTGGACTGCCTCATCGCCTGGTCCACGGCCAATCCGTTTGTACACGCCTGCCTGGTGGGAGAGGGGACGCTGATCGACCCCCTGTGGCGGGTGGTGGAGCATCCCCTGGACCGCTATGCCGCTAACGGCTGGGCCTTCCGGGTCCCGGAGGCGGACGCGGCTGTGCGGGCGCAGGCGGTGGCTTGGGCGCAGGCCCGCCTGGGCCGGGTGTACGGCCTGGCGGAACTCCTGGCCGACGGGGCCCGCTTCGACCTGCATTGGCTGCCCCTAGGGGGGCGATGGCACCCCCGCCACTGGACCTGCTCCGGGTTTGTGGCCATGGCCTACCGGGCGGCCGGTCTGCCCCTCACCCTGGCTCCTTACCCGGCCCCGGCCGACCTCAGCTACAGCCCCCGCCTGGCCGGTCCCCGCCCCTGGGAGGCCGGGCCCGGCCCGCCCTGAACCGGCACACGGCGCCGGCATGCGGCATTGTCTAGCAGTAGCGTATGCCCGGTTCCGTTCCGCCCCGGAAGGGGGTGCTTCCCATGGCCGACGTCTGGAAGGCCCGCGTGGTCGGCCTGCGGGCCCTGCATGCCATCGTCGGCGACCTCCACCGCATGGGCCTGCTGCCGGCCCACATGCCGACCGGGGTCGGCGCAGGCGCCCTGGAGGACCTGGTGACCTACTGGGCCCTGGCCGCCGCCTGGGCAGCCTATCCCCGCACCGTCTACGAGCATGTGGGCTTCGTGCCCCTCCTGGCCTGGGGGCGTTGGGGCAATCCCCCCGACCGCCTGCTGGGCCTTCTCACCCTGTGCCCGGTCTGCGGGGCCGACGGGGTGGTCTGGGTCAATCCGCCCGACCCCCACTGGCAATGGAACGGGCAGTTCTGGGAACCAACGGTGATGCCGGCCTGGCAGCATCCGGCCTGCCGGACCCCGTACGCCCTGGAGCACGGCTACCTGTGCGCCCAGGGCCCGCATGCCTAAATCCCGGAGGGAGGGGAAGGCCGTGCACACGCTGGAAACGGTGGCCGCCCAGCTGACGGTGGTGCTGTCCCCGCTGCTGACGGGCCTCCTGCTGGTCGCTATCTACCGGGGAGCCGCCTATCTCCGCCACCTAGCCGACCATCTCAAAGTGCGGACCGTCCGGGAGGCCGCGGACTGGGCCATCGCCCAGGCGGCGGCGTTGGCCCGCACGGTGGTGGTGGCCTTGAACCAGGACGTGGTCAACGCCGCCAAGCGGCAGGGCCGCTGGACGCCAGAGCTGGCCCGTCAGGTGAAGGCGGAGGCGGTGGCCCAGATCCAGTCCTTATTGACCCGGGAGGCCCGTCGCATCCTGGCCGACCTGACCGGCGACCTGGCCACCTACCTCGGCACCCTGGTGGAAGCGGAGGTGGCGACCGCTCCCAACCGGCGGCGGGGCGGGGGCGAGACGGCGGCCCGGGCCGGAAGCCGGCCTTGATGGCGGCCTAGCGCCGCCCCCCGGCCATGCGGAGGGCATCCGGGTGGCGGCGCAGGCGGGCCATGGCCAGAAGGCCCAGCAGCGGACCGGCGGCCAGGGGCGGGAAGGCCCAGGCCCAGCCGCCCCGGGCGCGGAGCCAGGCCACCAGGTCGATGGACGCGACGGTCAGGAGGAAGCCGGTGGCCATCTGGAAAGTGAGGGCGGTGCCCCGCCGGTCCTCGGGGGCCAATTCCGTCACCGCCGCCGAGAACTGGGCGGAATCGGCGATGACCGCGAAGCCCCACACCAGCGCCACCCCCAGGGTCAGCAGGGGGGCGGCCCGGAAGGTGAAGCCGATGAGGAGGGCCATGCTGCCGCTGAGGCTGAGGGCGGCAATGGTCGCCGCGGTCCGGCCCCAGCGGTCGGCGGCCCAGCCTCCGGCCAGGGCGCCGGCCAGGCCTGCCCCCCCGATGGCGGCAAAGCCGGCCAGCCCCGCCCAGACCCTCACCTGGTGGGGACTGCCCAGACGGGCCCAGCTGGCGGCCAGGAAGGCGGGCAGCCAGGTCCACATCGCGTAGAGCTCCCACATATGCCCCCAGTAGCCGGTGTTGGCCCACATCACCGGCCGGTCCCGCAGCACGGCGCCCAGCTGGTCCCAGCGAAAGGGGGGCGGGGGTACGGCCTGCGGCGGATCCGGGGCCAGCCCCCAGGCGACCGCCGCCGCCAGCAGGGCCAGCAGGGAGCTGCCGGCCACCACCGGCCGCCAGTGCGCCAGCAGCGGTAGGCCGGTCAGGAGGCGGGGCAGGGCGGAGCCCACGGTGAGGCCCCCGATGAGGATACCCACCGCCAGTCCGCGATTGCGCGGGAACCAGGCCGCCACCCATTGCACCGCCACCGGATAGACGCCGGCCAGGGCGGCGCCGGTGAGGAGCCGCAGGCCCAGGGCGGCGGCGACGGTGCCGGGTCCGGCGGCCAGGAGTCCGGCATTGGCAAAGGCGGCCATCAGGGCGGCGGCCGTGAACAGCCGCCGGGAGGGTACCCGGTCGGGCAGGCCGGTGGCGGCCCCGATGAGGGCGCCGGCCACAAAGCCCAGCTGGACGGCACCGGTCAGCCAGGGGGCCAAGGCCGGCACCAGCTGCCAGGCCCGCTCCAGGGCCGGGGCGACGGCCGAGGCACTGAACCAGACACTCATGGCGGCCAGTTCGGCCACGGTGATCCAGAAAAGGGCGCGCCAGCGGCCCTCCCGCGCCGGCATCTTATGGCTTCCCCCCGGTTCCTGATAGCCTGAAAGGATGTTGGCGGTGAAACGGAATCTATTATAACCACAGCATGTAATGACGGGGACGGGAACCTTCACCCGCGGCGGAGGGAGCAGAGGGGAAACTGGGCGGCGGCCGGGAGGGGGACCGGGGACCAGCCCGGCGGGGGGCATGACGAAGCTGCTCAGGCCCGCGGATCCGCCCAGACCAGCCACAGGCGGCGGTCGAAGCCGCCGCGGGCGGCCGCCTTGGTTCTGCGCAGGTCCTCCAGCTCCTGCCAGGTGGCGCCGGATGCGCGGACCAGGGCCTGCAGGACCTCGAGGACGTCCGCCAGTTCCTCCAGGGTGCCATCGGTCCGGTATTCCTGCGCCTCCTCCAGGAGCTTGTCGCTGAGGGCGCGGCGGTACTCCTCCGGGGGCAGCTCGCGGACCTCGCAACGACCGCCGGCCGCGGCGATGATGTCAGGGATGCGGTCCCGCACCAACTTGTTATAAACCGTCATGGTTCACCATCCCGAGGAATTGATTCATCCTGCGCAGGAGGGGGTCGGTGGCCGGGTCATACCCGCGGGCCCTCTCCCAGGTAAGAGGCATGACCGCCTCCGCGTCCCGGTAATACCGGTCCAGGGCCTGCCGGCGCTGGCGGGGGGTCCCGCCCAGTTTGGCGACGATGGCGTTCTTCAGCGGGTGGTTGCTGGCGATGAGATGCTCGTTGCGCAGCCGCAGTTTCTCCAGGAATCCCCGCCCCGGCAGCAGGTCGTTTTTCTGCCCGTTGCACAAGGAATGGGCCAGGACCAGGTTCCAGACCTGGTCGTGCTGGAGCACCGAACGGGGGATGACGTGGTCTACCTCTCCCGGGTCCGTCCCCAGCTCCTCCCCGCAGTAAAAGCAGCGTCCTTCCTGATAACTGTGCAGGACGGGGCGGAGGTGGGTCAGGCTGGTGCGCTCATGGCCCTGCCGCAGGTAAAAGGCTCGGATGTCGTTTTCGAGCCGGAAGTGATGGTGATGGACGGTAAAGGCTCCTTCCAGCAGGGACCAACGCCCCTCCAGCGCTGCGTGCAGGTCCGGGACCGGGATCCGCTCCAACAGGCGGGGCAGTTCGTCGGTCAGCACCAGCCGGTCGTCGTCCGCCTCATAGAAGCGGGTGTTCAGGGGATGGTGGCCGACGGTGTGGAAGCGGGGGATGACGTCCAGGAAGGCCTTCCGCCGGATCCGGTCCACGGCGGCGTCCTCGTCCAGCCGCCCCGCCTGGTAGGCCTGGACCACCCGTTCCATGACCGTCAGCCGGCCCGACTGCAGAATCTGGGGCCGGCCGTTGCGGGCGCGCTCCCGGTAGAGGCGGAAGAAATCGTGGGCCAGCTGCTCCCGAGAGACCCGGGTGAGGCCGGCCTGGGCATAATCCACCAGGCAGCGGGCGAGGGCGACCTTATAGGTGGCCGTGTTGTAGCCGAACAGCAGGATGCCCCGCCAGGCGTCCTCCGCCGATAGACGGTCCATCCCAACCCCTCCTTAGCCAGGTTGCACGCCCCCTGCCAGCGTAGCACAGGCCGGCAGGCCGGACCCCAACCCAAGGCGGGCGGCCCGCGGTTGACGGGGCGGCGCCGCCCCTGCTAAGCTAGCCGGGGAAGCCGGCATGAGCGCCGGTGGAAGGCGCTGGGGAGTCGCCAAGCGGTAAGGCTCGGGACTTTGGATCCCGCATTCGCAGGTTCGAATCCTGCCTCCCCAGCCATTTGTGTGCCGGAAGCGCCGGTTGGGCGGAAATCGAGCTAATTGACACTAAATTACGTATTTTAGTGGCAGGGCAAAAAATTGTTTTCAAGCCCCCCGCCTATCTGCTAAAAAGAGAATACAGGAATTCAAATCCCGTGAATCCGTCGGGACTGACCCCGACGGGACAGCGGGAAGCCATTATACGGGGTATGCGGTTCGTACCCGGTTTGACGGCGACGACAGGGAGGAGAACCGGTCCGGCGGTTCCAGCGAGTCGGAGGCTGGTGCGAGTCCGACAACTGCGGCCGGTTCAGCTCGCCCTTGAGCCTGTTCCCCGAACGGGTCCGGTGACGGGCCTCAGTAGAGGGAGCCGTTGATCGCGATAAGATCGTCGAGTACCAAGAAGGGTGGTACCGCGCGTTGAGCGCCCCTTTTCTGCCGCCAGGGCAGAAAAGGGGCGCCTTCGTTTACCGGCCGCACCGCGTCCCGCCCGGGATGCCGGATGGAGGCCTTGGAAAAAGGGGGAGATACACGTGGCGTACACCGTGGCGGTGGAATTTGCCGACGAACCGGGGGCCGTGGCCCGCCTGGTCATCCTGCTCAACCAGCGCAACCTGCAGGTGGCTCATTTGTCGGTCCACCGGCTTTGTGACGGGTACGTGGAAGGCATCATCGGCATCGATGGCGACCCCGCCAAGGCCCAATGGACATTGGGACAGCTGACGCGGCTGGGCGGCCTCCGTCAGAGCCGCATCCTGGATACCGGCCCCGCCGAGCGGTGCGCGGTACGGTGCTGGGCGGAGGTGGCGGTGCCGGCCGGGGAGGCGGCCGCCGCCGACGCGGAAGGGGTCCGCGCGGTGCGGGAGATGCCCGAGGGAGAGGCCCCGGAAGGCACCCGGCTGGTGGCGGTGGAAGGGCATCTGGTGGATGTGGAACGGTGGGCCCAGCGGCACGGGGGCAGCATCCGGCGCCTGCACCAGCAGCTGGAGGCGGCGGCGGGGGCCTTCGTCCCGCCGGCGGCTGCAGCCGCCAAGGACGCGCGGGCGGCCGGCCAGCGGCGGGTGAAGCTGGCGCGGGCGCGGGCCGGCCACCGCGTACGGGCCTGAGGCGGGCCGGCCGCCTATTCAGACACTTCAGAGGGGGAACCGATTGCTGATGGCACGGATGTTCTACGACAAGGATGCGGATCCGAAGGCGCTGCAGGGCAAGACCATCGCGGTGCTGGGCTACGGCAGCCAGGGGCACGCCCACGCCCAGAACCTGCGCGATAGCGGCTACCAGGTGGTGGTAGGGGCGCGCACCGGCGCCTCCTGGCAGCGGGCGGAGGCGGACGGCCTGACGGTCAAGCTGGTGGCGGACGCGGTGCGCGATGCCGACGTGATCATGTTCCTGACCCCGGACCACCTCCAGGCGGACCTGTACCAGGCGGAGGTGGCGCCCAACATGAAACCGGGGGCGGCCCTGGCCTTCGCGCACGGGTTTAGCATCCACTTCCGTACCATCGTCCCCCCGCCGGATTCGGATGTGTTCATGGTTGCCCCCAAGGCGCCAGGGCACTTGGTGCGCCGCCTCTACGTGGAGGGGCAGGGCACCCCCGGCCTGCTGGCGGTGCAGCAGGACGCCAGCGGCCACGCCCACCAACTGGGCTTGGCCTACGCCTACGGCATCGGCTGCACCCGCGCCGGGGTGCTGGAGACCACCTTCAAGGAGGAGACCGAGACCGACCTCTTCGGCGAGCAGGCGGTGCTCTGCGGCGGTCTCACCCAGCTGATGAAGGCCGGCTTTGAAACCCTGGTGGAGGCGGGCTACCAGCCCGAAAGCGCCTACTTCGAGACCGTCCATGAAATGAAGCTGATCGTGGACCTCATCTACGAGGGCGGCATGCGCGCCATGTGGTACTCCGTCTCCGACACCGCCGAGTACGGCGGACTGACCGTGGGGCCCAAGGTCATCGACCAGGGGGTCAAGGAGCGCATGCGGGAGGTGCTGGCCCGCATCCAGTCCGGGGAGTTCGCGCGGGAGTGGATGGAGGAGAACCACAGCGGACGGGCCCGCTTCAAGGCCTTGCGCCAGGCGTCCCAGGAGCACCCGGTGGAGCAGGTGGGCCGGGCCCTGCGCGCCATGATGCCCTGGCTCAACCCTTCGGTTACCAAGGAGATGGACCAGGTCCAGTCGTAGGACCGGTCCGGCACCGCCAGAAAGGAGTCGGTGGTCCCATGTCGGAGGATTTCGTCCGCATCTTTGACACCACCCTGCGCGACGGGGAGCAGTCGCCGGGGGTGGCCCTGACCGCCAAGGCCAAGGTGACGATCGCGGAACAGCTGGCGCGGCTCAATGTCGACATCATCGAAGCCGGCTTCCCCGCCGCCTCCGAAGGGGACTTTGCGGCGGTGAAGGCGATTGCGGAGACGGTGCGGGGACCGGTCATTGCCGGCCTGGCCCGCTGCCTGCCCGGGGACATCGAAGTGGCCGCGGCGGCGGTGGAGAAGGCGGAGCGGGCCCGCATCCATGTGTTCATCGCCACCTCGCCCCTGCACATGCAGGCCAAGCTGCGCATGGAGCCCGAGCAGGTGCTGGAGCAGGCGGACAAGATGGTGCGGCTGGCGCGCAGCTACGTGGATGATGTGGAATTCTCGGCCGAGGACGCCACCCGCAGCGAGCTGGACTTCCTCATCCGCATCGCCACCCTGGCCGTGAAGGCGGGGGCGCGGACCATCAACATCCCCGACACCGTGGGCTACACCACTCCCGACGAGTTCGGCGCCATGGTGGCTGCGGTCCGCCAGGCGGTGGCCGCCATCGACCCCGGGGTCATCGTCTCGGTGCACTGCCACAACGACATCGGCTTGGCGGTGGCCAACTCCCTGGCGGGGGTGCAGGCGGGGGCGCGCCAGGTGGAGGTGGCGGTCAACGGCATCGGCGAGCGGGCCGGGAATGCCGCCTTGGAGGAGGTGGTGATGGCCCTCACCAACCGCCGCGACCATTACGGGATCGCCACCCACATCGTCACCCGGGAGATCTACCGCACCAGCCAGATGGTCTCCCGCATGACGGGCATGCTGGTGCAGCCCAACAAGGCGGTGGTGGGCCTCAACGCCTTCCGCCACGAGGCCGGCATCCACCAGGACGGCATGCTGAAGAACCGCCAGACCTACGAGGTGCTGCGGCCGGAGGACATCGGGGTGCCGGAGTCGCTGCTGGTGCTGGGCAAGCACTCGGGACGGCACGCCCTGCGGCAGCGCCTCAATGACCTGCAGCTGAAGTGCACCGAGGAGGAGCTGGCGCGGATTCAGGCCCAGGTCAAGAGCCTGGCCGAGATCAAGAACGAGATCAACGACGCCGACCTCGAGGCCATCTGGGCGGACGTGGTGCTGGGGGTGCACGAGCCGGACATCCACCTGGAGCATTGGCAGGTGTCCACCGGCAACGATATGCGGCCCACGGCCCAGGTCTCGGTCCGCATCCACGACCGCGTGTTCGAGGATGCCGGCTTCGGGGACGGCCCCGTGCACGCTCTCTTCAACGCCCTGCGGCGGGCGCTGGACCTCGGGGATGCGGAGATGCGCTCCTACACCCTCTCCCCCATTTCGCCGGGGGAGGACGGGCTGGCCACGGTGCGGGTGGAGATCGCCGCCCGCGGCCTGACCAGTCGGGGCCAGGGCACGGCCTCCGATGTGCTGGCGGCGTCGGTGGAGGCCATGACGGCCGCCATGGGGCAGCTGCTCACCCGCGTGCGCGGCCCGGTGGTAGCCTAGGCGGCGGTGCGCGCGGCGTGGTTTAATGGAGGATAACGGACGCGTACGGGTCGGGAAAATCCCGCCGGGAGGGCCAAGGGCCCGGCGATGAAAGGGGGTGGCGGCCATCGCGACCATGCGTGAAGAGGGAATGGCGGCGGAGGGCACTGCCACGGCGGTCCGGACCCTGTTGGTGCTGCCCGGGGACGGGATCGGGCCGGAGGTGACGGCCGCCGCTCTGGGGGTGCTGGAGGCGGCGCTGCGGGGGGTGCCGGGCCGCCTGGAGGTGCGGGAACGCGCCATCGGGGGGCGCTCCCTCGACGAGACCGGCTCCTCCCTGACGGAGGAGACCCTGGCGGACGCGGTCGCCACCGGCACCGTGCTGCTGGGGGCGGTGGGTGGGCCCCGCTGGGACAACGCCGCCGACCGGCCGGAGGCGGGACTGCTGCGGCTGCGCCAGGGCATGGGGGTGTACGCCAACCTGCGGCCTTTCCGCATCCTGCCCGGCCTGGAGGAGGCGTCCCCCCTGCGGCCCGAGCGAGCGCGCGACATCAACGGGGTCATTGTGCGGGAACTGACCGGAGGGCTGTACTTCGGGCAGCCGCGCGGCCGCTCGGTTACGCCGGAAGGGGAGCCGGAGGCGGTGGACACCCTGCGCTACCGGCGCAGCGAGATCGAGCGCCTGGCAGCAGTGGGCTTCAGCTTGGCGCAGCAGAGCGGCCAGCCCCTGACCTCGGTCGACAAGGCCAACGTGCTGGAGAGCGGCCGCCTGTGGCGGGAGACGGTCACCGCCATGGCCACGCGCTGGCCGGGGGTGACGGTG
The DNA here is from genome assembly GCA_902809825.1 of Candidatus Hydrogenisulfobacillus filiaventi. Lineage (NCBI taxonomy): Bacteria > Bacillati > Bacillota > Clostridia > Eubacteriales > Clostridiales Family XVII. Incertae Sedis > Candidatus Hydrogenisulfobacillus > Candidatus Hydrogenisulfobacillus filiaventi. Next base: position 770,301 of record LR778114.1, read on the forward strand.
GAGCACCGCTATGTGGATGCTGCCGCCATGGAGCTGGTCCTGCGGCCTCAACGCTATCGCGTGGTCATCACCGAGAACGTCTTCGGGGACATCCTGTCCGACCTCACCGGCGGGGTGGTGGGGAGCCTGGGGGTGCTGCCCTCCGCCTCCCTCTCGGGGTGGGGCCGCGGCCACCGTGGGCTTTATGAGCCCATTCACGGCTCCGCTCCCGACATTGCCGGCCAGGACAAGGCCGATCCCATCGGGGCCATCCTTTCCACCGCCCTTCTCTGCCGTTACAGCTGGGAGCTCCCGGAGGTAGCGGCCCGCATCGAGGCGGCGGTGGATCGGGTGCTGGCGGAGGGGCTGCGCACCGCCGACCTGCCGGGCGGGAGCCGGGTGGTCGGATGCCGGGAGTTCGGACGACGGGTGGAGGACGCCCTGGCCTGAGACGGATCGGGTCGGCAGACGGCTGGACCGCCGGCGCTCCGGCGGCCCGTACAGAGGGAAGGGGGAACACGGTGAAGGGCTCGGAATGGATTTGCGCAACACTGGAAGGCCTGGGCGTCGACACCATTTTCGGCATCCCCGGGGGGGCTATTCTGCCCCTGGTGGAAACCCTGTCCCAGCGGCCGATCCATCTCATCCTGACGCGGCATGAGTCGGCGGCTGCCCATGCGGCTGATGGCTACGCCCGCGCCACCGGCCGCCTGGGGGTGGCGCTGGCCACCTCCGGCCCCGGCGGCACCAACATGGTCACCGGCTTGGTGACGGCCATGGCCGACTCGGTGCCGGTGCTGGCCATCATCGGGCAGGTGCCGACCACCCTCCTGGGCTCCGACGCCTTCCAGGAGGCCGACAACTTCAGCATCACCCTACCGGCGGTCAAGCACAGCTGGCGGGTGACGCGGCCGGCCGACCTGCCGGCGGTGCTGAAGGAAGCGGCGCGCACCGCTATGAGCGGGCGGCCGGGCCCGGTGGTGGTGGAGATCCCCAAGGACGTGCAGCTGCTGGAGGCCAGCGAGGAGGAGGTGGCCGCGGCCGAAGCGGCGTTCGCCATGCGCCGCGCCCTGGATGAGCGGCCCCGCATCCCGCGGGTGCTCTTCCCCTGGACCCGCCTGCGGCGCCTGATGCGGGAGGCCCGCCGGCCCCTCATCTACATCGGCGGCGGGGTGGTCGCCTCCGACACCGCCCCCCTGGTGCGGGCCCTGGCCGAGCGCTGGGGGGCGCCGGTGGCGACCACCCTCATGGGCATCGGCGCCATGCCCAGCGACCACCCGCAATTCCTGGGCATGCTGGGCATGCACGGCACCTGGACCGCCAACAACGCCATGCAGTCGGCCGACCTGGTGGTGGCCCTGGGGGCCCGCTTTGACGACCGGGTGACGGGACGGGTCTCCGACTTTGCGCCCCACGCCACCATCGTGCACGTGGACGTCTCCCCGGCCGAGATCGGGAAGATTGTGATGCCGCACTTGGGCATCGTGGCCGACCTGCGGGAGGCGCTGCCGCGCATCGTGGCCCTGGCCCCGCACTACAACCGGGCCGACAGCCCGCTGGCGGACTGGTGGCAGACGCTGCGCACCTGGCAGCGGGAGCATCCCCTGCGCATGCCGGCCCCCATGAACGGCCAGATCCCGGCGGCGCGGGTGATGAGCATCCTGAGCCAGCATCTGCGGGACGATGACGTGGTGGTCACCGAGGTGGGACAGCACCAGATGTGGGCGGCCCTCTACCTGACCCGGCGGCAGCCGCGCACCTTCTTCTCCTCCGGGGGGGCCGGCACCATGGGGTACGGCTTTCCGGCCGGCCTGGGGGCGCAGGTGGGGCTGCCCGACCGGCGGGTGGTGGTGCTGGCCGGCGACGGCAGTTTCCAGATGAACCTGCAGGAGATTGCCACCCTGGCCCAGTACCGCATCCCGCTCTGGATCGTGGTGCTCAACAACGCCAGCCACGGCATGGTGCGGCAGTGGCAGGACCTGTTCCATGGCCAGCACCGGGAGGGGTCGCTGCTCGACAATCCCGACTTCACCAAGGTGGCCGACGCCTTCGGCATCCGGGGCATGGCCATCAACGATGAGGCCGCCCTGGCCGAGGTGTTCTCGCTGCCGCCGGAGGAGATGCCGGGACCGGTCCTGATCGAAGTCCGGGTCCCGCTGGACGAGAACGTGTTCCCGATGGTGCCGGCCGGCCAGTCCCTAAGCATGGTCCTGGAGGGATAACACCTTGCGAAGCGACCAGATCAAGGTCGGCCTGGACCGGGCCCCCCACCGCAGCCTGCTGCGGGCGGCGGGGGTCCGGTCGGCCGATTTTTCCAAGCCTTTCATCGGGATTGCTAACTCGTTCATCGAGGTCATCCCCGGGCATGTCCACCTCCAGGAAGTGGGCCGGCGGGTGGCGGATGCGGTGCGCAAGGCCGGGGGGGTCCCGTTCGAGTTCAACACCATCGGGGTGGATGACGGCATCGCCATGGGGCACATCGGCATGCGCTACTCGCTGCCGAGCCGGGAAATCATCGCCGACAGCATCGAGACGGTGGTGGAGGCGCACCGCTTTGACGGCCTCATCTGTATTCCCAATTGCGACAAGATTGTCCCCGGCATGCTGATGGGGGCCCTGCGGATTAATGTGCCCACCGTGTTCGTGACCGGCGGGCCCATGAAGGCGGGCCGGGACGTGGACGGCAGCGCCCTCGACCTCATCAGCGTGTTCGAAGGGGTGGGGGCGGTCACCGCCGGCACCATGACCCTCGAGCGGCTGCAGACCATCGAGGAGCTGGCCTGCCCGTCCTGCGGCTCCTGCTCCGGCCTTTTCACCGCCAACTCCATGAACTGCCTGTTGGAGGCCCTGGGCCTGGCCCTGCCCGGGAACGGCACCGTGCTGGCGGTGGACCCAGCCCGGGAGGAGCTCTACGACCGGGTGGGGGAGGTGATCCTGGACGCGGTCCGGCAGGACCGCAAGCCCCGGGACATCTTCACAGTGGAGGCGGTGGCGGATGCCCTGGCCCTGGACATGGCCATGGGCGGGTCGACCAACACCATCCTCCACACCCTGGCGGCGGTGTTCGAGGCGGAGATTGATTTCCCGCTGGAGGAGATCAACCGCATCGCGGCCCGGGTACCGCATCTGGCCAAGATTTCCCCCGCCTCCCCATGGCACATGGAGGACGTGGACCGTGCCGGCGGGGTGGGCGCCATCCTGAATCAGCTGGCCCGGATTCCCGGCCTGCTGCATGGCGACCGCATGACCATCACCGGCCAGCCCGCCTCCAGCTACTGGGAGGGCCGGGAGATCCGGGACCCGCGGGTGATCCATCCCCTGGAGGAACCCTACCGCCAGGACGGGGGCCTCAAGGTGCTATTCGGCAATCTGGCCCCGGAGGGGGCGGTGATCAAGACCGCGGCCGTCGATCCCGACATCACCGTGTTCGAGGGCACGGCTCGGGTCTTCGATTCCGAGGATGCCGCCCTCGAGGCCATCCGGGCGGGGGTGGCGCCGGGGACGGTGGTGGTCATCCGCTACGAGGGACCCAAGGGCGGGCCCGGCATGCCGGAGATGCTGTCGCCCACCTCCCTGATTGCCGGCCAGGGGCTGGGCCGGGAGGTGGCCCTCATCACCGACGGCCGCTTTTCGGGCGGGACCCGGGGCATCTGCCTGGGGCACATCTCGCCGGAGGCGGCCGAAGGGGGGCCGATTGCGGCGGTGCGGGACGGCGACCGCATCCGCATCGACCTCGAGGCGGGCCGGGTCGACCTCCTGGTTCCCGAGGCCGAGATCGCGGAGCGCCTGGCGGCGCTGCCGCCTTTTGAGCCCAAAATCCGGCGCGGCTGGCTCAGCCGGTACGCGCGCCAGGTCCGTTCCGCCCGTTACGGGGCGACCTTCGCCTGAGGTCCGGGGCCCCGGGGGGCCCGCGCGGCGGCCGCTGGCCGCAGAATGGAGAGGATTGCGATGTTGCAGGACCGACTGGTCTATTTCAATGGGGCGATCATCCCGGCCGCCGAAGCCAGGCTGTCGGTCCTTGATCACGGGTTCCTGTACGGGGACGGGATCTTTGAAGGGATCCGGGCCTATCATGGACGCGTGTTCAAGCTCGACGAGCACCTGAAGCGGTTGTATGACGGGGCGCGGGCCCTCATGCTGGACCTGCCCCCGGACCCCGGCCGGGTGCGGGAGGCGGTGGTGGACACCGTGCGCGCCAACGGGCTGGAGAACGCCTACATCCGCCTGGTGGTGTCGCGGGGCGCGGGGGACCTGGGTCTGGACCCTAATCACTGCCCGCAGCCGACCATGGTGGTCATCGCCGACCAGATTCAGCTCTATCCGGAGGCTATGTACACCGAAGGGCTGGAGGTGGCGGCCGTCTCCACCCGCCGGCCGAAGGTGGACGCCCTCAATGCGCAGGTGAAGAGCCTCAACTACCTGAACAGCATCATGGCCAAGATTGAGGCCAACCAGCGCGGCCTGCCCGAGGTCCTGCTGCTGAGCGAGCAGGGCTGGGTGGCGGAAGGAACGGGCGACAACATCTTTATCGTGCGGGACGGCGAGCTGTGGACCCCGCCCCCGTCGCTGGGCATCCTGAACGGCATCACCCGTCGCACGGTGATGGAACTGGCGCGCGAGCTGGGTATCCCCTACCGCGAGGATGTCTTCTCGCTGTTCGACCTCTACACCGCCGAGGAGGCCTTCCTGACCGGTACGGCGGCCGAGCTGGTGCCGGTGGTGCGCTGCGACGGCCGGCCCATCGGGACCGGCAAACCCGGCCCGGTGTTCGCCCGTCTCAAGGCCGCCTTTCATGAACTGACCGCCGCCACCGGCACGCCGGTGTATCCCCCGCTCTCGCGGGAGGCGGGCGCGGCGCGGGGGGCCTAGCCGTGCGCATCTGGTTCCAGGGGGAACCGGGGGCCTTCAGCGAGGCCGCCCTGCGGCGCCTGGCCCCGGAGGCGGAGCCGGTAGGGTTGCCCACCTTCTTTGCCGTGTTTGAGGCCCTGGACCGCGACCCGGAGGGGGTGGCGCTGCTGCCCATCGAGAACGCCTACGCCGGCACGGTGGTGGACGTGCTCAACGGGCTGGTGGCGGACGCCCGCCTGGCCGTGCGCCTGGAGACCAGCCACCGGGTGGAGCTGGCCCTGATGGGACCGCCGGGCCTGCGCCTGGAGGAGGTGCGGCGGGTGCGCTCCCATCCCCAGGCGCTGATGCAGAGCCGCGGCTTCTGGTCGGCCCGCGGCTGGCAGATGGAGGTGGCCTCCGACACCGCCGGCAGCGCCCGCGAGCTGGCGGAAGCCCGCTGGCCGGGGGTGGCGGCCATTGCGGCCCGTAGCGCCGCCGAGCGCTACGGGCTGGAGGTGCTGGTGGACCACATCGAGGACCATGATGACAACCGCACCCGCTTCTGGCTGGTGACCCGCGCCGGGGCGCACCCGGGGCTGGCGGAGGCGTGGGCCGGGGCCGACGGCCTGCCGGTGGTGGGCTGGAAGACGGCGGTAGTGTTCGACGCCCCCAACCTGCCCGGGAGCCTGATGCGGGCCCTGCAGCCGTTCGCGGAGCGGGGCATCAATCTCAGCAAGATCCAGTCCCTGCCCCGGCCGCATGTGCCCTTCGCCTTCCGGTTCTGGATCGATTGCGAGGAGCGTGACCTGAGCCCGGTGCTGCCGGATTTTGCCGCCCGGGTGGAGGGCTACCGGATCCTGGGCTCCTTCCCGGTGGTGCGGCCGGAACCGGAGCCGGGAGCCTGAGTCGCAGCCAAGAAGGGGGACGACGATGGCCGAACTGCCGGAAATCGGCAAGGTGTCGCCGGACGTGTTCGGGGAAGTGATCCTGCCCCGCCTGGGCCGTCCCCATCCCGAGGTGCTGGTGGGCCCCCAGTCGGGGGTGGACGTGGGCATCGTGCGGGTGGCGCCGGGGGTGGTGATGGCCACCACCACCGACCCGGTGTTTGTGGTGCCGGCCTACGGCTTTGCCCGGGCCGCCTGGTTCGCGGTGCACATCCTGGCCTCCGACGCCGCCATGTCAGGGCTGGCGCCCCGCTACATGACCGTGGACCTCAACCTGCCCCTGGAGATGACCACCGCGGAATTCCGCACCTTCTGGGAGGCCTTCCATCAGGCGGCGGCCGACCTCGACCTGGCCATCATCTCGGGCCACACCGCCCGCTACGAGGGGTGCGCCTATCCCATGGTGGGGGGAGCCACCGTCTTCGCCCTGGGGCCGGAGGACGCCTACGTGGCGACCAACATGGCCCGCCCGGGGGATGTGGTGGTGTGCACCAAGGGGGCGGCCATTGAGGCCACCGGCCTCTTCGCCGCCACCTTCCCCGACCGCCTGCAGGAGGCGCTGGGGCCGGAGGTGGCCCGGGCCGCCGACGCCCTTTTCGAGCAGATGACGGTGGTACGGGACGCCCGGGTGGCGGTAGGGGTCGGGGTGCGCGACCATGGGGTCACCAGCCTGCACGACGCCACCGAGTGCGGCGTGCTGGGCGGGGTGTACGAGATCGCCGAGGCCTCCGGGGTGGGGGTGCACCTGAACGCGGATGCGGTCATCATCCGGCCCGAGGTGGAGGCCGTCACCCGCTACTTCGGCATCGACCCCCTGGCCAGCATCAGTGAGGGCACCCTGCTGCTGACTGTGCGCCCGGCCTATGCCGACGCGGTGCTGGAGGCCCTGGCCGGGGCGGGGATCGCCGCCTCCGCCATCGGGGAGATCCTGCCCCCCGAGGCGGGCCGGCGCGTTACCCGGGGCGGGCGCACCACCGAGCTGGTCCATCCCCGCGTGGACCCCTTCTGGCAGGCCTTCGCCCGCGCCGCCGCCGGGGCATGAGTCCGCCGCCGGTGGTCCTGACGGTAGCCGGGTCCGACTCCGGGGCGGGGGCGGGGTTGGAGGCCGACCTCAAGACCTTCATGGCCCTGGGGGTCTACGGGGTGACGGCGGTTACGGCGGTGACCGCCCAGGATACGCGCGGGGTCTACCGGGTGGGGGCGGTGGACCCCGTCCTCATCCGCGAGCAGATCCGGGCCGTGGCCGGGGATTTCCCGGTGGCGGCGGTCAAGATCGGGATGGTGTGGAGCCGGGCGGCGGTGGAGGCGGTGGTGCAGGCCCTCACCGCCACCGGGCTGGCCGGGCGCTGCCCCATTGTCATCGACCCGGTGCTGCGGGCCTCCAGCGGCGATCCCCTGCTGGAGCCGGAGGCGGAGGCGGCCTACATCGCCGGCCTGGTGCCTCTGGCCACCGTGCTCACCCCCAACCTGGACGAGGCTGCCGCCCTCACCGGCCGGACGGTGGCGGCGCGGGCGGACATGGAGGTGGCGGCCCAGGCGCTCGGTGCCCGCGGCATCCCCTGGGTGGTGGTCAAGGGCGGGCATCTGCCCGCCCCGGAGCCGGCGGCCGACCTGGTCTGGCACCAGGGAACGGGGCGCTGGCTGGAAGGGCGGCGCATCCCCACCACCGCGGGACACGGCACCGGCTGTACCTTTGCCAGCGCCCTGGCCGCCTACCTGGCGCGGGGGGAGGACCCCGCGGCAGCGGCGGCCGGCGCCAAGGCCTTTGTGGCCGGCGCCCTGGCCCACGCGCCCGGCCTGGGCCACGGCCGGGGACCCCTGGCCCACGATTGGAGGTGGCGGCCGTAATGCGGCCGGACTGGAGCCTGCATGTGCTGGTGGACCCCGCCACCATCCCCCTGGCGCGGATGCCGGCCTTCGTCGCGGAAGTGGCGCGCGGAGGGGCGACGGTGCTGCAGCTGCGGGGCAAGACCACCCCCATCCCCGAGCTGGTGCGCTACGGGGAGGCCCTGGGGGAGGAGGCCCGCCGCCACGGCCTCCTGTACCTGGTCAACGACCGCCTGGACGTGGCCCTGGCCACCGGGGCCGACGGGGTGCACGTGGGGCAGGAGGACCTGCCCCCGGCGGCGGTGCGGCGGGTGGCGCCCGGCCTGCTGTTGGGCCTGTCGGTGGGCAGCCTGGAGGAGCTGGCCCGCTCACGCACGGGACCGGCCCCGGATTACCTGGGGGTGGGCCCGGTCTTTCCCACCGGGTCCAAGGCGGACGCCGGGCCGGTCATCGGGGTGGAGGGGCTGCGGGCGATTGCCGCCGCCTGGCCGGGGATGCCGGTGGTGGCCATCGGCGGGATCCAGCCCGCCAATGTGGCCGCGGTGTGGGCGGCGGGGGTGGCCGGGGTCGCGGTCATCTCCGCCGTCAGCACGGCGGCCGACCCGGAGGCGGCCTGCCGGGCCCTGCTGCAGGGCCGGCCCTAAGCCGGGCCCTGACGGGCGTCCGCGCCCCGCAGCCGGCGCACCCGCTCCAGGATGACCCGGTCCTCGGGCCGGGCGGGGGCGGTGGCGAGCAGCCGGTCCCAGGCCGCCTCCGCCTCCGCCTGCCGTCCCGCCCGCCGGTAGGCCTCGGCCAGCCGTTCCAGCACCTGAATCAGGGAATACTTGTCCTCGTCCGGCACCAGGGTGCGCTTCCATTTCCGCTTCTGACTGGTGATGGAGACCGCCTTCTGGAACTGCTGGATGGCGTCGTCGATGCGGCCCTGGGCCAGGAAGAGGTCGCCCAGGCGCTTGCGGGCGGGGATGAGGTCATCCTTGATGCGGTTGGCCATCCGGTACTCGCGGATGGCGTCACCGATGCGGCCCTCCTGTTCGTATTTGACCCCCCGCAGGTAATGGGGTTCCGCCTTATCCGAGTACTTGGTCACCCTGCCCACCTCTCGGCGCCATTGTAGCACCCTGCCTGCCGCCCGGGGGCGGGCCTAGCCGCTCTTGAGCGGCGAGTGGTATTGTGGTCCCAGACGGAGAGCCGGAGGTGTTGTCGAGTGGAAACCGACTGGAGTGCGTCAACCCGGCAGCTGGCCGAGTGGGTCGACTGGCTGCCCGACCACCACCAGGCCACCTTGGCGATGCGTCCCGACGTTCTCATCCTGGCCGCCCGTTTCGGGGAGGGGCACATGCGCGCGGCCAAGGCGGTGGCCCTGCAGCTGCTGCGTGCCCATCCCGACCTCAGGCTGGGGCTGTTGGATTATTACCGGTTCGTGAACCCGCCCCTGGACCACACCATCCGGTGGGCGTACATGAGCAGCGTGCGCTTTGCCCCCCGCCTCTGGCGCTGGTTTTATACCTCCACCCAGCGCATCGACCCGGAGGGGCCCACCCAGACCTGGATCAACCACATCGGCATGGGCCGCTTCTGGGAGGCGGTGCGGGTCCATCCCCCGCGGGTGATCGTCTCCACCTTCCCCACCGCGGCGGGGGTGGTCTCCACGCTGAAGCAGCAGGGCCGGCTGGGCAGTGCCAACTACGTGGTCATTACCGACTACAGCGTGCACTCGCAGTGGATCCACCCCGCGGTGGACCGCTACTTCGTGGGTAGCGAGGATGTGGCCCGCGGGCTGGCTGGGCGGGGGGTCCCGGAGGAGCGGATCACGGTCTCCGGCATCCCGGTGGACGAGCGGTTCCGGGAGCCTGTGGATGTAGCGGCGGTCCGGCGAACGTTGGCTCTGGGGGAGGAGCCGCTGGTGCTGTTCATGGGCGGCTCCTACATGCCGCCTTCCGTGTTCGTCAAGGTGCTGCGGGCCATCGACAGCGTGCCGGCGCCGTTCACCCTGCTGGTGGGGGCGGGGCACGAGCGGGCCCGCCGCCAGGAGGCGGAGGCGGTGGCGCAGGGGGCCCGCCACCGCATGCTGGTGCGGGGCTTCGTCAACAACGTGCACGAGCTCATGGCAGCGGCCCAGGTGCTCATCACCAAGGCCGGGGGGCTCACCACCACCGAGGCCTTGTGCGTGGGCCTGCCGACCATTATTTACCGTCCCATCCCCGGTCAGGAGGATGCCAACGCCCTCTTCCTGACCCGCCATGGGGCCGGGTTGCGGGCCCGCTCGGCGGAGGAGGTCGGTCTGCTCCTGCACGACCTGCTCACCCATCCCGCCCGTCTGGCGCACATGGCCGAGCGATCGCGCGCGCTCGGCCATCCGGAGGCGGCCGCCACGGTGGCGGCGGCGGTGTGGGACGCCTTCTCCCGGAATGCGGCGCATGTGGGAGCATAGGGGCATCGGCACCTCCGAAGCCCTCCTGATCGCGGTCCTGACCCTAGCGGAATTTGTACGCGGTGCCCTGCTCATCTCCCTGCTGCCGGCCTATGTGACGGGGCCCCTGGGCCAGAGCCTGACGGTGGTGGGGTGGGCGGTTTCCAGCCACTACCTGCTCGATACCGTCTTCCGGGGCCCCGCCGGCTGGCTGGTGGACTGGCTGGGCCCGCCGCGGGTGCTCACCATCGGGCTGGCCATCGAGGTCTCCGCGCTGGTGGGGGCCATGAACACCACCCATCCCGTCATGGTGGTGGTCTTTGTGGGCCTGCTGGGCATCGGCACCGCCACCCACTGGCCGGCGGTGGTGACGGGCACCAACCGCCTCACCGATCCCGAGCGCCGGGCGTCGGTGATGGGGATGGTGTTTGCGGCCTGGATCGCCGGGTCCGGCTTCGGGCCGGTGGCCATCAACTTTCTGCTGCGGGGGCACGACCACCTGGCCTTCCTGATCCTGGTGCTCACCGATGTGGTGGCGTTCGCGGTCACCCTGGTCATCTACGATCCGCGGCTGTTCCGCACCAATGCGGTGCATATGCATTGGAAGGGGCGGCTCTCCATCGTGCGCCCGTTCTGGATGATCCTGCCCGGCATGTTCCTGCAGAACATGACCCTGGGCATGATGCTGCCCATCGTGCGTCCGTTCACCACCAACGTGCTGCACCTGTCCCCCTTCCGTTTCGCGGAGCTCCTGTTCGGCAGCGGGGCCTTGACGGTGCTGCTGCTGGTGCCCATGGGCCGCATCACCGACCGGTTCGGGTTGCGGGTGCCGCTGGTGGGCGGCATGTTTGTAGCGGGGGCGGCTCTCTCCGCCATCGGGGTGCTGCGGGCCTTTCTGCCCCTGATGCTGGCGGGCGGGGTGGCGGGGCTGTCCTACGCCATGATCCTGCCCGCTTGGAATGCCTTTGTGGCCGCCCTCATCCCCAAACGACACGAGGGCTGGCTCTGGGGGTTCTTCATGACTGTGGAAGGGCTGGGCATGGCGGTGGGGCCTATCCTGGGCACCCGGCTGTACGGGCTGGCCCCCTGGATGCCGTTCCTGCTCAGCGCGGCCATCCTGACGACGATGGGCTTCTTTTACATCATATATGTCCCGGTGCGGCCGGCACGTTAGGCCGCAGGCGGGCGGGGGAGTGATGGGTGTTGGCGGCGGTCGTGGCGCTGGTGGTGGCCCTGGTGACCGGCTACTTCCTGGCTCCGGACCTCCTGTGGCATCATGCCCAGATCGGGGCCCTGGCCGGCGATCCCTTGCAGCCGCGGGTGGCCCTGACCTTCGATGACGGGCCGGGGACGGATACGGCGGCGGTGCTGGACCGCCTCAAGGAAGCCGGGGTGCATGCCACCTTCTTCCTGGTGGCGGAGGAGGCGGCTCGGCGGCCGGATCTGGCCCGCCGCATCGCAGCCGAGGGGCACGATATCGGGCTGCACGGCTACCGCCACCGGTCCAGCTACCTGTTGGGCCCCTGGGCCACCTGGCAGGAAGTGCGGCGGGGTACCCGAGCCCTCACCGCCATTACGGGGATCCGGCCCCGCTATTACCGGCCCCCTTGGGGGCACCACAACCTGATAACGGTGGCGGCCGCCCGTGCCCAAGGACTCACGCGGGTGATGTGGTCGGTGGCTCCGGACGACTGGCGCCGGGACCGGACTGCCGAGGGGATCGCGGCCCGGGTGGTGCGCCTGGCCCTGCCCGGCAGCATCGTAGTCCTCCACGACGGCGGCGGGGATCGCCGGCAGACGGTGGCGGCCCTGCCCCGCCTCATCGCCGGGTTGCGGGCCATCGGCATCGAACCGGGGCCGGTCTCGGCCCTCACCCCCGAGCCCTCCTACCTGCAGCGGGCCTGGGCCTGGTGGGAGATCCGGTTTACCCAGCGCTGGCAGGTGGACACCGTGCCCACCGGTGGCCATGGCCTTTCGGCCATCCGGATCGGCCGCGCACGCTATCACGGGCCCCGGCTAGAGCTGCCGGCGGCCTCGGGTCCGGTGCACCTGGCCCCGGGGGCCTGGTTCGGGGAGATACACCTGGGCAACGCCGCCCTGGCCCGCTTTTCCGATGACCCCCGCAAGGCGGGGGTGCGGGCCCTGGGCCTGATGCTGAACGGCCTCAAGAACCTGGCCCGCTACCTGGACCAGAACCCGGAGTATACCGGCATCACCGCCGTGGGCGGGCTAACGGTGCTCAACGCGGGGCGGGCGGTGGAACAGCTGGGGTTCACCGTGCGGCCCGCCCGCGAGTGGTGGGTGCTGCCCATGTGGCTCTACCTGCTGCTGCTGCTGGCCATCTACCACCGCCAGGGGTGGCGTGCCTTCCACCGCGCCGGGCACCTCAAGCCTATCTGGGCGCTGATGTCGGTCGAGGAGCTCCAGCGGCGCTACGGGGCCCGCAAGGGCGGGCGCCGCACCCCGGCGGCGGATCCCGAAGCCTGAACCGGGGGGACAGACCCCGGCGCCGCGGCCATAGGATGCAGCAGGGCACCACCGGTTGCAGGCGGTGCGGGGCAGTGCGAGCATGCAGGAAGGGAGCGACGGCCGTGGGCATCCCGATTACCGGGGAAGTGGGGCTGCCCGCTGAACCCCTGCGGGCCTTTCAGGTGCTGACCGATCCCGCGGTGCTGCGGCGGGCGATGCCGGGGCTGGAGGAACTGGAGCCGGCGCAGCCGGAGCCCGGCGAGGCGGCAGGGGCTTGGTACCGGGCCCGGCTCTCCCTGGGCCTGGGGCCCCTCCGCGAGCGCTACGAGGGCCGGGCGGCGGTGACCGACGCTGAGCCCGGCCGCTTCTACCGGCTGCTGGTGCGGGGACAGGGGCCCAAAGGGCAGTTGGAGCTGGCGGTGGAGGTGGCGCTGGAACCCCATCCCCAGGTGGAGGGGCAGACCCTGGTCCGCTACCGGGGGGAGGCGGTGCTGGGCGGGGAGGGCACCGAGGGCACCCGGGCCTGGACGCAGTGGGTCGGGGCGGTGGTGGTGCGGCAGTTCTTCCAGGCCCTGCGCCGGGAGGCGCAGGCAGCCTCGTAGGCATCCCCGGAGACGGCCGCCGGGGCCCAGGGCGGGCCCCGGCGTGAAGGAGGACGGCCATGCATACGGCAGCGGGACTCAAGTTTCATATCATGGGCGAGGGCCGGGAGATGGTACTGGTGCACCCCAGCCTGGGGCTGGGGCGCTGGCTCTTCCACCGCCACATCCCGGTCTGGTCGCGGGACTACACGGTGGTCAGCTGGGACCCGCGGGGGGTGGCGGACAACCGGGACCGGGGGCCGATCAGTTTGGACCGGTGGGTGCAGGATGTGACCGACCTCATCGACCTTCTGGGGAAGCCCGCTCACCTGGTGGGGGTGTCGATGGGTACCTGGGTGATGAGCCGGGCGGCACTTCTGCGCCCGGACAAGGTGCGCTCCCTGGTGCTGGCGGGGGCCACCCTGGGCTTTCCCGACGCGGAGGCGGCCCTGGCCGCGCGCCGGGCGGAGCTGGCCGGCGACCCGAGCCTCCGCCCGGCCGAGCGCATGCGCCGTTTTGCCGAGCGCTATGCCGCCGACACCCTCACCCCCTACTGCCAGCCGGAAATCCGGGAGAATCTGATCGCGGAGATGGCGGCCGACGACCCCTACCGCTATCTGGAGGCGATGGCTGCCTTCTACGGGGTGTCCAACCGCGACGTGTTCCCGGCCGTCAAGACCCCCACCCTGGTGCTGGTGGGCAGCCTCGATCGCCGCACCCCGCCGGCGGAGGCGGAGCTGGTGGCGCGGGTGCTGCCCAACGCCTGGATGTTCGTCATCCTCCGCGGCGGGCACCTGGCCCTGCTTGACCAGCCCGGCCGCTTCGACGAGGCGGTGCGCCAGTTCTGGGCCCGGGTGGATCAGCTGGATGCCCAGACCGACTAGATCTTTCCAGTCAGGGACCCGCGGCCCGGGTCCCGGCCGCCGTCCGCCTTCATAGCCCCAAAGAAGCCGCTGCCCTTTACTGGCTTCCCGGCTTGGGGATACAATGACGGTGGAGAATTTGTGTTCGCCCTTATCGCCTATTCAAAAGCGGCTGCAGGGCCGGAAAGGGTGGAGGAGCATGACGGGGGAAGGGGGGCGGCAGATGGACGAGGAGAAGCGCGAGCGCCAGCGCTACCGGCGGTTGAAGGTGATCACCACCGTAGGGCCGACGCTGTTTGTAGCTGTGGCCGAGACCATCCGCTACTTCTACCTGCGTCTGGTGTTGCCCCCCGCCAGCGTGAGCCTGGTGGCGGTTCTGGTGACCCTGGTGGGCGCCGCCGCCTTTTCCAGTTACGTGTTCAGCGAGGTCGAGCGCATCGAGCAGGAGCGGGCGGCCTATAAGGATGCCATGATGGCGTTGCGGGAACGGGAACGCCTGGCACGGGAGATGCACGACGGGCTGGCCCAGAACCTAGCTGCCATCAACCTGAAGGTCCACCACCTGCGCAAGCTGGTGGACGCCGGCAAGCTCGACCAGGCCCGGGAGGAGCTGCCGGGGGTCCAGTCGGCGGTGTACCAGTCGTATATGGAGGTCCGGCAGTCCCTGTATGATTTGAACGCCTCGAAGCGGCTGACGGAGGGTTTTTGGGCTACACTCAAGAAGCAGGCGGCCGATTTTTCCAAACAGACCGGCGTGCTGGTGCGGGTGGAGCCGCTGGCCGACAACCAGGAGCCCTGGAACGAGCTAACCTCGGTCCAGATCCTGCGCATCATCCAGGAGGCGCTGACCAACGTGCGCAAGCACGCCCAGGCCTCCCAGGTCCTGATCGAGGCCACTTGGCAGGATCAGGAGGTCGCCATCCGGGTGGCGGACGACGGCCGCGGGTGCTCCCTCAAGGAAGGGCCGGACCGGGCCTACCACTTCGGGTTGGGGATCATGCAGGAGCGGGCCCAGTCGGTGGGCGGCCGGGTGGAGTTCGATTCCAAGCCTGGCCGCGGGACCGTGGTGACGATCCGGCTGCCGCTGGGGAAGGGTGGAGATCGCGGTGGAAAAAGCAAGATTGTTGCTAGCGGATGACCATCCGCTGTTCATGAACGGCCTCGTCAGCCTGCTGGAGGAGACGGGGCTCTACCAGATCGTGGGCACGGCCCACAACGGGGATGAGGCCATCCAGCTGGCGCAGGAGCTGATGCCGGACCTCATCCTGATGGACATTAACATGCCCGGCACCAATGGGCTGGAGGCGGCCCGCATCATCAAGGAGCGGATGCCGTACGTCAAGATCGTGATGCTGACCGCGGCCACCGACGATGACGACCTCCTGTTCGAAGCGGTGAAGGCCGGGGCCCAGGGCTACCTGGTGAAGACCATGGACCCCGACAAGTTCCTGGCCGAGGTGGCCTCCCACCTGCGGGGCGAGGCCAATATCAGCGGGGACGTCGCCATCAAGATCATCCGCGCCTTCTCCAACCAGGATCCGGTACGGCAGGAGAGTGCCCTGACCGGGCGGGAGATCGAGGTGCTGAAGCTGGTGGGCGAGGGGGCCTCCAATCGCGACATCGCCGCCAAGCTCTTCATCTCCGAGAACACGGTGAAGAACCATCTGCGCAACATCCTGCAGAAGCTGCATTTCGAGAACCGGGTGCAGGCGGCGGCCTATGCCATCCGGCGGGGGCTGGTCGACCGGCATTAAGCGCGGAGGGGCGCAGCCGAGATGATGCACGACAAGGAGATGCCGCTGGAGGACCATCTGGAGGAGCTGCGGAGCCGCATCCTGGTGATGCTGGGCGTGGTGGCGGTGCTGTTCCTGGGCGGGTTCTTCTTCACCCGCCCTATTCTGCATTGGCTCATCGAGCGCTCCACCCTGAGCCACGTGATCGTGACCGGGGTGACGGAGGCCTTCTTCTCGCTCATCCGGGTGGACTTCATCCTGGCCCTGGTGCTGGCTTCCCCGGTCATCCTGTATGAGATTGCGGCCTTTGTCTTCCCGGGCCTGACCGATCAGGAACGGCGCCTGGTGATCTGGGTGCTGGGCCCGGGGCTGATCCTCTTCCTGCTGGGGTCGGCGGCGGGGTTCTTCTGGTTCGTGCCGGTGGTGCTGCACGTCATGATCTCCTTCACCGGCAACGGGATCGAGCCCCTCTTCACCCTCAACAACTACCTGAGCTTCCTGGTCGACCTGTCCCTGCCCTTCGGGGTGGTGGCGGAGATGCCGCTGGTGTCGGCAGTGCTGGCGCGGGCCGGGCTCTTGAGCCCGGGCTTCTTCCGCCGCAACCGCCGCTACGCGCTCTTGCTCTCCTTCGTGGTCTCGGCCGCCCTGGCGCCGCCCGACGCCTTCTCCATGCTGGCCATGGCGGTGCCCATCTACCTCATCTTCGAACTGTCGGCCCTGGTGGCCCGCCTCTTCTACCGGCCCGGCGCGGTCGGGGTGGAGGTGGCGGAGGAGGTGGCGCCCACCGAGCCCGCGCCTCCGCCCACCCCCTTGCCGCCGGAGCGGCCGGGGCCGTCGGCATGAGCGGGGTGCGCACCCTGGCCCAGGCGGCCGCGGGCGAGCGCTTGCGCGTGCGCCGGGTGGCCGACGCGGGGCAGGCCCCGTCCCTGCTGCGGCTGGGCCTGGGGCCGGGGACGCTGGTGACGGTGCGGCAGGTGCTGCCGGGGGGGCCGGTGGTGGTGGAGACCGCCGCCGGCCCCCTGGCGGTGGGCCGGCCGCTGGCGGAGGCCCTGGAGGTGGAGCCGGCAGGGGCCTAGACCCCGGGCAGCGCCGCCGGCCGGCGCGGCCGGGTATGGAAGGCGGCGAAGCCGTAGAGGGCGCGGCCGGGGGCCAGCACCACCAGGACCGGGCAGGGGGCGTGACGGGCCAGCCCGGGTCCCGCCCCGCCCAGGGACGGCCCCAGCACCAGCAGCGCCGCCTCCGCCCGCCGGGCGTGGGCAGCCAGCACCTCCACCGCCGCCTCCGGGATGCGCACCGTCTCCAGGGCGGCCCCCAGGGCCTCCGCCAGCTGGCGGCTGATGGCGGCGGCTTCGCCTTCCGCTTCCTCCGGCCCCAGGGCCAGGAGGATGACGTGGGCCATGGTGTTGCCCTCCCTGTCCCGCCCCGCGGCGCTGCCACGGGGCGTTACTGTTTGAGGCTTATGCCCGCCGGGGTCGCCCCATGTCGGGCAGACGGGCCGCCTGGCGCCGCCGGCAGGGAAAGTCCCCCTCCCTGTCGAAGGCTTCTTCCCATCGGGAGCACGGCAGGGGAGGGGCAGGCGGGTGAGCGGGAAACCGGCGGTAGCGGTGGTGACGGGCGGCTTGGGCTACATCGGGCAGACCCTGGCCGCGGCCTTGCAGGCGCAGGGGATGCCGGTGGTGGCGGTGGACCGGCGGGCGGTTCCCGCGCAGGTGGCGGGGCTGGAGGTATGGCGGGGCCGGGTGGGCGACGCCGGCCTCTGGCAGGCCCTGGCCGCCCGCTACCGGCTGCGGGTGGTCTACCATTGCGCCGGGCTCATCTCGGTGGCGGAATCGGTGGCGGAGCCTGGCCCCTATTTCCGGGAGAATGTCAGCGAGGGGCTGGCCATGCTGGAGGCGCTGCGGGGGCTGGGACCGGTGCCGGTGGTCTTCTCGTCGTCGGCGGCGGTCTATGGGGTGCCGGCTGCGGTCCCCATCCCCGAGGAGGCGCCGCTGGCGCCGGTCAATCCCTACGGGGTGACCAAGCGGGTGTTCGAGGAGGCCCTGGCCGCGTACGGCCGGGCCTACGGGCTGCCGTGGGTGGCGCTGCGGTACTTCAATGCCGCCGGCACCGCCTACGGGGTGCGGGAGCGGCATGAACCCGAGACCCACGTCATCCCCCGCATGGCAGCCGCCCTCCAGGGCGGGGAGGCGCCGGTGGTGTTCGGGACCGATTATCCCACCCCGGACGGCAGCGCGGTGCGGGATTACATCCACGTGGCCGACCTGGTGGACGCCCACCTCAAGGCGGCCGCCTACCTGGAGGCGGGGGGACCCTCCCTGGCCCTCAACCTCGGCTCCGGGCGCGGCACTTCCGTGCTGGAACTGGCGGCGGCCCTCATCCGGGTCAGCGGCCGGGCGGCGGAACCCCGCCGCGCGCCCCGCCGCCCCGGCGATCCTCCGGCGCTGGTGGCGGCCATCGGCCGCGCGCGGCAGGTCCTGGCCTGGGAACCGGTGCGCTCCGCCGACCTCGAGGGCTTGCTGGCCGAAGTCTGGGCAGACGTGAGCGCCCGCGCCTGAGGAGCCCATCCCAGCCGTCGTTCCATTTCTTGCAGGATTGCCATTTGTGAATATTGCTTGACGATAGGGACGAGCCCCATTACAATAGCCCTGGAAACGTTTCCACTCCCCCGTAGGGATGGTGAGGCGGATGGCGACCATCAAGGATGTGGCCCGCAAGGCCGGGGTCGGGGTCGGCACCGTGAGCCGGGTGCTGAACGGGACCGGCCCGGTCAGCCCCGAGACCCGGCGGGCGGTGCTGGCAGCGGTGGAGGCCCTGGGCTATATGCCCAGCACCACCGCCCGGGCCATGGTCACCAAACGCACCCAAACTGTGGGGGTGCTGTTGCCGGACATTCAGAATCCCTTCTTCCCGATGGTGGCGCGGGGGGTGGAGGACGCCTGCCGGCAGGCGGGCTACACCGTCATCCTGCTCAGTACCGACTGGGACCGCGAGCGGGAGCTGTCGGCGGCCGCGCTCCTGCGCCGCCAGGGGGCGGACGGGGCGGTGCTGGTTTCGGTAGGGGACGCGGCCGGGGTGCACGCCATCCTGGGGGCGCGGGGGGCGCCGGTGGTGGTGGTGGACCGCGCCGCCCCTGGCCTAGCGGTCTCCCAGCTTTCGGTGGACCACTACCGGGGTGAGTACGAGGCGGTGCGCTGGGTGCGGTCCCGCGGCCACCGCCGGGTGGGCTTCCTGGCCGGGCCGGCGGGGGTAGACTCCGCCGAGCTGCGCCTGCAGGCCTTTCTGGATGCCATGGAATGGGACCCGGCCGACCCCGGGCTGCCGGTGGCCCGGGCCGGGTACGGCTTTGAGGGGGGGCAACGGGCGGCGGCGGAGCTGCTGGACCGCTTTCCCGACCTCACCTGCCTGGTGGCGGCCAACGACCTTTCCGCCCTGGGGGCCTTGAGCTGGCTGGCGCGGCAGGGGCGGCGGGTGCCGGATGACATCGGGGTGGTGGGCTTCGACGACATCCTGCTGGCCTCCCTGGTGCATCCCGCGCTGACCACCGTGCGCCAGCCGGCCTATGCCATGGGATATCGGGCGGCCGAGCTGCTGTTGCAGGCCCTGAAGGACCCCGGCCGGGGGCCGGTTCAGGAGACCCTGCGCCCGGAACTGGTGATCCGGGATTCGTGCTGAGGAAACAGGGGAGGACGGACACGATGAAGCGCAAGCAGGCGGCGGGCGTGGCCCTGGCCGCGGGACTGGCGATGGCGGCGGCGGGTTGCGGCAGCGCGGCCCCCCAGGCCTCCTCCACCCCGACCATCGGGGTGTCGATTTCCGGATTGGGCATTCCCTACTTCGTGGCCACGGCCGACGGCGTTAAGGACGCGGCCCGGGCCGATCACGTGAAGCTGGTGCTGGACAATGCCAATAACAGTGCCTCTCAGCAGTTGAAGCAGGTGCAGGACCTCATCGATCAGCACGTGAGCGCGCTGGTTATCAACCCGGTCGACTCGGGTGCCATCGTTCCCGCCATCCTGGACGCCGACCGCGCCCACATCCCGGTGGTGCTGCTGGACCGCGGCGCGGATGGAGGCAAGTACTACACCCTGGTGGAGTCCAACGACGTGGCCATGGGCAAGGCGGCGGCGCAGGCCATCGTGCAGGACCTCACCCGGCGGTTCGGGGCGCCCAAGGGCAACGTGGTGGAAATCCAGGGCCCGCTGTCCACCTCGGCCGGTCTCGGCCGGCACCAGGGGTTCATGGACGTGATGGCCCAGTATCCCCACATCCACGTCGTGGCCCAGGCGGACGGCGACTTCAGCATCAATGGTGGCTTCCAGGCCATGTCCAACATCCTGCAGGCGCATCCCGCTCGCAGCGGACCGGACGCCATCGACGCCATCTTCGCCGCCAATGACCAGTCGGCGGTGGGGGCAGCCAAGGCCTTGAAGGACGCCGGCCGCATGGTTCCGCCCTCCTCGCCGGAGCACGTGTTCATCGTGGGCATCGACGGCGGGCCCACCGGCATCGCCGCCTTAAAGGCGGGTGAGATGGACACCATCATCGGCCAGCACCCCATCACCATGGCCGAGGAGGCCGTGCACTACGCCCTGGCGGCCCTGCATCACCGGCCGTCGCCGGGCCCGGTGGTCTACTGGCCCCACGTGACCATCACGCCCCAGAATGTGGGCTCGGTCCAGATCTGGGGCAAGCGTATGAGCACCAGCGGCTCCTGAACCGGCTGGGGCAGGGGAGGAGGCAGCGGGGATGGCGAAGGCCGCGCTGGTGGAACTCTGCGGCATTCATAAGCGCTACCCAGGCATCCAGGCCCTGGCGGACGTGAGCCTGGCGGCGCCGACGGGGCAGGTGCTGGCCTTGTGCGGGGAGAACGGGGCCGGCAAGAGCACCCTGATCCGTATCCTGGCGGGGTCGGAGCGCCCGGATAAGGGCTGCATCCGCCTGGAGGGCCGTGAGCGCCACTGGGCCTCGCCGCGGGAGGCGCGCGAGGCCGGCATCGCCGCCATCTACCAGGAGTTGAGCCTGGTGCCCACCCTGGGGGTGCGGGACAACCTGGCCCTGGGGGTGTGGCCCCACGGCCGCGCCGGGCAGGTGCAGCAGCGGGCGCTGGACCGCCTGGTGGAGGCCGGACTGGCCCAGGTGGGCCTGAGCCCCGCGGACCTCGACCTGGAGGCGCCGGTGGGGCGGCTCAACATGGGGCTACAGCAGCTGCTGGAGATCGCCAAGGCCCTGCTGCTGCAGGCCAAGGTGGTAATCATGGACGAACCTACCTCCTCCCTGACGCCCTCCGAGACCGAACGCCTGTTCGCCCGCATCCGGGACCTGAAGGCGCGGGGGCTGCTGGTGCTGTATGTCTCCCATCGCCTGGAGGAGGTGTTCGCGGTGGCCGACCGGGCGGCGGTGCTGCGCGACGGCCGCCTGGTGGATGACCGCCCCATCGGGGACTGGGAGATGGGCGAGCTGGTGCGGGCCATGGTGGACCGTCCCTTCGTCACCGTGGGCAGCCAGCCGCCGCCGGCGGCGGACGCGCCGGTGGCGCTGGAGCTGGAGGACGTGGTCACCGCCGCCGGGGTCGAGGTGCCCGCCTTGCGGGTGCATGCGGGCGAGATCCTGGGGGTGGCGGGTCTGGTGGGATCCGGCCGCAGCGAGCTGCTGGCGGCGGTGGCGGGGGCGGACCGCGTGGTCCACGGCCATCTGCGCTGGGAGGGCCGGGAACGGCGCTGGCGCAATCCCCGCGAGGCCGCCCGCGCCGGGGTGGTGCTGCTGCCGGAGGACCGCAAGAGCCAGGGACTCATCCTGCCCGACAGCGTAGAGGAGAACATCTGGCTGGGCCTGCTGGACGCCTTCCGCCGGGCCGCGGGCTGGTTCGACCGCGCCGGGGCACACCGCCGGGCGCGGGAGCTGGTGGAACCCCTGGGGTTGCCGGCGGAGCGGCTGCCGGTCCCCGCCCGCAACCTTAGCGGCGGCAACCAGCAGAAGGTGGTGCTGGCCCGGGCCCTGGGCCGCAATCCCCGCCTGCTGCTGATGGACGAGCCCACCCGCGGGGTGGACGTCGGGGCCAAGGACGAACTGTACCGGCTGATCTTTGCCCTGCGGGAGCGGGGGCTGGCCATCCTGCTGGCCTCCTCGGAACTGCCCGAGCTCCTGCGGGTGGCCGACCGCATCGCGGTCATGCACGACCGGCGGCTGGTGGCGGTGCTGGACCGCCGCAGCACCGGCGCGGAGGAGGTACTGGCGTATGCTACCGGTGTCGCCCATGCCCGGCCCGCATCCTGAGGGGGAGGACCGCCCCCGGGCGGCCGCGGGCTGGTGGCGGAAAAGCGGCCGCCTGTTGGGCCAGGCGCCCATCCTGGTGGGGTTTCTGGCCCTGGTGGTGGCACTCTCGTTCCTGTCCCCGTACTTTTTGACGGTCAGCAACTGGCTGCAGCTCATCATGCAGACCAGCATGATGGCGCTGGTGGCTATGGGGGAGACGGTGGTCATCCTCACCGGCGGCATCGACCTGTCCTCCGGGCCTACGGTGGGGCTGGCGGGGATGATCGGGGCCGGCCTGCTGCTGCGCGCTCACACGGGGGCTCCAGTGGCGTTAGTCGCCTCCCTGGCGGTGGGGCTCCTGATGGGGCTGGTGAACGGGCTCAGTGTCACCCGGCTGAAGATGGCGCCCTTCATCGTCACCCTGGCCACCGGTTCCATGGCCTCCGGCCTGACCCTGGCCTATTCCCGTGGCAACACCCTGGCGCCGGTGCTGGGGCCCTATGCCTATCTGGGCGGCGGCACCCTGGCCGGCATCCCGGTGCCGGTGCTGCTGACCCTGGCGGTATTCGCCGGGTTGGGCTGGGTCCTGGCCCGCACGGTGTGGGGCCGGCAGGTCTATGCTGTGGGCGGCAACCGCACCGCCGCCTACCTGGCCGGCATTGACGTCCAGCGGACCGAGCTGTCGGTCTATGTGCTGGCCGGCCTGCTCTATGCGGTGGCGGGCATCGTGGAAACCGGGATGCTGGGGGCGGCCACCGCCAGTGCCGGGCAGAACCTGGTCCTCACCCCCATCGCGGCGGTGGTGATCGGCGGGGTCTCCCTCTTTGGCGGGCTGGGCAGCTTGTGGGGCACCTTCCTGGGTGCCATCACCCTGGGGGTGCTGACCAACGGCCTTGACCTGCTCAACGTTTCCCCCTTCTATGCGCAGGTGGTCTATGGGCTGGTCGTCTTCCTGGCGGTGCTGATGGACGTGACCAACCGCAAGCGCCAGCTGTGAAGGGAGGGACGGGCATGTTGCGCACCGGGATTCTGCATCCGGAATTGGGGGCGTGGCTGGCCCGCCTCGGCCATCACGACCGCCTCCTCATCAGCGACGCCGGTTATCCCATGGTGCCGGGCGCCGCCCGCATCGACCTCGGGTTTGCCCCCGGCCGGCCCGGCCTGCTGGAGGTGGTGGAGGCGGTCGTGGCGGTCCTGCCCCTGGAGCGGGTGTGGGTGGCGGCCGAACTGCCGGAGCAGCAGCCCGGCTTCTTCCGCCACCTGGAGGCCCTTCTGCCCGCGGGGGTGCCGGTGGAGCGGCTGGCGGACCACGAGACCTTTAAGGCCACCGCGGCCGGGGTCCCCCTCATGGTCCGGACGGGGGAGTTCACCCCCTTCGCCAACTGCCTGCTGGAGTGCGGGGTGGGATTCTAAAGCCGGCAGCAGGATGGCCGGTTGGGCCCCGGGGCCAGCGCCCCGGGGCTCTGCTCTTCTATGCCCGCGTGCCTCCGGCCGCGGCTTGCGGCACGGTGATCCCGCTGCGGCTGCCGGGCTGCCGGGGTTGGCGCCTTGACAGGGAGCCGATCCCGCCGGATAATCTTCGCCAACTGCCTGCTGGAGTGCGGGGTGGGATTCTAAAGCCGGCAGCAGGATGGCCGGTTGGGCCCCGGGGCCAGCGCCCCGGGGCTCTGCTCTTCTATGCCCGCGTGCCTCCGGCCGCGGCTTGCGGCACGGTGATCCCGCTGCGGCTGCCGGGCTGCCGGGGTTGGCGCCTTGACAGGGAGCCGATCCCGCCGGATAATTAGCGGCGTGTATACTTAGAGTCACGAAGTATTCGGGAGGCGAAGGACAGACGGAGGAGCAGGATCGGGGCCAGATCATCGAGGCCATTGAGGCCCTGCTGGTGCGGCTGGGGCGCCGCCTGCGCTGGGCCTTTCCCGACGAGGGTCTGACCATGGCCCAATTTGCGCTTCTCAAGCTGGTGGACGCGCATGGTCCCCTGACCATGGGCGAACTGGCCGACCAGCTGGGCGTTTCCCTGGCCACCGCCACCGGCCTGGTCGACCGCCTGACCGCCGCCAACCTCCTGACCCGGGAACGGGCGGAACGGGACCGGCGGGTGGTGGTGGTGCGCCTGAGCGAAAGCGGGCAGGCGCGCATGGCCCAGGCCCAGGCCCGGCGCCGGGCGTACATGGCCAGCGCCCTTCGGCACCTCGGGACCGGGGACCTGGAAATCTTTCTGCGCCTTCTGACCCAGATTACCGAGGGTGTGGAGCGGGACGGCCACGGTGCCGGGGAGGCCCCGCATCCCGGGAAGGAGGGTTAGCCATGGGCTGGCTATGGGCCGGCATGTTGGAAGGCGTAGCCGGGATTGTCGTGGGCGTGGTGCTGTGGACGGCCCTGCCCACCAACGTGCAGCCGGTGGGACTGGTAGCGGCCCTGGCCGGGGTGGTCGCCATGCTCGCCACCTTGGCCTGGGGCCGGCCGGAGCCCCGGGAGGCCGGAGAGGAACCGGCGCCCGAGCCGGGGCCGGCAGGGGAGCCGCTGGTGCCGCCGCGGGTGGCGCTGGCGGCCGCAGGGTCGGAGTGGCCGGAGCTGCCGGACGGCGCCTGGACGGTGCCCGCCGCGGATGTGGACGGGGCCAGCATCATGGGCCGCGAGCAGGCCATCGCGCGCGCCCGCTGGCAGGCCCGCGCCGCCGACTGGCGGGATCGGGCCCGGCGGGTTGACCCGGGGGATCCTCGGGGGGCGGCGGAGGTCCGTATCCTGACCCAGGGCTTCGGGGCCCTGGCCCAGGGCAAGGCCCCGGAGCCGGCGGTGCGGCAGGCTGCGGGCCTGTCGCCCGAGGAGGCTGCCGCCTGGCGGGCGGAGCTGGACGATGAGGCGGCGCGGCTGGAGGAGGAGTGGCGGCGGGTGACCAGCGCCCGTGCCTCCGCCGCCGGCGCGGCGGAGGCGTGGCGGGCCTGGCGCCGGGCCCGCGAACTGGCCGACCGCCTGGAGGAGATTACCCTGATCCGGACCGCCCTGGAGACCGCGGCGCCGGTAGGGCCCGCCCGGCCGGAGGAGGGAAAGGCGTGAAGCGAGGCTGGTTTATCGGGACCGCCATCGTCGGGGTGCTCACCCTGGGCGGGGTGGCGGCCGGCTACGCCTACGCCCGTCAGCACTGGGTGAGCACCGATTACGCCCGATTTGTCGCGCCGACCGCCTGGGTCTCCGCGCCCGCCACGGGCACGTTGGGCCAGGTGCGGGTCAGTCCCGGGGAGGCAGTCCAGCCGGGCACCGTGGTCACCACCGTGCACACGGCGACCGGAACCCGGGTGGCGGTGACGGCCGGTGCGGCGGGCCGGATCGCCAGCCTGGCGGTCCACCGCGGGGACCCGGTCACAGCGGGCCAGCCGCTGATGGCGGTGGTAGATGTCAGCCAGGGCCAGGTGCTGGCCGAAATTCCCGGCAGCGATGCCGGAAAGGTGGGCGTGGGCTACACCGCCCACTGCCGCTTTACGGCCGACCCCGGGATTTCGGTGGCCGGTACCGTGGACGCCATCGGGGGCGCGGCGCTGGCGTGGCCGGCACCGCCCTCCAGTGGCGCCTATGTGCGGCAGACGCAGTGGATTCCGGTGCGCATCCGCCTCGAGGGCGTGCGCGGTTCGGGAGTGCCCCTGATTGCGGGGGAAAGTGTCAGTGTCCGCATCGACCGGTGACGGCCGGCGGCCGGAAGGGAGGCCAAGCGTGTGGCGACGGCAGCGTCCCTGATGGGGGACGGACGGCATTGGGGCCGGGCCCTGTTCGTGATCATCATCGGGGCCTTCATGGCCATCCTGGATACCTCCATCGTGAACATCGCCATCTCCACCCTGGAGAGCGAATTCTCCGTTTCGACCTCCCAGGTGCAGTGGGTGGTCACTGTGTACCTGCTGGCCCTGGGGGTGGTGGTGCCCATGGCCGCCTACCTGGGGGACCGTTTCGGATTGAAGCGCGTGTACCTAGCCGCGTTGACCATCTTTACCATCGGATCGGCCTTGTCGGGCTTGTCCTGGAGCCTGGGCGCCCTCATCTTTTTCCGCATCCTGCAGGCGCTGGGCGGTGGGCTCATCATGCCGGTGACCATGTCCATGCTGTACCAGATGGTGCCGCGCGACCGCATCGGCACCGCCATGGGCATCTGGGGCCTCACCCTGCTGTTCGCCCCCGCCCTGGGCCCCACCCTGGGCGGCTACCTGGTGCAGTTCATCACCTGGCGGCTCATTTTCTACATCAACGTGCCCATCGGTATCCTGGGCATCCTGCTCGGGATTGCGTACGTCCCCGATTTTCCGGTGCGCAAGGGGGCACGTTTCGACCCCGTGGGCTTCGTGCTGGTCGCGGCGGGGCTGTTCGGCCTGCTGTTGGCCCTTTCCGAGGGCCAGACCTGGGGCTGGTCCTCGGAAACGATCGTGCTGCTGCTGGTGGGGTCAGGCTTTCTCCTGCTCCTGTTCACGGAATGGGAGCTCACGATCCCCCACCCGCTACTCAACCTGCGGGTGTTCCGTTACGGGAGCTTCACCTTAAGCAACCTGCTCTCCATCATCATCACCATGGGGCTCTTCTCCGGGGTCTTCTATGTGCCCCTCTTCCTGCAGACGGTGGCGGGTTACGGCGCCTTCCGCACCGGGCTCATCCTGATGCCGGGGGCGCTGGCCTCCGGACTCATGATGCCGATCGCCGGCCGCATCTACGACAAAATCGGGGTGCGCCTGCTGGGGACGGTCGGGCTCCTGCTCCTCGGCTACACCACCTACCTGCTGCATAACCTCTCGCCCACCACTCCGGCGGGCACGGTGACCTGGTGGATGGTATGGCGGGGGTTTGGCATGGGCATGACCATGATGCCCATCATGACCGCGGGTATGTCCCCCATCCCCACTCTGGAGGTGGGGTCTGCCTCTGCCATCAACAACATCATCCAGCGGGTGGCGGGGTCCTTCGGGTTGGCCGCCCTCACCGCCGTCCTCGACCGCCGGGTCGCCGCGCATACCGTCAACCTGGCCTCCCCCTGGACGCCGGTCAACCCCGCCGCCCAACACCTGCTGGTCCTCTTTCACCATCTGCCCCAAGGTCTCACCCTGTTGGGCGGCTACATTCAGGGGGAGGCGTTTGTGTTCGGCATTGATGACGTCTTCGTGCTGATGGCGGCCCTGACGGTGACGGCGGCGGTGCTGACCCCCTTCCTGCGTACCGTCCGGCATCCCCCCGGCCCCGGTGGTGGCCGTCGGGTAATTGTCAGCGATTAGTTCCGGCCCCAGGCCGGCGAAAGGAGTCTTAGGCCCATAATGAAGCCCGGACGCGTGATCCTCATCAACGTACTGCTGGTGGTGGCCCTGGTGATTTTGGGCGCCCTCGGCGTTTACCTTTGGTCTCAGAACTACGACTACGTCAGCACCGCCGATGCCAGCATCAACGCCCCCTCGGTGCCGGTGGTGGCGACCGCCACCGGCACCCTTGCCAGCCTGCCTGTGCACGTCGGGGAGCACCTCAAGGCGGGGCAGACGGTAGCCACCGTAACCGTGCCCCCCAGCGGCAAGAGCGGGCCCACCACCGTCACCATCACCGCCCCGGTCAACGGGACTGTGGCCCAGGTACAGGCGGCGCAGGGCCAGATGGTGACCCCCGGCACCCCGCTGGTGACCGAGGTGCAGCTCTCGCAGGTGACGGTGGTGGCCAACATCCCCGAGACCAAGATCCGGCGGGTGCACGTGGGGCAAAGCGCGCAGGTGACGGTGGACGCCCATCCCGGCGTGACCTTTACCGCCACCGTGGAGCACATCGCTCCAGCCACCCAGTCCTACTTCTCGGTGCTGCCCACCACCGCCACCGCCGGCAGTTACACCAAGGTGGTGCAGCGGGTGCCGGTCATCCTGTCGGTGGATACCGCCGGCTACACCCTGCTGCCGGGGGAGAACTGCGAGGTCCGCATCACCATCCACTGACCCTCGGATGATCCGCCCGCGGGGGCCGGCTGTGCCGGCCCCCTTCTGTTGTCCCCGCCCCCGGCATAGGGTGCAGGGGACAAGGAGGGGACCGGGCCATGGTGGTGCAGCGGGTGGTGCTGGTGGGCAACCCCAATGTGGGCAAGTCGCGGGTCTTCCAGCGCCTGACCGGGGTCTACGCCGAGGTTTCCAACTTCCCCGGCACGACAGTGGAGGTGACGCGGGCCGCCCTCCGGGGCCGGCGGGAGGTGGAGGTGGCGGACAGCCCCGGCGTGTACGGCCTCAGCCGCTTCACCCCGGAAGAGGAGGTGACGGCCGGGCTGGTGGCGGAGGCGGACCTGCTGGTCAACGTGGTGGATGCCACCCGCCTCAGCCGGGACCTTTTCCTGACCCTGCAGCTGCGGGAGCTGGGGCGGCCGCTGGTGGTGGTGCTCAACCTGATGGATGAAGTCGCGCGGGCGGGGGCCCGCCTGGACCGCGCCCGGCTGTCGGCCCGGCTGGGGGTGCCGGTGGTGCCGGTGAGCGCCCGTACCGGGGAAGGGTTCGACCTTCTGGAGGACGTCCTGCGCAGCTGGGCGGACACCCCCGCCCGGCTGCCGCCGCCCGGGACCCCGCCCCGGGCCCCGGGCGGGCTGTCCGGCCTCGAGGCCCTGCTGTGGGCGGAGGAGGACCCCCAGGCGGTGGCCCGGGCCGGTAGCGCCCCTCCGCCCGGCTCCCGGGAGGCCCGCTACCGGGCCCGGCGGCTGGAGGCCGACCGCCTGGCGGCTGAGGTGTGGACGGGTCCGGGGGAGGGCGACCGCTGGACCCGGCGCCTGGACGCGGTGCTGCTGCATCCCCTGGGCGGGGCGCTGACGGTGGTGCTCCTGCTGCTGACGGTCTACGAGCTGGTGGGCGTGCTGGTGGCCGGCCGGCTGGTGGGTGCCCTGGAGGGCTGGGTGCGGGGAAGCCTGGTGCCGCTGCTGCAGGCGGCCGTGGGCCAGGTGTTCCCGCCGGGCAGCCCACCCTACCGCCTGCTGGCAGGGGAGTTCGGCATCCTGACCGGGGGCGTCACCTACCTTTTCGCCCTCCTCCTGCCGCTGGTGACTGCCTTCTACCTCCTGCTGGCGGTGCTGGAGGACTCCGGCTACCTGCCCCGGCTGGCCACCCTGCTCGACCGCTGGTTCCTGAAGCTGGGGCTCAACGGGCGGGCGGTGATCCCCCTGGTGCTGGGCTTCGGCTGCGTTACGATGGCGACCGTCACCACCCGCATCCTCAGTACGCCCCGCGAGCGCACGATGGCTACCATCCTGCTGGCCTGGACGGTGCCGTGTTCGGCCCAGATGGGGGTCATCACCGGGCTCCTGTCCGGCCTCGGCTGGCGGTATGCCGTGGCCTACGCCGGTATCATCGTCGGTCTGTTCGTGCTGGTGGGGACCGCCCTCGACCGTACCCTGCCCGGCCGGCCCGCCCCCCTCCTGCTGGCGCTGCCCCCCCTGCGTTGGCCGCAGGCGGGGGCGGTGTGGGTGAAAACCTGGATCAAGGTGGCTGGCTTCCTGCGTGAGGCAGGACCCCTCTTTCTGATTGGAAGCGGGGCGGTGGAACTGGCCACCTTGACCGGCCTGCTGCCGGCCCTGGAACGGGCCCTGGGCCCGGCCCTGCAAGGATGGCTGGGCCTGCCGCCTCAGGCCGCCTCCGCCTTCCTCTTGGGCTTTCTGCGCCGGGATTTCGGGGCGGCGGGCTTCTACGGTCTGTCCTTGAGCCCGCATCAGGTTGTGACCGGGGCTGTCACCCTCACCCTGTTCGTGCCCTGCCTGGCCTCCACCCTGGTCATCCTGAAGGAGCAGGGCCTGGTCCGGGGCGGCGCCATCTGGCTGGGGTCCATTGTCCTCGCCCTCCTGACCGGGGGGGCGGTGGCGCACGGGCTGCCGCTCTAGGCGCCGGCTTCCCGAAGTCCCGGCTGGTCCAACCCTGGCCGGGGCAGGGGCGTTACCATAAAAGGGGAGGGCCCGCAGGCCCTCCACTAGGGGAATGCCCAATCGGGGAGGGATTCCGGCCGGCATGCCGGGGATGGTGCCCGGTCCCCGCCGCCTGCGGCGGTGGACCAAGGTTCCGGAGATTACGGTCTGGTTTTGGGTCGCCAAGCTGCTCACCACCGCCATGGGGGAGGCGACCTCGGACTTTCTGGTGCATCACCTGAACCCCTACCTGGCGGTGGCGCTCGGGGGAGTGGCGTTTTCGGCCGCCCTGGGCTGGCAGCTGGCCGCCCGCCGCTACGTGGCGGCGGTCTACTGGACGGCGGTAGCCATGGTGGCGGTCTTCGGCACCATGGTGGCCGACGCTACCCATGTGGTGCTGGGGGTGCCCTACTACGCTTCCACCCTGACGTTTGGGGTGGTGCTGGCCCTGGTCTTCCGCACCTGGTTCCGGGTGGAGGGGACCCTGTCCATCCACAGCGTGTACACCCTGCGCCGGGAGCTCTTCTACTGGGCCGCCATCCTGTCCACCTTCGCCCTGGGCACGGCGGCCGGGGACATGACGGCCACCACCCTGCACCTGGGGTATCTGGCCTCCGGCCTGCTGTTCGCGGGGCTGTTCGCGCTGCCGGGGCTGGCCTACCGCTACCTGGGGGTGCGCGAGGTGCCGGCCTTCTGGAGCGCCTACGTACTCACCCGGCCGCTGGGGGCCTCGTTTGCCGACTGGTTCGGCATGCCCCGTAGCATCGGCGGCCTCGGCTACGGTCATGGGCCGGTGAGTCTGGTTACCACCGTGGCCATCGTGCTGGTGGTGGGCTATCTGACCGTGAGCCGCAAGGATGTGCGCGCGACTGCCCCCGTCCCCGGCGCCTGGCTGCCGGAGGAGGGATAACGGCGGCCCGGCCGTGGCACCTGCATACCCCCTCCGGCATAGGCCGACATCAGGGGGTGAGCGACTATGGCCAGAGCCCGGGTGGAGACGGCCGCATGCCCGGTGTGCGCCTACCCGCTGGTGCTGGCGTGGGGGCGCTGTCCGCGTTGCGGGGTGGAGGTGGGGCCGCTGCCCGGCTGTGCCGCTTGCCGGGTGCCCCGCGCCTGCCGTGCGGGGCGCGGGCGCGCGCGTTGTGGCCCCGGGGAGGGGGGCGTATAATGGCCCAGGGGTGTTGCCGGTGCCGTGGGGGGCGTCGCGCTGGGCGGTAGGCCTGGGCGCGCTGATTCTGGGGATGATGCTGGCCGTGCAGGTCCGCCTGCAACGGGTGGTGCCCCCGCCCACCGACACCAACCAGCTGCTCACCCTGCTGCGGACGGAGGACGCCCGCAAGCAGGCCCTGACCCGGGAAGTGGCGCATCTGCAGGCGCTGCTGAATCAGCGGATGACCGCGGCCGCCGCCGCCCGGCGGTTGTCCCGGGAGCTTACCACCGCCCAGATCCTGGCCGGCACCGTGCCGGTGCATGGGCCCGGCATCGAGGTGCAGTGGTCCAACGGGACGGCGCCGCCCGGCTACCAGCTGACCGATATTGACCTTCTGCTCATGGTCAACGAGCTGCGGGCGGCGGGGGCAGAGGCCATCAGCATCAACGGCCAGCGTATCACCGCCCTGAGCGAGATCCGCCAGGCGGCCAATTACATCGTCATCAACGATACCCAGGAGGACCCGCCCTTCACCATTGATGCCATCGGGCCGCCCAAAACCCTGCGCGACGCCCTGACCTTGCCCGGCGGGCTGGTCAGTGTCTCCCAGCAGGAGGGGCGGTCCATCACGGTCAGCCTGCGGTCGATGCTGACCATCCCGGCCACGACTGCGCCGTCCCTTTCCTATGCCAAGGCCGGGCCCTCCTGAGCGGCCCGTGAGCGGCGGGTCCAACCTGTCTAAAGGAGCGAAACGCATCATGTCCACGGCCGTCCCCGGCGGCGATATCATTGGGGTGGCGGACGGGAAGCTCATGGTTCCCGACCGGCCCCTGATCCCTTTTATTGAAGGCGACGGAATCGGTCCCGACATCTGGGCCGCCACCCGGGCGGTGGTGGACCGCGCGGTGGAGGTGGCCTACGGCGGGCGCCGGGGCATTGCCTGGCTGGAGGTGCTGGCGGGGGAGAAGGCCTACGCCCGCACCGGGTCCTGGCTGCCCGACGAGACCCTGGAGGCCTTTGCCACCTACAAGGTGGGCATCAAGGGGCCCCTCACCACTCCCGTGGGCGGCGGCATCCGCAGCCTTAACGTCACCCTGCGCCAGACCCTCGACCTGTATGCCTGTGTGCGCCCGGTGCGCTACCTGCGGGGGGTCCCTTCCCCCATGCGCCGCCCGGAGGCGGTGGATATGGTTATCTTCCGGGAGAACACCGAGGATGTGTACGCCGGCCTGGAGTGGGCGGCGGGGTCGCCCGAGGCACGGGCGCTGGCGGAGTTTGTGAGTGAACGCCTGGGCAAGGCGGTGGATCCGGAGGCGGCGCTGGGCCTGAAGCCCATGACGGCCCGGGCCAGCCGGCGGCTCATCGCCCGCGCCCTGGATTATGCCCTCGCCCACGGGCGGCGCTCGGTGACCCTGATGCACAAAGGCAACATCATGAAGTTCACCGAGGGCGCCTTCCGGGATTGGGGGTACGCCCTGGCCCGTGAGCAGTACGCCGGGCGGGTGGCGGCGGAGGCCGACCTGGGTGGGGCGGAGCCGGCGCCGGGCCAGGTGGTGCTCAAGGACCGCATCGCCGACAACCTGTTTCAGCAGGTGCTGCTCTATCCGGAGCAGTACGATGTCATCGCCACTCCCAATTTGAACGGCGACTACCTGTCGGATGCCCTGGCGGCGCAGGTGGGCGGCCTGGGCATGGCCCCGGGGGCCAACCTGTCCGATACCGTGGCCGTGTTCGAGGCCACGCACGGCACCGCCCCCAAGTACGCCGGCCAGGATGTGGCCAACCCCGGTTCCCTCATCCTGTCGGCGGTGATGATGCTGGAGCACCTGGGCTGGAATGAGGCCGCCAGCCTGGTGTTCTCGGCCCTGGAGCGGACGGTGGCGGCGGGGGAGGTTACCCGCGACCTGGCCCGGCAGCTGCCGGGATCCCGGGAACTGGGCACCGCTGCCTTTGCGCGTGCGGTCATGGCCCGTATGACGGGCGAGTAGGGAGAGGGGGCAGATCATGTTCCGCCGGCCCAAGATCACGGTGGTGGGAGCGGGGGCGACCGGCGCTACCACCGCCCACCTGCTGGCCTTGAAGGACCTGGGTGACGTGGTATTGTTGGATGTGGTGGAGCGCGTCCCCCAGGGCAAGGCGCTCGACATCTGGGAGGCGGGGCCCATCGAGGGCTTTGCCGCCCGGGTGACCGGCACCAACGCCTACGAGGACACCGCCGGATCCGATCTGGTGGTCATCACCGCCGGGATGCCGCGTAAGCCCGGGATGAGCCGCGACGACCTGCTCAAGGTTAACGCCGCCATCGTGGGTGAGGTGGCGCAGAAGGCGGCGGCGCAGTCCCCGGACGCGGTGTTCGTGGTGCTCACCAACCCCGCCGACGTCATGGCCTACGTGACCTGGAAGGCCACCGGCCTGCCCCCCGCCCGCATCCTGGGCCAGGCCGGGGTGCTAGACTCCGCCCGCTTCCGCGCCTTCCTGGCCGATGCGCTCCACATTTCCCCCAAGGATGTCTCCGCTTTCGTGATGGGCGGCCACGGGGACGACATGGTGCCGCTGGTGCGCTATTCCTATGCGGGGGGCATTCCGGTCGAGCGCCTGCTGCCCAAGGCGGAGCTCGACGCCATCGTGGAGCGTACCCGCTTCGGAGGGGGCGAGGTGCTGCAGCTGATGGGCAGCTCGGCTTTCTACGCCCCCGCCTCCTCCCTGGCCGAGATGATCGCGGCCATCCTGCACGACGAGCACCGGCTTTTGCCCCTTATTGCCTACCTGAATGGGGAGTACGGCTACTCCGGCCTCTACGTGGGGGTCCCGGCCGTGTTGGGCGGCGGCGGGGTGGAACGGGTGGTGGAGGTGGACTTCACCCCCGAGGAACAGGCGGCCTTCGCCCGCTCGGTGGGGTCGGTGCAGAAACTGCTGGCCTTGTTGGAGGAATCCTAAACAGGACGCGGGCGGGTCTCCCGCCCGCGCGGGTAAGGGGGCCCCGTCCGTGCAGAGCCGAGACCGCGCCTTGCACTACCATGCGCAGGCGCAGGGCAAGATTCAGGTTTTGAGCAAGGTGCCGGTGCGCAACGCCGACGAGCTGTCGTTGGTCTATACCCCGGGGGTGGCCGAGCCTTGCCGGGCGATTGAGCGCGACCCCGAGGAGGCGTGGCGGTACACCAGCCGTGGCAACCTGGTGGCCATCGTCACCGATGGCAGCGCGGTGCTGGGCCTGGGGGACATCGGGCCCCTGGCCGGCCTGCCGGTGATGGAGGGTAAGGCCATCCTGTTCAAGCTGTTCGGGGGGGTGGACGCTTTCCCCCTCTGCCTCAACACCCAGGACCCGGACACCATCGTGCGCACGGTCAAGTTGCTGGAGTCCTCCTTCGGGGGCATCAACCTGGAGGATGTGGCCGCACCCCGCGCCTTTGAGATCGCGGAGCGGCTGGAGGCGGAGCTCAGCATCCCGGTGTTCAACGACGACCAGCATGGTACGGCGGTGGTGGTGGGGGCGGCGGTGCTGAACGCCTTGCGCTATACCGGGCGCGACCCGCAGGCGGTGAAGGTGGTGTTCAACGGGGCGGGGGCGGCCGCTATCGCCACCGCCCGCCACCTGATGGCCCTGGGGGTGGAGGACATCACCCTGGTGGACCGGGCCGGCATCCTCTATGAGGGCCGCCAGGAGGACATGAATCCGTACAAGGCCGCCATCGCCCGCGTCACCAATCGGGAGCGGCGGCGGGGCACCTTGAAGGACGCCCTGGTTGGGGCCGACCTCTTCATCGGGGTGTCGGTAGCGGGGGCGCTGACCATGGACATGATGCGGGTCATGCGTCCCGACTCCATCGTCTTCGCCCTGGCTAACCCGGTGCCGGAGATCTGGCCGGTGCACGCCCTGGAAATGGGGGCGGCGGTGGTGGGCACCGGCCGCAGCGACTTCCCCAATCAGATCAACAACGTGCTCGGCTTCCCCGGCATCTTCCGGGGAGCGTTGGATGTACGCGCCCGCCGCATCACCTCCGGCATGCGTCTGGCCGCCTCCCGGGCTCTGGCCGAGCTGGTCAGTGACGGCGAGCTGCGGGACGACTACATCCTGCCTTCGCCCATGGACCGGCGGGTGGCGCCGGCGGTGGCGCGGGCGGTGGCCCACGCCGCCATCGCCGAGGGGCTGGCGGCGGTGCCGGTGGAGCCGGACTGGGTGGCCGACCACTGCCGCACCCTGGTGGAGGCGGTGGCGGGCGCCGAGGAGCGGCTGATGGGCAGCGAGGAGCCGGGGCTGTGAAGCGCCTGGAATACCAGGCCAAGGCCGCCCTGGCCGCGGCCGGCATCCCCGTGCCCCCCGGCCGGTTGCTGGTGGCTCCCGAAGAGGCAGCGGCCGCGGTGGCGGAATGGGGCGCGGTGGCGGTGAAGGCCCAGGTGCTGAGCGGGGGGCGGGGCAAGGCGGGGGCGGTGCGCTTTGCGGCCGCCCCCGACGAGGCGGTGGCGGCGGCCCGGGCCGTCGCCGCCATGACCGTGGGCGGCCAGCCGGTGTTGGGCGTCTACGTGGAGCGCCGGCTCGACATCCGCCAGGAGCTGTACCTGGCCGTCACCACCGACCGCAGCGCCGGCCGCCCCCTGCTGCTGGCCTCGGCCCGCGGCGGGGTGGAGATCGAGAGCGTCCCCGAGGCGGAGCTGGAGCGCCACCTCATCGACCCGGCGGTGGGAGTGCTGCCCTTTCTGGGGCGGGAGCTGGCGGAGGCCCTGGGCCTGACCGATCCCGGCCTGGCCCGGGCTCTGGCCGACCTGGTGGTGCGGCTCTACCGGGTGTACCGGGACTGGGATGCGGAACTGGTGGAGGTGAACCCGTTGGCCGTGACTCCGGAAGGGCTGGTGGCGGCCGACGCCCGCCTCAATCTCGACGACAGCGCCCGTTTCCGCCATCCCGGGGTGGAGCCGGTGCCGGAGGGGACCCCGCTGGAACGGCGCATCCGGGAGCTGGGCCTGGCCTTTGTGGAGCTGGAGGGCGACATCGCCGTGCTGGCCAACGGGGCGGGGATGGCCATGGCCACCATCGACACCCTGGCCCGCTTCGGCGGGCGGGCGGCCAATTTCCTGGATGCCGGCGGCGGCGCCGGTCCCGAACCCATGGCGCAGGCGCTGGAGGCCCTGCTGACGTCCGGCCCCCGCGTCCTGTTTGTTAACATCTTCGGCGGTATCACCCGCTGCGATGAGGTGGCGGGGGCGGTCCTAGCGGCCCGGGAGCGCACCGGGTCGGCGGTACCCCTGGTGGTGCGTCTGGCCGGCACCCGCGCCCGGGAGGGAGCGGCGCTGCTGGCCCGGGCCGGCCTGCCCGTGTTCGCGGACATGGAGACGGCGGCACGGCGGGCGGTGGCCCTGGCCCGGGGGGAGGAGGCGTAGGCATGCTGCCGGAGGCCGGCATGCGGGTCCTGGTGCAGGGCATCAGCGGGCGTCAGGGGCGCTTTCACGTGCGCACCATGCGCGAGTACGGCACCCCGGTGGTGGCGGGGGTGGCGCCGGGTCACGGCGGCACCGTCATCGAAGGGGTGCCGGTGTTTAATACGGTGGCGGCGGCGGTGGCGGCCACCGGCGCCACCGCCTCGGTGGTGCTGGTGCCGGCGGCAGCCACCCTGGACGCCGCCTTCGAGGCCATGGCCCATGGCATCCGCCTCCTGGTGCTCATTCCCGAGCACGTGCCGGTGCAGGACGCCATCGCCATCCGGGAGCAGGCCCGCCGCCTGGGGGTGACGGTGCTGGGCCCCAACACCTTCGGGGTGATCCGCCCCGCCCTGCGCCTGAAGCTCGGCATCATGCCGGCGGAGGTGTACCGCCCGGGGCCAGTGGCCATCGCTGCCCGCTCCGGCACCCTGAGCTACGAGATCGCCGACGCCCTCACCCGCGCCGGCCTTGGTCAGAGCATCGCCCTCGGCATCGGGGGCGATCCGGTGGTCGGCTTCGGCTTCACCGACGCCTTGGCGGCCTTCGCCCGCGACCCCGGGACGCAGGCGGTGGTGCTGGTGGGGGAAATCGGGGGGACCGCCGAGGAGGAGGCGGCCCGCCTGCTGCCCGACCTGGGCAAGCCGGTGGTGGCCTACCTGGCCGGGCGTTTCGCCCCGCCCGGCCGCCGCATGGGTCATGCCGGGGCCATCATCGAGCGCGGGCAGGGCACCCTGGCCTCCAAGGAAGCCGCCCTCAGCGCGGGCGGCGCCCGGGTGGTGGATACCCCCCAGGCGGTCGTGCGGGCCCTGGCCGGACTGATCCCCTAGCCTATGTGACAAAGGCCCAAGCGGCCCATGAGGCGGTATGGGCGGGGATGCTATCATTCATGCTAGCAACACGAGGGGACGATCCCGGCGGGGTGCCTGGGATGCCCGGCCGGGAAACCGCAGGGGGGCGAAGCCATTGCGGATCCAGGTGGTGGGCCTGAACCACGAGACCGCACCGGTGGAGGTGCGGGAGGTGGCGGGCTTCACGCCCGACAGCCTGCGCGCCGGTCTGGCGACCATCGGCGGGCTGCCCGGTCTGGAAGGGGCGGTGGTGGTCTCCACCTGCAACCGCACCGAGGTCTATACAGCCGGGGAGGTCGCCCTGGCCGACATCCTCAGCTGGTGGGAACGGACCACCGGCACGCCGCGGGGCACCTTCAGCGACCACCTCTACTGGTACCGCGACACCGCTGCCATCGAACACCTCTTTCGCGTCGCCACCGGCCTCGACTCCATGGTGCTGGGTGAGACCCAGATCCTGGGCCAGGTGAAGGACGCCTACCAGGCGGCCCGGCTGGCCGGGGTGGCGGGCGGGCTGCACCGGGTCTTCCACCACGCCTTCGCGGTGGGCAAGCGCGCCCACACCGAGACCGGCATCAGCCAGAATGCCCTCTCGGTAGGGCATGCGGTGGTGGAGCTGGCGCGCAAGGTGTTCGGGGAGCTGACCGACACCGCGGTGCTGGTGGTAGGGGCCGGGGAGACGGGCCAGCTGGTCACCCGCCACCTGGTGGCCGCCGGCGCCCGCCGCATCACCATCGTCAACCGCACTGCCGCCAAGGCGCGCGAGCTGGCCGACGAGCTGGGTGCCCGGGCGGTGCCTTGGACGGCCCTGGGCGAGGCCCTGCGCGAGAGCGACATCGTCGTGAGCTCCACCAGCGCGCCGGAGCCCGTCATCACCCCCGCCCTGATGCGGGCGGCCACCCGGGGGCAGGAGGAACGGTTCCGGTTCCTGTTTGACCTGGCGGTGCCGCGGGACATCGACCCCGCGGTGGTCCGCCTCGGCCGCGGCATTTTCCTGTACGATATTGATGACCTTGACTCGGTGGTGGAAGCCAACCGCCAGTACCGGCGGAAGGAGGCGGTCAAGGTCGAGCGCATCATCCAGGAGGAGACAGCACGCTTGCAGGAGGAACTGGGTGCAGCGGAAGTGGCGCCCGTCATCCGCTCCCTGCGCGCCAAGGCGGAGAGCATCCGCCGGCAGGAACTCGACCGGGTGTACGCCAAGCTGCCCGGATTGGGGGAGCGGGAACGGGCGGTGGTGGATGAGGCCTTGCGGCTGGTGGTGAACAAGCTGCTCAACGACCCCATGGTGAGCCTGCGCCGGTGGGGGCAGAGCGAGGAAGGGGCCGTGTACCTGGCGGCGGTCAGCGAGCTGTTCCGCCTGCAGCCGGAGGACGGCAAGGCCGCGGCGGCGCGGCCGGAGGCGGCGGCCACGCTGGCGCCGGAAGGGGGGCGGCCGTAGCCGGGCCCGAGGCCGAAGACGGGGCGGGGATGGGATGGCCTTAACGGGCGTGGTGCTGATGGCCGCCACGCTCCTCGCCTACAGCGTCGCATCCGTCTACTATGTGGGGGCGCTGTACGACCTCCGGCGGGCGGCGGGCGCGGAGCGGGCGACGGCGGCCGGATGGGCGGCCCAGACCTTATGGCTGGGACACCGGGCGTGGGTGCTCCAGGGATTTCCGGCGGTCACCCTCTATGACTGGGTGACCTTTTTCACATGGTTGATGGTGGGCGGTTTTCTGGCCCTGGCGTGGGCGGGGCGGCGGGGGGACGCCTGGACCCCGCGCCGCAGCCACATCGGCAGCTTCCTGGTGCCGGTGCTGACCCTGCTGGAGCTGGCGGCCCAACTGCTGTTTACGGGGCCGGCCAGCCCGTTCCGCCGCTACCCGGCCTGGCTGCCCACCCACATCTTCCTGGTCACCCTGGGCGACGCGGCCTTTCTTCTGGCCGCGGTGGCCGGTACCATGTATGTGGAAAAGGAGCGGGAGCTCAAACACAAGCGCCTGCGCGTCTTCTATTACGAACTGCCCCCGCTGGAGGTGCTGGACGCCTGGGGGGCGCGGCTGGTGACGGCCGGGGTGGTGCTGTTCCTGGCCGGCATGGTGGTGGGGGCCATCGGCTCCAAGGCCGATTACGGCAGCTACTGGAACTGGAACCCCAAGGAAACCTGGTCCCTGGTCAGCTGGAGCGCCTACCTGGCCTACCTGGGCCTGCGCCGGTTCGCCGGCTGGCGCGGCTACCGGCCGGCGGTGTGGTCGATGGTGGCCTTCCTGCTGGTGGTGGCCAACGTGTTCGCGGTGAGCCTCCTGTTCCCTGGGGACCACGCCTACAACATCTGAACCGGAAGGGGGCCCCAAGGTGGCGGAGATGCTGGTCATCGGCAGCCGCGGCAGCCCCTTGGCCTTGAAGCAGACGGAGATGGTAGCGGCGGCGCTGGCCGCGGCGGGGGTGCCCACCCGGGTGGAGGTGGTGCACACCGAGGGGGACCGCGTGCTGGACCGCCCCTTGAGCGCCCTGGGCAGTGTGGGCGTGTTCGCCGGCGAGCTGGAGTCGGCCCTGGCGGCGGGGCGGGTGGACCTGGCGGTGCACTCCCTGAAGGATCTGCCCGCCCAGCTGGCTCCCGGCCTGATGCTGGGGGCGCTGCTGGAGCGGGAGGATCCCCGCGATGTGTTGCTGTCCCGGGTGGCGGACCTGGAGGACCTGCCCCCCGGCGCCCGGATCGGCACCTCCAGCCTGCGCCGCACCGCCTTCCTCCGCCACCGGCGCCCCGACCTCGTGGTGGTGCCGGTGCGGGGCAACCTGGGCACCCGGCTGCGCAAGTGGCGGGAGGAGGGTTGGGAGGCCCTGACCCTGGCGGCGGCCGGGCTTTTGCGCATGGAACTGGGGGACCTCATCCGCCAGTACCTGGATCCCTGGTGGATGGTGCCCGCCCCCGGCCAGGGGGTGATCGCGGTCGAGGTGCGGGCGGCCGATACCCGGGTGCGGGAGCTGGTGGCGGGTCTGGACCATGCCCCCACCCGCCGGCAGGTGGAGGCGGAGCGGGCGGTACTGGCGGCGGTGGGGGCCGGCTGCCAGATGCCGCTCGGCGCCTATGCCCGCTGGCGGGAGGATGGGAGGCTGGAGGTGGCGGGGCAGGCGGCCTCCCCCGACGGTCGCCGGCTGCTGCGTGCGGAACGGGCCGGCCCGCCGGAGGCGGCGGCCGCCCTGGGGGAGGCAGTGGGCCGGGCCCTGCTGGATCAGGGGGCCCGGGACCTGCTGAATCCGGCATGACAGGGCGGCCGCAGCGGCGGGTGAGCTGGGTGGGCACCGGGCCCCTGCCCGGTTCGGTGGCCGCAGCCGGGGCCGCCCGCCTGGCGGAGGCCCGAAGCGTGCTGCCCTGGCCGGGCCTGGACCCCATCCCCTGGCTGAGTTGGGCGCCGGAGGCGGCTTGGCGGCTGCCGGAGGCCTGGGACCCAGAGGCCCCGGTGCCGGGGGTGCGGCTGGTGCCGTGGTGGGCGCCGGTGGCGGCCCTCCAGCGGGAATGGGCGGCGGCCCGGGTGGCGGGGGTGGAGCCGGAGTGGATTCCCGGCCCGGCCGTCTGGGCGGAGCTGGCGGCGGTGGCGGGCCCCGAGGCGCTGCCGGCGGTGACGGCGGAGGCAGGGGCCGGTCCGCTGCCCGGGCCCGGGGTGCCGGACCTGGGGATGACGGTGGAGGAGCCCGGGGCGGCCGCCCGTCTGCTGGCGGCGGGGTGGGCCCCCGGCACACCGGTGACGGTCTACCAGGCCGACGGCCGCAGCCTCACCTGGACCCCGGCGGTGCTGGAGACGGTTGAGGCCCTGGGCACCCCGGCCGCCTGGCGGCTGGGCCGGGGGGCGGCTGCCGGCGGTCGGCGCTGGCCCCGCATCTGGTTCCTGCGCGAACCCCCCGCGCCGGCGGTGCTGGAGGCGGTCCGGGAGCGGGGGGTGGTGCCGGTGGTGGCGCCGGTGAGCGCCACCGCCCCCGCCCCCGACCCGGCGGCGGTGATGGCCATGGTGACGGAGCTGGACCGCTACGCCTGGGTGGTCTTCACCTCGCGGACGGCGGTGGAGGCCTTCGCGGCCGCCCTAAGCGGGGCGGGGGCGGACATCCGGCGCCTGACCGCGCGGGTGGCGGTGGTGGGCGCGGAAACCGCCCGTGCCCTGCGCACCCGCTTGCACCTGGAGCCGGACCTGGTGGCGACCGACCCCCGGCAGGAGGGGCTGGTGGCGGAGCTGGTGCCCCGGATCGGGGCGGGGGAGCGGGTGCTGCTGCCGGGCGGCGACCTCAACCGGCCCGGGCTGGCGGACGCGATCCGGGCCCGCGGGGGCCGGGCGGAACCGGTCGTGCTCTACCGCACCGTCCCCCGGCGGCTGCCCGCCCTGCTGGCCAAGGCCCTGGCCGAGGGCGGGGTGGACGGGCTGGTGGTGACCGCCCCCTCCAGCCTGCAGCATCTGCTGGAGGCCCTGGACGCCGACGGCCGGGCCGGCCTCGAGCAGGTGGCGATTGCCAGCATCGGGCCCACCACCACCCGGGCCCTGCTGGAGGCGGGGCTGCGGCCGGCGGTGGAGACGGCGCGCCCCTCGGTGGCGGCCCTGGCGGAGGCCCTGGCGGACCGGCTGGTGCGGGCTTAGGGCCCGGGAAAGGAGGATGCCCATGTTTCCGGTGGAACGCCCCCGCCGCCTGCGGCAGACGGAGGCCCTGCGGGCCATGGTGCGGGAGACGCACTTGGCCGTGGATCAGCTCATCTACCCCCTGTTTGTGCGGCCCGGGCAGGGGGTGAAGCACCCGGTGACCTCCATGCCCGGGGTCTACCAGTGGTCGCCTGACACCCTGGTGGAGGAGGTGGGCCGGGCGCGGGAGGTGGGGGTCAACCGCTTCCTGCTGTTCGGGGTTCCCTCCCACAAGGATGCGGTGGGTTCGGAGGCCTACGACGAGAACGGCATTGTCCAGGTGGCCCTGCGCACCTTGAAGCGCGCCTACCCGGACGCCGTGCTCATCGCCGACCTCTGTCTGTGCGAATACACCGACCACGGCCACTGCGGGCTCATCGACCCCGAGAGCCAGGAGGTGCTGAACGACCCGACCCTGGACCTGCTGGCGCGCACCGCGGTGGTGCAGGCGCAGGCGGGGGCGGACATCGTGGCCCCTTCCGACATGATGGACGGCCGGGTGGGGGCCATCCGCCGCGCCCTGGACGGGGCGGGTCTCAACCACACCCCCATCCTGTCCTACGCCGTCAAGTACGCCTCCGCCTTCTACGGGCCCTTCCGGGAGGCAGCGGAGAACGCCCCCCAGT
Organism: Candidatus Hydrogenisulfobacillus filiaventi; assembly: GCA_902809825.1. NCBI lineage: Bacteria > Bacillati > Bacillota > Clostridia > Eubacteriales > Clostridiales Family XVII. Incertae Sedis > Candidatus Hydrogenisulfobacillus > Candidatus Hydrogenisulfobacillus filiaventi. The sequence continues at coordinate 812,750 of LR778114.1, forward strand.
TCGGGGACCGGCGCAGCTACCAGATGGACCCTGCCAACCGCCGCGAGGCGGCGCGGGAAGCGGGTCTGGATGTGGCGGAGGGGGCCGACCTGTTGCTGGTCAAGCCCGCCCTGCCCTACCTGGATGTGTTGGCCGACGTGGCCGCCGCCAGTCCGGTGCCGGTGGGTGCCTACCAAGTTTCGGGCGAATATGCCATGATCAAGGCGGCCAGCCTGAACGGGTGGCTGGATGAGGAGCGCACGATGATGGAAAGCCTGACCGCTATCCGCCGGGCCGGAGCCGCCTTTATCGTCACCTACTTCGCACCGGAGGTGGGGCGGCGGCTCCGGCTGGGGTAGCGGCCATCCCGGAGGGGGTGGAGAAATGCCCGACGTCACGCGTCCCTCCCGGTCCCGTGAGCCCGAGAACCTGTCGGTGGCGCTGTTTGAGATCAATGCCGACAGCGCCTTCCGGGACCACCGGCGGGAGGTGCTCGATTCCAGCCTGGGCCTGGTGGAGGAGGATGCCCCCCTGCATCCGCCCCGCCGGCGGCCCGTCCACTAGGGGAAGAAACCGGCCCCTGCCGGCGGCCGCCCGTCCCGGGACGGGCGGCCGTCCTGTGCCCGGGGCGGAGGAGGAGACCGTGGGGGAGATTGCGGAGCGCCGGCAGCTGCCGGCGGTGCAGCGGCTGATGGAGGCGGTGCAGCGGCAGGCGCCGGACCTGCCCCGGCACTGGGTGCACCGCGGGGTGGCGGAGACCCTGGAGGCGGCGCGGCGGCGGCTGGAGGCCGGCGGGCGGCTCACCGAGGAGGCCCTGGCCGCGGAGGCCGTAGGCCGGGCCCGGGCCCTGGACCGTCCCCACCTGCGGCCGGTGATCAACGCCACCGGCGTGCTCATCCATACCAACCTGGGCCGATCGCCCCTGCCGGCGGATATCATGGCCCACGTGGCGGCGGTGGCGGCGGGCTACTCCACCCTCGAGTTCGACCTCGAGGCCGGGCGGCGGGGCTCCCGTCATGACCATGTAGCGGGCCTGCTGGCGGAGGTGAGCGGGGCGGAGGCGGCGCTGGTGGTCAATAACAACGCCGCCGCCGTGCTGCTGGCCCTCTCCACCCTGGCGGCCGGGCGGGAGGTGGTGGTCTCGCGCGGGCAGCTGGTGGAGATCGGGGGCTCCTTCCGGGTGCCGGAGGTGATGGCGCAGTCGGGCGCCATCCTGCACGAGGTAGGGGCCACCAACAAGACCCACCTGGCGGATTACGAGCGGGGCATCAACGAACGCACGGCCCTTCTGCTTAAGGTTCACACCTCCAACTTCCGCGTGCTGGGTTTCACCGCCCAGGTGCCGACCGCGCAGCTGGTGGGCCTGGCCCGCCGCCACGGGCTGCCGGTGATGGAGGACCTGGGCAGCGGCGTGCTGCTGCCTCTTACCCTGGATGGCTACACCGAGCCCCAGGTGCAAGAAGTGGTGGCGGCCGGGGTGGATGTGGTCACCTTCTCCGGGGACAAGCTCCTGGGCGGACCCCAGGCAGGGGCGGTGGTGGGCCGCCGGGATCTGATCGCGGCCATGAAACGCCATCCCCTGGCGCGCGCGGTGCGGGTGGACAAGATGACCCTGGCTGCGCTGGAGCTGGTCCTGCGCCGCTATGTGGAAGGACGGGCGGAGGAGCTGCCCCTCTGGCAGATGCTGCACGCCGATCCGGAAGGCCTGCGCCGGCGGGCGCGCCGGCTGGCCGCCCGCATCCGGGGGGTGACGGGCGCCGCCGCCCGGGTGGGTGTCGTGCCTGACCAGTCCCAGGTGGGCGGGGGATCCATGCCCGCCACCCGCCTGCCGACCTGGGTGGTGACGGTGGAACCGCTGGCGGCTTCCGCGGAGGCCTGGGAGGCGGCCCTGCGGGCGGGGGAACCGCCGGTGATCGCCCGGGTGCAGCATGGCGCCCTCCGCTTCGACCCCCGCACCCTGTTGCCCGGGCAGGACCGGCAGCTGCCGGCGGTGCTAGCCGCCGCCTGGGCGCCCTGGCTGACCCCGGGCATGGCCGACGGGGACGAGCATAAGGTGTAACGGGCGGGGGTCCGGCACGGCCCGCCCCAGCACCCGGCGAGGGGGGAGTGCCGTGAAGCGGCCCGTGGGCACCCTGTTGTTGCTGATCCTGGTGGGCGCACGCCTGCTGCTGGCACCCGAACGGGGCGCAGGCACGGGAACGGGGGGCAACTGGGTCCGGCTGGATCCCCGGCCCGCCCGCCTGGTGGTGTCCGGCGGTCAGCCCTACCTGGTGCCGGGACCCGCCGGGGGAGCCCTGCGCCTGGTGCCCACTGCGGCCGTTATCCGCGCCCGCCCTGCTCCCGCGGCATCCCAGCTGCGGCCGATGCCCTCGGGTCGCGGTTACTGGGCGGTAACGGTGGCCAGCGGCGGGCGCCTGCTGGGCCCGGCGGCCGCCTGCCCCGGGCACAACCTGGTGGCGGTGGCCCCCCGCGGCGCGGGCAGCTGGTGGCTGGACCCCGGCACCGGACAGGTCTACCCGGGACGGGGCGTGGCCCCAGCGCCGGCTCCGCTGCCAGTCCGGGGCGTGAGCCGGGTGCAGTGGGCCCCGGACGGGCATGCGGCGGCGCTGGTGGGGCAGGGAACAGCCGGCTCCGGCGTCTACCTGTGGGACGGGGGCGGACGCCTGCGGCTGGTCCGTCCGCTGGCGGGGCGGGTCGGGGTACGCGGGCTCGGGTTCACCCGTGATGACGGGCTTCTGGTGGCGGGTGCCGACGGGCGGGTGTGGCGGCAGGGCCGTTCCCTGCCGCTGCCGGGCGGGGAGGCCGCCTGGGTGTCGCGGGCGGCGGACGCCGCCGCCGTACAGCGCGGGCAGCGCCTGTGGGTCTGGCAGGATGGCCGCCGCTGGCAGGTGGGGCTGGCGCGCGGGTGGAAGCTCCAGGGCCCGGTGCGCTTCGGGCGTGGCCAGGCGCTGGCGGCCCTGGTGGTGGGCCCCGACCACCGCCTGCGGTTGTTGGTGGCGCAGGGCCCCAGCCGTTGGGAGGTAGGCCTGCCCGCCCGGGCGCAGGCCGAGGTCCTGGGCTGGATCGGGGGCCATTGGGTCCTGGTGTCCACCGCCCGCGGCGTCTATGCGTGGTGGAGCGGGCAGTAGGTGCCGGCTTTTTCCGGCCGGTAGCAGCGCGAAACCCATTGACGGGAGTCCGGGCACGATGCTACAATCACACTCGCGTCCACCGCAAGGCAGCGGGCGAATAGCTCAGCGGTAGAGCACCGCCCTTACAAGGCGGGGGTCACAGGTTCGAGCCCTGTTTCGCCCACCAGGGAGATTGTCGGAGGCGTGGTGTAGCCGGCCTAACACGCGTGCCCGTCACGCACGAGATCACGGGTTCGAATCCCGTCGCCTCCGCCATTTTTTTCGCCGCGGTAGCTCAGCCGGTAGAGCAGAGGACTGAAAATCCTCGTGTCGGCGGTTCGAGTCCGCCCTGCGGCACCACGGGAACCCCGCAAGCGACCAGGCTTGCGGGGTTCATCAGTTTTGCGGGGCTGGGGTTCGGCGGGCCGCCCGGCTGGGAATCCGCGGGGCCGCCCGGTGGCCGGCCACGCCCCATCTCCTGTCAGGCAGCCGGCGCCGCGTCCGCGGCCGGCTGGTCCGGACGGCCGGGGGAGGGACCGGGCATCGGGTCCTTTCCCGGCATTCGTCACCATCCGACAGACAACCTGTCGCTGCCGGGAGTACGGTGAGGAAAAAGCGCGGGCAGGGAACACCGATGCAGGAACAGGAGCTGTGGGTAGCGCTCCGGGGAGCGGCCCGGCGGAGCGGGCCGGTCATCGTCCGGGCCCTGGCCCACCAGGTGGTGCTGGATACCTGGATGAACGGGGAGGTGGAGGAGGACGTCACCTTCGAGGCCGACGGGATCCTGACCGCGGCCACCGCCCGCTGGGCGCGGCGGGCGCAGGAGGCCGGCGCCGTCTTCCCCGGTTATCCCATGGCGGCGGCCTACGTGGAGGCGGTGTTTTCGGACCTTCTGACCGGGACGGCGCTGTATGCTGCCCAGCAGCGCAGCGGCCGGCCCAGGGTGACCGCCCGGGATGCCCAGGCGGCGGTCGAGCGGCTGACCGCCTGGCTGGAGGGGGAGGCGGAGGGACTGACCGCAGCCGGCCGCTATCATGGCGTCATCGCCCTGCACGAGGACCTCAACGCCCTGGCCTATTACGGCCGGGTGCCGCAGGAGGACTTCCTGCTCGGCACCCGTCACCGGCCATGGTCGGACCGGCTGTTGACCCCGGAGTTCGCGGTCTACCGGCAGGCCGGGCTGGTGGCCACAGTGGCCGACGGCAGCGGCGACTGGGTGGAGTTGACCGACCGGGGGCGGACGCTGCTGGCGGACCTGCGCTCGGTGCTGGAGGAAGCCGGCGAGTTCGCCTGGCGGGCCAACGCGCAGCGCTGGGTCATCTTCGGGGAGACGGACTATGACGCTGTGTACCATCGGGTGCTGCCCACCATCAACGCGGACACCCGGGCCTTCCTGGACAGCCTGCCGCTGACGGCAGGGGCCCAGGTGCTGGAAGTGGGGGCGGGCACGGGACGGGTGACCTTTGACTTGGGGCTGGCCGACCGGGTAGCGGCGGTGGGCGGGCGCCTGACGGTGGTGGAGCCCTCCGCGGCCCTCCTGCGGGTGCTGCGGCAGAAGCAGGCGGCCCACCCCCGTATGCCGGTGGCGCTGGTGCAGGGGGTGGCGGAGGCGCTGCCGTTTGCGGACGACAGCTTCGACCTGGTGATAGGGGTGGCCATGCTGCACTTCACCGAGGTCGAGCAGGCGCTCCGGGAGCTGGCCCGGGTGACGCGGCCGGGGGGATGGGTGGCGACCGCCAACTCCGACGGGCGCAACGACGTGCTCGCCATCCCGATGGTGGCCAGCTGGTTCCGCCCGCTCATCGATCTGGCGGCCAAACTGGGGGTGCCGCCCGGGGAGCGGCAGGGGGTGCCGCGGGAGCGGGTGGAGGCGGCTTACGCCGCGGCCGGCCTGGTGGACCTCACCACCACCGTCCGTGCCGGCTGGATGTCGGCCGAGGACCCCGACGCGTTCCTCGCGTTTGTGCTGCGGGGCGGTGCCTTCTTCCAGAATGTGCTGGCCCGGATTCCCTACCGCGAGCGCTGGGCGCTCCTGCAGCGGCTGGCCCGGGAGGGGCCGGCGTGGCGGGCCCGGACCCAGCCGGAGGAGCAGCGGGCGGCGGGGGCGGGCTATATCGTCCTGGGGCGCAAGCCAGCGGGCCGGACGTCCCTCCGCCGTTCAGTTGGTTGATTCTCGGGAGGCGCCTTACTTTTCGCCCGCGTTCGACAGGACGGCGGCGCCGCTTGCACTATGCTCAGGCCGTAACCTATCCACCATGGTGTTACGGGCGGTGAGGCATGGACGCAACCCGGGATGGCTACCGGCTGCTGCTGGAGGGCATGGAACGCGTCGGGCCCCTGATCCGGGAGGCCCTGGCCCGGGAGGTGGTCCTGGCAACGTGGGGGAGCGGGGAGCAGGAGGCGGTGATGACGGCCGCGGCAGGGGCTCAGCTGGCGGCCGCGGTGGCCGGCTGGTCCCGGGCGGTGACCGCAGCGCGGGTGGTGTTCCCGGGCGCGGTTCTGGGCGGGGACGATGTGCCGGCCATGCTGCGGGACCTCCTCACCGGCACCGCCCGCCAGCGCCTCGCCCGCCATCATGCCCCCCGGCAGGTGGAGCCCGGGCACATCCGGGAGGCGCTGGACCGGGTAGGGGGGTTTGTGGCCGAGCACGGCTGGACCGCGTTGGCCCGGTATTACCTCGTCATCAGCCTGCACGAGGACCTGAATGCCCTGGCCTATTACGGTCGCATGTCGGAGGCGGCGTTTCTTTGGGGCACCCTCCACCGGCCGTGGTCGGCCCTCAACCTGGGTCCGCAGCTGCGGCGCTACCGGCAGGCGGGGCTGGTGCGCCGCGTGGCGGACGCCCCGGCCCCGGCGCTGGAGCTGACCTCCCGCGGGCATGTGGTGCTGGAACGCCTGCGGGCGGTGCTGGACGCGGCGGGGGAGACCGCATGGCGCGCCAACCTCCAGCGGGAGGTCCTGCTCGTGGACGGCACCGATTACGATCGGGCCCTGTATCGCGTGTTTCCGGAGAGCGACGCCTTCCTGGAGGCCTTCTGCCGGCAGCTGCCGCTGCCGGCGGGGGCGCAGGTGCTGGAGGTGGCGGCCGGCGCCGGGCGCCTCACTTTCGACGCCGGCCTGGCCGGGCGGGTCGCGGCCGCCGGCGGGCGGCTGGTGGCAGTGGAGTCCCTGGCCCCCCTACGCGAACGGCTGGAGGCCAAGCGGCGCATCCGGGGGGCGGCCGGGCTGGATGTAGTGGCGGGGGAGGCCGAGCGGCTGCCGTTTCCGGATGGCAGCTTCGACCTGGTAGTGTCGGCGGCGCCCCATGCCTTCGCAGACCTCGGGCGGGCGGTGGGGGAGATGGTGCGGGTCAGCCGGTCCGGCGGCAGCGTTCACCTGGCCAATCCCCAGGGGGATGCCGGGGCGGTGCCGTTGGTGGCCGTCTGGTTCCGTCCGCTGGCGCGCCTGGCTGAACGGGCCGGGAGCCCGGGCGCCGAACGGCCCGGGCTGCCCCCGGGCCGGCTGGCGGAGGCCTTGCGGCAGGCCGGTCTCCGGGCCGTGCGCGTCCGCACCGTGCCCGGACGGGTGCGGGCGGCGGATGCGGCCGCCTTCCTCACCGTGGCGCTGCGCAGCGGGCACCTGACCCGCAGCCTGCTGGCCCGCATGCCGGTCCAGGAGCGCCAAGACCTGCTGCGGCGGCTGGTGGCGGAGGGCCGCCGGCTGGCGGCGGTGACCCCGGCGGCGGAGCAGGAGGCGGCAGTTGTGCGGGAAATGGTGTGCGGCCGGCGGCCCTGACGGGAGCCTGTCCGGCGGGAAGGATGGGGTGATGTGGGGATGGGGACGCAGCAGACCGGTCACCGGCCGGCGGCGTGGAAGCTGCGGGTGAGCGCGGCCGGGACCATCCTGGCCCTGCTGACGGTGCTGGTGGCGTGGCAGGTCGCGCCGGGCCGCTACCTGGGCCAGCCCCTGCTGCCGGGCTGGCACGGCTGGACCTGGAAGGGCGGGGTCACGGTCGCCTTCCTGGCCGCCTTCTGGCTGAGCCTCAGGGTGCCGGTGCGGGAACAGCCGCTCTGGCTGCGCCGGTTGCACCGCCTGGTGTGGTGGGCCATGCTGGGGGGGATGGTGACTTATCTGCTGCCCCCTCTGCTCCGATAGGGATCAGGCGGGCGGGGGCACGGCCAGGACGACCTTGCCGGTATTGCGGTCCGCCTCCAGGTAGCGGTGGGCCGCAGCCGCCTCCGCCAGGGGGAAGACCCGGTCCACCACCGGCCGCACCCGGCCCGCAGCCAGGAGCGGCAGCCCGTGGCGCCGGAAGGCGGTGACCAGGGCGGCCTTCTCCTCCGGGCGCCGGGAGCGGAGCACGGTGCCGCGCACGGTGAGACGCCGGCGCAGCAGCAGGCCGAGGTCGATCCCGGCCCGGGTGCCGGACAGGGTGCCGATGATCACCAGGGTGCCGCCGGGGGCCAGGACCTCCAGGTTGCCGGCCAGGTAGTCCGCGCCCACGAAGTCCAGCACCGCTGCCACCCCTTCCCCGCCGCTCCAGGCGGCCACCGCCTCCGGGAACGTCTCCTCCCGGCGCAGGATGACGCGATCGGCGCCCAGCTGCCGCACCGCCTCCGCCTTGGCCGGGGTGCCCACGGTGGCCGCCACCCGCATCCCGGCTGCCGCCGCCAGCTGCACGGCGGCGGTGCCGACCCCGGAAGCGGCAGCATGGATGAGCACGCGGTCGCCCAGCCCCGCCCCCGACAGGTGGAAGAGGGCGTCGAAGGCGGTCAGGAAGGCCTCGGGGATGCCGCCGGCCGCCAGCAGGTCCACCCCTTCCGGCACCGGCAGGACCATCCCTTCCGGCACCACCGCCCGCTGGGCGTAGCCGCCACCGGGCAGGAGCGCCATCACACGGTCGCCGGGGGACCACGCCGTCACCCCCGGCCCCACCGCCTCCACCACTCCGGCGCATTCCAGGCCGGGGACGGGATAGGCCGGCGGGGGCGCGGGCGGCGGGTAGCGGCCTGCCCGTTCCAGCAGGTCGGCACGGTTAACCCCGGCCGCCGCCACCCGGATTTGGATCTCCCCCGGTCCCGGCCGGGGATCGGGCACGGTGGCCAGGGACAGGACCTCGGGACCGCCTTGACCGGTCAGCACCACCGCCAGCATGAGCGCCCTCCCTCCCGGCCAGCAACGCAGCCGGCCTACCGTGTCCATTGTAGCCGGGCCGGCCGGGGGACGGAGGCTTGCGCCGGACCCGGTTTGGGCCGATACTGGGGCAGGCGAAGGCCGCCGGAGGGGAGCAGGGACATGCGGGTGCTCATCTGTCATCGCATCGCGCCCACGGTGGTGGAGGCCATCCGGCAGGCGGGCCACGAGGTGGTGCAGTGGACCGGACCCGGCCCCATCCCCCCTGGGCGCCTGGCGGCCGAGCTCCGCCAGGCGGACGCCGCCCTCACCATGCTCACCGACCGCATCGACGGGCGGATGCTGGAGGGGGCGGAGCGGCTGCGGGTGGTGGCCAACGTGGCGGTGGGCTTTGACAACCTCGACCTGGCGGCCTTGGCCGCGCATGGGGGGGCGGCCACCAACACCCCCGACGTGCTGACCGAGGCCACGGCCGAACTGGCCCTGGCCTTGCTGCTGCTGGTGATGCGCGACCTGCCAGCGTCCATGGACGCCTTGCGCGGGGGCCGTTGGCAGGGCTGGGAGCCGGATGCCTTCCTGGGACGGGAGCTCGCCGGCAAGACGCTGGGCATCGTGGGATACGGCCGCATCGGCGCGGCGGTAGCCCGGCGGGCGGCGGCCTTCGGCATGCATATCCTGGCCGCCGGCCCCCACCCCCGGACCCTGGCGGAGGGACGCTGGGCGCCGCTGGAGGAGCTGCTGGCCGCCAGCGACGCCGTCAGCGTGCATACCCCCCTCACCCCGGCCACCTACCACCTGTTCAACCGGGACACCTTCGCCCGCATGCGCCCCGGGTCCTATTTCGTCAACACCGCCCGCGGGGCGGTGGTGGACACCGGGGCCCTGCTGGAGGCCCTGGACAGCGGCCGTCTGGCCGGGGCGGCCCTGGACGTGTTCGAGGTGGAGCCGCTGCCGCCGGGACACCCGCTCCTGGCTCATCCGCGGGTGGTGCTCACCCCGCACGTGGGGTCGGCCACGGTCGAGACCCGCACCCGCATGGCCGAGCGCGCCTGGCGGAACGTGGAGGCGGTCTTCCGGGGGGAGGCGCCCCCCGACTGGCTCAATCCGCCGGAACGGTTTCCGGCATGAGGGAATGACGAGGAGGCAACGCAATGGGCCTTTTGGACGGCCGGCGCGCCGTGGTGACAGGCGTGGCCAATAAGCGCAGCATCGCCTGGGGGATCGCGAAGGCGTTGGACCGCGAAGGGGTGGACCTGATCCTGACTTATCAACTGGAGCGTTTCCGCGAGAATATCGAGGAGCTGGTCCCGGAGCTCAGCCGGCCGCCGGCAGCGGTGCTGCCGCTGGATGTGTCGGACGACGGCTCCCTTTCCGCCTTCGGGGACCACGTGCAGGCCCTCTGGAACCGGGTGGACGTGCTGGTGCATGCCATCGCCTACGCCCGCCGCGAGGACCTGGAAGGGCGCTACGTCGACGTCAGCCGGGACGGCTTTCGCCTGGCCCTCGAGGTCAGCGCCTTCTCCCTCACCGCCCTGGTGCGGGCCCTGCTGCCGCTGCTGGAACAGTCGGAGAGTGCCAGCGTCATGACCCTGACCTACAACGGGTCCGAACGGGTGATGCCCAGCTATAACATCATGGGGGTGGCCAAGGCCGCCCTGGAGTCCTCCGTCCGCTACCTGGCCTGGGACCTCGGCGCCAGCCGTATCCGCGTCAACGCCATTTCCGCCGGCCCCATCCGCACCCTGGCCTCCTCGGGGGTGAAGGGGCTGTCGGCCTTCCTCGGCACGATTCCTGAACGGGCCCCTCTGCACGAGAACATCACCGCCGACGATGTGGGCAATGCGGCGGTCTTCCTGGCCGGGGACTGGTCCCGGCACGTGACCGGCCAGATCCTGTTCGTGGATAGCGGCCTCAATATCATGGGGACGTAAAGGCCGCTTTCCCCCGAACGCGCCGGCCGGGTGCCTCGAAAGGGCACCCGGCCGGTCGTGCACTAGAAGGATGATAGCGGGAATCGGCTTAGGCGGCGTTACGGCCGCTGGACGGCTTGCCGGTCGTGGCGGTTCCCACCTGCCAGAGGCCCAGCACCAGCGTCAGCGCACCCACCACCAGGGTGAACCACAGCACCGCGACGTGCGAGGACAGCCCGTACAACCAGGGCGTGATGGCCATGTACAAGCCGAAGAGGCTAATCAGGTACATGCGCCAGGAGTGACCCTCCACGCTCATCAGGTCCCAGATGGCCCCGATGAGGATCAGCGCGCCCAGCACGATGGCCGTCCACAGGAACGCCGGGGTGGTGGCGTGCAGCACGAAGGGAGAGACGATGAACCAGGCCCCGAACACCGCCAGCACGATGTTGCGCCAAGTCATTGGAAAACGCCTCCCTTGTTGACCCTCACACGCCGTTCCACCGGAAGGGGGATTGTGATCCCTGGCGGGAACCCCTTCCGACTACCGGCATACCACTCCCGGCCGACGGGGGGAAACCCGTGCACAGCGGTCCGTGGCCGTCTGCACCCGTCGGCACGGGTTGGAACGGTGGCAGAACGCCCGTTCGCAGCCGGGCAGGATTTTTTGACGTCGTTCAAGTTCGTTTGCGCTGAACGGCCCGGACAGGCCGGTTCTTTCCGGTTGGACTTTTGTCCCCTTGCGCCCGGCGGGGGGGAGGACCGGGGTTCAAACCGCACCGGCCGGGGGGGCCCGGCATACGCTGCTCCTGTCCCGGGCTGGGGAGGGGAGGGGTGGGCCATGCAGGTAGTGGTCCCGTCGCGGGTGTTCGAGGAGATGGGCCTGACCTTGAGGGGGGCCTTGCGTCGCCTGGGGTACCGCGCGGAGGCGGTGACGCGGCCGGTGGCGGGGGCCGGCCCGGCCCTGGTCCTGGGGGCGCAGCTGCTGGCACCGCCGGAATTGAGGGCGCTAGCCCCGGGTTCCGTGCTCTACAACCTGGAGCCGCTCGATCCGGCCGCCCCCTGGCTGACGCCACCGGTGCGGGCGGCCTTCCGGGAGCGGCCGGTCTGGGACTATAGCCGCCGCAACTGCCGGACCTGGGCCGGGTTGGGGGTGGCGGGCCCCCTGCGGGTGCCCGTGGGCTATGTCCCCGAGCTGACCCGCATCCCGCCGACGGGCGCCGAGGACATCGAGGTGCTGTTCTACGGCACCCCCAACCCCCGCCGTCTACAGGTGCTGGAGGCCCTGCGGGCCCGGGGGGTGCGGGTGGCGGCCGCCTTCGGGGTCTGGGGGCCGGCGCGGGATGCCCTCATCGCCCGCGCTCGTCTGGTGCTGAACATCCATTACCATCCGGTCCGCATCTTCGAGGTGGTGCGGGTCTCCTACCTGCTGGCCAACCGCAAGGCGGTGGTGACGGAGTGTGACCCCGACACCGAACTGGATGAGGACCTGCGGGGGGCGGTGCGGGCGGTTCCCTATGAAGGCCTGGTGGAGGCCTGCCGGGAGCTCCTGGCCAACCCCGCCGCCCGCCGCGAGCTGGGGGAGCGGGGGCTGGCCGCGATGGCGGCGCGGGACGAAACCGTCCTCCTGGCCCGGGCCCTGGCGGGCCGCGAGACGGACTAGAGGCGAGGCGGACTAGACCCGTTCTGGGTCCTCCCCGGCCCCGGCCACTTTGGCCCGGAAGCGGCGGGCGGCTTCTGTGAAGGCGCGGGTGGTCTCGGCCGGGTTCTGCTGTTTCAGGGTGACGCTTCCGAAGTGGTGGAGGAAGGTGTTGCGGGCGATGAGGAGGCGGTAACCCGCCCGGCGCACCCGCCAGGAGTAGTCATTGTCATCGAAGAAGCCGAGGGCGAAGCGGGCCTCGTCCAGCAGGCCCACCTCCTGCACCACCCGGCGCTTCACCACCAGGCAGAAGCCGAGCAGGAAGTCGGTCTCCTCCCAGCAGTCGGGCCCGGCATTATAGCGCGCGGCCCAGGCTGGCATGGCGGACAGATCCCGGTAAGGCACCTCCACCTGCTGGCGGGGGGCGAAGCTGTAGTTGGTGACCGGCCCCACCATGCCCACGTCCGGGGCGCTGCCCAGGGCCCGCAGCAGGTTGTCGAGCCAGCCGGCTGTAACCAGCACGTCATTGTTCAGCAGGACCAGCACCTCCCCCCGGCTGCGCTCGATGCCCCGGTTAGTGCCGCCGGCATGGCCCTGGTTGACCGGGTTGGCCACCACCACCGCCCCGGGCAGGCTGCGGAAGTAGGCCAGGGTGCCGTCGGTGGAGGCGTTGTCCACCAGCACCAGTTCGTAGGGGGGCGGGGTATGGGCCCGGATGCTGGCAATGGCCTGGCGGGTATAGGCCAACTGGTTATAGGCAGGGATGATGATACTGACCATGGCGTCCTCCCGGTCAGGGCGGTTTAGGGGACAGCGGGCAATGGCGGCTTGCGGGCGTCCAGCTTGAGCTGCCAGGCGGGGTAGGCTGGATCGCGGCGAATGGCGGCGAAGCCAGCCTGCTGCAGCACCACCGTCAGCGACACCGTGTCCCAAAGCGAGCGGTGAAGGTCGGGCGCGTCCTCGCCCGCGCCCAGCAGGTTGGCGGTGACCGCCCCCGCCGACACCTGGCCGGCGGTATAGGCCCGGCAGGTATGGGCCAGGTCGGGGGTGATGACGGTGAGGACCCCGCCCGGTTTCAGCACCCGGCCCCATTCCTGCAGCACCGCTGGCACCTCCGCCGGGGCGAAGTGCTCCAGGACATGGGAGGCCCGCACGACATCGGCGTGGTCATCGGGGAAGGGCAGGGCGCGCAGGTCGCACACCACCTCCACACACGGCCCCAGGCGGCCGTCGCAGTGAATCCAGTCGGGGTTGCCGGCCCCCCCGGCCGGTTGGGTCCCCGAGCCCAGGTCCAGGCGGATGCGCGGGGGCCGGGTGAGGGGGGCGTAGCCCCGCCGGTTGCGGAAGCGGCCGTCGTAGTGCCAACGGACCTCGTTGACGAACAGGGTCTCCCAGTCCACCCCCAGCCCCTGCCACTTGCGGTTGAAGTGGTCCCAGGCCTCCTGCGCCACCGCCGCCTCCGCCGCCGGGTTCAGGCGGGCGAAGGAGGCATGGCCGAAGTGGTGCACGAACACGTCTTCGGCCACGTACAGGCGGTAGCCGGCCAGGCGCAGCCGGAGGCTGAGGTCGGCATCATCCGCCCCCAGCCGGCAACCGGGGTCGAGGCCGCCCATCGCCCGCAGGAGGGCGGTGCGCATCAACAGGCAGGCGCCCGAGAGGCTTTTGGCCTCGGTGAAGGTGCCGGCCGCGGTTTCTGCCCAGGCGCGGGCAAAGGCCGTAAAAGCGGCCCCGTCGTTGCCGGGGTCCAAGTAGGGCAGCGGCCCGTAGGCCACCACGTAATCCTGTTTAGCCCCCAGGCCCGAACCGAGGGGTCCGACCGCCCCCGCATCCGGCAGGAGGTCGAGCTGCCGGTGCAGCCGGCTGAGCCAGCCCGGGGGCAGCAGGAGGTCGTTATTGAGCAGGCAGACCGTTTCGCCGCCGGCGGCCGCCAGCCCCTGGTTGACGGCGGGGGCGAAGCCCCGGTTTTCGGGGTTGGTCAGCAGCACCAGGCCCCGGCGCAGGCCCTGCGCCCGCGGCAGCGTCCGGACCCAGTCTACGGTGCCGTCCCCGGAGGCGTTATCCACCACGATCAGCTCATAGGGGGCGTCGGTGTGCGCCTCCAGCGCCGCCAGGCAGCGCCGGGTGTGAGCGAGGTTGTTCCAGGTGACCACAATGACGCTGGTCGTGGAGGCCCCTCCTTTCTCCCTGCCGGTGGCGGGAGGCGGACTAGCCGGCGCTCCGGTAGGCCGGATGCTGGCCGACCCGGTAGTGGTACAGCACGGCCGGGATGCGGATCTGGGTGCTGACGTCCTTGTGCGCCCGTTCCGCCCATTCGGTGTCTTCGCCCCAGCTGGCATCGCGGTAGCGGTGGCGGCGGGCGATGCGGCGGGCATAGCACATCAGATGGTTCGGCTTGCGGTAATAGAAGGCCGGGTCCTCCCCCAGCTCGAACTCCACCCCGTAACGGGCGATCTTGCTGAACTGCCCCCGGAAGTGCACCTCCACGTCGAACACGATGCAATCCGCCTCCGGGTGCTCCCGGATGGCCCCGTACAGGAGGTCGACGTAGTCCGGGGCCACGGTATCGTCATCGTCGATGAAGACCACGAAGTCGCCCTGGGCCATGTCCAGGAGCGCGTTGCGTTTCTCACCGATGCTGCGCCGCCGGTTGTCCACCAGCACCAGCACCTCCACATCCTTGCCGGCCGCCTGGGCGGTTAGGGTCTCCAGGGTGGGCGTCAGCAGCGGCAAGCGTTCCGGCAGCGCGGGAATGAGGATGGACAGTTTACAGCTCATGGTCCGGCCCTCCTCTCCGGCGGGATGCGGCGCTATCCGGGAGCGCTTGCCCATAGGCTATGCGCCCGGCCCGGGACGGGTGCGGGCGTCCGCCGCCGCTGGCCCGGATGCGGGCCGGGCAGCCAAGGACCGGAACCGGCAGGGGACGGATACCCGGTCCCCGGAATGCACCACCGGACATCTCCGCCAACGTCCTCGATGACCGGGTGCCGCCATCGCTGCCCGGACGGGCGGCCGTCCCGGTGGGAGGGCGGGGGACGGCCCTGGCCCCACCCGCTGGAACCGGCGGGTGCAGGGACCGCGCACCGGCGGATGGCCCCCTTGCCTGGTAACAGCCGCGGGCGGGCTGCAGGGGGAGCCGTCGGATCGGGCCCGCACCGGCATGCGCGGGGGGACCAGCGGAGGACACCCCGGTCGGGGAGCCCGGGAACCCCGCCTACCCCGTACCGAAGGGCCAGCCTCCGGAGCCGCAGGGCCTGCAGCCCGGCGTCGGGGCCGCGGAAGCTGTCCTCCGGCACGATACGGCAGCCCCTCCGTGCGGAGCCGGCGCACCGGGATAGTCTGCGGCTCCCAGCCGGCCGGGGCGGGCCGGACGCGCCCCCACAACGCTTGCCAACCGGCCATCCGCCGGGTCCGGCGGTCGCGCCGCACCCCCCTGGCCGTTCAGCGTCCATCTTCCCCGGCCAGGAGCCGGGCCAGCACCGCCGCCACCTTCGGGCGCAGGCTGTGGGCGGGGGGTGCCTGTCCAGCCGCCAGGACGGCGGTGCCGGACACGGTCAGCCAGGCGGTGGGGTGGGGACAGGTGCGGGTGGAGGCCATCTCTTCGCAGAGGGGGCAGAACCCGACCGCAGCGAAGGCCCGGGGGGTGATGCCGATCTCGAAGGTGTAACGTTCCCCCGGCGCCCGGGCGCCGGGGGGCCGCCTTCAATGGACGCGGGTGAGGGACCTGCTCCCCCGTCGAGAGGACGGTAATAGGTGCCGGAGCCCGGGGTCCACTCCCACCGCCGCCTCCGGGCGCCGGGGCGGGCCGGACCCCGCTCCACCTCGCAGGGCAAGTTCACGCACCACTGCCCGCCCTCGCGGGACACCGTGGCGTGCAGGATGCGGGCCGGGTCCGCCGTCAGCTGCGGAGGTTATCATGGCGGGGTCGACCTCCCTATGCGACGAGGTTCGGGAGTGGCTGATAAAATCTCATTAGCTAACTCGTATCCTTCTCGGTGGATGCCGCCTGCAGGGCCGAAGTGCCCGACCGGAGGGCCAATTTTCGGGCGCTCACGGCTGCGGCCGGCCTTGACTCCCGCCCGGGGGCCTGTTAGAATCCTTGGTGCGCGCGGAAGTAGCTCAGTGGTAGAGCATCGCCTTGCCATGGCGAGGGTCGCGGGTTCGAATCCCGTCTTCCGCTCCACTTTTTATCTGGCGACGTAGCCAAGTGGTAAGGCAGAGGTCTGCAAAACCTCGATTCCCCGGTTCGAATCCGGGCGTCGCCTCCATTCTGATAGCCGGCACACGGCTGGGAGTGCGGGTGGTTAGCTCAGTTGGTTAGAGCGCTCGCTTGACATGCGAGAGGTTCAGAGGTTCGAGTCCTCTACCGCCCACCACACATTTGAAGCCCCGCAAGGCTTGCGGGGTTTGTTTTTGCCATCAACTGGGTTTGCGCCCCCCGGCGTCACCATGAGGCGTCACCACGAGAGAAAGCGAAAAAACGTCCCGCGGATAAACACCTATCATCGCCCCCGATCGGCCCGGCGTACGGCGTCCTCGATGGCATCGAGAATGACATCGCTACCCAATAAAATTCTTTCGGCAAGCCCGCGGCGCCGAGTATCTGTTAGCAACGCCAAGGATAGGGCTAACGGTAGCGGCGCATCCGTTCCCGCCGCTTGCGCCGCGGACCACATGGCCCGAAACGCGGCTTCGGATGGTTCAAGCCCGAACCGGACCGCCAGCGACACGTAGTGTTTCAAAGCGTTGGGCCAGTCAGGCGGCAATGACGGGATCGAGAGCCCCCACATCGATTGTAGCGATTCAGCCGGCCATTCCTCTGACGACGGCGCTGCGGCGGCCATAGGCTCTACTCCAGTCGCCAGCCATTCCGGACGCACCCCAAAAAAATGTGCGATCTTGATGAGGGACCGTTCGCTGACGGCGGCGGTGCCCACCTCCCAATTTGCCAGGGTGCCAGGAGCAACTTTTAAGAAACGAGCCAGCGAGCGTTGCGTCAATCCGGCATGTCGCCGGAGCTGACGAATGCGTGCGCCTACATCATTCATCGAATGCCCTCCTTTTTCTCGTTACATGCTTGCCTTAAAAGCATACCTGATTTATACTGTCAATGCAAAGGTTTGCTTGAAAAGCAAGCAAAGGAGGATGGGCACGATGACTACGATGACGATAGATCGGCGCTATTACTCCCCCAAGGAAATTAGTGCCATAACCGGACTGTCGATCGCGACCATTTCGCGGCGTATCAAAGACGGAACGATCCCCGCTGTGCGCATTGGACACCGGCTTTTGATCCCGGCATCTTGGGACCCCCAAAAACAGACATAACGATAAAAACTCCGGGCCGGCTGGACCCCGGTCCGGACAACCCCTCGTGGGGAATTCGTTACAACCCCTCATTGGGAAACAACCCGCTTAGGAGGCAGGTTTATGCTCAATATATTATCACAAGAATCCCAAGTCGCGGAAGCCCGCGCGTTTCTGACAGCGTTGGGCCCCGATGTACGCTGGCGGCTCATCCGGGCCGATGGGCCAGAAGGCTATTGGTCTGAGCGGAAAGACGATCCCGGCCAACCGCCCGACCGGCTGCCCCTCGACCGAATGGACGCAATCCACAACTGGCACGTGCGGCCCATGCCGTTAACCGGCCCTTTTGTGTTGACGATGCTAGATGATACCACCCCCGCCGCTCTGGACCGGATGACCTCCGACGGCCTATCACCGACCGCTGTCGTTGCGACCAGCCCGGGCCGTTACGAAATATGGCACCGCTGGCCGTGGGCGATGCCCAAAGCGAAAGCCGGGCAGCTCATCCGGCACCTCCAGCAGATATACCACACTGACCCCGGCGCCAACGCACCGGGCCGTCCGGGCCGCCTCTCCGGCAGTTGCAATCGGAAACCGGGTCGAAACGGATGCCCGGTGCGGCTGGTATCCACGGGGGCGGCGTTAACCGATACCCAAGCCCGCACTTGGCTCCGGCGGTTCCCGGTGCCGACGGAACCACAGGTACGTCTAATTATCGGGATTGACCTAATTTGGAGGAAAATGATTTATGAGCAGTCGAATAGATGGTTATCATTATCTCTTTGTCGGCAGAGTGATTCCTTACGAGCATAGGACCTCGATAATGCCTATCACGTTTGCAGTTAATGTCGATAATGGCAAAAGGTTTTCAGGGACTATTGCTATCGAGCACTCGAAGTTTGTTATCAAAGGTACTTGCCCAGACCCCATCCAAGATCTTGTAACTACCAAAAACATATTAAGGCGAGTAGCCCTTAATTTAGTATCAGCGATAGGATTTCCTTTTGGCATAGGCCTTGATGTAGAGATTGAAGCTGAGGTTGCGAATTCGGCTTCACCATACATGTTTGGAGCGGATTTTCCCCAAATAGCATCCAAAAGTAGGGGGGAAGAAGTGGCTTATCTTTTCCGCTTGATGGCGAGTCCGGATTCTGAACTTTTTCGTTCAGCACTCATAGATTACGTTCGTGCTATTCGCGAACCTGAAGATACTGATATGCTATGTTTTCGTGCTATCGAGAGCATTCTGCTAGATTCCGGTTCCGACCATGACTCTAAGAGCTGGCAAAAGTTCCGAAATGCCCTTAGAATAGCAAAATCGTATTTATCCCCGTTAACTAAGCGAGCCCAGGATCGACGCCATGGACGATTGGCCTCGGGATCCGACCGTGCGGCGGCTCTTCAAACTGCTAAAAGAAATACTTCTCCGCTATGCGGCGTACTTGGAACGAGGACGGTCGCCCTTGCCAACGGAAGAAGTTCTTGTCCTCGAAACGAGCCCATTTGGATCGGCCGAACAGGGCAGGGGAAACCCAGAGGGGGATGAAGAACGTGCCTAACCGCCCCCGCAACCCGACTGGCTTTGTCTGGTCGCACCCGGATACGCAAACCAAGCGCTGGCAAGGCGTCGTCAAATACCCGGATCCCGACAAACCCGGCCAGTGGAAAACCCGGTCGAAGACGTTCGAGCGGAAAGCGGACGCCCAGCGGTGGGTCGACGAAGCGCTAGCCGAACATCGGAAGAACCCGCAGTATCGGCCGCCGAGCGAGGAAGCGTTCGGGGTGTACCTTTCGCGGTGGTTAACGGACGTGGCACGAGCGCGGGTTCGCGACACCACATGGCGCGCGTATGCGCACGCGGCGCACCCTCTCATCGACCGTCTGGGGGCGAAGCCCCTCAAGGCGGTGACCCCGTTGGACATCCAAGCCGTCTACACCGCGTTGCTCTCGGAAGGCCGGTTTCAACCGGCCACCATCCGGATTACCCACAATGTCTGTCGGCAAGCGTTGGATGATGCCGTAGACTGGGGCCTGATCCCGGCCAATTCCGGCGCTCAGGGCGAAACCGCCCCGCGTGCCTCGGCCCGTCATTCATCCGCCTACCCCGGTCCAAGCCCAAGCATTCGCCTACCCCGGTCCAAGCCCAAGCATTGCTGAAAGCGGCGGACGGCCATTTATGGCGGGTGTTATGGTACACCATTGCCCTGACGGGCTGTCGCCGCGGGGAAGCGCTGGGCCTTCAGTGGGCTGACATTGACAGAGAGCGCCATACGATCACGATTCAGCGCACGTTAACCGGAAAGGCCGCCCGGCGGCAAGTGCACGAGCCGAAAACGGCCAGCGGTCGCCGCGTGGTGGCCGCCACGCGGTTTTTGATGGATTTGCTCAAAGAGCATCAACATCAGCAAAAGCTCGCCCAATTGGCCGCAGGGCCGGACTGGGTGGAGACGGGCTTTGTGTTCACCACCCGCACCGGCAAACCCTTGGACGGCGACAACGTCCGTCGAGCCTTCAAAAAGCTCCTCAAAGCCGCCGGCTTGCCGCCGGAAACGCGCATCCACGATTTGCGTCATGCCATGGCGACGTGGTGGTTATCGCAGGGCGTGCCGGTCAAAGTCGTGAGCGAACGGCTGGGTCACACCAGCATTGCCATCACGTTACAGTTGTATGGGCATGTCTTGTCGAACATGCGAGCCGAGGCGGCCGAACAGATGGACGCGTGGCTGCTCGGAGAGGAGCGCGCGTCACCACGGCGTCACAAGACTTCCCTCGTCTTCCCCGGCCAAACAAGTTCAACGTCCGGCGCCTCATCAAAGAAAAGCGCTTTATACTTCGTCGGCAATGGTTCACCCCGATCAATCAATGATTTTAAATATACCTTTTCTTGTTCACTAAGGCTCACGCCCACCCGAATACCTCCTTGACACATCTCGGTGTCCTAACCTACCGCTCGAATCGCTTCTTCGACCTCGCGCGTAATGCCGCCTACGTCAATGAGAAATTGACCAGGCCGTTTCAATAAACTAACGGCGAGCTGATCATCACGTACCAACACGATATCATCGCCGTTAATGGCCAAGATACTGGCCGACAAAGGCTCTTGTTCTATGGTTCGCAGCGGTGACCCAGTGGATTGCGTTCTATAACCAGCACCGAGTTCACGGAGCCTTAGGTTATCGGTCCCCCGCACAAATGCGGCAAGCCGTGGCGGAAGGCAAAGCTCAGTGGACCCCGTTGTGTGCGTAACGGCCCCAAAACGGGAGCCAGTGCCTCAGAGAGAACGCTGGTGTCAAAAAAACGGGGGCCAATCCGAACAAGAGTCATCGAGGGCGGCCACCCTCTCAGCATTTAAGGGTCTTGTCGCGGCGGTTTCCCTCTGGAACGGTCCCGACGACCGGGATCCCCTCCCGGGTCCCTAAGAGCGTCAAAATCATTTGGCGGAGATCGGGCCGATGATCCTGGGAGTGCCCATAGGCCGGAGTGACCCCTGACCCGAAGCCCGCCTCCGGATACGTGCCATGCACCGATCGCGTCGTCCTATCCCAGTGGACAAACAGGGGGCCGTCGGGATGCCAGACCCGGTCATGCAGTAAGGCACGTGTCGCCACCGCACTAAAGAGGGTGGCCCCACCCGCGGCCGCGATTTTGTCGAGGGCCCGGCCGAGCGCATCATCGGTTAAGTCGGTGGCGGTAATCCCGCTCCTAACCGCAGGGGCGTATCGGGGAGCGCCAATGGCTCATGCACCCGGTATAAGGGCTGCCGAGCGGTCAGGACATTGAGGACTAAGGCTAAGATCCGCGCTCCGGGGGAGCGGTGACAGTCAATGGCGGCCACGAGGCCGATCTCTTCGCACGGATCCCCAAGTCCTTTGCCTCGGGGCTGCAAAAAATTATTTTTTTTGTCAAGCGACGTGCGGAAGATGTGATCCGACCGCTCCTGCGTCCACTTATCGTGTCAAATTCGGACCGGATTGAGACAAACTTGAGACGCTCTCCCCCCTGCCGCTCGCGTCGCAGATAGCCTAATCCGCCCAGATTAGTCCGCCCCGGTCAGGTCAGGATCAGGACCGTCCGCAGTCACAGCTGACGGCCTCGGGCTCAGTTAGCCTAAAACCCCCGACAGAGCGCAAAGCAAAAAGGGCTCGCGGGCTTGCATTGACCGTGATGCGACTCAAAAAATAGGCAATCCCCACAACAGTCGCGCTGCCGTCGGGATTGCGGGAAGGATAACATGATGGCCGGGTATTTTGAGCGTGTGGCTCCGGCTTTTTAGGGCTTGGCGTGAAGCATGGTCGCCGGAATCCAGTGGGCGAAGTCCAAAAGATGTCCCCATTCCGCTTCGTAACCGATAGCCACGAAGACGATGGCGGAAATTCCCAGCGCCACCGCCGCTACTATAGACAGCCACCGAGTGTTCCGCCAATTTAATGCCGGCAAGGTGAATAGCCCTCCGATACCGGCGGTCAGATAACCCAACGTGGCTAGCGCCGGGCTTTGGGTCATGTGTAGGTCCAACAACCGAATACCAATGACGATGGCCATCAATCCGCCAAATGCGCCATAAATTGCCGGGATTAAGGGTTCCCACTCAAAGGTCAGGGTCACCGCCGCTGCCAAAAACGCGGTACTGAGAAATAGTCCGGGTTCGCCAAACGCGACATTGTATGAACCTGGCAACGGCCACACCACATCCATGGTAAAAGACGTGGCAAATCCGAGCACACCAACCGCAAAAAATCCCGACGCCCAACTGCGTCGAGTGTCCGGACTCGGATTCATATATAAATAGTGAGCTAAAAGAGCCAGCCCAGCTGCTAAGTTAATCAGCATCACGCCTACATAATCGACAAACATGGAAGAACACCTCCTTTGACTGATTCCGTCATAATCATTGTAGCAGGTTGGGTCTTCCACATTCATGGTCTAATGGCGGCAATCCTGGCGTCTACGGGCTTCTTTACGCTGCCGTTGGACTCAAACACGCGTCCGAACGAGCGTGCCCCTCACCCCAAAAGGCCTTCGGGCCGATGGCTCTTTTGGATAGTTCGCTCGCTGCCGGGATGCATCTGAGGACTGAGACCGTTTGCCGGCCCACCCACGACAAGTTTCCACGGCCCCCGAAGGTTGGCAGAGTGAGCGCGGCGACCCCTGGGCGTGCCGTCGGCTCCTTGTGGTCGCCGGTGCAGCCGGTTCCATATTCCCCAACAATCAGGGGCAGCGGGGCAAATTCTTTGCCTAAACCAAAGCGGTAGGCCCGCAGCAATATCCGCCGCATCTTCCGGGCAACATCTGACCCACCCATCAAACGCGTTCGTACCGCCAAACCACTGCGGTACGAACGCCGTATCCGAGCCCGTCTTCGGTTTCCCAAGGGCTGCCGAATGGGATTACACGCTGTTCCAGGCCAACGTGTTCAGTATTTCAAATTGAGTTGGATGGGGAAAGGTCATCAAGCTAACGTCTTGCAAGGTCAAGCCGTAACGGACAATCAGATGCCCTACAGTCGACAAGCTCACCGCGTCGATGCCCACGGCATGCACCCCAATCACGCGGCCGGTACCTTTAGCGACGACAAACTTGACCAGCCCCTCTGGCTCACCCATAATCAGCGCGCGGTCTTCCCAGCGCATCTGCCGGCGCTCCTCGCTGACCTTAATGCCTTGCGCCTGAGCGGCTTCGGTACTCAAACCCACCGACATCAGCGCCGGGCGAGTAAAGACCGTCATCGGCATTTCAGTCGCGCGAAACGGCTCGGGCGTGTATCCGCGCAAGATCAAGTCCGTCACTAGGCGGTTTTGCCGTTCGGCTGCGTGCAACAGCATACTTTTCCCGTTGACGTCGCCCACCGCGTAAATGTGTCCAATGTTCGTCCGACACCAATCGTCGGCCACGATGCCGCCCGCGCTATACGCGATGCCGGCGCGCTCTAACCCCAACGAGGCCGACACATGGGGCACGCGCCCGAGCGCCTGCACCACCTGCTCCGCTCGCCAGGTGAAATGCCGCGCCGCCCCCTTGACATGCGAGAGGTTCAGAGGTTCGAGTCCTCTACCGCCCACCACACATTTGAAGCCCCGCAAGGCTTGCGGGGCTTGTTTTTTCCAATTGCTGGGTGTGGGAGACCGAGCGTCACCATAAGGCGTCACCCGGAGACGGCGTCTCCGGGTGACGGAATGTTGCCGCCGGGAGTGGCCCGCCAGGCGGTGGCGCTGGTGGCCGCCAGCGGCGGGTTGGCTTCACCGCTCCGCCATTGGCGGTCGCGCGGCGCCCCGCGGCCGTCCGGCCGGGGCCGCCCGCACCAGCCGCACGGCGGCCCAGTCCGGCCACAGCTCCTGCTCGATCTCCCAGCCGCCGGCCCGCAGCCAGGCATTCAGCTCCCGTCCCCGTCCCCAGCCTTTCTGGGAGGCCGATAGCCACTCATAGGGACCCGGGCCCTGGGACCGATCCCAATCCGCGGCCAGGCGGGTCCGGCCCCACCACGGTAGCCACCGATGGAAGTAGAGGTCGAAGCCCACCCCGGGCAGCCCCTGGGGCCGCGCCGTCTCCAGGATGAGGAGGTGGCCGTCGGCGCCGGTCAGCCGGCCAAGGTCGGCCAGGAAGCCGGAGCGGTCGGCTTGGTCGCGGAGCACGAAGCTTGCCACCGCTACGTCGTATTCCCCGGCGTGGTCGCGGGCAAAGGCCTCCAGCGGGCCGTGGAAGCGTTCCACGCCCGGCGGCAGGTGGCGCAGGGCCCGGCGGGAGAGGTCCACCCCGGTCAGGCGCAGGTCCGGCCGGCGGCGGGCCAGCAGGCTCAGCAGGTAGCCGGGTCCGCAGCCGACGTCGACCACGGCGGCCGGATCCAGGTCCAGGATCTCCCGGGCCAGGCGCTCCATCCAGTCCCGGTATTGCCCCCGTGACACCCGCTGGGTCTGGTCGACGTAGCGGTCGGCCATCCAGTCGAAGGTCCGCTCCAGGTAGGCGTAGGGGGCGTCCCTGTCCCTATCCGCCGCCATACTCACCCCCGCCTTTCGCAGGCGGCCGCAGGCCCAGCCCGCGGCCGATGCCGTCCAGGATCTGTTCCAACCGGCGATAGCCTGCAGCCAGGGCGGTCAGGTTATGCGCCCAGGCCGCTGGCGGCCGGCCGGGCGGGGCTCCGGCGTAGGGGATGCCGAACAGGCGGGCCGCCTCCTCGCTGCGGGCCACCAGCTGCGAGGGATTGAGGGCCCTCAGCGACGGGACCCCCAGCGCCTGGGCGATCAGCACCAGTTCCTCGCGGGTGGCGGCGAACCAGCGGGCCAGGTGCTCGGCCGCATCCCCCACCTTCAGGCCGCCGCCGGGGATGCGGGGGGCCGCCAGCACCAGCGCCGCCGGGCCGGCGGCCGGGACCACCCGGTGCACCTGACCGTGGCTCATGGCCAGCAGCAGGCTGGTGCCGACCGCTACCGCGTCCGCCCCCAGGGCCAGCAGCTTGGCGATGTCCGCCGCGCCCCGCGCCCCGCCCGAGGCTACCAGGCTGACGCGGTCCCGCAGCCCCTGGGCGACCAGCCAGCGGTGGGCGCGGGCCACCGCCACGGCCGTGGGCAGGCCGAAGTGGTCGCTGATGACAGCGGGGCTGTTGGCGCTGGCCGCCTCCGCCCCGTCCAGGGTGATGACGTCCACTCCCGCCTCCAGCAGCCGGGCCAAATCGGCCTCCAGGTGGGCGGAGGCCGGCAGCTTGACCCCCACCGGCACCGCCGGATTGGCCCGGTGAATGGCCCGTATCCAGGCGGCCAGGCTGCGGGGGGGCCGGGCGTGGATGCGGATGGGGGTCCGGGGATGATCGGAGGCGTGACGCAGGCGCCGGGGCAGGTGGCGGGGCCCCTTGGCGATGCCGATGGCCGCCTCCGCCCCCTGCCCGATCTGAATCTCCACCATGTCCGCCAGGGCCACCACTGCCCGCTGGTGGGCCCAGCCGGCGCGGCTGGCCTGCAGAATCCAGCGGTGGGCCCAGGCCCGCTCCTCGGGCAGGTACGGCCCTTCGCCGCTGGCGGCGGCCGTGCCGGAGACGGTGGCGGCCTGGGCCAGGGCCACCTTGGCGGCGTCGGTCACGCCCACCCCGTAGCCCATGGGTGCCGGCAGCACGGGCAGGGCCAGCTCCAGCGGCCGGGCAGCCCGCGGACCCAGGCGGACGCGGGTGTCCACCACCCGCCGCCGGGGCAGGGGGGGCGGGCTGATGGTGGCCGGGTCCCAGGCCAGGTGGTCCAGCCATTGCACCAGGGGGGCCGAGCCCATGGGGTGCTCCGCCACTCGGCCCTGGGCCGCACGCAGGGCGGTCAGGACCACTTCCGCCGGGGTGGTGGCGCGCAGGCTGAAGAGCAGTTCGGTGGGGGACTGGCGGGGATCGGCCCCCAACTCCTGCTCCCAGCGGGCCCGGGCCCGCTGCCAGCCCACCTGGAGGGCGACGAGCAGGCCGAGGCCGGCCAGGGCCAACACCCCGAGGTCGACTAGCGCCACCTGCCAGAGAGTCATGCCGGTACTGCCCACCGACGGGCGCGCCAGGCGGTGCGCAGGAGCGAGGCCGGGACCAGGAGGCCGGTCATGACCAGGCAAAGGGGGCTTACTACCCGCGTGAGCAGGAGCACCACCAGATGATCGCGGTCCAGAAGCACCGCAGCGGCCAGGAGCGCTGCCCCCAGCCCTCCGGTCAGCACCCGCCGGCCGTGGTTGTCGAGGCCCAGCTGCAGCTGCCAGTGCCATCCGAACAGGAAGAGGTACATAGCCAGGAAGGTCACCATCGACACCACCCAGGCGAAGAGCACAAACACCCCCACCCGGGTGATTAAGAAGGTATGGATGGTCAGGTTGGAAAACAGGTACACCGTGGGCCAGCGCAGGGCGCGGGCGGCCTGGGGGCCGAGGTCCCCCAACACCGAGGCCAGCAGGAGTCCCAGCAGGAGTCCCTCGAACAGCTCGCTGCCGATCGCCAGCCACCGTAGGCGGGCCAGGGACGCTCCCCGCACATGGGGGACCAGCGCCGCCGACACCTCGCATTGCATCCAGAGGAACCAGGTCCAGGCCACCCCGGTCAGCACGGGTTCCGTCCCCGGCGGCCAAGCGGGGGCCAGGGCGGCGGTGTCCTGCACGTTGCGGGCCGCCAGGATAATCAGGAACAGGGCGGATCCCATCACCAGCGGTAGCCAGAAGGTGACATTGCGGGCCATGACCGCCAGACTCTGGCGGCTCAGCAAGTAGGCTTCCCCCAGCGTGACGCCTTCCAGCACCCCGATGGGGGTGAGGGGGTAGAAAAAGGTCTGCAGCATCTGCCCGAAGAGGGCCAGCAGCATGGCGGCCGAGGCCAGGGCTACCACCGTAATCCCGGTCAGCAGCACCCAGGTGAGGGCCCGGCCCCAGGTGCGCATGAGGAGGTCAGGCAAAGAGGCGGACCGGAGGTAGCCGATCCAGGCGAAGCGGAGGTAGGTTACGCCCGCTACACCCAACACGGTGACCAGAAACGCCCACCAAGCATCGGGGCCCGCTGCCGCCAGCAAGGGGCCGGGCCAGAGGTAGACCCCGCCCCCTACCATGCTGGCGGCGTGCAGCCAGAAGAACTGCCCGGGCCCAATCGGTTCCGCCGGGTGCGACTCGGCCATGGTCCTCATTGCTCTTGCATCCCTTCCCGTTTGAGCATGACCTGTACCGTGATGCGGGCCCTCAGCGGGGCTGTTGTTAGGCGCTGGGCCGGCAGGCCGGCGGCGGCCGGGTCATGCAGCCAGTCCAGGCGGCGCCCGTAACCGAAAGGATCAGTGTGGGTGCGGTTGGCGAATGCCACCGCTGCTTGGCATTCGTGTAGGATGCGGCGGGCTGCCAGCCGTTCCACCGCCGCGATGGCGGCCCCCTTGGGCATTGCCCCTGGCGGGGCCTGGGCCAGATAGGCACTGACGGTGATGTGGGTATCCACCTGCTTGACGCCCCGGTGCCAGCGTACCCGCCGGGTGACCCGGTCGCGAATGCGGGCGAGGGAATACTGGCCGGCGCGGTAGCGGAGGTCGAGGCTTTCCCGGCGGACCCGCCCGGTGAGGTAGGCCCAGCCTTGGGTGGCAGGCTCGTTCATGACCGCGGCCGGCTGTCCGGGCCGGAAGACCGCCACCCGGTCAACGACCATCCCCTGCCGGGTGCTTTCCGCCAGGGGCAGCACCGGGCTGATACCGGGGGTACGGGTTGCGGCCCACAGCTGCCAGCCATACAGACCGGCGTAGAAGGATTGGCAGCCGAAACAGTTGAAAAACTTGGCCAGGGGATACTCGGGCACCACCGTCTCAGGGCCGGTGCGGGCGCTGAGCGCCAAGGGTCCCGCCGCGGCCCAGAAGGACTTGCGGATAGTGCCGACATTGTTGAAGCCGTTGGTCACAGCGGCCAGCTGGCCGGCAGTGAGGCCGGGGGAGAAGAGCACCACCTCGATATGGCCGCTATACACCTCCCGCGACAGCCGCTGGCGGGCCAGGGCCAGGGCCCGGCCCAAGGTGGGGGCCTGCACGTTTAGCCGGTAGTAGGCGGCCTGGGGGCTGATCCCGGACAGGCTGGAGATGGTGGTGACCACATTGGGGAACACCAGCGACCACTGCAGGCGGCCCTGGCTGCCGGGGGCCACCGCGACCGCCAGCATAATGGCGCGGTCGTTAATGGCGCGGGCGTCCCAGCAGCCGCCCAGGGCCAGGGCTCCCAGAGCAGCGGCCAGGGGGAGCAGCCGCCGGGCCGTCATGGCCGCCGTTCCCGGCGGAGGTGCGGGCGCGCCGCCGGTGCCCGGCCGCGAGAGAGAACTACCCGACGGGGACGGCTGGCGGTGGGACGGGTGCGGAGGGAGGACCAGGGCACCCGCCACAGGACATCCAGCCAGTCCCGACCCCGGAAGGGGGCCCAGGGTTCAAAGTAGGGGACCCCGAACGAGGTCATCCCGCTGATGACGCCGATAAAGGCCATCGTAAACAGTACCATGCCCAGAATGCCCAGGAAGGCCGCTGCCCCCAGCATGCCGAACCCGATGAGGCGCCAAGTGCCGGTCAATTCATAGAGGGGAGCGGAGAAGAAGCTGAGGGCGGTGAGGGTCATGATCACGATCACCTGCGGGCTGACGTAGGCGGCCTTCACAACGGCAGTGCCCACCACGATGGCCCCTACCGTGCCGATGGTGGTGGAGAGCGGTTGGGGCAGGCGCAGGGCTGCCTCCCGCAGCACCTCGAGGATGAACACCATGAACACCACCTGCCCGAGCGGCGGCAAGGACAGACCCACGTTGTTGCCGGCGGTGAGCACAAACAGCGAGGTGGAGACCAGACTGGGGTTGACCTCGGTCAAGGCCACATAGAGCGCGGGCAGGTAGACCCCGATCGCCCAGCCGCCCAGCCGGATGATGCGTACCACCGCCGTGTCGGCCCAGGTGCTGGCGTAATCCATGGCTGTGCGGTAGAAGTCGGCTAGGGGAGCGGGGGCGATGAGCACGAACGGGTCCCCGTCCACCAGGATGACCACCTTCCCCTCCAGCAGCCGGCGGACAGCGATGTCCACCCGTTCGGTCGCGCGGATGGTGGGGAAGATGGAGCGGGGGTGGTCGCGGATGAGGCCTGCGATCTGGGTGGCGTCGGCATGGCCGGCGATATCCACCGCCCGCAGCCGGGTGAGCACTGTCCGCACCAGGGCGGGGTTGGTGAGCCCCTCGAGGTACGCCACCGCTACCTGGGTATGTTGCAGGCGCCCGATGCGGACGGGGCTGAAGCGCAGGCGGGGTTCATGCAGCCGCTGGCGGATTTGGTTCATCTGGGACAGGAGCACCTCGTTGAAGCTGTCCTCAGGGCCCCGCACGCTGTGTTCGGTCAGTGGGCGCTGCACACTCCGCTGCCGGTAGCGGCCGGTGTCTACCACCCAAACGAAGGGCAGGTCGGGGGCCATCACCAGGGTGTTGCCGGCGGCCAGGGCCTGCAGGATGGCGGACCAGTGCGCCATTCGCCGGATGTGGGAGGGCGTGAATACCGCCTCCCCCCAGGCCGCCGGCGGCTGGTGCGTGACCAGCAGCGGGGCGGCGATGTCCTGGTCCACCATCCGCGTATCGACCAGCCCGTCAATGCAGACCAGCAGGGCGTAATCCGGCGCTACCGCCGGCACTGCTAGCCGGCGGATGAGCACATCGGGGCTGCGGCCGATGCCCCGGCGCAGCCGGGTCTCCACCTCCCTGAGGTCGGGCCGGTAGCGGTCCCCCAGCGTTGCCAGTAGGCGGTCGAGGGCAGCCACGAGTTTCTGGCTCTCCTCGCTCCAGGTGCCTCCACGGCGGGGCGCGGCCATGGTTCCTCCTCCCCCGGTTTGCCAGGCTGCGCCTAGGGTGACCGGCTGCTGGGCCGGTTATTCGGAAGGGGTACCCGGACCGAAAACCGGCCAAGCTACAGACGGGAGGTGTGATGATGCCCCAGGTTATCCTGGCGCGCTGGCAATTCGGGATTACGACTGTGTACCATTTCCTGTTCGTCCCCCTGACGATAGGGCTGGCCTTTCTGCTGGCCGTGATCGAGTCCTACTACGTGGCGACGGGCAACGAGGAGTACCGTCGGGCGGCGCAGTTCTGGGGGCGGTTGTTCCTTATCAACTTCGCCCTGGGGGTGGTGACCGGCATCCTGCAGGAGTTCCAGTTCGGCATGAACTGGGCCTCTTATTCCCGCTTCGTGGGTGACATCTTCGGCGCCCCCCTGGCCATCGAGGGCCTACTCTCCTTTTTCCTGGAATCGACCTTCCTCGGCATCTGGATGTTCGGCTGGGACCGGCTCCCGCGGGGGCTGCATCTGTTCGCCATTTGGATGGTGGCGGTGGGCACCACCACTTCCGCCCTCTGGATCCTGACCGCCAACTCCTTCATGCAGGAACCGGTGGGCTTCAAGCTGGTGCACGGCCGGGCGGAGATGAACAACTTCTGGGCCCTGCTCGGCAACCCCCAGCTGTGGGTGGAGTTCCCGCACACCGTGCTGGGGGCCTTCTCCACCGGCGCCTTCTTCATGATAGGGGTGAGCGCCTGGTGGCTGTTGCGGCGCGGCCGGCAGCCCGAGTTCCTGCATTCCATCCGCATCGGGCTGACGGTGGCGGCCCTGGCCAGCATCCTGACCGTGGTGGTGGGGCACGACCAGGCCCAGCACCTGGTCACGGCCCAGCCCATGAAGCTGGCGGCGGCGGAGGCGCTTTGGGACTCGAGCCCGCAGCACGCCCCCTGGGCGGTGGTGGGGTGGGTCACCCCCGCCACCCATACCACCGAGTTCGCCCTCCGCATTCCCGACCTGCTGACTATCCTGGCCTATAACCGCCTCAGCGGGAGCGTGACGGGCATGAACGTGATCCAGGCCCGCTACGTGCACCGCTACGGGCCGGGCAACTACATGCCGCCGGTGCGGCCGGTGTTCTACAGCTTCCGGGTCATGATCCTGGCCGGCACCCTCATGGTGCTGCTCTCCTGGCTGGGGGTGTACTGGGTGATCAAAAACCGCTTGCTCCTCCACCGCCGCTACCTCAAGGTGATGGTCTGGGCCATCGGCCTGCCCTACCTGGCCAACATCGCCGGCTGGCTGATGACCGAGATCGGGCGCCAGCCCTGGATCGTGTTCGGGCTGCTGCTGACCGACAAGGGGGTGTCGCCCACCGTGGGAGCGGGGGAGATCTGGACCACCCTGGTGGGCTTCACTGCCGTCTACGCCATCCTGGCCGCGGCGGATGTCTACCTGCTGGTGAAATTCATCAAGGCCGGGCTGGCCAGCGAACAGCTGACCGGCGAGGCCAGGACCGCCTGAAGCCGGAAGGAGGGAAGACGCATGGCGCTCAATGTGGTCTGGTTTGTCCTGATTGCGGTGCTGTTCACCGGCTATTTCTTTCTCGAGGGGTTCGACTACGGGGTGGGGATCCTGCTGCCCTTCCTCGGCCGCAACGACCAGGAGCGGCGGGTGATGGCCAACGCCATCGGCCCGGTGTGGGATGCCAACGAGGTGTGGCTGATCGTGGCGGGCGGGGCGATGTTCGCAGCTTTCCCCCAGTGGTACGCTACCCTCTTCAGCGGCTTTTACCTGGCCCTCTTCCTCCTGCTGGTGGCGCTCATCGTGCGGGGGGTGGGCATCGAGTTCCGCAGCCGGGACGAGCGCCCCGGCTGGCGGCAGACCTGGGACTGGCTCTTCTTCTTCGGCAGTTTGGTGCCGGCGGTGGTGTGGGGGGTGGCCATGACCGACCTGGTGCAGGGGCTGCCTATCGACGGGCATATGAACTATGTGGGCACCTTCCTCGACCTCTTTACCCCCTTCTCGCTGGTGGGGGGCGCCGTTTCGGGCCTGCTCTTCACCCTGCACGGGGCCCTGTTCCTGGCCTTGAAGACCGGGGAGCCGCTGGCGGCCCGCGCCATGGGCACCGCCCGCCGCCTGGCCCCCCTGGCGGTGCTGGCGGTGGCGGTCTACATCCTCATGGGTTACATGGTGGTGCCGGTGCTCCACCGGCTGGGACCCGATCCCGGCTCCATCCCCGTGCTGGCCGCCTTGAGCCTTGTCGCCGCCTGGGCGCTGACGGTGCAGGAGCGGCCGGGGTGGGCCTTTGCCGCCAATGGCGTCACCATCGTGCTCACCACCATCACCCTGTTCCTGCTGCTGTATCCGCGGGTGATGGTCTCCAGCCTCAACCCGGCCTGGAGCCTGACCATCTATAACGCCGCCTCCAACCCCTATTCGCTCAAGGTGATGTCGATCGTGGCCATCACCCTGGTGCCGGTGGTGCTGGCCTACCAGGCCTGGACCTATTGGATGTTCCGCAAGCGGGTGCGCCTGCACGACGAGCTGCACTACTGAGGAAGGGTTACGGCGGGCGGGCCGCGGGGGCCCGCCCTTAGGGCATCCAGGGCAGGTGGCCGCCCAGGGCCAGGTAGGTGATAACGAAGAGGTCCTTGGCCCAGGCCACCGGCCGTCCCCACCAGGCCCATTCCCGCAGACCGCCGTCGGGGGCCGGGGCCACGTAATCCAAGAGGGCCCGGCCGTCACCGGTTTCCAGGGCCCAGAGCGCCCAGGGCCGGTAGGGGGCGGGCGGGGTACGGCCGTGCAGGGTGGCCCACAGGTGGGTGACCGCCACCCGCGCCTGAATGAGCGCCTGGTGACCGTGTTTCGGCACCGTCAGGCGTCCGATGTCCCCGACGGCATAGATGGACGGCCATTCCGGGTGCCGCAGGTAGCCGTCGGTGGGGATCCAGCCGTAGCCGTCGTCGATGCCGCTGGCCCGGGCCAGCTGGGAGCCGGCATAGGGCGGGGTCCAGATGGTGCGGTCGTAGGGGACATCCTCCCCGTCCTCGAGCCGGATGTGGCCCGGCTCCACCGCCCGGTAACGGGCGCCCAGGGTGACGGCGATGCCGCGCTGCTCCAGCAGCGCCGTCAGCCGGCGGCGGCCGGCGGGGCCGGCCCCTTCCGCCGCGACCGGCGCCGGGGTGACGATGCGGATGTGGTGGCGGTCGCGGCGCCGGCGGCGGCGCAGGGCCCCGTCCCACAACAGGGCGGACTCGAACAGCGGCATGTCGAACCCGGCCGTGAGGTGGGGGGAGGCGGGGTCCCCGGACCAGGGGCCGGCGGCCAGCACCAGGCGGGCGGGCGGGTGGCCGGCCAGGTCGACGGCGGTGTGCCGGGCCAGGTGAGCCTCGCAGATGCCGCCCGCCTCCGGGCCGAGGCCGGGGATGCGCTCCCAGGCGGGATCCACCCCGGTGGCCACAAACAGGACGTCGTAGGCGAGGGGCGCCCCGGCCGCCAGGTGGACCCGCCGGGCGCGGGGGTCGATGCGCACGGCGGTGTCGTGCACCCAGCGCGCCTGGTAGACCCGGCGCACCGCCCGTTCCGTATTCAGGGTCAGATGGTCCACGAAGCCGGGCGCGCGGTCGAGGGCATGCACCAGCTCGGGCCGGAACACGCCCGTGGCCCAGCGTTCCACCACCGTCACCCGGATCGCGCGGGCCGGGAAGCGGTGGCGGAGCCAGTACAGCACCGCCAGCCCCCCGATGCGGGCCCCCAGCACCACGACCTCCAGCGGGGCCGCCATCCCGTCGCCCCCTTTCCCGGGGGCAGTCTGCCTCCCGGGCGGGGACTTCATACCCCGGATTTAACATGCTTGTAGTGTAAATTAAACCCGCATGAATTACAGGCTGTGACAATGTCGTATATAAAAATTTTTTAACCCGGCTTCAGTTCATTTTTATCTCCACCGTCCCTGCTAGGAATACAATCAAAGCGGAGTTCACCCGCTGGAGATGAGCAGCGATGTACGGCGTCCCCATGCTGGACAACCTGCTGCAGGCCCGCGCCGGCAGCAGCGCCCCGTTCCTCATCACCGACCCCGAGGGACCTGTCCTGACCTACGCCTGGCTGGCGGCAGGGGTGGAGGACTGGGGCCGGGCGCTGGCTGCCGCCGGGCTGGGGGCGGGCAGCCGCCTGGCCCTGGTGCTGGGGCCGGGCCCCGCCTGGGCGGCGGCCTATCTGGCCGCGCTGCGGGGCGACTTGCTGGTGGCAGCCCTGGACCCTGCCGCTCCGGCCGGCATTCTGCGCGAATGGTTGAACCGCCTGCAGCCCGACCTGGTGGTGGCGCAGCCGGGAGCCCCGGTAGGGCGGGGCTGGCCGCGGGTGCTGCTCTCCCCCGGGGCTCTGTTGCCTCCGCGCCTGCCGGCAGCGGGGGACCGGACCCGCCCGGGACCCGAGGCCGACGGGGCCCTGGTCTGCGCCGAGCCGGACGGCCCCTGGCGCCCGGTGAGGCTCTCCCGCCCCCAGCTGCTGTATGTGGCGGCCAAGGTAGCCCGCCACCTCCACCTGGGGCCGGGCGACGTGGGCCTCTCCGGTTACCCCCTCAGCGACCTGGAGGGGCAGGTGACCGGGCTCCTGGCCACCCTGGTGGCGGGGTCGGCCCTACTGGCCGGGGCAGCCGCCCAGCGCTCGGGATCGGCGCTGCGGCCCACCTGGGCCAACCTGCCGCCTGCCCGGGCGGGTGCCCGGCCGCTGCCGGGTCTGCGCCTGGTGCGGGTGCCCTGGCGTCCGGGTGAGGTGCGGCCGGAAGCGGAGTGGGAGGCGCGCTGGGGCTGTCCGGTGCTCACGGCTTATGACGTGGCGGAGGCGGGCGGCCAGGTGGCAGCGGAGGCGCCGCCGCCTGCCCCCCGCCGGCCCGGGTCGGTGGGACGGCCGCTGGGGGTGGCGGTCAGCGTACACGATGCCGAAGGTTGGGACCTGCCACCGGGGGTGGAGGGGGAGGTGTGGATCAAGGGGCCGGGGGTCATCCACGCCTATTGGGGTCAGACCTACGGCCGCCGGTTCCGGCAGGGCTGGTTCCGCACCGGTGACCTCGGCTACCTGGACCCGGACGGCTACCTGTACCTGACCGGCCGCCTGGGTGCAGACCTGCCGGCCTGGCTGCGCCGGGCACCCGCTGCGGCCCGTCCTTCCCCGGTGCGTTGGGGTCCGGGGCTGGTACCGGGCTGGTACTGACCCCTACAAGTGGAAGAACTGCCAGGCCCAGAGGGCCAGCAGCACCACCACCGCCAGCTTGATGGCCGCGGTGGCCAGGCGGGTGAGGAGGGCGCCGCCGAGGACCACCACCGCCGCCGCCAGCAGGGCACGGGTGGCCAGCGGCAGGTGATGCAGGGCGGGGATGAGGCCGTGATGCATGGTCAGTCGCCTCCTTGGGGATGAGGGGAGGGGGCGGCGAAGGCATGCCAGCCTTCCGCTGTCACCCGGCAGCCGGGATCGGCCGCGGTCAGCACCGCCTGCCAGGCGCCGGCTTCCTCCGCCGGCACCCACAGGCGGAGGGCCACCGCCGCCCCGAACTCCACCTCCGGCTCCAGCCCGGCCGCGGCCAGACGGCGCTCCAGGGCCGGCCAGGCGGGGTAAGGGACAACGCAGCCCAGGCACCGGGCGGGCCGCCAGCCGGCCAGGGGCGCAGCGGTGAGGGCGGCCTCGCCCGCCTCCCGGTAGGCACGGGCCAGCCCGCCCCGGCCCAACTTGATGCCACCGAAGTAGCGCACCACCACCAGCCCGCTGAACACCAGCTCCCGCTCTCGCAGCAGCTCCAGCAGGGGCGCCCCCGCCGTCCCGGCCGGTTCATGGTCGTCGGTGGCGCGTTCCTGCCCGGGGTCCAGGCGATAGGCCCAGACGTAGTGGCGGGCGTGCGGCCAAGTGGCCCGCCGCTCGGCCAGCCACGCCGCCAGGTCCCCGGGCGCGGTCAGGTGGCGGGCAGCGGCGATGAAGCGGGAACGGGAGACCTCCAGCCGGGCCTCCGGACCCGGCCGCGCCGGGTCCACCGTCCAGGCCACCCCCATCCCCCCTTCCGGATGCCCCCATTCTAACAGAGCCGCGCTGGCGCCGGCGGTTGAGCGGGCGGGGGGCCGGTGCTACAATAAGCCGCGAGGTGAAGCCGGCGGCTGCCGCCGGCTGGGAAGGCCGCGCGAGGAAAGGGACCCGGACGTCATCCGGCCGGCACAGAGAGATCCCGCCCCGGCTGTAAGCGGGGTTGCCGGCCCGGCGTTCGCACCAGCCCTGGAGCGCGCACCGGCGGGCCCAAGCCCGCGGCGGCCGCCGCCGTTATCCGGCAGGGAGGGATCCCCGCAGGTGCGGGGATCCGAATGGTGGTGGAACCACGGGCGTGGCCCGTCCCCCTGAGGGACGGGCTTTTCTTCTGGCGGGGCGGGCCCATGCAGAAAGGGGAATGGACGTGCATCCCATGGATGTGGAGGAGCGGCAGCAGATTTCGGTGGTGGTGGACGGCGAGCCCTACCGTGTGGCCAAGGGCACCCCCGCCCGGGAGGTGGTGCCCAACCTGCCTGACGACGTGATCGCAGCGGTGTTCAACGGGCGGCCCATCGACCTCGGGCGTCCCCTGGAGGAGGATGGGGAGCTGCAGCTCCTGACCTTCGGGTCGGAGACCGGCCGGCGGGTCTTCCGCCATTCCAGCGCCCACCTGCTGGCGCAGGCGGTCAAGCGCCTGTGGCCGGAGGCGGAACTGGGCACCGGGCCGGCGCTGGAGGACGGCTTCTACTACGACATCCGCTTCCCGGGACCGGTCTCGGAGCAGGACCTGGCCCGCATCGAGGAGGCCATGCGCGCCATCGCGGCCGAGAACCTGCCCATCGAGCGCCTGGAGCTGTCGCGGGATGAGGCCCTGCGGCTGTTCGAGGAGCGCCATGAGCCCTTCAAGGTGGATATCATCCGGCGCATCCCGGAAGGGACCCCCATCACCGCCTACCGGCAGGGCGAATTCGTCGACCTCTGTGCGGGGCCCCACCTGCCCAGCACCGGCCGCATCGGGGCCCTGCGCCTGACCGGGTTGTCTGGCGCCTACTGGCGGGGCGAGGAAGGCAACCCCATGATGACCCGCATCTATGGCACCTCCTTCCCCGACCGGGAGTCGCTGGAGGCCTATTTCTACCGGCTGGAGGAGGCTAAACGGCGCGACCACCGCAAGCTTGGGCCGCAGCTGGATCTGTTCAGCTTCCGGGAGGAGGCGCCCGGCTTCGTCTTCTGGCACCCTCGCGGCCACCGCATCTACCGCACCCTCGAGGCCTTCTCCCGGGCTCTGCAGGAGCCCCGGGGCTACCAGGAGGTCGCCACCCCCTGGATCTACCGGGTGGGGCTCTGGCAGCAGAGCGGGCACTGGGACCACTACCGGGACAACATGTTTGTGATGGAGCGGGACGAGGAGGTGCTGGGGGTCAAGCCCATGAACTGCCCCGGGCACTGCCTGCTCTTCAAGGAGGGGGTGCGTTCCTATCGTGACCTGCCCCTCCGGCTGGCGGAGTACGGTCCGCTCTCCCGCTACGAGCGGTCCGGGACCCTGCACGGCCTGTTGCGGGTGCGCGGCATGCACCAGGATGACGCCCATCTCTTCTGCCGGGAGGACCAGATCGGGGCGGAGATGAACGGGGTGCTGGAGCTGGTGGACATCGTCTACCGGGCGTTCGGCATGCCGTATGAGGTGGTGCTCTCCACCCGGCCGGACGATTACATGGGCGACCTGGCCCTGTGGAACAAGGCGGAGGCCCAGCTGGCGGCGGTGCTGGAGGAACGGGGCCTGCCGTACCAGCTGAATCCCAAGGACGGGGCCTTCTACGGGCCCAAGCTCGACTTTTACGCCGTGGACGCCCTCGGCCGGCGTTGGCAGTGTGCCACCGCCCAGCTGGATTTCCAGCTGCCGGTGCAGTTCGACCTCACCTATGTGGATCAGAACGGGGAGCCGCGGCGGCCGGTCATGATCCACCGGGCCATCATGGGCACCCTGGAGCGCTTCATCGGCATCCTGCTTGAGCATTACGCCGGGGCCTTTCCCATGTGGCTGGCGCCGGAGCAGGTGCGGGTCATCCCCATTACCGACGCCCAACACGAATATGCCCGGCGGGTGGTACAAGACCTGGTTGCGGCCGGGGTGCGGGCGGAAGGGGACTTCCGCAACGAGAAGATGGGCTACAAGATCCGGGAGGCGCAGGTGATGAAGGTGCCCCGCATGCTGGTGGTGGGGGCGAAGGAGGTAGAGTCGGGCACCGTGGCCGTGCGCTCGCGCGAGGACGGCGACCTCGGGCGTTTCGCCTGGCCGGACTACCGGGAGGTGCTGGTGCAGGAGGGACGCATGCCGCTGGAATAAGGCGCATAGCAGCCGACAAGGGGAGCCCCGGCCTTGACCGGGGCTGGCCTTGTTCGAGTAGTCCCCTTGGGGCGGCTCCTTGTCGGCAGTCGGCCGGGGGATGGGGGACCTCGCGCCCGGCGGAAGCCGGGGTCCCGAGGTGCAATTGGATGGCTGCCATGCGCCGGAAGTTGGCCGGCGTCCAAAAGTTTCGGAGGTGCCTCAAGGTTTAGAGCACGACGATGGTCTGATCGCTGCACGCACGGCCCACGTGGACCTTGGGTCGATAGATCTTGGATGTTGGATTTGAGGGTGTCATTGCCGGTATCGAAACGGATATGCGTCACGCCCGGCAAGAGGAGGAAAGTGAGCACGCCGAGCACGAGTGCCACCCGGTAAGGACGCCGTCGCACCAGGGCGGCTAGCCGGTCCCCAGCATTCATCGAAGGCCCCCCTGCTGCGGTCCCGGTTCGGTCAGGAGGGAACGCACGAAGGACAGCATGGTGTTGCACGCTTCTGTTTCCAGCGCCGCTGACGCGCCTCCGGCCGCATGATCCAGCGGAGTAACAGGCCCCGGATCCTGCGCACCAGCGTCCGCCTGCCGGTCGAGGTCATCCCCACCCCATTCCGGCGTGAGTCGAGTACGCGCATAATGCGGGCGATAGGGTCGAGCCCGGCTAGATCGGGCTGCTTCGGCACCTCGCACATCAGCAGGGCGATCAGTCCCCGGTACTCGTGCACGAACCGGACCCGCTCCTACACGAATGCCTGTAGCCAGTGGTAGAGGTCCACATCCGCTGGGGAATGGGCGGCGGCGGACGGCGCCTGATATGCCCCGCGGATGGACTGCACGCGTGCCGCCACCACGATGTGCCGATGGGTGTCCCCAAAGGACATCTGCATCCTCCCGGTTTGGGTTACCGCGTCGGATGCGGCAAGTCTCCTGCGCGGGGCCCCCATCCTCGAGGCGGATGGCGCCGGTGCTTTGGGCTGGTACCGGGGGACCACTCGGGGCAGGGGGCTGGGGAGGTTGCGCTTCGGGAAGACCGTGCGCCGCCGGGCTCCGTGCGTTGACGGACTTTTTTGCGCTATGGTAGGATGAAGCGGGTCAACGCGAGCTAAGCAGAAGCCGTACCGGCGCTTCTCACCCCGAGGCCAGGCCGCCAAACGGGTTATCGTGGCGTGAAGGATGTCAGTCCGGGCGGGGGCGACCCCGCGGTTTTTGTTTCCGGCCAGTCTCCGGCCTCCGGGGACGGGCAGGTGCTCCGGCCACAGCAAGGAGGGGATGGTCCATAAAGGATCTCAGGGTCAACGAGCAAATCCGTGCCCGAGAGGTCAGACTGGTGGGGGAAGGCGGCGAACAGCTCGGCATCGTTCCCCTGCGGGATGCGCTCAACCTGGCGGCGGAGCGGCGGCTGGACCTGGTGGAAGTATCGCCCACCGCCCATCCGCCGGTATGCAGGCTGATGGACTACGGGAAGTTCAAGTACGAGCAGGCCAAGCGCGAACGGGAGTCCCGCAAGAAACAGAAGGTTGTCAACATCAAGGAACTCAAGATGCGGCCCTCGATTGAGGAGCACGACTTCGAGGTCAAGGTTCAGAGCGCCAAGCGCTTTTTGACCGATGGCGACAAGGTCAAGTGCACCATGGTCTTCCGCGGACGGGAAATCGTGCATGCCAACCTGGCTCAGGAGACCCTGGAACGGCTGGCGCAGCTGGTGGGCGACGTCGGGGTCATGGAACGTCCGCCCAAGGTCGAGGGCCGCACCATGGTCATGATCCTGACCCCCAAGAAGGGAGCCTGAGCAATGCCGAAGGGTCCGAAGATGAAAACCCACCGCGGGGCCAAGAAGCGGCTGCTGGTGACCCAGTCGGGCCGCATCACCCATGTACGGGCCAACCGCAGCCACCTGGCGGAGCACAAGACCGCCAAGCGCAAGCGGCAGCTGCGGCGGAGCGGGGTGTTGTCCGCCGCCGACCGGCGCCGGGTGCGGCGGCTCCTGCCCTACGCCTGACGCCGATTACCCAGGAGAGGACGGAGGAGCATGGCTCGGGTTAAAAGCGGAGTGGTCCGGCGGCGCCGGCACAAGAAGATCCTGAAGCTGGCGCGCGGGTTCAAGGGCGCCCGGTCCCGGCACTTCAAGGCCGCCAACGAGGCGGTGATGCACGCCCTCATGTACGCCTACCGGGACCGGCGGCTCAAGAAGCGCAACTTCCGCCGGCTCTGGATCCAGCGCATCAACGCGGCCGCCCGGCTGCACGGCCTGTCCTACAACCGCTTCATGAACGGTCTCAAGCTGGCCGGCATCGGGCTGGACCGGAAGATCCTGGCCGACATGGCGGTGCGGGACGACGCCGCCTTCGCCGCCCTGGTGGAGAAGGCCAAGGAACAGCTGGTCCGGTCCTGAGGGGGGCGGCGGGCACGGAGCACGATCCCGGCCGGGTATGGGTGGAGCCGCTGGCGGATGCCCGCGGCAACAAGCTCCTGCGGCGGGTGCGCCGGCTGCTGGCCAACCGCCAGGCACGGGAGAAGTGGGGTCAGACCGTGCTGGAGGGGGTGCGGCTGGTCGAGGACGCCTGGCGGGGCGGTCTGGTGCTGGAGGCGGTCATCTACAGCCCTCGCCTGGTGCAGACCGCGCGCGGTCAGGGCCTGCTGATGGCGCTGCAGAGCGGGCGCACCCGCACCCTGTACGTGACCGACGCCGTGCTGGCCGAGTTGGCGGATGTGGAGACCCATCAGGGCATCCTGGCGGTGGTGGAGGCGCGTCTGCCGCGCCTGGCCTCCGCCCTGCCCCCGCCCGGTGGCATGGGGGTGGTGCTGGTAGGCGTGCAGGACCCCGGCAACGCGGGCACCCTCATCCGCTCGGCGGCGGCCGCCGGCGTCGACCTGGTGGGGATCGGGGCCGGTACCGTGGACCCGTTTAATCCCAAGGCGGTGCGGGCCTCGGCCGGCGCCGTCTTCCGCACCCGCGTGGGCTGGCTGGAGCCGGGCTGGGAACAGAGCCTGGGCGGGGGCGGGGCCCGCTGGTATGCCGCCGAGGCCCGGGGCGGACGCCCCTACGGTGAGGTGGACTGGAGCGGCACGGTGGTCCTGCTCCTCGGTAACGAAGGGGCGGGGCTGCCGGCGGCCGTCCGCGAACGGGCGCAGGCGGTCTCCATCCCCATGGAGGGCGGGGTGGAGAGCCTCAACGTCGGGGTGGCCGGGAGCGTGCTGCTGTTTCATGCCGCCCGGGAACGGGCGCGGATGCGGATGCAGGTAAAGCGATGAGGCAGACGGCTCCGTCCGGTGCCGCCGGTGCAGGGAGGCGCCCCCGCGACTGCAAGGGGCGCCCCGGTGGCGGGCGGGGATTCCCTGCCGAGCGTCGTCCCCAAACCGGAAGGGAGTAGGGCGGCCGTCCGCCGCGTTAAGGCGTAGAGCGGGCCCGGTAACAGCCGGGTCAAGCAGGGTGGTACCACGGGCAGGCCCGTCCTTGAGAGGACGGGCCTTTGGCATGGTCCGGGCGCTGGCCCGGGCCGGGAAGGGGAGCAGGATGGACGAGGTATGGGACCCGGCGGCGGACGCCGCCGGCTGGGTGGAGGAGGCGGAGGCCGAGATCCAGGCGGCGACGGACCCCGCCGCGCTGGCGGCGGTGCGTACCCGCTGGCTGGGCCGCCGGGGCCGGCTGACCGAGGCCCTGCGCGGGCTGGGGGAGCTGGCCCCTGCTGCGCGGCGGGAACGCGGGCAGGTTCTCAACCGGGTGCGGGAGGCGGTGGAGCAGGCCCTGGCCGCCCGGGAGGCGGCCTTGGAAGCGACCGCGCGGGCGGCGGCTTACGCCCGCGAACGCCTGGACATGACCCTGCCAGGCATCCGCCCGGCGGTGGGGCAGCTGCACCCCCTGACGCGCCTGCGGCGCGAGCTGGAGGACCTCTTCACCCGCCTCGGGTTCAGCGTCGCTCTGGGCCCTGAGGTGGAGAGCGAGTGGTACAATTTCGAGGCCCTTAACATGCCCGCCAACCATCCGGCGCGGGACATGCAGGACAGCTTCTTCGTGGATGTGCCCGGGTTTCTCCTCCGTACCCATACCTCGCCGGTGCAGATCCGGGCCATGCACGCCCGGGGCGGGGCGCTGCCGGTCAAGGTCATCGCTCCCGGGCACGTCTACCGGCGCGACGACGATGCCACCCACTCCCCCATGTTCACCCAGTTGGAGGGGCTGATGGTGGACCGCGGCATCTCCCTGGCCGACCTCAAGGGGGTGCTGCTGACCCTGGTGCGGGCCCTGTTCGGCCCCGGTACCGCCATCCGCCTGCGGCCCAGCTATTTCCCCTTCACCGAGCCCTCGGTGGAGGTGGACATCTCCT
This sequence comes from Candidatus Hydrogenisulfobacillus filiaventi, assembly GCA_902809825.1. Classification (NCBI taxonomy): domain Bacteria; kingdom Bacillati; phylum Bacillota; class Clostridia; order Eubacteriales; family Clostridiales Family XVII. Incertae Sedis; genus Candidatus Hydrogenisulfobacillus; species Candidatus Hydrogenisulfobacillus filiaventi. The sequence goes on from LR778114.1 coordinate 854,737, forward strand.
GCACCGTGTGCGGGGGGAGCGGCTGCGCCACCTGTAAGCACAGCGGGTGGCTTGAGATTCTAGGCGCGGGCATGGTGCATCCCCTGGTGCTGGCCAACGGCGGCTACGACCCGGACAGCGTGAGCGGCTTCGCCTTCGGCCTGGGGCTGGAACGGGTGCTCCTGTTGCGTTACGGCTTTGACGACCTGCGCCCCTTCTACCAGAACGACCTGCGGTTCCTGCAACAGTTTGCGCGCGGAAGCGAGGGACAGGCATGAAGCTGAGCTACCGGTGGCTGGCCCGCCATCTGCCCGACCTGCCGGCCCCGGAGGTGCTGGCCGGGGACCTCACCCGCCTGGGTCTGGAGGTGGACCGCTACGGCACCTGGGGCGAGGAGCTGGGTAGCATCCGTCTGGTGGAGGTGCTGGCCCGGCGCCCGCATCCCGGGGCCGACCATCTGGCGGTGGTGACGGTGGACGACGGCCGCAACCGGGTGGAGGTGGTCACCGGGGCCCGCGACGGGCTGCCCGGCCAGCGGGTGTGGTGGGCGCCGCCGGGCACCCGCCTGCCCGACGGGCGCACCATCGGACCGGCCACCCTGCGGGGGGTGGTGTCCCAGGGGATGCTGCTGTCGGCGGCGGAGGCCGGATTCCAGGCGCCGGGGGAGCTCTGGGTGCATGCCGGCCCGGAGCCGCCCGGCACCACCCTGCTGGAGCTGTTGGGCGGACCCGACACCGTCTATGAACTGGAACTCACCCCCAACCTGGCCGCCTACGCGCAGAGCGTGCAGGGGGTGGCCCGGGAGCTGGCCGCCCTCTACGGCCGGCCGTTGCCGCCGGAGCCCCCGGCCTTCCCCGGCTGGGGCGAGGGCGGGCCGCTGGCGGTGGAGGTGGAGGACCCGACCGCCTGTCCCCTGTACACCCTGGTGGAATGGCGGGTGGCGGGGGAGGACCCGGCCCCGCTCTGGATGCAGGCCCTGCTGCGCGCGGTGGGTCAACGGCCGTTGGGCGGGGTGGTGGACCTCACCAACTTTGTCCTCTTCGGCTGGGGTCAGCCCCTGCATGCCTTCGACGCGGATGCCGTGGAGCTCCCGGTGCGGGTGTGCCGCGCCCGGCCGGGCGAGCGGCTGGTCACCCTGGACGGCGTGGAGCGGGTCCTGGACCCGGCCGACCTGGTCATCGCCGACGCCGGACGGGTCCTGGGCCTGGCGGGGGTGATGGGCGGGCTGGACTCGGGCGTGCGCCCCGGTACCCGCCGCATCTATCTGGAATCGGCCCATTTTGCCGCCCCGGTGGTCTTCCGCACCTTGAAGCGCCATGACCTGGCCAGCGAGGCGGCCCTGCGCTTCGGAAAGGGCAGCGATCCCGCGCTGGCCCCGGCCGGGCCCGCGCTGGTGGCGGCCTACGCCGGCGGGCTGCTGGAGCCTACCGGGCGGAGCGCCCGCGTAGGCCGGGTGCCGGAGCCGCCGGCGGTGCCCTGGCATCCCGGCCGCATCCGGGCGCTGCTGGGGGTGAACTGGGACGACCGCCGCCTGGAGGAGGCCCTGGGCCGCCTGGGCTTCCGCGTGAGCGGGGGGATGGTGCATGCCCCCTCCTGGCGGCGGGAGGTGACCGGCAGCCATGACCTGGCCGAGGACGTGGCGCGCCTGGAGGGGTATGAGGCGGTGGGCGAGCGCCTGCCGGTGGGACCCACCGTGCTGGGGGCCCGGGACGCCGCCTGGGTGCGGGCGGACCGGGTGCGCGACCTGGCGGCGGCCGCCGGTTATCAGGAGCTGCTGACGCCCTCCTACACCGGGCCCGACGCTCCGGCCGACCCGGTCGGGGGGCCGGAGGCGCTGGCCCCCATCCGCATCGTCAATCCGCTGCGCGACCGGGAAAGCTGGCTGCGGACGGGCCTGTTGGCCACCCTGCGCGAGGCTTGGCTCTACAACCGCGACCGCGACGTGGAGCCGCAGCCGGTGTTCGAGGTGGCCCCCGTCTACGGTCGTCCCGGCGGGGGGGAGGCGGTGGCGGAACCCCTGACGCTGGCCGCCCTGCTGCCGTTGGCGGCGCCGGAAGCCTGGCCGGGGACCGGGAGCCTGTATCAGCTCAAGGGGCTGGTGGAGCTGGTGGCCGAACGCCTGGGCTGGGCGGTGGCGTTCGGGCCGCTGGAGGCGGAGCATCCCTGGTTCCATCCGGGCCGTTCCCTGGCCATCCTGGGGCCGGACGGCCGCCGGCAGGGGCTGCTCGGCGAGCTGCGGGCGGAGTTCTGGGCTCCGGCGCGGATGCGGGGGCGGGTGGCAGGCCTGGAGTGGCGGCTGCCGCTGGCCGTCGAGCCGGCCCTGCCCGTCATCCGCCACGCCCCCCGCTTCCCGGCGGTGGTGCGCGACCTGTCCTTTGTGGTGCCGGAGGAGTCTGGGTGGGCGGAGTGGGAGGCAGTGCTGGCGGCCGCCCGGCCGCCGCGACTGGAGGCCTGGCGGCTCATGGACCGCTTCCGGGGCGGATTCGGGCTGTCCTTTACGGTGCGCTTCACCTTCCGCGCCCCCGACCGCACCCTCACCGACGCGGAGGTGGATGGCGATATGGCCCGCCTGATGGCAGCCCTGGAGGTGCGAGGCGCCCGGGTGCGGGGGGCCTCGACCTAGTTCCGGCGCATTCCCTGCCCCCGCGGGCAGGAATTTGCCCCCGCCGTCGAGAATGGGGGAACAAACGGCTTGGGGGGGCGTGCAGGCGATGGAGGACGGGCAGACCCGGACCACGGTGTCGATCTACGGGGAGGATTACGCCATCCGCTCCGACCTGCCGCCGGAAACGGTGGAGGAGCTGGCCCGCTACGTGGACACCCGCATGCGGGTGCTGGCGGCGCGCAATCCCCACGTGCCGGCGGGACGCCTGGCCATTCTGGTGGCCCTCAACTGCGCCGAGGAGGTCCTGCGGCTGGAGGCCAAGACCGAGGAGCTGACCGCCGCCCTGCAGCAGCGCTGGCGCAGCCGGCAGGTGCACAAGAAGGGGTCGTAAGGCCGTGCCCGGTCTGGTGTGGTGGATCGGGTACGGGCCACGGCCGCCGGCCGGGCAGGCCGGCGGCTTTCTTGATGCCGGCCTGGGGCTGCGGGGCGCTCCGCTGCGGGAGACGGTCCTCTCCGCCCTGGCGACCGGGGCCAATCCTGCGCCGGTGACTGGGCCGGCGCACCGGCGGGGCCGCCCCGACCCGGCCTGGGCGGCGTGGCTCCGGCAGTGCGGCCTCGGTTCCCGGCTGGCGGCGGCGGGCCGGCCGGTGCGGGGGGTCACCGCCTGGCCCCCGGCCGCCTTCCGGGGTAGCCCCGCGGTGGAGATGCTGCTGGCTCCCGACCCGCCCGCAACCCTGGGGGACCTGCGCCGGGGGCTGGCGCTGGCGCCGGACGTGACGGGGACCGCGCTGGCTGCCCGCGGCCACCACGGCCTGCCCCTGCGGGATGCGCCGGCGGCGGCCGCCCTCCTGGCGGGCCTTCTGCAACGGTATGCTATGCTGATCTTCGTGGCTGCACGGGCCGTGGATGCGGACCTGGCCGGGGCGGTGCTGGCGGGGGTGACGGCCGCGGGCGGCCAGTGGCTAGCGGTGGCCGTGCCCGATCGGCCGGCAGACGCGGGGGTGGCCTGGGCGGCGGGCCGTGACCCCGGCGGGCCCCGGCCCCGGGGCGTCACCGACCTGGCGGCCTACCTGATACGGATGATGGAGGAGGGGCCGGAAGGGGCGTGACCACCACGCAAGGCGCAGGGGGAGACTGGCTGCGCAACGCCCTCGACCTGGAGCGGGTGCTGGCCCGCATCCGGGAGCAGGCCGAGACCCCCATGGGAGCCGACCGCGTTGCCGCCCTGGCGCCGCCGCTGCCGGACCCGGTCTCCGCCCAGGCCCTGGGCCGCGAAGCCGAGACCCTACTGGCGCTGGGGGCCGGGCTGGCGGGGGCGGTGCGGGTGGGCCGCCTAGCCCGGCGCGCCGCCCGGGGCGGCGTGCTCGACGCCGGGGAACTGGCGGGGGTGGCCCGGACCCTGGCGCGGACGGAGACGGTGCGGGCCAAGGCCGAGCCCGGCCTCACCCCCGGCTGGGCCGCCCGCCTGGGCGCGCTGGCCCTGCCGGGGGCCCTGCGGGAGGCCGTGGAACGGGTGGTGGCGCCCGACGGGTCGGTGCGGGACACCGCCAGCCCGCTGCTGGCCGACCTGCGCGCCCGCCAGCGCCGGTTGTGGGAGGAGATCGACGGCATCCTGGCCGGCATCCTGCATTCGCCCCACTGGGCGCCCTACCTGCAGGAGCCGGTGGTCACGGAACGGGCCGGCCGGCGGGTGGTGCCGGTCAAGGTGGGGTTCCGCAACAAGGTGGCCGGCATCGTCCACGACCAGTCGGCCAGCGGCCAGACGGTGTTCGTGGAGCCGATGGCGGTGGTGGACCGCCACAACCGCATTGCCCTCCTGCTGCGGGAGGAGACGGCGGAGATTGAGCGCCTGCTGACCGAGCTGTCGCGGGCGGTGGGGGCGGAGGCGCCCGCTCTGGAGGCGGTGGAAGAGGTGCTGGCCGACCTCGACGTGGCCCTGGCCGGGGTCCGCTACGGACAGGGGCTGGACGGCCGCTGGCCGCGCCTGGGCGGGCAGCGCTTCCTCATCCGGTCCGGACGCCACCCCCTCCTTCAGGACCCTGTGCCCCTGGACCTGGCAGTGGAGGACCGGCGGCCGGTGCTGGTCATCACCGGGCCCAACACCGGGGGCAAGACGGTGGCCTTGAAAACCGCCGGGCTGGTCGCGGCCCTGGCCCTGCTGGGGATGATGGTGCCGGCGGCGGAGGGGACCGAGGTCCCGCTGTATACCGCTATCCTGGCCGACATCGGGGACGAGCAGAGCCTGGAACAGAACCTGTCCACCTTTGCCAGTCACATCGCCCGCCTGGTGCCGCTGGTGCGGCTGGCGGATGCAGGGGCGCGGCCGCTGTTGGCCCTCATCGACGAGATCGGGGCCGGCACCGACCCGGATGAAGGCGCGGCCTTGGCCCAGGCCCTGGTGGAGCGACTGGCGGCAGCCGGGGTGCACACCCTGGTCAGCACCCACTTCGGGCGCCTCAAGCTGTTGGCGTACGAGGACCCGCGCATCCAGAACGCGCGGGTCGAATTCGACCGCGAAACCCTGGCCCCCACCTACCGCCTGGTGCTGGGGCAGCCGGGCAGCTCCCACGCCCTCTACATCGCGGCCCGGCTGGGGCTGGATGCGGCCCTGGTGCAGCGGGCGCGGGAGCTGATCGGCGAGCGGGGGCAGGCCCTGGAGGGGGCCATTGAAGCGGTGGGCACCCTGACCCGCCGGCTGGAGGAGACGGAACGGGAGCTGGAGGCACGCCGGCGCGACCTGGAGGCGGAGGAGGCTGCCCTGCGGGCCCGCATCACCCGCTGGGAGGAGCGGCGCCAGGCGGAGGAGGAGCGCCTGCGCGTGCAGTGGCAGGCGGAGCTCCGGCGCCTGCGTGAGGAGGTGCGGCGGCTGGCGGCCCAGGTCGAAGCCAGCGAGGGCAAGGCCCGCTTTCAGGCCCTGGAGGAGCTGCGGCGGACCCTGCGCGAGGCGGCCCCGCCGCCCCCGGTGGCGGGGCCACCGGGGCCGGCTCCTGCCCTGACGGTGGGGGTGCGCGTCCGTATCCGCGGGTTTGAGGATCCCGGGGTGGTGCAGGAGCTGGCGGGACGCACCGCCACCGTGGAGGTGGGGGGCATGCGCATCAAGCTGCCGGTGGAGGAGCTGGAGCTGGCGGAAGCCCCGGCGGCGGCCCGTCCGCGCGGGGGCGGGCGCACCCCCGCCACCGCCGCCCGCATGGCCCGCGTCTCCCCCGAGGAGGATGTGCGCGGGCTGACGGTGGACGATGCCCTGGCGGTGGTGGACAAGTTCCTAGACAACGCCCTGCTGCTGGGACTGGACACGGTGCGTATCATCCACGGCAAGGGCACCGGCACCCTGCGCCGGGCCTTGAACGCCTGGCTGGCCCATGATCCCCGCGTGGCGGAGCGGCGGCTGGGGGGGCCGGCCGAGGGCGGCGACGGGGTCACGGTGGTACGGCTCAAGGGCTGAGGAGCCCTATGCTATGATGAGGGCGGATACGGCCCCGCCGGCGGCGCATTCCCAGGGAAGGCAGGATCGGGTTGAACACCATTATGGACGGTAGCATTGCCAAAACGGTCGATTACCTGGTGCGGGGCTGCGAGGATGTGGTCAGCCCCGACCTCCTGGCCCGCAAGCTGGAGCAGGTGCCGGTGCGGGGCCCCCTCACGGTCAAGCTGGGGGTCGACCCCACCGCGCCTGACCTGCACCTGGGGCACACGGTAGTGATGGAGAAGCTGCGCCAGTTCCAGGACCTGGGCCACCGGGTGGTGCTCCTGATCGGGGACATGACCGGACGGGTGGGGGATCCCACCGAGAAGGCCAGCACCCGCAAGCAGCTGAGCGCGGAGGAGGTGGCGGCCTTTGCCCGCACCTACGTGGAGCAGGCGGGCAAGGTGCTGGATGTCGAGCGGCTCACCGTCCGCTACAACAGCGAATGGCTGGAAGCGCTGCAGTTCGCGGACGTGGTGGAGCTGCTCTCGCGCATGACGGTGGCCCGGGTGCTGGAGCGGGACGATTTCGCCCGCCGTTTCGCCGCCCACGTGCCCATCCACCTGCATGAGCTGCTCTATCCGCTCATGCAGGGATATGATTCCGTAGCCCTGCGGGCGGATGTGGAACTGGGTGGCACCGACCAGCGCTTTAACATCATGACCGCCCGGCAGATCCAGGAAGCGTACGGGCAGGAGCCGGAGGTGGGCATGTTCCTGCCGATCCTGGAAGGTACCGACGGCGTCCGCCGGATGGGCAAGAGCCTCGGCAACTACATCGGGATCAGCGAACCGCCGGAGGAGATCTACGGCAAGACCATGTCCATCCCCGATAGCCTGATAGAGCGGTGGGGTGTGCTACTCTTAGGCTGGGATGCGGCGGAGGTCCGGGCCCGCCTGGCAGCGGGCACCAATCCGCGCGACCTGAAGGCGGAGTTGGCCCGTGCCCTGGTGGCGCGGTTCTGGAATCCGGCCGCGGCGGAGGCAGCGGAAGCGGCCTTCAACCGCACCTTCCGGGAACGCCAGGTGCCGGAGGACGCCCCCCGGGTGCCGCTGCCGTCCGACCCCTGGCAGGGGCCGGCCCTGGATCTGGTGGCGCGTCTGCCCGGTATCCCCAGCCGCAGCGAGGCGCGGCGCCTGCTGCAGCAGGGGGCGGTGGTGGTGGATGGCGAACGCCTGGGGGACGGGGCGACGGTCACGGTGCGGGCAGGCAGCTGGGTGCGGGTGGGTAAGCGGCGGTTTTTCCGGCTGGAGGCCGGCGGCTAGACTGCCGGGGTGACGGGAAAGGGGTCGGCGGTGGCGGCGCAGGAGGAAGAGGCGCAGGGCTGGCAGGACATCGCCCAGGGGGAACTGGAGGCGGCGGAGCGGCATTTCCGCCGGGCACTGGAGCTGGACCCCTCGCGGGCGGACGCGCTGAACGGCCTGGGCACGGTGTATCTGTCGTGGGGAGACCTGGAGGAGGCCGCGGAGCTCTTCCGCATGGCCATCCTGCAGGCGGAGCAGGACCTGCCCCGCCGCAAGCGGCGGACGGGCTGGCAGGATGCGCAGGTGCGGCCGTATGTGCGGGGACTGTATCATTTGAGCCTCACCCAGATCCGGCGGGGGCTCTGGGATGAGGCCATCGACCTTTTGCGGGAGCTCATCGCCTGGGACAGCGGCGGCATGGACGGGGAGGCACATTACCTGCTGGGCCAGATGCAGCAGCGCCACGGGCGGCTGGAGGAGGCGGCCGCCGCCTATACGGCCGCCAGCGCCCATCTGGACGAGGCCTGGTATGCGCTGGGGCTGGTGCGCTTCCTGGAAGGGCGGGAGCGGGAGGCGCGGGCGGCCTGGCGGGAGGCCCTGGGGCGGCTGCCGGGGGTGGTGCCCTTCCTGCTGTATTATCCCCGGCTGGTGCCCATCCCCGCCCCCCGCATCGAGGACACCCCCTTCCTCATCCTGCGCCGCTACGTAATCGACAACGCCGACCTCTGGACCTCCGCCGCGCGGGCGGCGCTGGAGGAACTGGCCCGGGAGCAGTCGGAGTAGGGGGCGGGGCTGGTGCAGGTGGCGCTGGTGGGAGCGGGGGCGCTGGGGTCGCCCTTGGCCTGGGCGCTGGTCCGCCTGCCCGCGGTTACCCGCCTCACGGTGGTGGACGGCGACCGGGTGGCGCTTTCCAACCTGCCCCGCCAGCCCTGGTACGGTCCGGATGACCTGGGCCGGCCCAAGGCGGCCCTGCTGGCGGAACGGGTGGCGGCGGCCGGGGGCCCGGCGGTGGAGGCTCGGATTGAGATGGTGACCGCCGCCAACGCCGGCCGTCTGCTGGCAGATGCGGAACTGGTGGTCGACGGCAGCGACAACTGGGCGGCGCGCCGTACCATCGAGGCCTTCGCTGCCGCGCGGGGCATCCCCTGGATCTACGCCGCCGCGCTGGGGTGGGACGGCCTGACCGCCTGGATGGCCCCCGACGGCCCCTGCCTGCGCTGCTGGTTCGGGGAGCCGGGCGGCGACGGGCCTCGCTGCTTTGAAGCGGGGGCGGTGGGCGCGGTGACCCTGGCGGTGGCGGGCGTGGCGGTGGCGGAACTGGAACGGCGGCTGGCGGGGGAGGATCCCCCGCCCCGCCTATGGCTGGTGGACGGCCGCCGGGGACGGGTGACGGCCCTGGGCGGGCCGCCGGCGCCCTGCCCCCACCGGCGTCCGGCCTGAAGGAGGGCGGGGCCATGGCGGCGGAGCCTTGGGAGGAGCGCTTTGCCCGGCAGATGCTGGTGGACGGCATCGGCTACGACGGGCAGCGGCGCATCCTCGCCACCCGGGTCACCGTGGTGGGGCCGGAGCCGTGGGTCTCCCTGGCTTTCCGCTACCTGGCGGCCGCCGGGTTCCAGGCGGAGGCGGTGCCCGCCCCCGCCGGACCTCTACGGGTGCGGGTGGGGGCGGCGGAGACGGTCCTGGCACCGGCCTCGGGGGTGGGAGGCGGCATGCTGACAGCGGCCCGGGTGGTGCTGGCGGCCCTCGAGGCGGCCCTGGAGCCGGGATCGGAGGAGGAGCACGGTGCAGGACCGGGTGCGGGTGGTGCTGGCGCAACTGAATAGCCTGGTGGGGGACGTGGCCGGCAACCTGCGCCGGGTGCGGGAGGCGGTGGCCCGCGCCCGCGAGTGGGGAGCCGACTTGGTGGTGTTCCCGGAGATGATGCTGGGGGGCTACCCCGCCGAGGACCTCTGGTTCCACCGCGGGCTGGTGGCGGAGATGCGGGCGGCGGTGGAGGCGCTGGCGCCTGAAAGCCGCGACCTGCTGCTGGTGGTGGGCTACGCCCGCGATGCCGGCGCCCTCGAAAACGCGGCAGCGGTACTGGCCGGGGGCCGCCTGGCGGGCACGGTGGCCAAGCGCCATCTGCCCAACTACGGGGTGTTCGATGAGGCCCGCTACTTCCGGCCCGGCCGCGGCACCACCGTCTGGCAATGGGGACCGTGGCGGCTCGGCATCAGCATCTGTGAGGACATCTGGTACCCTGACGGGCCGTATCTGGACCAGGTGCGGGCGGGGGCGGACCTCCTCATCAACATCAGTGCCTCCCCCTACCACCGCGGTAAGGGGGAAAGCCGGGAGCGGATGCTGGCCACGCGGGCCCAGGACACCGCCGCCTGGCTGCTGTGGTGCAACCTGGTGGGCGGCCAGGACGAACTGGTGTTTGACGGGACGTCGGCTGTCTTCGCCCCGGACGGGCGGGTGGTGGCCCGGGCCCCCGCCTTTGCCGAGGACTTGGTGGTCTACGACCTGCCGGCCGGACCCGGGCGGCACCAGCGGTGGGTGGATCCCCGCTGGCGGCTGGGGCCGCCTCCCGAACCGGGCACGGTCCGTCACCGGCGCCTGCCGCCGCCGGTTCCGGGAACGCCCCGCCTGCCCGCGCCCGGGATCGTGCATCCCCGCCCCGGTCCCGAAGAGGAACTGTTCGGGGCCCTGGTCACGGGTGTGCGGGACTACATTGCCAAGAACGGCTTCGGGGACGTGGTCATCGGCCTGTCCGGCGGCATCGACTCCTCCCTGACCGCCGTGGTGGCGGTGGAGGCGCTGGGGCCGCGGCGGGTGCACGGGGTGCTGCTGCCATCGCCCATTACCTCCTCTGCCAGCCGGGAGGACGCCCTGGCGGTGGCCCACAACCTGGGCATCCCCGTGTTGGAGATCCCGCTGGCGGCGGCCATGCAGGCGGTCGGCGACACCCTGGCCCCCATCTTTGCCGGCCTGGAGCCGGATGTGACCGAGGAAAACATCCAGGCCCGCCTGCGCGGGCTGTATCTCATGGCTCTGTCCAACAAGTTCGGGTGGCTGGTGCTGACCACCGGCAACAAGAGCGAGATGGCCACCGGCTACAGCACCCTGTACGGGGATATGGCCGGCGGCTTCGCGGTGCTGAAGGATGTGCTCAAGACCGATGTCTACCGTCTGGCGGCCTGGGTCAACCGGCAACCGCCGGCACCCCGCATCCCGGAGCGGGTGCTGACTAAACCGCCTTCGGCGGAGCTGCGGCCGGGGCAGAAGGATGAGGACAGCCTGCCCCCCTATCCGGTGCTGGACCGCATCCTGGCCGGGTACGTGGAGGAGGATCGGGAGGCGGCGGACCTGGTGGCGGAAGGGCTGCCGGAAGCGGAGGTCGTCCGGGCCATCGAGCTGGTCAACCGCAACGAATACAAACGGCGCCAGGCGCCGGTCGGCATCAAGGTCACCCCCCGCGCCTTCGGCCGCGACCGGCGGATGCCGATCACGGGCCGCTACCCCCTGGTACGGCCCCGGGAGGAGGAATAAGCCATGTCGGGTCACTCCAAGTGGGCCAACATCAAGCGCAAGAAGGCCAAGGTGGATGCCGTCAAGGGCACGGTGTTCTCGCGGCTGATCAAGGAGGTGATGGCCGCCGCCAAGCAGGGCGGGGGCAACCCCGACAACAACCTGCGCCTGCGGGTTGCCATTGCCAAGGCCAAGGAGAACAATGTCCCCCAGGCCAACATTGAACGGGCTATCCGCCGGGCTACCGGCCAGGAGGCCGGGGTGCACTATGAGGAGGCGGTCTACGAGGGCTACGGGCCCGGGGGCACCGCCCTCTACATGCAGATCCTGACCGACAACCGCAACCGGACCGCGGGCGAGATCCGGCACCTGCTGTCCCGCCATGGCGGCAGCCTGGGGGAGAGCGGGTGCGTGGCCTGGATGTTCGAGCCGCGGGGGCAGCTGACAGTGGCGCGGGATGCGGTACCGGGGCTGACCGAGGAGCGGGTGCTCGACCTGGCCATCGAGGCCGGGGCCGACGACGTCCGCACGGAGGAGGACGCCTACCTGGTCCTGACCGCGCCCGAAGCCCTGGAGGGGGTGCGGGCCGCCTTTGAGGCCGCCCGCATCCCGGTGGCAGAGACGGAATGGGTGATGTGGCCTAAGACCACGGTGACGGTGGAGGGCGAGGACGCCCGCAAGCTCTACACCCTGCTCGAGCTGCTGGAGGATCACGACGACGTTTCCCGCGTCTTCACCAACGCCGATTTCGGGGAGGACTTCGAGCCTGAGGAGGGCTAGACCGGGCGGGGCGGCCGCGCCCGGCCCGCCACCACCGGGGTGAGGAGGTCGCGCCGGCGCACGGCCGCTTCCTCCACCCGGAAGCCGGCGGCGCGGATGGCGGCCACGGTGTCCCGGTTGAGATGGCAACCGCCCGCGACCCGGCTCCAGAGCGGGGTGAGGCCGTCCTGCACCGCCCGGGCCCAGGCCCGGGGGGCGGCCACGTGCTCGAGGAAGAGTAGCTGGCCGTCCGGTTCCAGCACCCGTGCCACCTCCGCCAGCCCGGCCGCCACGTCCGGCACCGTGCAGAGCACCAGGTCCGCCACCACGGTCCGGAAGCGGCGGTCGGGGAAGGGCAGGGCCTCTATGGGCGCCTGCACAGCGGTGATCGGGAAGGGCCAGGCCCGGGCGGCCAGGGTCCGCTCCAGGCGGCGGAACATAAAGGGATCCGGCTCGCTGGCCACCACCTCCGGCAGCCCGGCGGGTAGCGCCGGCAGGTCGAGCCCGGTGCCGGCCCCCACCACGAGGGTGGGACCGGAGGCGGCGGTGAGGTGCTGGACGCGGATGCGGCCGATCCAGCGTTCCACGGCCCATTGGCTGCCGGCATAGAGGCGGGCGAACCAGGGATGTCCGGCGGGCATGGCGGCGAGCCTCCTCGGGTGCACGACGCGGAGTGGTGTTCCAGTTCCGATTATAGAGCAGGGGGCGGCGACAGGAGATGGCCGCCCCGGCGTCGAATGACAAGCCGGGAGGTCGGCCTGATGCGGGTGATAGGGGTAGACCCCGGGACCGCCATCTGCGGCTGGGGGGTGGTGGACGGGGGTCCGGGCGGCGCCCTCACCGCCCTGGCCTACGGCGCGGTGCGGACCCCCGCCGGCCGCGATCCCGGCGCCCGGCTGACGGCGGTTTATGACGGGATCCGGGCGGTGATCGCCCGCTGGCGGCCGGAGCGGGCGGTGGTGGAGAAGCTGTTTTTCGGGACCAATGCCACCAGCGCCCTGGCGGTGGGTCAGGCCCGAGGGGTGGTCCTGCTGGCCCTGGCCCAGGCGGGGGTGCCGGTACTGGAACTGAGCCCGGCGGAGGTGAAGCAGGCCCTCACCGGCTACGGCCGCGCCGGCAAGGCCCAGATGCAGGCCATGGTGGGGCGGGTGCTGGGCCTGGCGGAGGTCCCGCGCCCCGATGACGCCGCCGATGCCCTGGCCATGGCGGTCACCGGGGTGCAGGTGGCCCGCTTCGAGGAGATGACCCCGTGATCGTCGAGCTATGGGGCACCCTGCGCCGGCGGGGGGCAGGGGAGGTGGTGGTGGAGGCGGGCGGGGTGGGCTACGGCGTGCACGTCAGCGAACGCACCCTGGCCGCTCTGCCCGAGCCCGGTCAGCCCGTTCACCTCTTCACCCACCTGCTGGTGCGCGAGGACGGCTGGGTGCTGGCCGGCTTCGCCAGCGAGGACGAGCGCCGCTGTTTCCTGGACCTGCTGGCGGTAAGCGGGGTGGGGCTGCGCATGGCTCTGGCCGTGCTCTCCCGGTTCGACCCGGCGGGGCTGGAGGCAACGGTGCGGGAAGGGGACTGGAAACGGCTCACCCAGGTGCCGGGGGTGGGTCCCAAGACCGCCCGCCGCCTGCAGCTGGAGCTGGCCGGGCGCTGGCGCCTGAATCCCGCGGCCGCCCCGGCTGCGGGCGGGGAGGGGCCGGCCCCGGAGAGCGATGAGGTGGTGGCAGGCCTGATGGCCCTCGGCTATGAACTGGCCGAGGCCCAGGCCGCCGCCCGGGACCTGCCGGCGGAGTGGCCGGCCGAGGAACGGATGCGGGAGGCCCTGCGGCGGCTGGACCGGGGGCTGCCGGGTCCCGGGACGCGGGCGTAGGGAGGAGGACGCCGTCCATGGCGGAGGAACGGATTGTGGCCGGAACGCTGCACGGGGACCAGGAGTTCGAGGCGGGCCTGCGGCCCCGGCGGCTGGCAGAATACATCGGGCAGGAGGCGCTCAAGACCCGCATCGCCATTTTCATCCAGGCCGCCCTGGCCCGCAACGACGTCCTGGACCACGTGCTGCTGTACGGGCCGCCGGGTCTGGGCAAGACCACCATGGCCCATGTCATCGCCCATGAACTCGGCACCCCCATCCGCTTCACCTCCGGACCCGCCATCGAGCGGCCGGGGGACCTGGCCTCCATCCTTACCAACCTGGGCGACCGCGAGGTGCTCTTCATCGACGAGATTCACCGTCTCAACCGCCAGGTGGAGGAGGTCCTCTACCCGGCCATGGAGGACTTCGCCCTCGACTTGGTGCTGGGCAAGGGGCCCAGCGCGCGCAGCCTGCGTCTGGACCTGCCCCGTTTCACCCTCATTGGGGCCACCACCCGCATCGGCCTCCTGACCGCGCCCCTGCGGGACCGCTTCGGCGTCATCGCCCACCTCGACTACTACACCCCGGCCGAACTAGCGCGGGTGGTGCTGCGGTCGGCCGCCATCCTGGGCACTCCCATCAGCCCGGAGGCGGCGCAGGAGATCGCACGCCGCAGCCGCGGGACCCCGCGGGTGGCCAACCGCCTCCTGCGCCGGGTGCGGGACTTCGCCCAGGTGGCGGGGGAAGGGGTGCTGGACCTGGAGACCGTGCGGCGGGGACTGGAGCTGCTGGAGGTAGACGGGCAGGGGCTGGACCTCACCGACCGCCGCCTGCTGGAACACCTGGCTCGGCGGTGGGGCGGCGGGCCGGTGGGCCTGGAGTCGCTAGCGGCCGCCATCGGGGAGGAGGCCGATACGGTGGCCGATGTCTATGAACCCTACCTCCTGCAGCAGGGCTTCCTCCAGCGCACCCCCCGGGGCCGGATGCTGACCCCGCGCGCCTACGCCCACCTGGGGCTGGTGCCGCCGCCCGGGCTGTTGCCGGGGGAGGGGGAGCCGCGGGCCTGACCCCTTTTGGGGCCGGCGCCGGGCGGATATGCTGTCGGAGGGGCGGCCGCGGCGGCCCCATCACGGGGATGGAGGGAACAGCATGCACACCAGCAGCGCTTCGGCATCGGGGACCATCCTGTATTACGGCATCTTTGCCCTTTTTATCGTCATGATCGTGTGGATGTTCTGGCAGCAGAGCCGGCAGCAGAAGGAGAAGCAGAAGTTCCAAGCCGGCCTGCGCCGGGGCGACCGGGTGGTCACCCAGGGGGGCCTCATTGGGACCGTGCGGGACATCCGCGGCGACCGGGCGGTGCTGGAGGTGGGGGAGCACCTGCGGGTGGAGGTGCTGCTGTCCGCGGTGAGCCAGCGCTACGAACCGGCGGGCGGGGCGGGGGGCGCACCGGCCGGCAAGGAGGCCCGGCCGGCAGAAGCCCCTAAGGACGGCAAGGCGCCCGCGGGGAGCGGCAAGGGCAAGCGCGGCCGCTAGTGCGCTGCCGTCCGGGGCCGCCGCGGGCGGCATGCTATAATAGCGGCCGAGATCCCGCCCCGGGGGCCGAGGGGCCCGGGCGGGCATGAGGAGGCGGGCATGGCCGAGGCGGACGGCTCCCTCAATCCCTACCTGCGGGCCCGGGAGGCCTTCCGGGACGCGGTGGAGCGGCTGGGGCTGGAGCCGGCGGTGTATGAAATCCTGAAGCAGCCGCTGCGCTTTCTGGAGGTGGCGGTGCCGGTGGTGCGGGATGACGGCAGCCTGGCCGTCTTCACCGGCTACCGCTCCCAGCACAACGACGCCCTGGGTCCGACCAAGGGCGGCCTGCGCTTTCACCCCTCGGTGACCGCCGACGAGGTGCGGGCGCTGTCGATGTGGATGACGGTGAAGTCGGCCCTGCTGGGGCTGCCTTACGGGGGCGGCAAAGGCGGCATCGCGGTGGACGTGGACACGCTCAGCGAGCGTGAGATTGAGCGCCTGAGCCGGGAGTACATCCGGGCCGTGAGCCTCATCATCGGACCGGAGAAGGACATTCCTGCCCCCGACGTCTCCACCAATCCCCAGATTATGGCCTGGATGGTGGATGAGTACAGCCGTATCCGCGGGGAGAACACCTTCGGGCTCATCACCGGCAAGCCGCTGGTCATCGGCGGTTCGCCGGGCCGGCTGGAGGCGACCGGTCGCGGGCTCATCCACGCCACCCGGGCCCTGGCCCGGGAGATGGGCCTGGCCTTTGAGGGGGCCACGGTGGCGGTGCAGGGCTTCGGCAATGTGGGGTCGGTGGCGGCCCTGCTGGCGTCCCGGGCGGGGGCGCGGGTGGTGGCGGTCTCCGATAAGGAGGGCGGCCTCTACCGGGCGCAGGGGCTGGACCTGGACCGGCTTTTGGCCTACAAGCGGGACCACCGGCGCCTGGCCGGCTTCCCGGAGGCGGAGCCCATCACCAACGCTCAGCTGCTGGAGCTGCCGGTGGATATCCTCATCCCCGCCGCGCTCGAGAACCAGATCACGGCCGAAAACGCGCCCCGCATCCAGGCCCGCATTGTGGCCGAGGGTGCCAACGGGCCCACCACCCCCGAGGCCGACCGCATCCTGTTCGACAAAGGGGTCATGGTGCTGCCGGATGTGCTGGGCAACGCCGGGGGGGTTACCGTCTCCTACTTCGAATGGGTGCAGAACCAGACCCGCTACTACTGGACCGAAACGGAAGTGAACGAGCGCTTGGAAACCTTCATGACCCGGGCCATGACTGCCATGCACCGCATGCACGCCCGCTACGGGGTGCCCCTCCGCCAGGCTGCCTATCTGGTGGCCACGGCGCGGGTGGCGGAGGCCATGCGGGTACGGGGATGGCTGAAGTGACGGTGGGTGTGCGGCCGCCGGCGGCCCGGCCGGGGGGGAGCGGATTGGCCCGAGAGCGGATGCGGGAATGGCTGGCGCGGCGGCGGGCGGTGGAGGCCATGGGCGGGCCGGAGCGGGTGGCCCGGCAGCACGCGGCCGGCAAGCTCACCGCCCGCGAGCGCCTCGAGCGCCTGTTCGATCCCGGCACCTTCGAGGAGCTGGGCGCCTTCGTGCGCCCGCGCGGCGACCACCCGGGGCTGCGGCCGGAGACAGCCCCCGCCGAAGGGGTGGTCACCGGCTTTGGCCGCATTGACGGGCGGACGGTGTACGCGTACGCTCAGGACTTCACGGTGCTGGGCGGGTCGCTAGGGGAGATGCACGCCGCCAAGATCCTGCGCATCCAGGACCTGGCCCTGGCCGCCGGCGCCCCTATTGTAGGCCTCAATGACTCCGGCGGGGCCCGGATCCAGGAGGGGGTGGATGCGCTCAACGGCTACGGCCAGATCTTCCGCCGCAATACCCTAGCGTCGGGGGTGGTGCCGCAGCTGACGGTGGTGATGGGGCCCAGCGCCGGCGGGGCGGTCTACTCCCCCGGCCTCACCGATTTCATCATTATGGTGCGGGGCACCGGACAAATGTTCATCACGGGCCCCCAGGTGATCCGCGCCGTGACCGGGGAGGCGGTGGACGCCGAGGAGCTGGGCGGGGCGGACGCCCACCTGCGCAAGAGCGGGGTGGCCCACCTCGTGGCCGCCAGCGATGCGGAGGCGCTCGACCTGACCCGGCGCCTGCTAGGCTACCTGCCGAGCAACCACCTGGAGGCGCCGCCGGTGGCGGATAGCGCCGATCCCCTGGACCGGCAGGAGCCGGGGCTGGATGAGCTGGTCCCGGACGAGCCGAACCGGCCCTATGATGTGCTGGAGGTCATCCGGGCGGTGGTGGACCGCGACAGCTTCCTGGAGATTCAGGCCGGCTACGCCGACAACCTGGTCATCGGCCTGGCGCGGATCGGGGGCCGGCCGCTGGGGGTGGTGGCCAACCAGCCGCGGGTGCTGGCCGGTACCCTGGACATCAATGCTTCGGACAAGCTGGCCCGGTTTGTGCGTTTCCTGGATGCCTTCAACCTGCCGGTGCTGACCCTGGTGGACACCCCCGGCTACCTGCCGGGAACGGCCCAGGAGTTCGGCGGCATCATCCGCCACGGCGCCAAGGTGCTCTATGCCTACGCCGAGGCGACTGTGCCCAAGGTTACGGTCATCCTGCGCAAGGCGTACGGCGGCGCCTATCTGGCCATGTGCAGCCGCTCGCTGGGGGCGGATGCGGTCTACGCCTGGCCCAGCGCGGAGCTGGCCGTGATGGGCCCGGAGGGGGCGGTCAACATCATCCACCGCCGGGCCCTGGCGGAGGCCGAGGACCCCGAGCGCCTGCGCCAGCAGAAGGTAGAGGAATACCGGCGCACCTTTGCCAACCCCTACGTGGCGGCGGGGCGCGGCTACATCGATGCCGTCATCCGCCCCTCCGAGACGCGGCCGCGGGTGGCGCGGGTGCTGATGGCGCTCTACAACAAGCGCGAGGACCGCCCGCGCAAGAAGCACGGCAACATCCCCCTCTAGGGTGGAAGGAGGCGGCCATGGCGGTAAAGGCGCAGACGGCGGGCCGCGCCCCGCGGGATCCGCGGCTGGCGGCGGTGCTGGCAGCCGCCATCCTCCTGCTGGAGGCGGAGGGGGCGGGGCCGGCCCGCCTGCGGGTGCGGGAGGCGTGGCCCCCGGTGTCGCCCTGGCGGTACCTGGGGCGCTGGTGACGGCACAGGCGGCGGAGGAAAGGGGCAGGAGCGGGTGAAGCGGGTACGGCGTTTCCGGATCACGGTCGACGGTCATACGTATGAGGTCGAGGCGGAGGAACTGGACGGGGAGGAAGGGGAGCCTGAGGCGCCTGAACGGGCCGCGCGCCCGGCCCGGCCCGCCCCGCCTCCGCCGGCGGCCCGGCCTGCTCCGCCGCCCCCGCCGCCCCCTGCGGCGGCTCCCCGGCCGGCTCCGGCCGGGGGCACGGTGGTACGGGCCCCCCTGCCGGGGGTGGTGCTGGAGGTCAAGGTGACGGTGGGGCAGGCGGTAAGCGCCGGGCAGGTGCTGGTGGTGCTGGAGGCCATGAAGATGGAGAACGAGATCACGGCGCCGGCCGACGGCGTGGTGCAGGAGGTGGCGGCCGGCAAGGGGTTGCCGGTCAACGCCGGCGACGTGCTGGTGGTCCTGGCCTGAGTCGAGGGAACGGAGGGGGCGGATTTCCGGGGTGTGGACACGACGGCGGTTTCTGCGCATGGGGCTGGGGGCCCTGGGGGCCTCTCTGGCCGGTGGGGCCGGGGTGGCCTACCTGGCGCCTACCCCCGGTTACGCCGATGACCTGCCGGTGTATCCCACTGCCGAGCTGGACGGGGCGCGGCGAGTGTTGGTGCTGGCTCCCCACCCCGATGACGAGAGCCTGGGCGCGGGCGGACTGATGCTGCGGGCGCGGGAGGCGGGCCTGGAGGTGTACACCGCCCTGATCACCTGCGGCGACGGCTTCGTGGAGGACGCTGCGCGCTATTACCTCTCCCTGCACGTAACCCCGGCCCAGTATCTGCACCTGGGGTATGTGCGGCAGGCGGAGAGCCGCGCCGCTCTCGCCTCCCTGGGCGTGGACCCCGGCCGCCTGACCGTGCTGGGGTTCCCCGACGGGGGCACCAACGAGCTGTTTCTGCACCATTGGGAAGGGCGGCCCTTCACCAGCCGCACCACCCGCCAGCATCAGGTGCCGTACCGGGACTCGGCCGTCTATCGCACCCCCTATACCGGGCGCGCCGAAGCAGCCGCGCTGGCGGCGCTCTTCCGGGCGGTGCGGCCGGACATCCTCATCCTGCCCCATCCCCACGACGGGCATCCCGACCATTGGGCGGCCAACGCCTTCAGCAACCTCCTCCTGGCTACCTGGCAGGCGGCGGGCGGGGCGGACGGGCAGTGGGCGGCGCGGGTGCGGCGCTGGACGTACCTGGTGCACTGGCCCACTTGGCCCTTGCCGCTCGGTTACCGGCCGGAACGGCCGGAGGTGCCGCCGGCCGGCCTGCTGGGACTGGACACCGGCTGGTGGGCCTTCCCCCTGGCCCTGGACCAGGTGGCGCGCAAGCGGGACGCGCTCATGCGCTACCGGAGCCAGGTGGAGCTCATCAAGCCCTTCCTGCTGGCGTTTGCGCGCCGCACCGAGCTGTATGGCAACGAGTTCAACGGGGCCGTGATCGACACGGCGCAGGTGGTGGACCCCCGGGACCCCTTTGCCACTTGGCCGGCCGGGGTGGCACCGGTGCTGGTGAACCCCCATCCGGGCCTGGTCTCCCGCCTGATTCAGGGGGCGGCCCTGGTCACACACGTGACCTGGATCCGCTCGGGGGGCGCCTACTGGATGCGGCTGGACCTCGCCCGCGCCCTCAACCCCGACACCGCCTACGAGGTCTTCTTCCGTACCGCCACCGACCCGGTGCGGGTGGTCAACTGGCGCCTGGAGCCCGCCGCCGGCCGGGTGGAGGGGGACGGGGCCGACCTGGTGGAGCAGTGGGTGCAGCCGGAGAGCCTCATCCTGCGCTGGCCGGCCGGCTTCTTCGACCCGGCCCAGGCAGTGGTGGCCGGGGTGCAGTCCTATGCCTTCGGGCGTTGGGCCGGCCGGACCACCTTCCGCCCCATTCATCTGTCCCCCCTTTAGGCCGGCGTCTGTCCCCCCGCCGGCTGGCATAGGCTGATGGCAGCACAGGCGGAGGGGGAGGGCGATGGGCATCCGGCTCTGGATTTCGGTCGACATGGAAGGGGCCGCCGGCATCGCCGGCCGCGAGCAGCTGATCCCGGGCGAGCGCCTTTACCCGGAGGGGCGGCAGCGGGTGCTGGCGGACCTGCAGGTGGTCCTGGACGCGGCCTTGGCCGATCCCGGCGTGGAGCCGCCGGTGGTGGTCAACGACGCCCACGACGGCATGCTCAACCTGTCCTGGGCAGACCTGCCGGCAGGGGTGGAGCTGGTCGCCGGCGGCACCAAGCCCGGCACCATGACCTACGGGGTCGAGGAGGCCGACCTGGCCTTTTTCCTGGGCTACCACGCCATGGCCGGCACGGCGGGGGCGGTGATGGACCACACCTACGCCGGGGAGGTGTTCCAGGTCCGCATCAACGGCCGGGAGGCGGGGGAGACCGGCATCAACGCCCTGGTGGCAGGGGCCTACGGGGTGCCGGTGGGGCTGGTGACCGGTGATGAAGCGGTCTGCCGGGAAGCCCGCGCCTGGCTTCCTGAGGCAGTGCTGGTGCCGGTCAAGGCCGGCGTGGGGCGCCGCTCCGCCCGCCTGTACCCGCGGGCGGCGGTGGAGCCGGCCCTGCGTGCCGGGGTGGAGGCCGCGCTGGCGGCGTACCGGGCGGGGGTCCTGGCCCCTCTGGCCTGGGATCCCCCCTTGCGCCTGGAGGTGACCTGGATGACGACCGACATGGCCGACCGCGCGCAGACCGCCCCCGGCGCAGTCCGCACCGGCGGCCGCAGCCTCCGCTATGAGGCCGCCTCCGCCCCGGAGCTGCTGCGGGCGTTGCTGACCTGGCTGATGCTGGCGGGCGGGCGTCCGCTCTACTAGCGTCCCGGGCCGGCAGGGTAGGGCCGCATCGCCTTCGCCAGCGCCACCGCCGGCCGCCCTGGTGGTAGTTCCCCGCCAGATAGACCATCGGCCCGGCTGTCCAGGCCAGGAGGGTGTGGTGGTATGAAACAGTAGCCGATTTGTTGGACACGGTTGGGCATGCCCTTCGGCTTTTCTTCCGTGAGCCCCAGGCCCCTCTTGCTTGGATCCTCCCCAAGCGGGCGGCATCCGCCAGCCGCCCCTGGGATGGAGCCTGGGTTGCGCCAGCACCGGTTGGAGGAACCCAGCCTCCGCGTCCCCGTGCCGGCCTCGACGAGGGCGCACCACGTCGCCCGGGGAAAGCCCGGCATCCGCCGCAGGGTCAGCCGGCGTTAGCCGCACCTTCCACCGCCCCCTTATCCTCCACCCTGGCGGGAGCGGTTTTCGTGTCGTTCTTCGTGGCTTTGGCCACCGCCATGAGCGGCCCCAACGGCGGGAAGGTCCGATCCCACTTCTTCTTCAGGTTGATCGCGCCCACCAGGTCGGCATTCCCTTCCCAGCCGCACGCGGGGCACCGGAACGTGTGGCGTGGCCCCCGCCCGCCCGTGCGTCGGGAGAACCTCTCCCCGTATGCGCCGCAGTGCGGGCACGCCTTGGAGGTGAACGCCGGGTCCCGACGCACCACCAGGATGCCTTCCCAAAGCGCCATCGCGCGGGTGAAGCTGAGGATGCGCCCTCGCATCCACCAGGAGCGACGCAGGTTCTGCCGCCGTGTCCAGCCCATGCGCTGGGCCTGCGGCATCCGGTTCAGGGCCTCGAGCACGATGACCCGGGAGCCGTGCGTCTTGGCGAAGCGCACGATCCGGCGGGCAATCTGGCGTGCGGCATCCTCTTCGGCTTGGGCCAACCTGGCCCAGCGCCGCCGGTTCGACCGCACCCCCCGTGCCGGCTTTCCCGACGCCATCTGCCTCCACCGGATGGCGGACAGCCTGCGCAAACGCCGCCCCTCGTGGGCCCGCCCGCGCACGAAGAGCGTCCCGATGACCTTTCTCCCCCGCCAGGCGACGGCGACGGCCAGGTTGTTCTCTCCCAGGTCCACCGTCGTCACAGGAAGCCCTGGGTGGGCCGCACGCTGGTCTTCGGCCGGCTTGACCGGCACGGTGCGCACGAAGGGGACGTGCGCGGCCCATCCATCCGGGTGCCGGTAGAGCGTGACGGACGCCTGGGCGATCTCCCACGGCAGGGGCTTCAACTGCTCTCGCGCGGTTTTCGCCTCCTCGGCGCGTCCCTCGCGCTCCAGAGCGCGCGCCGCGCTCAGCCCCGCCTCGATCCTGGCGCGCGTTTCCTCCGACCTCGCCAGGAGGATGGCGACGCGTTCGGGGATGCGCACGGGAATCTGGACCCAGGCCCACTGGGCCCCGTTCCACAGCTTCACCTTCAGGAACGAGCGCAACGGACTCCGCACGATCAGGCCCTGCCCCCGGTACACCGTGATCGGGAAGCGTCCCACGACGGGCGGGCCGGGCATGCGGCCCTTGCGCCCCCGGCGCTCCCAGCGGGCCAGGTTGGAGCGATAAGCCCGGACAAGCCCGATGGCGCGCTGGATCGCGGCCCGGCGGAACACCACGGGGGCCTTGGCCGCTCCGGGCACGGCCTGGAGATCGTGGGACGGATCGGGGTGTGCCCGGGTCTTCACCGTGACGGCTTCCACCCGCGTCAGCACTTCTTTGGCGGTGGGCGCGCGCATCCGGATCTCGCCCGTCTCCGGGTCGAAGAGCACCCGCCGCGTCTGCTGGTCCCGCTTGGGGACCTTGTCCCACAGGCCTGGTTCCCGGATCAGGACAGCAAGGTAGAACGCCACCAGCCGCTCGAACAAGGCTTGGGTCTGTTCGAGCGCCGCGTGTTTGACCCCGTTTGGCCCCCACAAAGGCAGGATCATGGTGCGCACCGCCTGGACCAGCGCCATGGGGCTACCCCCTTTCTCTGGCGTGATGGCTTCGGATCACATCCGTCACGTGCTTACGAAATCCATGGCTGCGGCGACCGTAGAGACGGGCAGCAAACACCGTGAGGATGGTAATGAGGTCGCGTGTCAGTTCGTCTTCCGCAGAAGTCGGCGGAGCATCGTCCAAGCAAATGATGCGAACCTTGCGCGCCGTAAGGTATGTCTCGAGGTAGCTGTACCCGAATCGAGCCAGTCGATCACGGAACTCCACCAGGACGAGATCGATCCGGCTATCTTCCGCAAGCCGAAAGATGCGGCGCAACCCCCGCCGTTTCTCGTTAATCCCGGAGGCTTGCTCCGCGATCACTTCCACGATTCGGTAGCCTCGCTCTTTAGCCGCATTGAGCAAGCGCGCTTTCTGCCGATCCAGGTTCCCGTCCCGCTTCTGCTGGCTGGAGGACACGCGCGCGTAGATCACCGCTCGGTTTCCGCCGCTGCGCTCTCCGGCTAAGCGGTTGATCGATTCCAGGCTAAACATCCGTCGCCCTCCTGGGCTCCGAATGGTTTGGAGCACGCCCTGCGCATCCCACCGCCGCAACGTGCGGGATGACACCCCTAGCCGCCGCCGTGCTTCAGCGACACTGACAAAGTTATCCATGGGACCATGATACGAGGTTTGACCTACTATGTCCGCTCAAAGTGTAAGTCGCCATCCGCGGCCACCGGCACCGTGCGCACCCCCGGACCGGCCGGCAGGGGGTGGGCGGCCAGGTAGGGCGCCAGGCGGCCCGCCACCATGTCCTGGTTCAGGGGTGCGTACCCGACCGCCACCGTCCAGCCCCCCTGCTGCCAGAACAGCAGCGCCGGGCCGGGCGCCCCGTAGACCTCCGCCGGGATCCCGCCCGGCAGGGAGAGGGGGCTGACCGGCGCGGACGGCGGGGGCAGGTGAG
Source organism: Candidatus Hydrogenisulfobacillus filiaventi (assembly GCA_902809825.1). Taxonomy (NCBI): domain Bacteria; kingdom Bacillati; phylum Bacillota; class Clostridia; order Eubacteriales; family Clostridiales Family XVII. Incertae Sedis; genus Candidatus Hydrogenisulfobacillus; species Candidatus Hydrogenisulfobacillus filiaventi. The sequence continues at coordinate 878,518 of LR778114.1, forward strand.
GCCGGTGAGTCCGGCCAGGGCGGCCCGGGCCGCGGCTGCGGTGGGGTAGCGGCGGCCGCCGAAGGAGTCGACCACTTGGGCCAGGCCGCCATTGATCCCTGGCCCGATGAGGGGATTGTTGACGGGCACGGGGGTAGCGGTGAGATGGAGGTCCACCAGGTAGGCATCGGTTCTGGCCGTCACCCGGGCGGCCGGGTAGGGGGTCACGGCATTCCGCACCCGCGGCAGGCGAAGGGGGGCTTACAGCGACACCTGCGTGCGGGGGGCGGCGAAGGCCATCGCGTCCCGCACCAGGGCGGGAAAGGCCGTGGCCGGGGGCCGGGACGGCACCGGGCGGAGCCGGGCGCGCCGGCGGGCGGACGGGGCGTGGGCGGTGAAGGCGGCCGGGGCGGGACTGGGTCCGCAGGCCGTGACCAGCAGGCCCGTCAGCAGGGCCGCGGAGGTGGACAGGAGCCGGCCGCGCTGCATTAGCCTCGCCCCTTTCTGGGGGTTTCCTTAACGCCGCGGAGGCGGGCACGGTTACCGGAACCTGGCCGGGCGGGATCGCCAGAGGCTATACTGAGGCTGTCCGGATGGCGTCCCGGGCCGCCAGGCGGCCGGACGCAGGCGGTCCGGGGACGGGACGGGAGACCGATGGCGGATGAGACCCCCGCACAGGCGCCGGGCGGGACCGGCGAAGAGAAGGTCAGCGTCAACTGGGTGATCCTCCAGCGCCTGGAGGACCTGCACGCCCGGGTGGACCAGGCGGATACCGCCCTGGGAGCACGGCTGGACAAGCTGGAGCAGGCCCTGACCGACCTCCGGCATGAAGTGGCCACCCTGCGCAACTGGTCGCTGGGGCTGTTGCTGCTGGCCATCCTGGGCCTGCTGGCCAAACTGCTCATCCCCGGGGCCTGAACGGGGCGGGGAATAGGAGGCCGGCCCCGGATCCATCCTAACCGTGGACTGGAAACGGTGGGAGGGATACCGATGGCCCCGGGATACCCCCCGGCCCTCCCGGGCGCCTCCATCCCGGGAGGGCCGTTGACGGACCTCCGCAACCGCCTCCGCATGGCGGCCGGTGCCCTGGACACCCTGCTGGCGGCCCTGGCCGACCGCTACTGGCCGGACCTCGATGCCGCCTACCAGCGCCTCGCGGCCGGCATCGGCCAGAGCCCGGACGTACTGCTGCGCTGGCTGGCGGTGCCGGCGGTGACGCCGGCCCGCGTGCTGCTGGCAGCGGTGGACGGCCTGGCAGACACCCGGACCCTGGACCAGGACGTCATCGCCCCCCTTTTGCGCACGCATCATCCGCCGGCGGAATGGGGGGAGCGCGTCCTCATCCCCGCGCGCATCACCCGGGAGACCACCTGGAGCGGCCTGTTGCAGGCGCTGGCCGGCGGCAGCACCCTGCTGCTGGCCCCCGGCCTGCCCTTCGGGTGGGTGGTGGACACCGCCCGCTACCGGCAGCGCAGCGTGCAGCGTCCCCTGACTGAGCGCAGCGTGCACGGGCCCGAGGATACCTTCAACGAGGTGGTTCTCTCCCAGATGAATCAGCTGCGCCAGCGCCTGGCCGACCCCGCCCTGCGGTTCCGGTCTCTCAAGCTGGGGCGCTGGCAGCATACCCGGGTGGCGGTGGCCTACCTGGAGGGGGTGGCCAATCCGGCCCTGGTGGAGACGGTGGCCGCCCGCCTGGGCGGGCTCGACCTGGCCGGCCACGCCAATGCCACCCAGATTGCCGGGCTCATCCGGGACCACCCCCGCTCCATCTTCCCCACCATCCGCTCCACCGAGCGGGTGGACATCGCCGTGCAGCGTCTGCTCGAGGGCAAGGTGGTCATCCTGGTGGACGGGGACCCCTTCGTGCTGATCGCCCCCGCCCCGCTGGCCGACTTCTACCGCACCGCCATGGACTATGCCGACTCCTGGGCCGACACCACCGTGACCCGGGCCATCCGCCTGGCCGGGTGGGCGATGGCGGTCTACCTGCCGGCCCTGTTCGTCGCCTTGACCCAGGTCAATCCCGACCTGCTGGCGCCGCCCCTGTACATGCTGACCGCCGGCGCCTTTCTGGGCCTGGCTATTCCCCCCATCTGGCAGTGCTCTTCGGCATCCTCACCCTGGAGGTGCTGCGGGAGGCCGCCCTGCGCCTGCCCCAGCCCCTCTCCACCACTATCGGCATCCTGGGGGCGATTGTGGTCGGCACCGCGGTGGTGAAGGCGGCCTACACCAGCCCCCAGGTGATCGTGATCATGACCCTGGCCACCCTGGCCTTCTTCAGCGCGCCCCTGTATGAGCTCACCGCCCCCTGGCGGCTGGTGGGCCTGGGGCTGCTGCTGGCGGCCGCCCTGCTAGGAATGCTGGGGCTGGTGCTGGCCACCATGGTCTTTATCGCCGTGCTCACGGGGATGCGTTCCTTCGGCACCCCCTACTTTGAGCCCTGGGCCCCCTTCCGCTGGCAGGACTGGAAGGACGTGCTGTGGCGGGTGCCCTGGGCCGACTACCGCACCCGGCTGTCGGCCGCCCGGCCCCTGCAACGGGTGACGGGTAACCGGCCCCGCACGCAGCCGGTGCACCTGCGTCGGGGGCGGCAGCGGTGAGGGGGCGGGCCGCTGGGTGGGGATGACCCTGGCCGGGGTCCTGCTGGGGGGGTGTACCGTCAGCCGGGCCATGAACGACCGGCTGCCGGTAATCGCGGTGGCGGTGGAGCCTGCCGGTCCCACCCTCTACCGCTGGACCCTGGTCTTTCCCAACCTGGCCACCACCGCCTCCACCCTGCCTCAGGGCAGCATCGCCTCCGCACCCTTCTTTGCCGCCCGGGTCACGGCCCCCAGCCTGCAACGGGCCCTGACCCGGGCCGAGGCCGGGCGGGCCCGGGCCCTCGACCCCGGGCAGCTGCTGGCGGTGGTCTTTTCGCCCCGTCTCACCTGTGCCCGACTGGCGACCCTCGTCACCGCCTTCAACACCGTGGGTTTCCTGCATCCCTCCTTTTGGATGGCCGCCGGCCCGCCCCAGGCGGTGGAGGAGCGGGGACCGGAGGCGGTGGCCCCCGAATATCCCCTGGACAAGTACTTCTCCTGTGTCGCTTGTCACCCCTTGGACACCTCCATCCCCGGCTGGAAGCTCTGGACGGAGACGGCCTCCCCAGGCATGAGCCCGGTGCTGCCGCTGCTGTCCCCGGCCGGCGACGGTCCCCGGGTGCGGCAGGTGGTGGTATTTCCCGCACGGCACCCGGCGGTGGTGATGAACCCGGCGGAAACGCGCGGGTGGGCCTATCTGACCGGACGGGTGCGCCGGGAAAGCCTGGACCTGGTCTGGCGGGGCGGGCGCTATACCCTGGTGGGGGTGCGGAGCCGCGTGCGCCGGCGGGTCCGGTGGGCCGCGGGGGTGAAGCAGGCGCACGTGGCGGTCCGGGTGGTGGCCGACCAGGTGCAGGGCCCGCCAGGGGTGGCGGTGACCGCCGCCGTGCTGCCGGCGCTGGAACGGCAGGCGGCGGCCGCTATCCTCCGGGATTGCCGTCGGGCCCTCGCCTTCGCCGCCCGGACCCGCACCGATCCCTTCGGCTTCGGACGGGACCTGGACTGGCAGGCCGGCCCGGGGGCGGCCGGCCTGCCCGCCGCCCGCCTGGCATCGGCCCCCATCCGCGCGGTGGTCACGGTGCAGGTCTATCTCAAGAGCGGGGGGCTTACGGGCTGATGCGAGAGCCGCCGCTCGCCGAACCGATTGCGGCCGGCCAGTTTTTCTGGCTCCATGCCGCCTCGATTGTCACCGGCGGGGTGTTCCTGTGGCCGGCGCCGCTGCTGGCGGGGGCAGGGCGGGATGCGGTCGGGGCCTTTGTGTTTTCCCTGCTGCTGGTGCTGGCTCTCACGGCCCTCCGCTTCGCCTGGATAGGCTACGTTGGGGTGTCGGCCCTGCCCGTGCTCCTGGCCCGCACCTGGGGCCGGGCCGGCGCCTGGCTGCTCCTGGTGCTGATGACCTTGGTGGTGTCCCTGCCCTTGGCCGCCGCCGTCCTGGCCCTGTTCGGGGAGATGATGACCACCTTCTTTTACCCCCGCCTGCCCCTCTGGGTGCTGGAAGGGACCCCGCTGGCGGTGGCGGTGCTGTTGGGTCGCGCCCGCCTGGCCGACTTGGCCCGCAATGTCGCCTTCTGGTTCCCCCTGGTGGGGGGCGTCACCCTCTTCTTGCTCGGCATGGGGCTGGCCAACCTGCAGGATGCCGGGGCCATGCTGCCCGCGGCCGCTCTGGATCCGGCCGATCTCTGGCGGGGGGTAGCCGGCAGCTGGTTCCTCTGGAACCAGTGCGTATTTGTGGAGGCGGCCGCGGGGGTGGTGCGGGGCCGCCCCGGGCGGCGGCTGCGGCGGCTGGCCCTGCTGGGGGCGGCATTCCTGGGGCTGTGCCTGTTGGGGTTCCTGGGCATGGCACTAGGCACGCTGGGGCCGGAGGTGGCGGGAGGGCTCCGCTGGCCCCTGGTCTACCTGTTCTCGGCCTTGAATATCCATCAGTTCTTCGTCACCCGGCTGGCCCTGCTCGGCTTCTTCAGCTGGGTGGTTACCTTTGTGCTTTTCCAGGCCATCTACCTTTTTTTCCTGGCCTACCACTGGCAGATCGGGCTGGGGTTGGGGGACCGGGGCCGCCGGCTCCTGGTGCTCGCCCTGGCCCTGTTCACCCTGGCCGGGGCGCTGATCCTCAACACCGCCCACGCCGCCCAGAGCCTGCTGCTGGGGGTGATCAGCCCTCTCTGCCTGGCTGCCGGGCTTTCCATCACCCCCCTCTCCCTGCTCAAGGCCGCCCTGGCCGCCCGCCGCCAGTATTCCCAGCAACGAACGGTAGGGGATGGGTCCGGCGCGGGTAGGCCAGGGGCAGGCTGAGTAGGTGGACCAGGCGGGTGAAGGGCACCTGCAGGAGCCGCGGCACCCCGCTCATCAGCACCGGCCGGGGGTCCAGCACCAGCAGGCTGCGCGGCCCGGGCCCGGTATTCATAAGGGCCGACCAGCAGGTTGCAGCCCAGGGTCACCGCCCCCCGGAACCGACCACCGGAGCAGAGTCAGCCGGCCGCCGGGGTGGGTGCGCCGGCGCAGACGGGGATGCGCAACGGGCTGTATTTGTTGCGGGCGAGGAAGGCGCCGCGCGGCCAGCCCCGCGGCTCGGAATCGGGGAACTCGGGCCCGGCGCGGGATAATTGACCGCCTGCGTCTCCCAGGTGATGAGACCGTCCTGGACGTAGACCCGCCAGCTGCAGGACCCGCTGCAGTTGACCCCGTGGGTGGAACGGGCCAGGTTATCGTGCTGCCAGCGGGTGCGGCAGCAATGCTCCTATTGGCGCGGACGGGGGATGCTCCTCCCCACCGCCGGCCCAGCCAATGCCGCCGCCCGAAATAGGCCGCCGCATGCCGCCATGGCGAACGCCGCTCCATCCTGCTCGCCGCCCGGCATCTGCTTGCGCTGCCGGTGTGATCCATTTGCGGCGGGCTATACCTGACAGCGCCGTTGCGGTTGACCCCGGCTGCCCCGCCGGCGTTCAACATCAGGGAAGCCGGCCCCCGGCCGGCCGTTGCGGCAAGGAGGGAATCCCCATGAGCTTTTTCCGGGCTTTGGAGCAGGCGTTAAGCGGAGGCGGGGCGGCGCCGGACCGGCTGCCTGACCATGCCTGCGCCCGCTGCCAGGTGGCAATGGAGTACAAGGGCCCCCATGCGCTGCGCACCGGCGGGCTTAACCGCGGCTGGGGAGTGGCTGCGGATGTCCTTCTGGGGGCGGGGGACGAGACGGCGCTCAATGAGCTGATGGAGAAGAACGTGGTGGTGCATGTGTTCGTCTGCCCGCAATGCGGGGCCCTGGACTTGGTCAACGACCCGCGGCGCGGGTTCTGACCGCCGGACCTGGCCGGCCCGCCCCGGGCGGGCCGCCGCTGTCAAGGGCCGGCAGGCGGCTGCCATTGTGGCTCGTGGGTCCGCATCCAGGCGCGCATGGCCTGCCACTTGTCCAGAAAGAGGCGCGCGTATTCCGGGTTGGAGGTCACCTGAATGAAGTTGTCCTCCCGGCTGGCGGAGAGGGTGAAGTTCCAGCTGCCAGTGAGGACCCGCATCCCGTCCGCGACCGCAAACTTGTGGTGCATGATGGCGTGTAGGCGGGAGGTGCCCACGGTCACCTCCGCCCCCGTCGCCAGCAGCTGCCGGATCTCGGGCAGTTCCAGCGCCCGTTCGGCCTGGGAGTGGTCGAGGACCAGGGCCACATTCACCCCGGCCCGCAGCTGCTGGCTCAGGATGTCCACCGCCACCGGAAGATGGAAGCTGTAAACCGCCAGGCGGAGGCTGTGCTGTGCCTGCCGCAAAAAATCCAGGAACACCGTCTGGGTGTCGTCTTCGGGACTGAACCAGGTGCGGATGCCCAGTTCGACCGTGATGCCCATGATGTCCCCCCCTGCCGGAGGGGCCGGCGCCGCGGTCGGGGGCGGCCGCCGGGTCCCCTTCCCCCGGCAGGCTATGCCGGGCGCCCGCGCCGGGTGCCGATCCAGCCGGGGGGTTCAGCGGGCGGAGGTCAGGGCCTGGCGCCGGCTTTGCAGATGGGCGGTGAGCAGGTCGGCGGCCCGCACCGGGTCCTGCTCCTCGACCAGGAAACGGGCGCCCAGGAGGTCATCCAGGCCGGTGGTCAGCAGGCTGGTTACCCCCGGACCCCCGGTGACCGGCGGCAGCGGCCCGACCAGGGTGGTGATGCCGCTGGCTACCGCCAGCAGGGCGTCTATGAGGGCGTCATTGTTGTAGTATTCGGGCGCGGCTGCAGCCACGGGCAGGCGGGAGGGGTCCACGCCCAGGAGCTCGCTGAGGGCGTAGACGGTAAGCACGATACGGCCGGCGTCCAGGCAGGAGCCGTAGCTAAGGACAGGGGGGATGCCCAGGCGTTGGGCCAGGCCGCGCAGGCCCGGCCCGGCCAGGACGGCGGCCTCGGGGGCGGCCAGGCCCGCCACCTGGGCGGCACTGGCGGCACATCCGGCCACCAGCACCGGAATATCGCGCCGGATCAGCTCGCGGATGAGGGCGTTGGTCATGAGGTCCTGGCCGTTGCGGGTGTTGGTGCAGCTGACTAGCCCCACCACTCCCTGGATTTGTCCCCCGGCGATGGCTTCCACCAGCGGCAGCAGGCTGCCGCCCAGGGCGGCGCTGAGCGACTCCAGGCCGAAGCCGGCCATATACGGGCTCCGGTACTCCGGCACCGTCAGCGGGCGGCCCTGGCGCCGGCGGTAGGCCTCTACCGCCATCGCCGCCAGCTGCCGGGCCTGGGCCTCGGCCCGGGCCGGCTCGTAGTGCAGGTCGGGGCGGTCCTCCACCCCGCGCAGATGGACCAGACCTGACACCGGGACCAGGCGGGTGCCGGTGCGTTCCGCCATCTGGGGCAGGGCGGGGGTGCTGCAGTTCTTGTCCATCATCACCAGGTCCACTGCGCCGGTGCTGAGCCAGAACTCCTGGCTGATCCAGTTGCCCAGCTGTCCGCCCAGTCCGGCGGCGGTGCCAGGACGCTGGGTAAGTTCCTGCCCCACGCACATGGATCCCAGCAGGCGGATGCCTTTGGCCCCCGCCTGACGGGCCATAGCCTGCACGGCCGGTTCCTCCAGGACCTGGGCCAGGGCGGAGGCCGTCCAGGGCACGTGCCCATGGGCCACGATGTTGACGTAGGCGGGGTCCAGCACCCCCACGTCCGCCTGCCCGCTGGTGGGGGCGGGGGAGCCCAGCACCACATCCCGCACCAGGGTGGTAGCGATGTTGCCCAGAAAGCCCGCCGATAGCCCCAGCCGCAGGGCGGTCAGCAGCAGGTCCTGGTAATCGGTATCGATGTTGGGCATCACCTTGGCGGCGGCCTCATGTCCTTCAAACAGGTAGCCGCCGGGCAGGATGCCCAGGCGCTCCCAGAGGGCAACCCGGGAGGGGGGCGCCAGGCGGCGGATCAGGTCCAGAGGCTGGTCCACGTCCTTGCGGAATTCCTGGTCCAGATAGGCGGCCAGGGCGGCCGCGGCGGCGGGCCCGTCCGCCGCCGGCAGGCCCAACCGCGCGGCCATCCGGGTCAGCTTGCCGGGATCCGCCACCCGGAACGGCCCTTGGCCCTCGGCCACCGCCCGCAGAGTTTTAAGGGTGTGCTTGAAGTCGTGGGTGTAGGCCGCCCCGCCCTGGTTGACCAGACGCAGAAGGTTGCGGGCCACCATGCCGTCGGCGTCGATGCCGCAGATGCCGCGTTCGGCGCCCGGCCGGATACGGCAGGGGCCGTCAGGGCAGAGGGTGCAGCAGGTGCCCTTGCGGCCGAACTGGCAGAACGGGGATTGGGTGCGGCGACGGTCGAAAATGGTGGGAATCTTCTCCCCCGCCAGCCGGAACTGCAGATCCCGGATGCTGGCGTGGTCGGTGCAGCTGGTGCAGGTATGCATGCGGCCACCTCCTCCTGGGGAAGCACGATGTGAAAGGTGCGGGTGAAGATTAGCAAAGTTATCGGAAACTATCTGTGACAACTGCCACAGTAAATCTGATATTGCGCGATCGAAGGGAAAAACTTACCTTACAATTGTGGATGGTGCCATGTATCTTACATAAACCAGAGGGCCGAGTGGCCTCCGGCTGCGGCCGGGACAGGAGGGGACGGGGATGGCTAGCACCGGATGCCAGGCGAAATGCCCGGATTTCGCGGCCGGCTGCGGCCGGGTGGAGCTGCGCGCAGGGCTTTCCCTGCGGTCCTGGTGGCTGCCGCCGTTGCTGGCTGACCTGCCGGGGGTGGAGCCGGACCTCCTGCCGGTGCAGACGGTCCCGCGCGGGGCGATCCTGTTCCGGGAAGGGGAGCCGGCGGCCGGGATGTGGTACCTGGCTGCAGGCTGGGTCAAGCTGGTACGGGAGGCCCCCGACGGCCGCGAGCGGGTCTTGTGGGTCAAGCGACCGGGGGATTATGTGGCGGAGGGGACCCTGACCCTGCAGAGCGTCTACCCGGCTTCCGCGGTGGCCCTGGCCCCGCTGCGGGCGGTGCTGATCCCGCGCGAACGCTGGGCGCTGCTGGTGTGCCGGTATCCGCAGCTGGCGGCAGGCCTGAACGCCATCCTCATCCGGGCCCTGGCCGCTGCCCAGGTACGACTGCGGGACCAAAGCGGCCCGGTGCTGGAACGGGTGGCGCGGCTGCTCCTGGACCTGGCGCAAGGTCCGGAAGCGCTGCCGCTGCGGCACGAGGATGTGGCCGCCCTGGTCGGCGCCTCGCGGGAACGGGTGTCGCGGGCGTTGGCGCATTTGCGCCGGGAAGGCCTGATTGCCGGCGGGCCCCGCCGGTTGCGGGTCCAGCGGGACCGCCTGGGCCGGTGGCTGCAGGACCGGGAGTAAGGCGGCCCAGTACCCGGCCGGCCGGGGAGCCGTGCCCGGCAGGCGACTAGCTGCCATTGACATTCGGGTCCGGGGGCAGTATGCTGGTTGACGCGCGTCGGGGACGTAGCTCAGTTGGGAGAGCGCTAGAATCGCACTCTAGAGGTCAGGGGTTCGACTCCCCTCGTCTCCACCAGATGGACCCCGCAGCCGGTACAGGGCTGCGGGGTCCCCCTTTTGTGCGCCGGGACGGGGGCCCGGCCGCTGGCGCGGGGAGCGGCCGGTCAGGCGGCGGGCCGGCGTTGGAGCCACATCCAGCTCAGGGTGACGCCCAGGGTGAGGGCCGCGAACACCAGGAAAGCGGGTCGGAACGACCGGATGGTCAGGCTGTAGATGCCGAGGGCCGCGATGGCGGCTGCCATCACCCAGGCCCCATACGGCGCCCCGAAGGCGAGGGCCGAGACAGGTTCCCGGGGCCGGCGCGCGCGCCGGTGCCAGACCGTGAACGCCAGCAGGATGAGCATCCAGTTGATGAAGCTGAAGTAACTGGAAGCGGCGGTCAGTTCCGTATACACCGAACGGGGCAGGACAAAGGCCAGGCTCACGGTGGCCAGCACCAGGAGGGCGGTGGTGATAAGGGCGCGGTACGGGCGGCCGGGCTCGGCGTGCCGGAAATAGGCGGGGGCGCCGCCGTGCAGGGCCATGCTGATCAGCATCCATTCGGTGGCATAGAACGTGCCGGCCATGACCGAGAACGAGGCGACCAGGACGGCGGCGTTGAAGACGCGCGCGAACCAGATGAGGTGGTAAGCCCGCAAGGCGGTGACAAAAGGAGACTGCTGGGGACTGAAGCGGGTGTAGGGCAGCAGCAGGACCAGTCCGGCCACGGAGAGCGCGTAGAGCAGCACCACCCCCACCGTGGTGTATAGGGCCGCCTGCGGCACCGTCCGGCCCGGGCGGCGGGTGCGGGAGGCGGCCATGGCCACCGTGGTGACCCCGGCATAGCTGAAGATGACGATCAGCATCGCCTGAAGGACCGCCCCGGGCCCCCGGGGGAGGAAAGTCCCGGGGCGGGGGAGGCCGGCCGGGCCCGCCGCAGGGGGGACGGGGAGCAGATGGCCCAGGAGGAGGGCGGCGGTCAGGATGAACGCGAGCAGCACCCCAACCTTTAATAGCGACATGCCGGTCTCCGCCTTGCCCAGGTCCGCCACGCCGAAGAGGTTCAGCCCCACGATCACCAGCACATAGCTTACCGCGTAGACGCCTAAGGGGACCCCCGGCAGCCAGGTCTGCGAGTAGACCGCCATGGCCACCGCCTCCGAGCCGGTGGCCAGGATGCCGGAAAGATAGACCACCCAGCCCAGCAGGAACCCGGCAAAGGGTCCGAGGTAGCGGTGGATGTACTCTTGATAGGACGACTCGACCGGGACATTGACGGCCAGGGAGGTGATGGCCCCCATCACCTGGGCCAGGATGATGCCCGCCAGCAGATAGGTCAGCACAATGCCCGGCCCCGTCCGGTGGATGACAATCCCGCTGCCCAGAAAGAACCCCGCCCCGATGATGCCGCCGATGCCGAGGCCGGTCAGGCCGATGGTCCCCAAGGTGCGGCGCGGGCCCCGCGACCGGGGCCTCGCCTGCCGCGCGTGTTCCGGTGCCTTCCGGACCGCCATGCTGTGCCCCCCTTTGCCACCCCCTAGCGTGTCCGGTAACGGCCGCCCTATCCCGCCAGGCGGAACCGGGACCGCCGGCGCCGGGTTTTTCCGGGCCAGAGCAGGGAACGGGGCGGGCAGGGCGAAGAAGGCGTCGAGGTCGCCGGTGACGGCGCCGGAAGCGGGGACGTTCATAGCAGGTAGGCAGGGCGCAGAGGGCGGGAGGGGCAGCAGATGGATAAGCGGCGGGTACGGGCGGCGGCGTTGCTGGTCATGGCGGGCCTGGCCGGGGGGTGCGGCGGACCGGCCCGGCCGGCGGCAGTGCGGCCGGCCGGGGGGACGCGGACGGCCGCCACCGTTCCCGGCGGGTGGCGGGTGTGGACGCCGGCGGGCGTGACCGGATTTACCACCGGACCGGTGGCGGTGGCGCTGCGGGGCCGGGGTCTCGACACCTTGTCCGTCCACCCGGTGTCGCGGTTTTCCTCCCGCCTGGAGGTCACGGATGCGGGCGGCCGGGTCATCTGGACCCTCGACCATGTGGGGGCCGTGGCGGTCTACCGCTTCGCCGGGCATCTGCCGGTGCTGCTGCTGCGCGCCGATGCAGATTTCTGCGGGAGCGGCGGCTGCGTCTACCGCTCCTACACCTGGAACCCTGCCCGCGGGGCTTTCGTGCCGGTCCCGGCCCCGGCGGCGGCTGCGGTGGCATACCGCTACGACCCCGCCACCGCAGCCTTCACCGCGGTGCCCCAGCCCCTGGAGGGCCTGACGCCGGCCGACTGGTCCGGTTTCGTGACGGCCGGGACCCGTGGCCCCGGCGTCACCGTGCGGCTTTACGACACCCTGCAGCACGTGCAGACTCAGGACTGGCGGTATGAAAGCCGGGCCTCGGATCCCACCGGGCGGTGGGTGCCTGCCGGCCCGGCGCGGTTCGGGCCGGACAGCCCGGTGGGGAGCGGGGCGCTGGTGGCGTTGGGCGATACCCCCGGGGCGGCGGCGGAGGCGTTCGTGACCGCGGCCGAGCTGGGGCTGCCCCGCCAGGCGGCCTCCCTGGCCGCACCGGGCGCGGATGTCCCCGCCCTGCGCGCACGATTGACCTCTGTGCTGGGAGGGGACACGGAACCGGGCTTCACCGTCCTCCCGGGGACTTCCCCGGATGTCGCTCTCGCGGTGTGGGCCGTCTCCGGGAGCAACCCGGCCCTCCACCAGGCCCGGGTCACGCTCCGGATGACGGATGTGCGGGGCCGCTGGCGGGTGGCCGACCTGTCGGTGGCACCCGGCCGCAAGCCGGCGGTGGCCACGGTTGGGCAGGTGCTGGACGTCCTGGCGCGCTCGCCGCAGGTGACCGGGTTCTTTGCCAGCCAACCCGGGGCCCTGGTCACGGAGGTGTCGCCGGTGGCCTACGGCAGCTGGGGGGTGTACGCGGGTAGCCGACCAGGGGCGCATCACCGCCCAATGGACCGTGGACGCGGCCACCGGCACGGTGGCGCCCGCAGCCGTTCCCGGCACCTGAGCCGGTCCCGCCCCGTTCGGCGGTGCCCGTGGCACCCCGGCGGGGCTGCCCATCCCCCTGGGAGCCCAGGGCCACTCCGCACCCGGACCGGGGGAATCCCGGCCTCCGGCCTTGCCAGGGCAGCGGTTGTCGGCGCCGGGCGGGTAGCCTATAATCTCGGCGAACCACACGGTGGCAATGAAAACCGCGTCAGGGAGGACTTGTCTCGATGGCAACGCTTGCCAAGGTCTGCACCGTCTGCGGGCGGCCCCAGGGGGAGCCCTGCGAGGCCTGCCAGCTGCACAGTCCCGGATATGTGGCGGTCAAGGACGTCTGGCTGGAAGTGCGGCCGCTGGAGCCCGAATTCCGGCTGGAGCCGGTCCCGGTGCAATGGGCGGTAGGCACCGTCGGCGGCGGGCTGACGGCGGAATGGGACTGGGCGACCGGCCGTTGGGAGGAACTGCCGGGCGCCGGTGCCGGCGGGGAACACCCCTACGCCTGGCTGGAGCTCACCACCCATTGCCCGCACCGTTGCCGGCATTGCTACCTGGGTGACCGCCTGGGTAAGGGGCATGCGCCGGCCGCCTCCATCCACGCGGCCCTGGAAACCCTGACCCCCTTCGGGGTGGAGGAGGTGGTGCTCGCGGGCGGAGAGCCGACGATGCACCCCGATTTCCTGGCCATCCTCGACCACGCGCGACGGGCGGCGCCCGTGGTCCGGGTGCTGACCAACGGCTGGAGTCAGTACCCCGAACTGATCGAGGCCCTGGCCCGGCCCGGTGTGCGGGTGGAGGTGCCCCTTTTGGGCTGGGAGGGGGATCACGACTGGATGACGCGCACCCCGGGCTCCTTTGCGCGCATCACCGCCAGCCTGCGCCAGTACCGCGCGGCGGGGGTCGACCTTACCCTGACCACTACCCTGACCAAGGCCGGTACCGCCGCCCTGCCCCGGCTGCGGGCCCTGGCTAAGGAGCTCGGCATCCCCTTCGAGGCCACGGCCCTGGCCCGGCAGGGGGAGGCCGTGGAGCATTGGTCGGAACTGGCGGCCGAGGCCTGAACGGCTCCGTCTCAGGGCCGCGGTCCGGGAATTCCCGGACCGCGGCCTTTTGCATGCCATGTCAGGAATATCCCGCCACCGCGGTCCTTAAACCACAGGATGTTTAACAACCTGTCGTCCGGCCCGGGTAGGGTTGCCGGCCGGACGAGCGGGACCGGGCCGGCGGCCGGCAGACGGCGGACGGCGGGACCGCGGCGGGCGGACCCAGGTACAGGCGGGGGGCACGACGGGCCGGGGCCGGGATGGGAGCCGCCGGCGGCCGCATGCCCCTAAACAGCGCTACAACTAGTAATGAAGCCAAAAAGCGGCCTAGTCCTTTCGGACGGTTTGTAGGGACGTCTCTTACACCCTGAATTTATTGGACAAAAAATCCGGAAATTCGGGCGCGGTAAGTAATGGCTATGTTAAATACCCGTAGGCTGATTGATTGACGGTCCGTTTGCTCCTATTCGACCGCCGTTTGGCAGGGCTATATTCGAATCCGGTAGGGAGGGGTTGACGCTGCGGATAGTAACTGTAGCGGTCTTCGATTTAGGACTTCGTGCTGCGGCCCGGCCCTACCGGACGACTCCCGTCTCATAACACGGAGGGAGGGCACCACTTCCATGACACAATTAGGGTTGGCGCGCCTGCAGTTCGGCGTGACCACCGTCTATCACTTCCTGTTCGTGCCGCTGACCATCGGAATCTCCTTCCTCATCGCCATCATGGAAACCCAGTACTACGTGACCAAGAAGCCGGAGTACCGGCAGCTGGCGCAGTACTGGGGCAAGCTGTTCCTCATCAACTTCGCCATCGGCGTCGTGACCGGCATTCTGCAGGAGTTCCAGTTCGGGCTCGACTGGGCCAACTACTCCCGCTTCGTGGGCGACATCTTCGGCGCCCCCCTGGCGGTGGAGGCCCTGCTGGCGTTCTTCATGGAGTCGACTTTCATCGGCGTCTGGGTCTTCGGATGGGACCGGGTGTCGAAGGGTGTGCACCTGGCCGCCATCTGGCTGGTCGCCCTCGGCACCTCGCTCTCGGCCCTTTGGATCCTGACCGCCAACTCCTTCATGCAGGAGCCGGTGGGGTACGTCATCGCCCAGCACAAGGCCGAGATGGCGAGCTTCGGGGCCCTGCTGGCCAACCCGCAGTTGTGGCGGGAGTTCCCGCACGTGATCATGGCCTCCTGGTTGACGGCGTCCGTGTTCGTCCTGGCGGTCAGCAGCTACCAGATCCTCAAGAAGCGCAACGTGGAGGCCTTCAAGCACTCCTTCCGGCTGGCGGCCATCGTCGGCGCCATCGCCTCGGTGCTGGTCATCGTCATCGGCGACATGCAGGCCTCTCACCTGCGGGTGTCGGAGCCCATGAAGCTGGCGGCCTCGGAGGCGGTGTTCAACACCACGGGGCAGCACGCGCCCTGGAAGGTGTTTGCCATCGTCAACGGCAAGACCGAGCACAACTCGGCCGTGATTGAGATTCCCGACATGCTGAGCCTCCTGGCCTACAAGAGCACCACGGGGTCCATCGAGGGCATCAACCAGATCCAGGCGCAGTACGTCAAGAAGTACGGGCCCGGCAACTACGTGCCGCCGGTGGCGCCGGTGTTCTACACCTTCCGCCTCATGATCCTGGCCGGCACCTTGATGCTGATCATGACCTGGTGGGCGCTCTTCCTGCTCAAGGGGGACCGCTACGTCAACCGGCCGCGTTTCCTGAAGCTCATGGAGTGGACCCTCATCCTGCCGTACCTGGCCAACATCTCCGGCTGGATCATGACCGAGGTGGGCCGCCAGCCCTGGGTGGTGTACGGGCTGCTGAAGACGGCCGACGGGGTCTCGCCGCCGGTGACGGTGCCCGCGGGTGACATTGCCTTCTCGGTCATCGTCTTCACCCTGACCTACGGTCTCATGGCCGGCTTCGCGGTCTACCTCTTCCGCAAGTACGCCGACACCGACCTCGGCCCGGCGACCGCGGAGGGCGAGGTGGCCGAAGGCGCCGCCTACACCCGCGTGGTCTAGGCCGCGTAGAGAGGAAGGGAGCGGCAATGACGCTACAAGCCCTATGGTTCATCCTGGTGGCGGTCTTGTTCATGGGCTTCTTCTTCCTGGAAGGCTTCGACTACGGGGTAGGAACCCTCCTGCCCTTCCTGGGGAAGACCGACAACGACCGCCGGGTCATGCTGAACACCATCGGTCCGGTGTGGAACGTCAACGAGGTGTGGCTCATCACCGCCGGTGGCGCGCTGTTCGCGGCCTTCCCGGAGTGGTACGCCACCATGTTCAGCGGCTTCTACCTGGCCCTGGTCCTGATGCTGCTGGGCCTCATCGCCCGCGGGGTGGGCCTGGAGTACCGCAGCAAGGAGAGCACGGCCGGCTGGCGCAAGTGGTGGGACAGCCTGGTGTTCGGCGGCAGCGCGCTGCTGGCCCTGCTATGGGGGGTCGCCATCTCCGACCTGGCCCACGGGCTGGCCATCAACGCCCAGTTCAACTACGTCGGCGGCTTCTTCGGGCTCCTGTCGCTGTACTCGGTCTTCGGCGGCCTCACCAGCCTGGTGGTCTTCGCCCTGAGCGGCGCCCTCTACCTCCGCATCCGGACCGAGGGGGCGGTGCGCGACGCCGCGGACAAGGCTATCCCCAAGCTGGGGGCGACCGCGACCGTGCTGCTGGGCCTCTACCTCATCTGGACCAGCCAGCAGCTGGGCGGCGCCGTGATGGCGCACTGGGGCGTGCTGGGCGTGACGGTGGCGGCCCTGGCCTGGCTGGCGATGCTCTCCGAGCGCTTCTTCTTCAACGCGAAGAAGCCCGGATGGACCTTTGCCATGCAGGGCATCTCTATCGCACTGGTGACGGCGGCCATGTTCATCGGGCTTTTCCCTGATGTCATGATCTCCACCATCAACCTGAAGTACAGCCTGACCATCAACAACGCGGCGTCCAACCCGTACACCCTGGGCGTCATGACCATCGTGGCCCTGGTGATGGTGCCGATTGTGCTGGCCTACCAGATCTGGGTACACTGGATGTTCCGGAAGCCCGTCAGCGGACAGATGCATCTCGAGTACTAAGGTGGGGGGATCATGGACCGGCGCTTATGGACCCGGGTGAAGCCCGCGCGGTGGCTCCTGGCGATGGTCATCGGCCAGGGGGTGCTCAATGGGGTGCTTGTGGTGCTGCAGGCGTGGTTCATGGCCCAAGCGGTGGCCCAGGTCTACCTGGGCCACCGCCCGCTTTCTGCGGTCAGCCCCGATATTTACGGGCTGCTGGCGGTGGTGGCGGCTAGGGCCGTGGTCGCCTGGGGCGCCGAACGGGCTGGCCTGGCAATGGCCCAGCGGGTGCAGGCGGAGGTGCGCCGGCAGATCATGGAGGCCGTGGTCGGGCGGGGGCCCGCCGCCATGACGGCGGGGTCGGGCGGGGATGTGGCCGCCATCGCCCTGGACGGCGTGGAGGCGCTGGAGGATTACCTGGCCCATTTCCTGCCCCAGGTGGTCTTGAGCGTGGCGGTGCCGGTGCTGGTGGGGCTGGCGGTGCTGTGGCAGGATCCCTTGTCCGCCCTTATTCTTTTCGTGACCGCGCCCCTCATCCCCATCTTCATGGTGCTCATCGGCCGGCAGGCGGAGGCCACCAACCGGCGGCAGTGGGAGCTGCTGTCGCGCCTCTCGGCGCACTTCCTGGATGTCCTGCAGGGGTTGACCACCCTGGAGCTTTTTGGACGGGCCCGGCGGCAGGAGGCCATCATCGCCGACGTCAGTGACCGCTACCGGCGGGCGACGATGAAGACCTTGCGCATCGGGTTTCTGTCCTCCCTGGTTCTGGAGCTGTCGGCGGCCCTGAGTACCGCCATCGTGGCGGTGGTCATCGGGATCCGCATGGTGGGTGGCAGTCTTCCCTTCTTTCCCGGGTTCTTCGTGCTGCTGCTGGCACCGGAGTTCTTCGCTCCCCTGCGGGCGCTGGGCACCAACTATCACGCCGGCCTGAGCGGGCGGACCGCCTTGGAGCGCATCTTTGGGGTGCTGGACCAGCCGGTGCCGGAGCCCGGCCGGCGGCGGCCCCCCGAAGGGGCGCCGCTGACGGTGCGCCTGAACCACCTGAGCTATGCCTACGGTCCCGGGGATCCGGTCCTGCGGGACGTGTCCCTGTTCCTGCCCCCGGGCCGGCACCTGGCCATTGTCGGCCCCAGCGGGGCCGGGAAGAGTACCCTGCTGTCGGTGCTGATGGGCTTTGTGGTGCCGGGACCCGGGCAGGGGGAGGTGGCCGGGGTGGACCTGGCCGAGCTGGACGGCGACTGGTGGCGGCGGCAGGTGGCCTGGGTGCCGCAGCGGCCATACCTGTTCGCCGGCACCGTGGCCGACAATATCCGGCTGGGGGTCCCTGACGCCCCCCGGGAGGCGGTGGAGGAGGCAGCCCGCCTGTGCCGGGCCGACGCCTTCATCCGGGCGCTGCCCCAGGGCTACGATACCGTCATCGGCGAGCGCGGCCTGACCCTCAGCGGGGGGGAGGCGCAGCGCATCGCGCTGGCCCGGGCGGTGCTCAAGGATGCCCCGGTGGTGTTGATGGATGAGCCCACCGCCAACCTGGACCCCGAGACGGAAGGGGTCCTGGATGAGCTGCTCGAGCGCTGGCGGGACCGCACGGTGGTGGTGGTGGCCCATCGCCTCAACACCGTCCGCCATGCCGACTGGTTGCTGGTGATGGATGGCGGCCGGGTGGTGGAGAGCGGGACGCCGGAGTCCCTGGCCCAGCGGCCGGGGCTCTACCGGCAGCTGCGCATCGCGTACGCCGAGGGGGTGGGGTCGTGAAGCCGCTTAAGCCGTTTATTGCCCAGGTGCTCCGGTTCCGGGGCTGGTTCGCGGGGTCGCTGGCCGCGGGCTATTTCACCGTGGCCACCAATATCGGCCTGCTGTTCACCTCCGCCTACCTGATCTCGAAGGCGGCCCAACGGCCCAGCACCATCCTCCTGCTCTGGGTGCCGATCGTGGGGGTGCGCTTCTTCAGCACCGCCCACGGCGTGGGGCGCTATGTGGAACGTTACCTCTCCCATGAACTCACCTTCCGGGTGCTGACCGACCTGCGGGTCTGGTTTTACCGCCAGGCGCGGGCCATGGGGGTGGGGCTGCGGCTCAACCTGCACTCGGGCGAGCTCCTGAGCCGGGCCATGGCCGACGTCGACACCCTGCAGAATCTGTACCTGCGGCTGCTGGCGCCGCCGTTGATCTTTTTCCTCACCCTGGTCACGGTGATCGGGATCCTGGTGCCCCATGGGTGGGGCCTGGCCCTGACCCTGACCGTCTTCCTGCTGGCCGCGGGCCTGGCGGTTCCGTTATGGGCGGAGGTGCGTAGTCGGGAGGCCGGGCGTGACTGGCTGCCCCTGCGCGCCCGTCTCAGCGCCCTGATTGTCGATACCGTGGGCGGACTCGGGGACCTGACCGCCTACGGGCAGGCCCGGGCCCAGCTTGCGCGCCTGGAGGCCCTCAACCGCGAGCAGGGCCGGTTGCGGGCCCGCGGGCAGTCGACCAGGGCGCTGTCGGCCGGGCTGCTTACCCTGCTCAGCCTGGGTGCGGCTTGGGCCCTGCTCACGGAGGGGATTCCGCTGGTGGAGGCGGGCCGCCTGCCGGGGGTGCTGCTGGCCTCGGTCACCCTGCTGGGGCTGGCCTCCTTCGAGGCGGTGCAGCCGCTCCCGCTAGCTTTTCAGTACCTCTCCCAGAGCCGGGAGGCCGGCCGACGCTTGCAGGAGCTGACCGCCGGCGCCCCTCCGGAACCGGCCGACGGGGTGCGGGTGCGGTGGGAAGGGGTACCCGCCCTGGAAGTGCGGGGGCTGGGCCTCCGCTACGAGGAGGCGCGCTGGGCGCTCGAGGGGGTCGATCTGGACCTCCGGCCCGGCCGGCGGGTGGCGGTGGTGGGGCCCACCGGCTCCGGCAAGAGCAGCCTGCTCTCGGTGGTGGCCGGCCTGTGGCCCTACCAGCGCGGGGAGGTGCGGCTGGGCGGCCATGAGCTGCGCCGGCTGGACCCCGGCTCGCTACATGCGGCCCTGGCAGTGGCCGAGCAGCGCCCGCACCTGTTCAATACCACCCTGCGCGAGAACCTGCTCCTAGCCGACCCGGATGCTGATACCGCCGCCCTCGAACGGGCCGCCCGGGTGGCGGTCCTGGATGAGGTGGTGGCCCGGCTGCCGGAGGGCTATGATACCCCCATCGGCGAACAGGGCGCCCGCCTGTCGGGCGGCGAGGCCCGGCGCCTGGCGGTGGCGCGGGCGGTGCTGAAGGGGGCGCCGGTGGTGCTCCTGGACGAGCCGACCGAGGGGCTGGACGCCACCAACGCCGGGCGCCTGATGCAGCGCCTGCTGGAGTGGCTGGGGCCCCGGTCCCTGCTGCTGGTGACCCATCTGCTGACCGGCCTGGAGGCCATGGACGAGATTGTGGTGCTGGATCAGGGCCGGGTGGTGGAGCGAGGAACCCAGGCCGAGCTCCTGGCCCGCAACGGCTACTACCGGCGCCTGTGGGAGAGCCAGCAGCAGCGCCTGGGGGACGTGACGGACGGGCCGGAGAGCGTGGCCGCGCCCGCCCTGGGCTGACGACGGCTTTACAGCAACGCCCGGGATCCCCGCAGGGATCCCGGGCGTCCGCTTGGCGGGCCCGGTTCAGCGGGCCAGCAGGCGCCGCCGGTTCCAGGCATAGAGCGAGCCGCCGCCGCCGAGCAGGGTGAGTCCGCCCAGCAGGCTGCCCCAGAGGCCGACCCCGGTCTCCACCGAGGTGGCGCCGGCCACATCCGAGGCCTTGGTGGCTGCGTGCGCGGCGGTGGGATCGGCCGAGGCCGACACGCTGCCGCTGCCGGTGCTGGAGGTGCTGACCGTGGCGGCCGGGGTCTGCGCCGAGGCGCTGCCCTCCACGGTGGCCTGGCCCTGCCCGCTGGCGGAGGGGGTGGACGCGCCCAGACCGCCCAGGGCGCCGGTCAGGCCGCCGGTGATCCCCCCCAGGCTGCCCGTCACGGTGTGCAGCAGGCCGCCGGTGGTGTTGAGCAGCTGGCTGGTGGTCTGACCCGCCAGGCCGCCGACCGCCCCTACGGTGCTGGTCAGATTCTGGGCGGTGTCGGAGACCGCCCCGGTGACCGCCGGGACCGCGCCCAGGGTGGTGTTGAGCACCGCATCGCCGGTGGAGCCCACGGCGTTGGTCAGGTTACCGACGGTGCCGACTTCGTTGCCGACCGCATTGACGGCGGCCGAAGTGGCGCCTTCCGCCGCCGAGCCGACCGTGGAGACCACACCGGGAACGGTGGACACCACACTGGAGGCCACCGGGCCCACCACCGGCACCTGGGAAACGGTGGAGGCTACCGGGGTGGTGACGGCGGAGGTGAGGTTGCCCACCGTGTTCACGGTGGTGTCGACGGCGGACTGGGCGGTGGAGCCCACGGTGCTGGTCAGGGAGCCCAGCGTATCGGTGAGGGCGCCGGTCAGGGAGCCTAAGGGACCGCTGGAGGCGAAGGCGGGGGTGGCGGCCAGGGTGCCGGCGGCCACCACGGCGGCGGGCAGGACCGTGTAAAGACTGTGGCGCAGTTGCATATCTGGATTCCTCCTGTTCGGATACAGCTGACCCCGCCGGCTAACCGGCGGGGGTGAGCGACCAGCCGGCCAGGGCCAGCCGGCCGGAGCCGGCGGGCCGCGTCGCCAGGCTGACGGTGTAGTCGCCGGTGCCGTCCGGCCCGGTGACCTCCAGGGTGGTTGTGAGCCGGGTCCCGGTAATGCGGGTGCCGTCGACCGTCTCCCGGATGTCGGCCGGGGCCAGGTAGCGGACCACCCGTCCCTTCCAAAGCGGTCCCAGCACCGCCGGGCTCAGGTGAGGGGCCAGGCGGGCCCACCAGCCGGCATTCCCGGCGGCGGCGATGTGAACGCCCGCCAGGAAGAGGGTGGTGGTGGCGGAGGCGGCCGACAGGGGCGCGTTGCTGGCGCTCCAGGTCGGGGAGGGATGGCCCTCGACCGCCAGGGTGCCCATGGGCAGGTCGTTGGTGGCCAGGGTCAGCCCCTGGGCCCGCACTGCTGCTGGAATGCCAGCGGCATGGACCGCGAAGCCGCCCGGCCAGGCTGCCGGCGGCAGGCCGTGGGCCAGCCGGGTGGTGGCAGTGAGGTCGGCGTAGACCAGGAAGCGGTAGGGGGTGAGGTAGAGGGCGTTGAGCGGCCAGCACGCCACCAGCAGCAGCTGGGGATGATGAGCGTTGCGGACCGGACTGCCCTCCCGCACCACCTCCGTGCGGCTGACCCGGAAGGTATAGAGCCGGTCCGGGGTGCGGATGAGGACGCGGCTGCCCTTGTGCAGCCGGTTGAGGTGATGGAACCAGGTCACGTCGTGACCGGCCAGCACTGCCGTGCCGGTCTGCCCCGGCCAGACCGACGTCGGCAGATGGCCGACCGCCCGATCCAGCTGGGCGTTGCCGGCTCCTTGCACCACTGGGGCCACCAGGCGGATGGCCGGAATCTCGATCTCCTCGCGCAGGCCCTGAGGCCAGCCGGCACCGGCGAGCGGGGGCAGGGCACCCAACAGGGACCGGCCCTGCCACCAGCTCCGCAGCAGGAAGGCCGGGAGCGTCGCCAGCAATCCAATCCCTACGACGATTAACCCCAACGCCACAATGCGGGTTGCATGGGCATAGACCTTCACAGAATCACACCTCACACCGGGCCGGATGCTGCGCAAGAAGAACGTTTCCGGCACTCATGTTGCATGAAGTGCTTCCTTCCCGGATAAAAAATTTTCGACAAGAGACGGGAAGCATGTCGAATCGTGATCGCCGGAAACCGGCGCGGGGCGCGGGTTACCGGTCGGTGGGCGCCTCGATATGTCGAAATATGGCGAATAGCGCGGAGAAGATGGAACCATCGTCCGCCCGCTCTGAAAGGGGGAAGCGAAAAACACGATGCGGAGATGAGGGAGGCAACACCGCAACAACGTCAGGGTCTTTCGCAAAACACGCAGGGGAAAACCCGGGAGCGGGAAAATCCCGGAAAGCGGGCCGGAACCTTCCTGGCAGCAACGTCCCGGCCCGGTCCGGATGCTGTCCGGGAGCGTGGCCGCCGTGGGGGGCGCGCCGTCACGGTTTTCACCGGCTTGGCGGCGGCCGGCGGGCTTTCTAATATCGGGACGAACACCAGGCGGGGAGGAGGGACAGCATGGAGGGCCACGGCTATCGCTGGCCCACCCCGCATGAGATGGTCCAGGCGGCCGCCCGCCATCATGTGCGCCCCGGCAGCCGCTTGGCTTATGCCTGGGCGCTGCGCGAACTGGGGGTCCCCCGGGCGGCCCTAGCGGAACTGTTGATCGGGCACGGCTTCCCGGCCCCCACCGCCCAGGCCTATGCCCGCACTGTCTGGCAGAACGAGCCCTAGCCGCCGTCCTTCCTGCCCGCCCCCGGGGCGGGTTTTTTTATGCCCTGCCCCCCGGCTGCCGTCAGGCGGACGGGTACGCCGGCGGAGGATGGAAGTAAATGGAAGTATCGCCCGGGAAACGGTAACAAAAGGCAGGAAAAAATCCGGCCCGGGAAAAGGAATCCGGCCGGCCGACCGCGAATTGCAGGGGGCGTAGTGGAGGAAAGTGGGGCAGGGTGGGGGCGACGGGGATGCTGATGGGGGAATACGCCCACAGCCTGGACGACAAGGGCCGCCTCGTCGTTCCCGCCCGGCTGCGCGAGGACCTGGGGGAGCACTTTGTGGTCACCAAGGGGCTCGACAGCTGCCTGTTCCTGTACCCCGCCGCCCAATGGGAACAGATCATGGCCAAGTTGAGCGCGTTGCCTACCACCAGCGCCAACGCGCGGGCCTTCGCGCGCCTGTTCCTGGCCGGGGCGCAGGAGATGGAGGTCGACCGCCAGGGGCGCTTTACGCTGCCCCCCCGCCTGCGCGAGTACGCCGGCATCGAGCGGGATGTGGTCCTGGTGGGCCTCCTGACCCGCCTGGAGATCTGGGCGGCCGACCGCTGGGAGGCCTACCAGGCGAAGGAGCAGGCCACCTTCGAGTCGGTGGCGGAGACCTTGGAGGATCTGGGGTTCTAGAACCGGGGCGGGAACGGGGAGGCGGTGATGGCGGCGGACAGCGGGGCCACCCACATCAGTGTGATGCCGGAGGAGGTCCTGGGCCAATGGATCACCGATCCGGCCGGGGTGTATGTCGACGCCACCGTGGGCCTGGGCGGGCACAGTGCCCTGGCCCTGAGCCGCTACCCCCATCTGCGGGTGCTGGGCCTGGACCAGGACCCCGAGGCCCTGGCTCTGGCCCGGGAGCGGCTAGCGGCCTTCGCGGATCGGGTGACGCTGGTGCAGGGCAACTTCCGGGAGATGGACCGGCTGGCGGCCGGCGCGGGAGTGGCGGCGGCCGCCGGCATCCTGCTCGACCTGGGGGTGTCCTCCCTGCAGCTGGACCGCCCGGAGCGGGGCTTCAGCTACCAAGAGCCGGCGCTGGAGGCCCCCCTGGACATGCGCATGGACCCGTCCGCGCCGGTGGATGCCGCCACCCTGCTCAACACCGCCCCGGAAGCGGAGATCGCCCGGGTGCTGTGGGCCTACGGGGAGGAGCGCTGGGCCCGGCGGATTGCCGCCTTCGTGGCCGAGGCCCGGCGGCGGCGGCCGCTGCGCACGGCTGGGGACCTGGTGGCGGTGGTCAAGGCGGCGGTGCCGGCCGGGGCCCGGCGGCATGGCGGCCACCCGGCGCGGCGGACTTTCCAGGCCCTGCGCATCTGGGTCAACGACGAACTGGGGGCGCTGGCAGGGGGGCTGGAGGCGGGCTGGCAGCTGCTGGCCCCGGGCGGGCACCTGGTGGTGCTGACCTTTCATTCCCTGGAGGATCGCCTCGTCAAGCACACCTTCCGCGAGTGGGCGGCGGCGGGGCGGGGCAGCGTGCTGCTGCGCCGGCCCCTGACCCCGGGGCCGGAGGAGGTGGCGGCCAACCGCCGCGCCCGCTCCGCCAAGTTACGGGCCTTCGTCCGCACGGGCGCACTGGATCAAGGGGAGGGAACATAACCGCATGCTGATGCAGGAAGCGGAACGGTGGGAGAACCCGGCAGTGGCCGGGCTGGCGCAGGAATGGGAGCGGCGGCTGCGGCCGCGGCCTGCGGTCCGGCCCCGCTACCGGTGGAAGCCCTGGGTGCGGGGGGCGGCGTGGATCCTGGGCCTGTGGCTGGGAGCGGCCGTCACCACCGGGCTGGCCCTGGCAGTGGCACAGGCCGGGTTCCGGGTGGATGCGCTGCAGGCAAGCTACCGGAGCGCCCAGCGGCAGGAACAGGCTCTCAACGCCCGGCTGGCCGGGCTGGAGAGCTCGGCGGCGCTGGCGGCGGGGGCCCGCCGGCTGGGGGTGACCCTAGAGACCCCGCGCATCCGTTACCTGGGGACGGCCCCGGCGGCGCCGGCGGTCGCCCAGCCGGCCTCGCCCTGGTCCCAGGCCCGCCACTTCCTGCTGGAGCTCCGCCAGGCATGGCGCGGGCGGTAAGGCATGAGGCCGGCTCCGGCACCCCGCCGGCAGGGAGCGGCTTGCGCTGGCGGCTGGGCTGGACCCGGTTCTGGTGGATGGTCGGTTTCGGGCTGCTGGGGGTGCAGCTGGTGCGCATCCAGGTGCTGCAGGCGCCGGCCCTGCAGGCCTATGCCCTGGGCATCCACTATCAGCTGCGCACCCTGCCCGCCGAGCGGGGCAAGATCCTGGACCGCTTCGGCCAGCCCCTGGCCATGGACGTGCCCGGGTATGATGTCATCGCCACCCCCCACGTGCTGGCGGCGGACCATCCCCGGCGGGCCGCCCGCGCCCTGGCCCGCGTGCTGCCCTTTCCGGCCGCCCGCATCGCGGCGGTGATCGACCGCCGTAACAGCTGGTATGCCCTGCTGGCCCGCGATGTGAGCCCCGCCACCGCCCGCAAGGTGGCGGCCCTTAACCTGCCGGGGGTGAGCCTGGAGGCGGTGAGCGGACGGGATTACCCCGACGGCAGTCTGGCGGCCCAGGTACTGGGGTTTGTGGGCAGCGGCGATCGCGGGCTGGCCGGGGTGGAGGCGGCTTACAACCGCTGGCTGGCCGGGACCCCGGGGCGGGAGCGGGTGGCCGTGGACGCTTACGGGCAGACCCTGCCGCAATGGTCCCGGCTGCTGCAGGCCCCCCGGCCGGGGGACTCCGTGGAGCTGACCATCGACCCTGCCATCCAGGCTGTCGCCCAGCACTGGCTGGACTGGGGGGTGAAGCGGGTGCATGCCAACGGCGGCACCGTCATCATCCTCAATCCTCATACGGGTGCGGTGCTGGCCTTGGCCAACGCTCCCACCTTCAACCCCAACCGCTTCTGGACCGCCAAGCCGCAGGACCTGGTGGACCAGGCGGTCCAGGACCCGGTGCCGCCGGGCTCGATCTTCAAGCCGGTGACGGTGTCGGCGGCTCTCAACCTGGGCCTGGTCACCCCTGACACCCTGTTTGACACCCGGGGCTACAAGATTGTGGACGGCGTGCGCATCGACGACTGGAAGCCGGGGGGCTGGGGCTGGATTACCCTCACCCGGGGGCTGGCCTATTCCTCCGATCAGGTGTTCATGGACCTTGCCCTCAAGCTGGGGGTGGCCCATTTCTACCGGTATGTCCGGCGGTTCGGCTTCTTTCATCCCAGCGGGGTGGGGCTGCCGGGGGATTCCAACGGGGTCTGGCTGCCGGCCTCCCAGGTCAACGCCGTCGACCTGGCCACCATGGGTTTCGGACAGGGGATGGCGGTCACCCCTATGCAGGTGGTCGCGGCCGTGGCCACGGTGGTGAACCATGGGGTCATGATGCAGCCCCGGATTGTGCGGGCCATCATCGGCCCTGGTAACCGGGTGGTGCGCCGTTACGGGCCGCGGGTGGAAAGCCGGCCGGTGGCGGCGGGGGTGGCGGCGGAGGTCGAGGGCATGATGGTCAAGGAGGCGACCTACGGCACCGGGGTCCCGGCCGACCTGCCCGGCTACATCATCGGCGGCAAGACGGGCACCGCCCAGCAGATTGTGCACGGCCGCACCTCCAACCACGTGTTCGTCTCCTCCTACCTGGGCTTCGGGCCGTATCCCCACCCCCGCTTCCTGATGCTGGTTATGATCAACCACCCGCGCGGGGCGCTGTTTTATGGCGACCAGGTGGCGGCCCCGGTCTGGCAGAAGATCGGGATGTTCCTCATGCACTACTGGCACATCGCGCCATACGCCGGGCCTCACAACGGGGGCGGTTAGGGCGTACTGCCGCTTCCGCTTCCGGCATAGCCTGGGAACCGGTAAGCCCGTCCGGAAGCGGCAGGAGGCAGGCGTGATGTACGAGCGGCCGCGGCTGGTGTTGAAGCGGCGTGCGTTTCTGGCCATGGCCTTGGCGGTGGTCTTTGACGGGGTGCTGGCGGCGCGCCTGGTGGACATCCAAGCCATCCGGGCGGCCGAGCTCAAGCGGCGGGCGGATGACGCCCATCTGCGGGGGGTGCCGCTCGCCCCCTGGCGGGGGCTGATCCTGGCCCGCGACGGGCAGGTGTTGGCTGACAACCACCATATCCATTCGCTCTACGCGGTGCCGGTGCAGACGCGCGGGCACCGGCAGGAGGAGAGCGTGCTGCTGGCCACCATCCTGGGCGTTCCCGCTTCCCGCCTGCGCCGCCGTCTGGAGCGGCGGCAGGGATTCGTGTGGCTGAAGCGCCGACTGTCGGACGTTGAACTGGCGGCGGTCCGCGCCCAGTTGCCGGCCCTGCCTGGTGTCCACCTCACCACCGAGGTGGCCCGCCACTACCCGCAGGGGACCCTGGCCGCGCCCCTGCTGGGGTTCACCGGGGTGGACAATCAGGGGCTGGCCGGCTTGGAGTTCCGTTACAACCAGCTGCTGGCCGGCCGGCCGGGGGCGGTGGAGGAGGAGGTGGACGTGGTGGGGCAGCCGATCGCCCGCGCGCGCCAGGTGGTGCGGCCCGCCCGTCCCGGGGACAGCCTGGTGCTGAGCCTGGACCTCCACCTGCAGGCGGTGGCGGAACAGGCGGCGGCGGAGGCGATGGTCAGCACCGGGGCCCGCACCGTGTCCATCATCGCCCTTGATCCCCGTACGGGCGGGGTCCTGGCCTGGGCCCAGCGGCCCTCCTTCGACCCTAACCGTTACCGGGAGTTTCCGTCCCGGGACTACCGCATCTGGGGTCTGTCCGACGCCATTCCTCCCGGCTCCATCTTCAAGCCGGTGACCGTGGCGGCCGCCCTCGCCACCGGTGCCGCCACGCCCGGTTCAGGTTATTTCTGCCCCGGCTTTAAGGTGGTGCTGGGGCGCCGGGTCAACTGTTGGCGCCCGGAAGGCCACGGATCCCAGGACCTGGCTGCGGTGGTGCGCAACTCCTGCAACGTCGGCTTTATGGACCTGGGCCTGGCGTTGGGCGTCGAGCGCTTCTATGCCTACCTGGAGCGCTTCGGGCTAAACCGGCCCACCGGCATCGACCTACCCGGGGAGGCGGTGGGCATCATTCCCGCCGCCGCCCGGGTGACTGCCCTGGACCTGGCGGTGATGGCCTTCGGCCAGACCTTGACTGTCACCCCGATCGGCCTGCTGGCGGCGGTGGCGGCGCTGGCCAACGGCGGTCTGCGCCAGCGGCCCCATCTGGTGGACCGGGTGGTGGATGCTGGCGGCCGGACGGTGCGCACCGCCGGGGAGCGGCCGCTGGGCCGGGCGGTGCCGCCTGAGGTGGCGGCGCTGGTCCAGGAGATGATGGTGGGGGTGGTGTCGCAGGGAACCGGCAAGATGGGGGCCGTCCCGGGCTACCGGGTGGCGGGCAAGACCGGGACTGCCCAGAAGGTGGTGGGCGGCCGGGTGGTAAAGGGGGTTTATATCGCCTCCTTCGTGGGCTTTGCCCCCGTGCCCGGGCCGCGGGTGGCCATGATGGTCAACGTGGACGAACCCCAAGGGGCATTCTACGGCGGCCAGGTGGCCGCTCCCATCTTTTCCCGCGTGATGCGGGCCTTCCTGACCCACCTCGGGGTCCCGCCCACGGAACCCGTCCGGCCGCCAAAAGCTGGGGTGCCCGCGATGGTGCCGAATCTGGTAAATTTGGACGCGGCCGATGCCGTGAAGGACGCAGAGGCCTTCGGGTTTCCGGTACAATTTGTGGGGCGCGGCCGCCTAGTGGTCCATCAATCCCTGGAATACGGCGGGTGGTACCCGGCGGGGACGGTCATCACCGCCACCCTGGGCAGCCGGCCGCGGGTCTACCTGGAATGGGTCACCGTGCCCCGTTTCGTGGGGCTCAGCTGGGAGGAAGCCGCCGGCCTCGCCTTCACCCTGGGGCTGAATGTCCGGGCCGGGGTGCCGCGCGGGCGGGTGCAGGAGCAGGACCTGCCCCCCGGACGGCAGGTGAAGGCGGGCACCACCATCCGGCTGGTGACGGCGTAGCGGGTCCGGCCCCGGGCCGGAAGGAGGACAGGTCACATGCGGTTGGGCAACCTCATCGCGGGCTTGGAGGGAGCGCGGGTGATCGGCTCCCCGGACACCGAGGTGACGGGCATCGCCTACGATTCCCGCGAAGTCCGGCCCGGCGACCTGTTCGTGGCCATTCCCGGCTACCGGACCGACGGGCATCTCTATTGCGGGGAGGCCCGGGACCGGGGGGCCAGCGCCTTCGTGGTGGAACGGGCCGAAGCCCTGCCGGCGGGCGCCACCGGGGTGGTGGTCCCTTACGCGCGCGGGGCCATGGCCCGCCTGGCCGCCACCTTTTACGATCACCCGTCCCGCCGGCTGTGGATGGTGGGGGTGACGGGGACCAACGGGAAAACCACCACCACCCACCTCATCCAGGGCCTGCTCGAGGCCGCGGGGGTGCCCGCCGGCCTTACCGGCACCATTCATACCCTCATCGGGCGGGAGGAGCTGCCCGTCCGCCGCACCACCCCGGAGGCGCCCGACCTGGAAGGGCTCCTGCGCCTGATGGTGGACCGCGGCATGCAGGCGGCGGTAATGGAGGTCTCCTCGCACGCCCTGGCGCTGGCCCGGGTGGAGGGGGTGCGCTACGATGTGGGGGTCTTTACCAACCTCACCCAGGACCACCTCGATTTTCACCACACATTAGAGGAATATTTTGCGGTCAAGGCCCGCCTGCTGGAAGGCCTGGGACCGGATGCGGGTCAGGGCCCCCAGGCGGCGGTGGTCAACCGCGACGACCCGTATGCGGTCCGGGCGGGCGAGCGGGCGCGGGTGCCGGTGGTGTCCTACGGCTTTGAGGTCGGGGCGGACATCCGGGCGGAGGATATCCGGATCGCGGAGGGCCGGTCCACCTTCACGGTGGTCTTTCCCGGTGGGTCCCGGTACCGGGCGGAGTTGAGCCTGCCGGGCCGCTTCAATATCTCCAACGCGCTGGCGGCCTTGAGTGTGGGGTGGGTGCGCGGCCTGGACCCGGCTGCCATGGTGGCCTTTCTGTCCCACGCCCGCGGGGTGCCGGGCCGTTTCGAGCGGATTGACGAGGGCCAGCCCTTCACCGTGATTGTGGACTACGCTCACACCCCTGACGGCATTGCCAAGGTGCTCAGCACCGCGCGCGAGTTCGCCCGGGGCCGGGTAGTGGCCGTCTTCGGAGCGGGCGGGGACCGGGACCATGGCAAACGGGCGCCAATGGGCGCTATCGCCGGCCGGCTGGCGGATGCGGTCATCATCACCACCGACAATCCCCGGTCGGAGGATCCGCAGGCGATCATGGACATGATCGCGGCAGGGGTGCGGGAGGCGGGCGGACGCTACCAGGCGGAACCCGACCGGGTGCAGGCCATCCGCTTGGCCCTGGGCCAGGCCCGCCCGGGGGATGTGGTGCTCATCCTGGGCAAGGGGCACGAAACCTACCAGATCTTCCGGGACCGCACCATCCATCATGACGACCGCGAGGTGGCCCGGCAGGTGCTGAAGGAGATGGCGCGCGGGTGATGCGGCTAAGCTACGGACAACTGGCGGCCTGGAGCGGGGGCCGCCTTGAGGCCTGGGATCCGGACGCGATGGTGGCGGACATGGTCATCGACAGCCGCGCGGCAGGGCCGGGCGGCTGTTTCTGGGCCCTGCCGGGGGAGCACACCCACGGCCGCCTCTTCGTGCACGAGGCCTGGGCGCGGGGGGCGGTGGCCGCCTGCGACCCGCTGGCCGGGTCCGGGGGCCCGGCCCTGCGCCTGGCGGATCCCCTGGAGGGGCTGGGCCGCTTCCTGCGGGCAGCCCTGGAGGCGGGCCGGGTGACGGTGGTGGGCGTGACCGGCAGCGTGGGCAAGACCAGCGTCAAGGAGCTGACCGCCGCCGCACTGCGCAGCCGCTTCCGGGTCGCCCAGTCGGAAGGCAACTATAACACCGCCATCGGACTGCCGCTCTCGTTCTTCCGCGGGCCGGAGGACGCCACCCATTTTGTGGCCGAGATGGGCATGCGGGGGCCGGGGGAGATCCGGGCCTTGACCCGCCTGGCGCGGCCGCGGGTGGCCATTATCACCACCATTGGGCCCAGCCATCTGGAACGGCTGGGGTCGCTGGAGGCCATCGCCGATGCCAAGGCCGAAATCCTGGAAGGCCTGGAGCCGGGCGGGGTCGCCATCCTCAACCGGGACGACCCCCGGGTGTGGGCGCTCGCTGCCCGCGTGCGCCAGGGCACGGTGGTGGGCGTGGGCGAGGCCGCCGGGGATGTGCGGGTGCGGTCGGTGGAGACCCTCCCCGCCGGGACCCGGGTGGAGCTGGAGGAGGGCGGCCGCACGGCGGTCGTCACCCTGCCCTGGCTAGGCCGCCATCAGGCCTTGAACGCGGCCCTGGCTGCGGCCGCCGCCCGGGTGCTGGGCCTCGGCTGGCCGGAGGTGGTCCAGGGCCTGGAAGCGGTCGAGCCCGGGCGCGCCCGCCTGCGCCGGCAAACGGTCGGCCGCCTCACGGTGCTGGAGGATGTCTACAATGCCAGCCCGGCCTCGATGGAGGCGGCCCTAAAGGTGCTGGAGGCCGCCGGAGGCCGACGGGTGGCGGTGCTGGGCGACATGCTGGAGCTGGGCAGCCTGGAGGAAGCCGGGCACCGCACGGTGGGCAGCCGGGCGGGAACGGTGGCCGAAGTGGTGGTAGCGGTCGGCAGGCGGGCGCGGGCCCTGGCGGAGGCGGCGACCGCTGCCGGGCAGGCGCAGGTGTATTGGGAGCCGGATGCCGGCCACGCGCTAGAGCGGCTGCAGGCGGTGCTGGCACCGGGGGACACGGTGCTGTTCAAGGCGTCCCGGGCGATGGCCTTTGAGCGGCTGGTCGAGGCGGTGCGAGCGTGGGGAGGACCGGCATGACCATGGTGTGGTCCGGGGTGACGGGCCTGCTGCTGGCGATGGGTCTGGGGCCGGGGCTCATCCCCTGGCTGCGGCGGCTCAAGATCGGCCAGGTCATCCGGGAGGCCGGGCCGGAAACGCATCTCAAGAAGGCCGGGGTGCCCACCATGGGCGGGCT
This sequence comes from Candidatus Hydrogenisulfobacillus filiaventi, assembly GCA_902809825.1. Taxonomy (NCBI): domain Bacteria; kingdom Bacillati; phylum Bacillota; class Clostridia; order Eubacteriales; family Clostridiales Family XVII. Incertae Sedis; genus Candidatus Hydrogenisulfobacillus; species Candidatus Hydrogenisulfobacillus filiaventi. The sequence continues at coordinate 910,405 of LR778114.1, forward strand.
GCTCTTCCTGCTGCCCCTGCCAGTGGTGGGCCTGTTGTGGGCCCGCGGGAGCGGGGAGGCCTGGGCGCTGGTGCTGCTGGCGGTGGGCTACGGCCTGATCGGGTTTGCGGACGATTACCTGAAGGTGGTCCGCCGCCGGTCGTTGGGGCTCCGCGCCCGCGAGAAGCTGGCGGGGCAGGTGCTGCTGGCCGCCGCCTTTGTCTGGTATGCGCATTACGCCCTGGGGGCCGACCGGCGCTGGCTGCTGCCCTTCGGGCTGCCGCCGATCGCCCATCCCGGCTGGTGGGCTCCCCTGGTCTCGGTCCTGGCCATCATCGGCACCGCCAACGCCGTCAACCTGACCGACGGGCTGGACGGGCTGGCGGGCGGGTCAGCCGCCATCGCGGTGGCGGGTCTGGCCGTGCTGTTGGCGGCCCAGGGGGCGACCGCGGCCCTGGTGGTGGCGTTGGGCCTGTTAGGGGGGCTGGTGGGTTTCCTGCGGTTCAACCTGCACCCCGCCCGGCTCATCATGGGCGACACCGGTTCCCTTGCCCTGGGGGCCGCGCTGGCCGGGCTGGCGGTGGTGGGGCAGCGGGTGCTCTTCTTGCCGGTGGTGGGAATCCTGTTCGTCCTCGAGGCCCTGTCCGTCATCCTGCAGGTGGCCAGCTACCGTTGGCGGGGCCGGCGCATCTTCCGCATGAGCCCCCTGCATCACCATTTCGAGCTGAGCGGCTGGAGCGAGGAGCGGGTGGTGACCGTCTTCTGGCTCATTGCCCTGGCCGGGACCCTGCTGGCCTGGTTGTAGGGAAGGGGGAGCATGCAGTGGCTGCGACGGTGGTGCGCACCGGAGGCCGGGAACGGACCGACTACGTGCTGCTGCTGGCGGTGCTGGGGCTGCTGGCTCTGGGCACGATTGCCGTGTTTTCGGCCAGTGCTGAGGATGCCCTGGCTGCCCATCATCCGGCCTACTATTTCGCCGTCCGTCAGCTCGCCTGGGCGGGGCTGGGACTGGTGGCCATGGTCAGCGCCTCCCGGGTGGATTACTGGCGCTATCAGCGCTGGGGCTTCCTGGTTTTCGCGGTGAGCGTGGTGCTGCTGGCGCTGGTGCTGGTGCCCGGCATCGGGCGGGAGATTAACGGGTCGCGGCGCTGGATCGGGAGCGGCAGCCTGGTGCTGCAACCCTCGGAGCTGGCCAAGCTGGGCATGGTGCTGCTGTTTGCCCGCCTCTTCAGCCTGCATCAGGACCGCATCGGCGATTTCTGGCGGGGGGTGGTGCCCCATCTGGCCCTGGCCGGGGTGGTGTTCGCCCTGGTGCTGGCCGAGCCCGACCTCGGCACCACCATCGCCCTGGCGGCCACCTTCTTTGTCATGCTGTTTATGGCCGGCCTGCGCTGGCGGCACCTGGCCGGCCTGGTGGTCACCGGCACGCCGGTGCTGGCCTGGGCCATGCTGGGGGAGACCTACCGCCGCAACCGCCTGCTGGCGTTTCTCGACCCCTGGAAGCATCCCCTGACTTACGGGTTTCACACCATCCAGGCCCTCCTGGCCCTGGGGTCCGGCGGTCTCCTGGGGGTGGGCTTGGGCTTCTCACGCCAGGCCTTCGGCTTTCTGCCCGAGGATTATACCGATTTTATCTTTGCCATTTTAGGCGAGGAACTGGGGCTGGTGGGAACCCTGACCGTGGTCATCCTGTTCGCGGTGGTCACCTGGCGCGGCTACCGCATCGCCATGCGGGCCCCCGACAGCTACAGCGCCCTGCTGGCGGCGGGGGTGACGACCGTGATCGCGGTGCAGGCGGCCATCAACATGGGGGTGGTGACGGCCACCCTGCCGGTGACCGGGATCACCCTGCCCTTCATCAGTTACGGGGGATCCTCCCTGGTGCTGAGCCTGACGGGCGTGGGCATCCTCCTCAATATCAGCCGGCACAGCACCTGACGCCGGCGCGTAGCGTAGGGCAGATGAAGCATGGCGCAAGGGAGCGGGACGGCAATGCGACTGGTGGTGAGCGGCGGTGGAACCGGCGGGCACATTTACCCTGCCCTGGCCATCGCTGCCGCCGTTCGCAGGGCGTGCCCGTCCTGCGAGGTCTTCTATGTGGGAACCGACCGTGGCCTGGAGCGGGAGCTGGCGGCCCGTGAACAGGTGCCGTATTATGCCGTGCACGCCCGCGGTCTCCTGGGCCGGGGCCTGGGCGGGAAGATCCGGGGCGGCCTGGCGGCGGTGCGGGCGCTGGGGGAGGCCTGGCGGCTGCTGCGGCGTCTGCGGCCCCAGGCGGTGGTGGGGACCGGCGGTTATGTCACCGGCCCGGTGGGCCTCGCCGCCGCCTGGCTGCACATCCCGCTCTTGCTGCAGGAACAGAATGTCTATCCCGGCTGGACCAACCGGGTGCTGGCCCGGCGGGCGCGGCTGGTGGTGATCCCCTTTCCGGAGGTCCGACGCTACCTGCCGCCCGGCACGCCCACCCTGGTGGCGGGCAACCCGGTGCGGGCGCAACGCAGCCGGTCCCCGGCGGAGGCCAAGGCCGCCCTCGGCCTGGACCCGCAGAGCCGGGTGCTGCTCATCACCGGCGGCAGCCAGGGGGCGGCTGCCATCAACCGCCTGGCGCGGACCCTGGCGGAGCGCTGGGGGCGGTACCCCGGCTGGCATCTCTACTGGGCGTACGGCAGCCGCTACCCGGCGCCCTACCCCGACGGGCAGGCGCCGGCGGGGGTGCACCCCGCCCCCTATTTCTACGACCTGCCGCGCCTGTATGAGGCCGCAGACCTCTTCATAGGGCGGGCAGGGGCCATGACGGTCAGCGAGTGCCTGGCCTTCGGGCTGGCGGCGGTGCTGGTCCCATCCCCCAACGTGGCCGAGGACCACCAGACCCGCAATGCCGCCCTGCTGGCGGACAAGGGGGCTGCTCTGCTGCTGCCCGAGACGCGCCTGGATCAACCGGAGGCCCTGACGGCGGTGGAGGAGCTGATAGCGGACGAGGCGCGGCGGGCAGCCATGGCCGAGCGGGCCCATGCGCTCTATCGGCCGGGATCGGCGGAGGCAATCGCGGCGGCGGTGTTGGCGGCCATGCGCGGCCGCGGCGGGCTGCGGGATCCGCAGGCGGCCGGGGCCGGACGTTCCTGAGGCGGGAGGCGATGGCGGTGGGACCCGGGGAGGCGGTGACGGCACCGCTGGTGCGGGACCTGCGTAGGCTGACGGACGCGGTGCGGGAGGCGGAACCCATGGCCCGCCACACCACCTTCCGCATCGGGGGCCCGGCCGATGTCTACGTGGAACCGGAGGACCGGGACCGGCTGGTGGCGGTGCTGGACTATCTGACGGCGCGCGGCGTGCCGTACCAGGTGGTCGGCCAGGGCAGCAATCTGCTGGTGGCGGACGCCGGGGTGCGGGGCGTGGTGGTCTCGCCGGTGAAGGCGTTGCGCCGGCTCGACTTCGAGGGCCGGCGCGCGCGGGCGGGGGCGGGCGTGCTGCTGACCCAGCTGGCCCACGCCGCCCGCCGCCGGGCACTCGCCGGCTGCGAATTCGCCGTGGCCATCCCTGGGACCCTGGGCGGCGGCCTGTTCATGAACGCGGGGGCTCACGGCTCCTCGCTGGCAGCGGTGGTAGCGGCGGCGGAGGTGTGGACGCCGGAACGCGGGGTGGTGCGCCTGCCGGCGGCGGAGCTGGGCCTGAGCTATCGGCACAGCCGCCTTTGGGAGGCGGGGTGGGTGGTGCTGGAGGCCTGGCTGGAGCTGGAGCCGGACAGCGGGGAGGCCATCACCGCCCGCATGCGGCACGTGGTGGCCGTGCGCCGGCGCACCCAGCCGGTGGGGCATCCCAATGCCGGCAGCGTTTTCAAGAATCCGCCGCAGGATTATGCCGGGCGCCTGATCGATGCCGTAGGGGCCAAGGGCTGGCGCGTGGGCGGGGCGGAGGTCTCCTCCCTGCATGCCAACTTCATCAACAACCGGGGCGGGGCCCGGGCCGCGGATGTGCTGTGCCTGATGCGCCGCATCCGGGCGGCCGTGCACCGGGAATACGGGGTGATCCTGCGCCCGGAGGTGCGGTGGGTGGGTCCCCCCGCCGGAGGGGAGGGGACGACATGGGAGAATTTGTGGTGCAGGGAGGACGCCGGCTGGCCGGAACCCTGCGCGTAAACGGGGCCAAGAACGCGGTGCTGCCCTTGATGGCGGCCAGCCTGCTGGCCGACCGCCCGGTGTTCCTGGAAGGGGTGCCCGACCTCACGGATGTGGAGGTGATGGTGGCCGTCCTCCGCGCCTTGGGTGCGGTGGTGGAGCGCGACGGGGACGCCCTCACCATCGATCCCCGTCCGGTTCAGGGCTATGCGGTGCCGGCGGAGCTTATGCAGCGCATGCGGGCCTCCATGTTCGTACTGGGGCCGCTCCTGGCCCGCATGGGGCGGGCGGAGATGGTGCAGCCGGGCGGGTGTGCCATCGGTGAGCGGCCGGTGGACCTGCACCTGCACGGACTGGCCGCGTTAGGGGCGCGGGTGGAGGAGGACGGGCCGGTCACCCGCCTGGTGGCCGAGCGGCCGTTGCGGGGGGCTGATATCCACCTGGCCTATCCCTCGGTGGGCGCCACCGAGAACCTAATGATGGCGGCCGCGGGGGCGCAGGGGGAGACCCACATCCAGAACGCGGCCCAGGAGCCGGAGATTGTGGACCTGGCGGTGCTGCTGTCCGAGATGGGGGTGACGGTGCGGGGGGCCGGCACCCCCCTCATCCGGGTGGTGGGCCGCGCGGGCCCCTTAAGCGGCGGGGTGCGGCACGCGGTCATTCCCGACCGCATCGAAGCCGGCACCTTCCTCCTGGCGGCCGCGGCCACCGGGGGCGAGGTGGTGCTCGACAACGCCCTGGCGGTGCACCTGCCCGGCCTGCTGGAGGTGCTGCGGGAGGCCGGGGCGGAGGTCTGGAGCCCGCGGCCGGACGCGGTAGCGCTGGCGGCGCCCGAAACCTATCCCCCGGCCCGCATCACCGTCCAGACCGGTCCCTATCCCGGCTTCGCCACCGACCTGCAGTCGCCCCTGACCGCGTTTCTGACCCGGGTGCCGGGGATGCACACGGTGGTGGAGCGGGTGTTTGAGAACCGCATGGGCTATGTGCGGGAACTGGTGCGGATGGGGGCCCAGATTGGGGTCGACCGCCGGGTGGCCACCGTACACGGCGGCACCCCGCTGCACGGGGCCACAGTGGTGGCCCGCGACCTGCGGGCGGGCGCCGCCCTGATCATCGCGGCCCTGGCTGCGGAAGGGGAGACGGTGGTGCAGGGGGCGGAACTCATCGAGCGCGGGTATGAGCGGCTGGCCGACCGTCTGGGGGCGCTGGGGGCCCGCATCGCCCGCCGGTGAGGCGGGAGGTTATACTGGAGCCCGGAAGCGCAGGCAGGAAGGGGGGAGGCGGGTGGCCGGACGCGGCGGCCTCGGCCCGGCAGCGGGGACGGTGCTGGCGGGGGTGGCACTGCTGCTGGGCTTTCTGGTTACCCAGGACGTGCGCACGGTGGCGTTTCTCGACCGCACCGTCACCGCGCGCGAAGGGCGCATCCTGGGGGCGCTGGTCACCCAGACCGCGGACGCGGACGCCCGCCTGGCCCGACAGGCCGCCGCCCTGCGGGCCGCCCTCGGATCCGGCTCCCTGGCCCCGCCGGCCGGCAGTGCGCGCCGGCGGGCAGCCCTGGCTGCCGCCCGGGCGGCGGCGGGTCTCACTCCGGTCAGCGGGCCGGGGGTAGTGGTCACCATCAGCGACTCCACCCGCACCGCCTATCCGGGCGAGCCGGCCCTATTCCAGCTGGTGCATGACCAGTACGTGCTGCACGTGGTGGGGCTGCTGGCGGCGGCCGGGGCGCAGGCGGTGGCGGTCAACGGGCAGCGCTACGGGATGGAGAGCGCCATCTTCTGTGCCGGGCCGACCATTAGCGTCAACGGGGTGAAGGAGGCCTCCCCCTATGTGGTGACGGCGGTGGGGCCGCCCGGCGCCTTGCTGGGGGCGCTGGCCGCGGATCCCGACATCCAGGGCTGGAGCCAGTTTGTCTCCATTCAATACCGGAGCCGTGACCGGGTGACGGTGCCTCCCTACAGTCCGCCCCCGGGCGGCCTGACCTGGGTGCGGGCCGGGAGCGGGTCCTAGGCACTAGAAAGGCGGTGGGGTGTGCTCTGGATTGTGCTGGCCGGGCTCGCGCTCGGCATCCTGGCGGGGATGGCGCTGCCGATTGTGGTACCGGTATCCTTCGCCCATTACCTGTCCATCGCCCTGCTGGCGGCCCTCGACTCCGTGTTCGGTGGCATCCGGGCCGGCCTCGACCACCGGTTCGACGGGGTGGTATTCGTCACCGGCCTGGTGTCGAATGCCGTCCTGGCCGCCCTGCTGACCTATTTCGGGGACAAGCTCGGGGTGCAGCTATACTACGCGGCGTTATTCGCCTTCGGTTTCCGCATCTTTCAGAACCTGGGCGCCATCCGGCATCTCCTGCTCGACCGGGCCCGCCACGCCCGGCGGGCGGGGGAACTGGCCGCCGGGCGTGGCCCCTCCGTGTGAGCGGGAAGAGCAGGAAAAGCGGCCGGCCGGGCGAAGTGTAACCGGGGCGCAAGCCGGCCGGAGGTGTGACGTTGGGTAAGCGGGAACTGGTGCTGGCGGTGGACGTGGGGACCACCAAGGCGGCGGGCATGGTGGCGGAGGTGGACCCGGGGGGCCAGCTGGCGGTGTTGGGGGTGGCCGCCACGCCGGTGGTGGGCGTCCGGCGCGGGCTGGTGGTGGACCTGGAACGGGCGGCGCTGGCGGTGCGGGATGCAGTCAACCGCGCCAACAGCATGGCCGGCAGCAGCCTCACCCGGGCGGCGGTGGCGGTGGGGGGTGCCCCGCTGGGATCGCTGCCGGTGACGGTGGCGCGGCCGGTGCAGGGGAGCATTACCGCCGACGATGTCCGCCGCCTGCTGCTGGAGGCGGGGGAGACCCGGGCCGGCAACGGCCAGGAGGCGGTGGAGGCGGTGCTGCAGGAGGCCCGGGTGGACGGCACCGGCGGCATCCTCAACCCGGTGGGCATGAGCGCCTCCCGCCTGGAACTGGCGGTGCTGGTCCTCCATGCCCAGGCCCTGGCGGTGCGCAATCTGCGCCGGGTGCTGGCCCTGGCCGGGCTCTCGCCCTGGCTGTTCACCGCCGCCCCCAAGGCGGCCGCGGAGGCGGTGCTGGGGACCGACGAGCGGCAGCTGGGGGTGGTGCTGCTGGACATCGGGGGCGGGACCACCGGCCTGGCCGTCTACCGTCAGGGCCGGCCGGTGCATTTCCGGGTCCTGCCCCTGGGCGGGGATCTGATCACGTCGGATCTTAGTGTGGGCTTAGGAGTGGTCGCCACCCAGGCCGAACGGTTAAAATTGGACTATGCGCGTGTGGGTCCCGGCACCGTGAGCGAGGGCACGGTCCTGGTGCGGGCGGTGAACGGCCCCGCGATGCGGTCGATTGCCCTCAAGGACCTTCAGCACATTGTCGCCGCCCGCGTGGACGAATGGGTCGGCTTTGTGGAAAAGGAATTGCGGCAGGTGTCCTGGAACGGCGGCCCCGCGGCCGGGGTGGTGCTGACCGGCGGCGGCGCCCTTCTGCGGGGGCTCAAGGAGTACCTGGAGGCACGCTGGGCCTGGCCGGTACGGCTGGGGGTGCCGGCCGACCTGGGCGGACTGTCCGACCTGTCCCGCAATCCGGGCTACGCGGTGGTCGCCGGTGTGGCACGGACCGCGGCCCGGCAGGGCCCCGAGCCTCCCGAGCCCGGCTGGTGGCGGCGGCTGCGCGGGGCCTGGACCACACTCCGGCGGATACGGGACATGCCATAGGCCCAGGGGTCCCCAACCAGGGGGAGGATGCAATGCTCGATTTCGATCAGTCAACGGAGAATTTTGCGGTCATCAAGGTGGTCGGGGTGGGCGGCGGCGGCTCCAATGCCGTCAACCGCATGATTCAGGCGGGGTTGAAGGGCGTGGAGTTCATCGCCGTCAACACCGACGCCCAGGCCCTGGCCCTCTCCCAGGCCCCCACCCGCCTGCAGGTGGGTGCCAAACTGACCAAGGGCCTGGGGGCGGGGGCCAATCCCGAGATCGGGCAGAAGGCGGCCGAGGAGAGCCGGGAGCAAATCGCCGACGCCCTCAAGGGGGCGGACATGGTCTTCATCACCGCCGGCATGGGCGGGGGGACCGGTACCGGTGCCGCCCCCATTGTGGCCGAGGTGGCCAAAGAGGTGGGCGCGCTGGCGGTGGGGGTGGTGACCAAGCCCTTCACCTTTGAGGGCCGTCGCCGGCAGCAGTTTGCCGAAAAGGGCACCGCCAACCTCAAGGCCAAAGTGGACACCCTCATCACCATCCCCAATGACCGCCTGCTGCAGGTGGTGGAGAAGAAGACCACCATCGTCGACGCCTTCCGCATCGCGGATGATGTCCTGCGGCAGGGCGTACAGGGGATTTCCGACCTGATTGCGGTCCCCGGCCTCATCAATCTCGACTTTGCGGATGTGAAGACCATCATGTCGGAGATGGGCTCCGCCCTCATGGGGGTCGGGGTCGGCTCCGGCGAGGGCCGGGCGGCGCAGGCGGCCAAGGCCGCGATTTCCAGCCCCCTGCTCGAGACCAGCATCGACGGGGCCCGCGGCATCCTGCTCAATATCACCGGCGGGTCCGACCTCTCCCTGTTTGAGGTCAATGAGGCGGCCGAGATCGTCATCCAGGCCGCGGATCCCGAGGCCAACATCATCTTCGGGGCGGTGGTGGACGAGGGCGCCAAGGACGAGGTGCGGGTGACGGTCATTGCCACCGGCTTCACCGGCGAGCACGGCCACCGTCCCGAGGTGGGCCGGGAAACCCTGGAGATCCGGCCCGAATTCAGCGACGACGAGCTCAACATCCCCGCCTTCCTGCGCCGGCGCGGCTAGGCGCCCCTCCGGCACCACGGCCACGAAACCGTTCCGGTTTCGTGGCCTTTTTGTCGGGTGATTCCCCGCCGGCGCCGGCAGCGGGTGACAGTCTTCGGAGCACGCGGCCCGCTACCATGCCCCCTGGAGTCCGGTGCCGGCCGCCGGGGGCGGACATAACGGCAGACCGGTTCCCATAGCATGGTATTGCCCAACCCGTCCGGGTTCCGGCGGGCGGCAGTCTCGGGCAGGAGGGAACGCCGGTGGTCGTGGATGCGGAAGGGACGCTGGCGCTCAGCCTGGAGATGGATGGGCTGGCCTTATGGGCGGTGGGCCGCCTCCTGGGCTGGCCGCTCCGCTGGCCGCGGCTGGCGGCCGGCGCGGTGGTGGGGGCCATACCCACGTTCATGGTACTGTGGACCCGCGACCTTTATGCCGTGCCGGCCTGGGTGGCGCTGGCCTGGCCGCTGCCCATGGCCGCGGCCACCTTCGGGGGGAGGACGGCCCGTGCCTGGCCGCGGGTGTTGGCGGTCAGCTATGCCACGGCGGTGGCGGCGGCCGGGGTGGCGGCCCTGGTCTGGACGTGGTGGCCGCCGGTGTGGCCGCGTCCGTTGGCGTGGCTGGCGCTGGCGGTGGCGGCCCCGCTGGCGGTGACCGGCGGGGTTCGGGCCTGGCGGCGGCGGGCACGGCCGCTAGCGGAGGCGGAGGTGGAACTGGTCTGGGCCGGGCGGGTGCTGCGTCTGGCCCTGGGTTGGGACACCGGCAACCGGCTGCGCGACCCGGTGTCCCGGCACCCGGTGGTGATTGTACCCCTGCAGGCGACCGCCGGCTGGCTGCCGGACGGGGTGCGGGCCTGGGCGGCGGCGGTGCAGGAGCACCGCGCGGTGCCCGCGCCCCTGTTGTGGACAGGGCGCCTAGGGACGGTTACCTACGAGACCATTGCCGGGCGGGGCACCCTGCCGCTGTGCACCGCCGACCGGGCGCGCATCCGGGTCGGCGGCCGCTGGGTCAGCCTGCCGGCCCCGGTGGTGGGCCTGGCTGCGGGGCCACTGCAGATGCGGGGCCGGCCCGTGGCGCTGGCGGCGCCCGAGATCCTGCACGGGGCGGGCATGGATGAGGGGTGGGTGCGTAATGCAGGCCTTCGGCTGGCGGTTGGGAGGACCCTGGGCGGCCCGCGGCCGGGGGGGGCGGCCGGCGGCGGCCGCTGGCTGGTGGCAGCGGATTCGGGCCTGGTGGGACGGGCTCTGGACGGAGGAGGATCCGGGGGTCTTCTATGTGGGGTCACACGAGACCCTGCCGCCGCCCCTGACCCTGGAGGAGGAGACGGCCCTGCTGAGTCAACTGGGCCAGGGGGTGGAGGGGGTCCGCGATACCCTCATCGAACGCAACCTCCGGCTGGTGGTCTACATCGCCCGCAAGTTCGAAAACACCGGGGTGGGCATCGAGGACCTGGTTTCCATCGGCACCATCGGCCTCATCAAGGCGGTCAATACCTTCAATGTGGAGAAGCGGATCAAGCTGGCCACCTACGCCTCCAAGTGCATTGAGAACGAGATCCTCATGTACCTGCGGCGCAACGCCCGCACCCGGGCCGAGGTCTCCTTCGACGAGCCGCTTAACGTGGATTGGGACGGCAACGAGCTGCTGCTCTCCGACGTGCTGGGGACCGACACCGACCTCATCTACAAGCGCCTGGAGGATGAGGTGGACAAGACCCTGCTGCGCAAGGCCTTGAGCCTCCTCAGCGGGCGGGAGCGGCGCATCATGGAGCTGCGCTTCGGGCTCCGGGACGGCCGGGACCGGACCCAGAAGGAGGTGGCGGACCTGTTGGGCATCTCGCAGTCCTACATCTCCCGCCTCGAGAAGCGGATCATCCGGCGTCTGCGGCATGAGATGGCCCGGATGGAGTGAGCCGGGACAGTTGCCCGGTTTGGGGACGGCAACCCGTTGCCGTCCCCGCTTTTTTGCGGCCGGGTATGGCTCCGGCGGGTTTGGAAAACACTGGTATAGAGCGCGGTATAGCACCAGGGCAGGGCGGTCATACTCCCGGAGGAAAAACGGCGCTCCTGGGAGGTCCAGTCCATGCCCGTCAACAAGGTCGAAATCCCGGGTGTCAATACCGCGAAACTGCCGGTGCTCAGCAACGCCCGCATGCGCGAGCTGTTTGCCGAGATGCAGGCGGGGCGGGCCGGGGCCCGGGAGGAGCTGATCCAGGGCAACCTGCGGCTGGTGCTGAGCGTCATCCAGCGCTTTCAGAACCGGGGGGAGCATTCTGACGACCTCTTCCAGGTGGGGTGCATCGGCCTCATGAAGGCCATCGACAACTTCGATTTGGGCCAGAACGTGCGGTTCTCGACCTACGCTGTGCCCATGATCATCGGCGAGATCCGGCGTTACCTGCGGGACAACAACCCCATCCGGGTGAGCCGGTCGCTGCGGGACATCGCCTATAAGGCTCTGCAGGTGCGGGACCAGCTGGTGCACCGCTACAGCAAGGAGCCCACCCTGACCGAGATCGCCCAGGAGCTGGGGCTGCCGCGGGAAGAGGTGGTGTACGCCCTGGATGCCATCCAGGAGCCGCTCTCCCTGTTCGAGCCGGTGTATCACGACGACGGGGATCCTATCTATGTCATGGACCAGGTGAGCGACGAGAAGAACCAGGACCACAGCTGGCTGGAAAGCCTGGCTATCCGCGAGGCCCTGGGCAAGCTCAACCGGCGGGAGCAGCTCATCCTGACCATGCGCTTCTTCCATGGCAAGACCCAGATGGAAGTGGCGGAGGAGATCGGGATTTCCCAGGCCCAGGTGTCGCGGCTGGAGAAGGCCGCCTTGAACCACATGCGCAAATTCATCTGAAGGGGGCGCGAGGAACGGGACGGCACGGGAGGGACTGGCGCCTGGTGCTGGCGGCGGCCGGCGCGGCGCTGCTGGTGGGAGGGGCGTGGCCGCTGCTGCGCCCGGGGACGGTACAGGCCACGCGCACCCTGGAGCCGGACCAGGTGGTGCGCTTCCGGGTCATCGCCGCCGGGGACAGCCCCTGGGACCAGGCGGTGAAGCTGGATGTCCGCGACGCGGTACTCACCCGGCTGGAACCGGTGCTGGCCCGGGTGCACACCCGGGCGGGGGCGCTGGCGGCCCTCCGGGCCGGCCTGCCCGCCCTCCGGCGCACGGTGGCGGGGGTCCTGGCCCGCCAGCGGGTGTCTTACGGGGCCCGGGTGGCCCTCACCCGCACCTGGTTTCCGGCCCGCGTCTACGGTTCGCTGGTCCTGCCCGCCGGGCGCTACCGGGCGCTGCTGGTGGTGCTGGGCCGCGGCAGCGGGCACAACTGGTGGTGCGTCCTCTTCCCGTCCCTCTGTTTTGTGGACCTGACCAACGCGGTGGCGGTGCCGGCGGTGGCGCCCGCCGCCCCGCCGCCGCCCCTGCCTCCGGCCTGGCGGCCGCCGGCACGCCGCCTGGTAGTGCGGTGGGGCTGGCCGCGCCGCCTGCGGTTGGGCGGCTGGTGGCGGGGTCTGGGGCGCGTATTTTAGGCCCGTCCGGGCCCCCGGCCGGCGTCTAGGCGGCCGCACGCCCCCATAGCGTAGGGGCGGGGGGATAGGGCGGTGGTCAAGACCTCCGAACTCCGGGTCAAGGACTGCATCAACCTGACCGACGGACGCCGCCTGGGCCTCATCGGCGACCTCGAGCTCAACCTGGCCGAGGGGCGGGTGGAGGCGGTGGTCATCCCCGGTCCGGCCCGTTTCCTGGGCCTGGGGGCCCGGGAGCCGGATGTGGTCATTCCCTGGCACCGTATCCTGAAGGTGGGGGTGGACGTCATCCTGGTGCGGACGGATTAGGGTCCGGCGGCGCCCGGGCCTGTTACACTATCCCCCATGAGGGGGTGGTGCCGGGTGGCGTTCGTCCGGCGGCAGACGGGCGGGGTGACCGCCTTCTGGTGGGAGGTTCCGGGGGCGGCGGGAACGGGTACCCCGGTGCGGGCCTGGTTCGGGACCCGCCTGGGCGGCGTTTCCCCGCCCCCGTTTGATACCCTGAATGTGTCCTACGCCGTGCGCGACCTGCCGGAAGCGGTGCAGGAGAACCGCCGCCGTCTGCTGGCGGCGGGCGGCCGCCAGCTGCAGGACCAGGTGGGGGCCGATCAAGTGCACCAGGACCGCGTGGTCTGGGTGGGAGAAGCCGAACAGGGCACGGCGGTGCCCCACTGTGACGGGCTCCTGACCGACCGGCCGGGGGTGGTGCTGGCCATGGGGTTTGCCGACTGCGTGCCCATCTTCCTGGTGCACCCCCCGAGCGGCACAGTCGGCCTGGTCCACGCCGGCTGGCGGGGCACCCGCCTCGGCATCGCGGCCCGGGCGGTGGCGGCGCTGGCCGCGCACGGGATTGACCCCGCCGGGCTGGTGGCGGGGATCGGGCCCTCCATCGGCCCCTGCTGCTACGAGGTGGGGGAGGAGGTCTACCGCGCCGTGGCCGGCACCGCCGGCGACCCCGGGGTAGGCCGTCCCGTCCCGGGGACGGTGGACCGTTATCGGCTCGACCTGTGGGAGGCCAACCGCCGCATCCTGGTCGCCGCCGGGGTGCGGCCGGAGGCGGTGGACGTGGCCCGCCTGTGCACCGCCTGCGAAGCCCGCTGGTTCTTCTCCCACCGCCGGGATGCGGGGCGGACCGGGCGCATGGGAGGGTACATATGGCGGATGTAGCCGAACGGGTGGCAGCGGTGCGGGCGCGGCTGCGGGAGCTGGCCGGCACCCGCGCGGTGCGGCTGATGGCCGTGACCAAGACCCAATCCCGGGCGCGGGCCCTCGAGGCAGTGGCGGCCGGGGTGGACCTGCTGGGGGAGAACCGCATCCAGGAGATCCGGGCCAAATGGGGGACGGAGCCGCCGCCGGTACCCCTCCACCTCATTGGACACCTGCAGACCAACAAGGTAAAATATGCCATCGAATATTGCCAGGCCATCGACAGCGTGGACGGAGGCGGGGTGGCGGCAGCCCTCGAGGCCCGGTTGGCGCGGCTGGGACGCGATCCGCTGCCGGTGATGGTGGAGGTGAACCCCGGCCGGGAACCCCAAAAGACGGGCCTGTTCCCGGAGCAGGTGCGGCCCCTGCTGGAGCGGGGCGGGGAGTGGCCCCACCTGCGCTTCGTGGGGCTGATGGCGGTGCTGCCCCGGCCGCGCGACCGGGGGACGGAGGAGGCGCGACGAATCCGCAGGCTCATGCAGGAAACCGGCGAACTGTGGCGAATGAGTCGGGCGGAAGGATGGCCGTGGGCCCCCCTGGGCGATCTTTCCATGGGCATGTCAGGGGATTGGGAGTGGGCGGTGGAGGCGGGTGCCACGATGATCCGCCTGGGGGAGGCCCTCTTCGGACCCCGCGGCAGCCCGGGCGGGACGGCAGGGAATGCAGGGAATGGAGGACGGGTATGAAGGCGAACCTGATGGGCCGGTTTCTGAATTTCGTCGGGGTGGTCGACGAGGAGGACGAGGAGGAGGTCCGCCCGGACGGGGCCGAGGTGGCCGCGGCCCGGGACGGCGGTTGGGAGGAGGAGATGACCCACCGCCGCCGGCCCAGCCTGGTCAGCCTGCCGGGCAACAACCGCAACCTGCGGGTGGTGGTCATGAACCCGCGTGACCTGGAGGACGGCCAGGCGATCGCGGATCAGGTCAAGGGCCGCCGGCCCGTGATTGTGAATCTGGAGCAGGCCGATGAGCGCAACAGCCAGCGCCTGCTCAATTTCCTGTCCGGCGTGGCCTACGCCCTGGACGGCGGCTTGCGCAAGGTGGGGGAGGGCATCTTTCTCATCACCCCGGCCAACGTGGAGGTCAGCGCCGCGGACCCGGACGGGCAGGACGCCTGGAACCGCGGAGGGATTAAGTGAGTGTCGTCCTCCTCAACCTGGCCTCCAGCGTGCGCATCCTCACCGAGATTTTCTTCGTGGTGCTGGTGGTCCGGATTGTGGCTTCCTACCTGCCCCCAAGGGGCCCGGGCCTGTGGGCCTGGGTGGCGGAGGTGTGCGAGCGGTTGACGGAGCCGGTGCTGCGCCCCATCCGCGAGCGGGTGCCGGCCTTCGGCTCCCTCGACCTCTCGCCCTTATTGGCCATGGTGCTGGTGGACATCCTGGGCTATATCTTGATACGGCTGCTGGAGTTGGCGGCGGGGGTCTGATCCTTCGCCGGCGGCCGGGGACGGGAGTCGGATCGCATATGCCGCTGACGCCGCTCGACATCTACAACAAGGAATTCCGCCGCGTCCTGCGCGGGTACAGCGAGGACGAGGTCAATGAATTTCTGGATCAGGTGGTCAAGGACTATGAGGCGGTCCTGCGCGAGAACGAGGAGCTGAAGGCGGGGGCCGCGGCGGCCGGGGAACGGCTGGAACAGTACCGCCAGCTGGAGGAGACCCTCAAGAACACCCTGGTGCTGGCCCAGAGCACCGCGGATGAGGTCAAGGTGGCGGCCCGCAAGGAGGCCGACGCCATCATCCATGAGGCCGAGGGCAAGGCGCAGCGCATTTTGGAGGAGGCGCAGGCGCAGGTGCGGGCCCTGGAGCAGGAGTTGGAACGCCTGAAGCGCGAGGCCGACGTGTTCCGGGCCAAGCTGAAGAGCCTGCTGGAGTCCGAGATCGCCCTCCTGGACAGCGGGCTGGACGCCGGCACGGCGCCCGTAGGACCGGCGGCGCAGCCGGTGGACCAGCCGGTGGCCTGATTGCGTCCCTGCCCCGGTTTTGTTAGGATGAGGCCAACGTACGGGGCAAAGCGATGACGAGGACGGCGCACGGTCCGGGCGGCAGAGAGTTGGCGGCAGGTGCAAGCCAACCCGGGACCGGGCAGGTCCCATCACCTCGGAGCGGAGCGGCGAACAGGGAGTAGCCGCTCCCGGTTGGCGCCCGTTAGCGCGCGGAAGGGCCCCGGAGCCCGTCTCCGGGGAAGAAGGGTGGTACCGCGCACGGGCGTCCCTTGCCGAGGCAAGGGACCCTTTTTTCTGCCCGCCCCGCCGTTATCGCGCCCGTCACCGGGAAGAAGGGGGACATCCGTCGAGCGCCATGGCCGAGTATCGTGAAACCTTGAACCTGCCCAAGACCGCCTTCCCCATGAAGGCCGACCTGCCCCTCCGGGAGCCGGTGTGGCTGGAGCGTTGGGCGGCGATGGACCTGTACGGCCGTCAGCGCCGCCGTTTTGAAGGCCGGCCAAAGTTCATCCTCCACGACGGCCCCCCTTACGCCAACGGCGACATCCACCTGGGCACCGCCCTCAACAAGGTCGTGAAGGACATCATCAACCGCTTCCACACCCTCGCAGGCGAGAACGTGGTCTTCGTGCCCGGTTGGGACACCCATGGCCTGCCCATCGAGATGCGGGCGCTGCGCCAGCTGGGGGTGGACCAGCATCAGATCGACCCCCTTACCCTACGCCGGGAGTGCGCAGGGGTGGCCCGCCATTACATCGGGGTGATGACGGAGGAGTTCCGGCGGCTGGGGGTGTTCGGGGACTGGGAGCATCCCTATGTCACCATGGACCCTGCCTACGAGGCGGCCGAGCTGGGCGTGTTTGCCGACATGGTGGAACGGGGCCTCATCTACCGCGACCTCAAGCCGGTCTACTGGTGTCCGCACTGCGAGACCGCCCTGGCCGAGGGGGAGATTGAGTACCAGGACCACCGCAGCGATTCCATTTACGTGGCCTTCGACCTCATCCGGCCGGCGTCCCTGCCCGCCGGCACCCGGGCGGTGATCTGGACCACCACCCCTTGGACGCTGCCGGCCAACGTGGCTATTGCCGTCCACCCCGACCTCGAGTACGTGGTGGTGGAGACCGCTGCTGGTCCCTTGCTGCTGGCACGGGACCGGCTGGTCCCCGCCCTGGCGGCTATGGGCCTGACGGATGGGCAGGAGCTGGCGGCGGTCCGGGGCCGGGCGCTGGAAGGCCTGGTGGCCCGCCATCCCTACCTGCCGGAGCGGGAGGTGCCCCTCATCCTGGGGGAGCACGTCAGCGCCGAGAGCGGGACCGGGCTCGTGCACACCGCACCCGGGCACGGCTTGGAGGACTGGGAGGCCGGGCGGCACTACCGGCTGCCGGTGCTGCAGCCCATCGACGACCGCGGGCGGTTCGAGGCCGGCACCCCGCTGGTGGAGGGCATGTTCTACGCGGACGCCAATCCGGTGGTGTTGGAACGGCTGCGCCAGACCGGCAGCCTGCTGGGGGCGGGCAGCCTGGTGCATCAGTACCCCTTCTGCTGGCGCTGCCATAACCCCGTCATCTACCGGGCTACCAGCCAGTGGTTCCTGTCGGTGGACCGCATCCGGGAGGAACTGGTGGAGAGCACCTACCCGGTGCAGTGGCACCCGGAGTGGGGCGGGGAACGCATGCGGCAGATGGTGCGGGACCGGGATGACTGGTGCCTCTCCCGCCAGCGGGTCTGGGGCCTGCCCATTCCCGCTTTCTACTGCGGGCAGTGCGGGCAGCCCTTGCTGGATGCGGCGGTGATCCGGTACGTGGCCGCCCGCATCGGGGAGGAGGGCTCGGACAGCTGGTGGGAAAAGCCGGCCGACCACTTCCTGCCCCCCGGCACCACCTGCCCGGCCTGCGGGCACCGGGAATTCCGCCAGGAGCGGGACGTGTTTGATGTGTGGATGGACTCCGGGTCCTCCCATGCAGCGGTGCTGGCCCGGCACCCCGACCTGGAGTGGCCGGCGGACCTGGTGCTGGAGGGGGCCGACCAGTACCGGGGCTGGTTCAACAGCCTGCTGACCACCGGGGTGGCCACCCGCGACCGCGCTCCCTACAAGGCCGTGCTTACCCACGGCTGGACCCTGGACGGTGAGGGCCGCCCCATGCACAAGTCCCTGGGTAACGTCATCGACCCCATGGAGCTGGTGGACCGCTATGGGGCCGACGTCCTGCGCCTGTGGGTGGCGTCCAGCGATTACACCACCGATGTGCGCGTGTCCCCCGCCCTCATGGAGCAGCTGGCGGAGGCCTACCGTAAGATCCGGAACACCTGGCGGTTCCTGCTGGGCAACCTGGCCGACTTCGACCCCGACCGCGATACCGTGCCCCTGCCGCCGCGGGACGCCTTGAACCGCTGGATGTTGGCCCGCTTCGGGGCCTGGCTGGAGGAGGCGCGGGATGCCTACGGGCGCTATGAGTTCCACGCCGTCATCCATTCCCTGCTGCGGCTGGTGACGGTGGACCTCTCCAACTTCTATCTGGACGTCAGCAAGGACCGGCTGTACACCCTATACCGGGAGGATCCCCTGCGGCGGGAGACGCAGACCGTGCTCTGGGTGCTGGCTGACGCCCTCCTGCGGGTGGCGGCCCCGGTGCTGGTGTTCACCGCCGAGGAGGCATGGCGGGAGCTCCCCCACCGGGCGGGGGACCCGGAATCGGTGCACCTGGCCACCTGGCCGGAATGGGCCGGGGACCCGGAGGCGGCGGCGGTGCTGGCGCGGTTTGACGAGCGCCTCCTGCCCTGGCGGGAGCGGATCCTGAAGGGCCTCGAGCAGCTGCGGGCCCAGAAGCGCATCGGCAACAGCCTGCAGGCGGGCGTGCGGCTGGGGGAGGGATCCGGGCTCAGCGCGGAGGACCGCGCCCTCCTCAAGGACCTGCTGATGGTGGCGGAGGTGGAGGAGGAGCCGGCGGCCCTGGCCGGGGAGGAGGGCTTCCGGGTTTATCCGGTGGACTACCCCCGCTGCGCGCGCTGCTGGCGGTATGTGGAGGACGTCGGCAGCCATCCCGGGCACCCGGACCTGTGCGGGCGTTGTGTGGAGGTGCTGGACCGGCAGACAGCCGGGGAAGGCTAGGAGGGAGCGGGATGGTGGCCCCCGGGCGGCGTCGGTGGGGACTGTGGGGGATCGCGCTGGCGGTCTTCCTGCTGGACCGGGCCGTGAAGGTGCTGGTGGTGACCCATCTCAGCCTGTACCAGAGCATACCCCTGGTGCCGCACGTGCTGGCCCTCACCTTGGTCCTCAATTCGGGCGCCGCCTTCGGGCTTTTGCGCCACCGCCAGTTCCTGTTCGTGCTGGTGGCGGTGGGGCTGCTGGCCGCGGTGGCGGCCTACAGCTTTCGCACCCGGGAGATCCCGGCCCCGCTCATGTGGGGGCTGGGGCTACTGGCGGGGGGATCGGCCGGCAACCTGTGGGACCGGGCGGTCAGCGGGCGGGTGGTGGACTACATTCACCTCGCCTACTGGCCGGTGTTCAACCTGGCCGACAGTGCCATTGTGGTGGGTATGGCGGTGCTGATGTGGTACTTCTGGCGGGGGGAACGGGCACCGGTGCAGACGGTGCGGGAACGGGGTGCGGATGAGGAAAAGCGGTCGTGAACGGTTTGGGGGAGGGGATGCGGACATGGACCCGGTGCAGGAGGAGGTGCATCGGGTGGAGTCGGACGCCGGGGAACGGCTCGACCGGTACCTGGCCCGTCACTTCCCCGAGCATTCGCGCACGGCCTGGCAGCACCTCATCGCCCAAGGGGCGGTGACGGTCAACGGTCGTCCGGCGGTGGCCCGCCATCCTGTGCAGCCGGGACAGATTATCGCCTGGCCGGTGGGCGCGGCGGCGCTGCTGGAGGCGGAGCTGGCCGGGCAGGGCCCCGTGGAGGGGCCCGACCTAAGCCATCTGGTTATTTATGAGGACGACGCCATCCTGGTGGTCAACAAGCCGCGGGGGCTGGTGGTGCACCCCGCCCGCGGGCACCTGGGCGATACCCTGATTGAGGGCCTGCTGCACCGGTTGACCCCGAGCCCGGAGGCGCCGGCCCTGCGGCCGGGGGTCGTGCATCGCCTGGATCGCGACACCACCGGGCTGATGGTGGTGGCCAAGACCGAGACCGCCCGCACCCGGCTGGCGGCGGCGCTGCAGGTGCGCCTGGTGCACCGGGCGTACATGGCGCTGGTCCGGGGCCACCCCCATCCGCGGGAGGGCTGGCTGGAGGCGCCCATCGGGCGCGACCCCCGCAACCGGCAGCGGATGGCGGTGGTGCTGGGGGGCCGCCAGGCCCGCACCCGGTACCGTACCTGCCGCGTGTGGCCGGGCTACGCCCTGCTGTCGGTGGAGCTGGAGACGGGGCGTACCCACCAGATCCGGGTGCACCTGGCGGCGGCGGGCCATCCGGTGGTGGGGGACCCTTTGTACGGGGCGGGGCCGGAACTGGGCTTCCCGGCTCAGGCCCTGCATGCTTGGCGGTTGGAGTTCCACCATCCCATGACCGGCGCCAAGCTGGCCTTTACCGCCCCGCCGCCGGAGGACTGGGCCCCGGCGGCCCGGCAGCTGGGCGCGGGGGAGACAGTGTGCGATGAGCCGGACTGCCGGGAGGTGCTGGCGCGGTTTCAGGCCTTGACGGAAGCGGGCGCCTGATCCGCCTCCAGGCTTTTCAGCACCCGCCAGGCTGTCTCCAGGACCTGTCCTTTGACGGCTTCCTCCGGGTCCGTGCTCCAGAGGGTGACCCCTACCCAGTAGCTAGCGGCGCCTAAATCGGTGAGGTAGACGGCCGGGCGGGCTTCCTCGCCCGCCAAAGTGGCCAGGGCCCGCCCCAGGGCCGGCAGGAGCCGGGCCGGTTCCAGCCCGGGAGCGACCTCGAACCGGACCCGGATGCGGCGGGCGCCGGCCCGGGAGCGGTTGATGATGGCCGACTGCACCAGCACCCCGTTGGGGAAGACCATGGGATCCCCGTCCTCGCTGCGGACGGCGGTGTACATGAGGTTGATGTCCACCACTTGGCCCGTGTAGACCGGTTTCATGGCCTCATGGGGGTAGGAGGGCATGAGCAGGGGATACTGCCAGGCGATGATGCTGATGGTCTCCCCCACCTGGAACGGCTGGAAGAGCACCAGCCAGATACCGCCCAGGATATTGGCGAACATGGTCTGCCCGGCCAAGCCGATGATAACGGTCAGGAAGGCCCCGCCGAAGACCACGCTCGAGAGGCCCACCCCCAGCGCCGCCAGCACGGCCAGGGCGATCCCCAGATAGAGGAGGAGGCGGATCGCGAAGCGGGCCACCGTGCGCTGGCGCGGGGAGAGGGGGCTCATGGGCCGGTTGAGGAGGCTGCCCTCCACCACCCGGGCGATGACCGCCCCCGCCCCCAGCACAATCAGCGCCTTGAGCAGGTGGATGGTGGAGGGGTTCACCGCCAGGAGGCGACGGTAGCGGTCGAGCAGCACCACCAGGATCACCCCGGCCACGAGGGCGGCGCCGGCCGGCAGCCACAGGCTGCGCCACCGGGCGGGGGGCCGGGAACCGTCGGACACAGGCGTCATCCTTTCGCCAGGGAGGTGGGCGCGCCCCGGAGGGGCCGCCCCGGTCCGCATTATGCCAGGAGCCGGCGCCGGCGGCCACACCCGCCCGGAAGGGAGGCCGGGGCGGCGGCCGGAAGGGAAGGGAGGCGGCAGGGGTGAGAACGGGGCGCAGCCGCTCCCGGCTGGTGGCGGGCGCTGTGGTGGTGCTGGCCCTGCTGGCGGCCGGGCTGGGCCTGCGGGCCCGGCTGGCGGCGGCCCCGGTGCAGGGGCGGCTGACGGTGGCCCCCGGTCTCCGCCGCCGCCTGACCTGGCGGGCCGGCACCTTCCTGGTGACCTGGTACGGCTACACCGGCAGCCTGGTCGTCACCCGCCGGGGGCGGACCGTGTGGGCCAGCCCGCCCGGGCGCGCCTTCCTGGCCGCCGCCCGCGGGACCATGACCGCCCGTGAGCACATCGGCTACTTCCGGCTCCAGCGCCGGCGGACGGTTACCTATGCCGACCAGCGGGTGACCGCCATCCGGGCGCGGGACGGGTCGGTGGTGGTGAGCGGCCGGCTGTCGGACGGGACAGGGGCCGGGGTACCCTACCGGCTCACCCTGGCGGCGGCCGGGCCGCACGCCCTGGCCTACCGGTTCCAGGCCGGGGGCGCCGACCGCCTCTTCCTCGACTGGCGCTCCGCCCCCGGGGAGGGCTATTACGGTTTCGGGGTGCAGTTCACGGTCTTCAACCTGGCCGGGCACCGCCTCCCGGTGCTGGTGGAGGAGCATGGCTACGGCCGGGGGGCGGAACCCCTCACCCTGTTGGCCGATCTCACGAATCAAGGGGCGGGCGGCACCTGGCACAACACCTACGCCCCGGTGCCCTTCTTCCTGACCAGCACCGGCCAGGCCCTCTACAGCCGGAACCGCGGTTACCAGGTCTTCAACCTGACCCGGCCCGGCCTGGGCCAGCTGGAGGTGGACGCCCGGTGTGCCCGGGGGGTGTGGCTGGCCGGCCGCAGCCCCGGCCGCCTGATCCGGGCCTACACCGCTTTCAGCGGGCGCATGGCACCGCTGCCGGCCTGGACGCAGCAGGGGGTGATCCTGGCCGCCGAGGGCGGCACCCGGGCGGTGCTGCGCGACCTGCGGCGGGTGCAGGCGGCCCACGTGCCGGTGGCAGCGGTCTGGATCCAGGACTGGACCGGGGTGGAGCGGACCTCCTTCGGAACCCAGGTGGTGTGGAACTGGCAGCGCGACCGCCGCCGCTACCCCCATTGGCACCGGCTGCTGGCGGCGCTGACCGCCCGGCACATCCGGGTGTTGGGCTATGTCAACCCGTTCCTGCAGGACACCGGCCGTCCGCCCGGACCGGGGAACCTCTACGCTGTGGCGCGCGCCCGGGGCTACCTGGTGGAAACCGCCGCCGGCCGGCCCTATCCCTTTCATTATCCCGGCCGCACCGCCTACCTGGTCGACCTCAGCAACCCCCGCGCCCGGGCCTGGCTGGAGGGCGTGATGGCGCGGGAGCTGGCCGGCAACGGCTTTGCCGGGTGGATGGCGGACTTCGGGGAGGAGCTGCCCATCGGGGCCCGCACCTGGGCCGGCCGCGCCGGCTCCGCCGCCCACAACCGCTACCCCGTGCTGTGGGCCCGCGTCAACCGGGCGGTGCTGCGCCGCACGGGCCTGGCCGGCCAGGGCCTGGTGTTCCTCCGGGCCGGGTTTGCCACCAGTCCCCGCTATGCCCCGGCCTTCTGGCTGGGGGACCAGCTGGAAACCTGGGGGCCTCGCAACGGGCTCGAGTCCTCGGTCATCGGCCTGTTGAGCGCCGGGCTTTCCGGCTTCACCCTCGAGCACAGCGACACCGGCGGCTACACCTCGCTGGTGCAGTTTCCCTTCCATATCGTGCGCACCCCGCAGCTGCTGGAGCGCTGGATGGAGGTGAACGCCTTTACCGTGCTCTTCCGCACCCACGAGGGCAACCGTCCGGGCTTCAACACCCAGGTCTGGAGCAGTCCCGCCCTGCTGGCCCGCCTGCGGCGGATGGCGGAGCTCTACCGGGCCCTGGCCCCCTACCGGGAGCGGCTGATGGCGGAGGCGGCCGCCACCGGGCTGCCGCCCGACCGGCCCCTCTTCCTGAATTACCCCCACGACCCCGAGGCCTGGCGGCTGGGGGCCCGGGAGTTCATGCTGGGCCGGGGGGTGCTGGTGGCGCCGGTCTACCGGCCAGGGCAGGACCGGGTGCGGGTCTACCTGCCCCCCGGCTGCTGGATCCACCTATGGGACGGCCGGGTCTACGCGGGCGGACGGGGCCGGTGGGTGACGGTAGCCGCCCCGCCCGGGCACCCGGCGGCCTTTGTGCGGGTCCGCAGCACCGCCCGGCCCCTCCTGGCTGCCGCCGGCGCGGTGCCGGCGTCGGGACAGTCCCCGGCCGCTTCGCCCTTGCGTCCGCCGCGCGGTTCTGATACCATGCGACCAGGCATGGGAAGCCTTTAAAGCCAGTCCCGTGAGGCTGGGAAGGGTCAAGC
Source organism: Candidatus Hydrogenisulfobacillus filiaventi (assembly GCA_902809825.1). NCBI lineage: Bacteria > Bacillati > Bacillota > Clostridia > Eubacteriales > Clostridiales Family XVII. Incertae Sedis > Candidatus Hydrogenisulfobacillus > Candidatus Hydrogenisulfobacillus filiaventi. The sequence goes on from LR778114.1 coordinate 933,993, forward strand.
CGCAGGTTTGCTCTGGCCCGACTCGGGTTGGAGCTCTTTTTTTGCCCGGGCGGCGACCTGGGAAGGTGGGCAGGATGGTACTGGACGCGGAAGGCATCCGCCGGGCCCTTATGCGCATGGCGCACGAAATCTTGGAGCGCAACCGGGGTGCGCGCGACCTCATGCTGGTGGGCATCCGGACGCGGGGGGTACCGCTGGCGGAACGGCTCGCGGCCAACATCGCCGCCATCGAGGGGGAGCCGGTTCCGGTGGGAGCGCTCGACATCGGCCTCTACCGCGACGACCTGGCCCGGCGGCCGTTTGTCCCGCTGCAGGGCACGCACGTGCCCCAGTCGGTGGAGGGACTGGCGGTGGTGCTGGTGGACGACGTGCTCTACACCGGGCGGACGGTACGGGCCGCCCTCGACGCCCTCTCGGATCTGGGCCGGCCGCGCTGCATCCAGCTGGCGGTGCTGGTGGACCGCGGGCACCGCGAGCTGCCCATCCGGGCTGATTATGTGGGCAAGAACCTGCCCACCGCCCCCGGCGACGACGTGGTGGTCCACCTGCAGGAGACGGACGGGGAGGATGCGGTGCTGGTGGTGCGGGCAGGGGAGGGACCGGCATGAACGACCTCCTGGGGCTGGCGGACCTGTCGGCCCGGGAAATCACCGAACTGCTGGACCTGAGCCAGGAACTGGCCGGGATCCTGGAACGGCCCATCAAGAAGGTCCCCACCCTGCGGGGGACGGCGGTGGCGACCCTCTTCTTCGAGCCCAGCACCCGTACGCGCACGTCGTTTGAACTGGCCGCCAAGTACCTGAGCGCCGACACCGTCAACCTGAGCCCGCAGGGCTCCAGCTTGGAAAAAGGGGAGACCCTGTGGGACACGGCCCGCACGGTGGCCGCCATGGGAGTGGACGCCCTGGTGGTGCGCCACCGGACGGCCGGGGTGCCGGAGCGGCTGGCGGCCCTGCTGCCGGTGCCGGTGATTAATGCCGGCGATGGGGCTCACGAGCATCCCACCCAGGGGCTGCTGGACCTGCTGACGGTGCGGCAGCACTTCGGCCGCATTGCCGGGCTCAAGGTGGCGGTGGTCGGGGACCTGGCCCATTCGCGGGTGGCCCGTTCCGACCTCTGGGGCTTCACCGCCCTGGGGGCGGAGGTGCGGCTGGTCGGGCCGCGCCTGTTCTGGCCGGCCGACTGGGAGGAGCTAGGGGTGCCGGTCACCGAGGACCTGGAGGCGGGCATCCGCGGCTGTCAGGTGGTGCAGGTGCTGCGCCTGCAGCGCGAGCGGCAGGCGGCCGGTCTCATCCCCGACGCTCAGGAGTACTTCGCCCGCTGGGGGCTCACGCCCCAGCGCCTGGCGCGGCTGGCCCCGGAGGCGGTAGTGCTGCATCCCGGGCCCATGAACCGGGGGGTGGAGATCGCCAGCCCGCTGGCCGACGGTCCGGCCTCCCTCGTGGCCCGGCAGGTTACCAACGGGGTGGCGGTGCGGATGGCGGTCCTGTACCGCCTCTTAGGCGGACGGGCGCGGTGAAGGAGGGATGGCCACGGTGAGGGCGGAACCCGGCAGGCGCTGGGTGATCAACGGGGTGCGCATCCTCGATCCCTTCCGGGGGGTCGACACGGTCGGCGATGTGGCGGTGGCGGACGGCCGTTTCGCGGAGCCGGCGGGGGAGGCGGCGGAACGCTGGGACGGGCGCGGCCTCTGGCTGGTCCCGCGCCTGACGGACATGCACGTGCACTTCCGTGCCCCCGGCCAGGAGTGGAAGGAGGACCTCGACAGCGGCCTGGAGGCGGCCGTGGCTGGCGGGTTCACGGCTGTGGCCACCATGCCCAACACCACCCCGGTCGTGGACGAGCCCGCCCTGGTGCGCTGGCAGATTGACCGCGCCCGCACTGCGGGGCTGGCCCGCCTGTGGCCGCTGGGGGCCATCACCCGCGGCAGCGAGGGCCGGGAGCTGGCGCCCATGGCCCGCCTGGCGGAGGCGGGGGCTGCGGGCTTCTCCGATGACGGGCGGCCGGTGAGCTCGGCCCTGATCATGCGCGCGGCCTTGAGTTATGCCGCCGGGCTGGGCCGGCCGGTCATCCAGCATGCCCTCGACCTGGCCCTGGGCGGGGATGGGGTGATGAACGAAGGCCCGGTATCCGCCCGTCTGGGCCTGCCCGGCCAGCCGGAGCTGGCGGAGGCGGTGGTGGTGTGGCGGGACGTGCTGCTGGCCGGGCTGACCGGCGGTCCCCTGCACGTGGCCCACGTCTCCAGTCCCGCCTCCCTGGACGCGGTGGCCTACGGGCGGCGCCGCGGCTGGCGGGTGAGCGCCGAGGCCACCCCCCACCACCTCTACTTCACCGATGAGGCGGTGGCGGAGTGGGCCTACGACCCGGTGACCAAGGTCAACCCGCCCTTGCGCGGGGAGGCGACCCGGCAGGCCTTGCTGGAGGCGGTGGAGGAGGGGCTGGTGGAGTGCTTCGCCAGCGACCATGCCCCCCACCATGCCGATGAGAAGGCCTTGCCTTACGACCAGGCCCCGTTCGGGATCAGCGGGCTGGAGACCGCCCTGGCCGCCACCCTGACCGCACTGCTGCCGCGGGGACGGATGAGCCCGCTGGAGTTTTTTGCCCGCTGGACGACCGGGCCGCACCGGGTGCTGGGGGTGTCCTACGGCGGGGTCGTCCCCGGGGAGGCGGCCGATTTCACCCTCATCGACCCGCAGGCGGTGTGGGAGGTGGACCCGGCCCGGTTCCGGTCCAAGGGCCGCAACACCCCCTTCGCCGGCGTCCGCCTCACCGGACGGGCGGTGGCGGTGGTGGTGGGAGGACGGCCGGTCATGCGTGAAGGGGAGGTCTTACGACAGGATGCAGATGCGTAGACGCCCGGGGCAGTTGGTGTTGAGCGACGGGACCGTCTTTCCCGGCACCCTGGTGGGGGAGGCCGATCCCCCACTGGCGGCGGGGGAGGTGGTGTTCAACACTGCCATGACCGGCTACCAGGAGATCCTGACCGATCCTTCCTATTACGGCCAGATCGTGGTGCTGACCTATCCCCTCATCGGCAACTACGGCACCCTGCCGGAGGCGGCGGAATCGCTGCTGCCCTGGGCCCGGGCCCTGGTGGTGCACGACCTGGAGGGCCTGCCCTCCCATGCCGGCGACCCCTGGGCCCTGGAGGCCTACCTGGGCGCTTACGGCAAGCTGGCCCTGACCGGCGTGGACACCCGCGCCCTCACCCGCCACCTGCGGGTGGTGGGGACCCTGCTGGGGGCGGTGGCGGAGGCGGGGGCCGACCCCCGCGCCATTCAGGCCGCCCTGGCCGGGGTGGACCTAAAGGACAGCGTCTACCGGGTCTCCACTCCCCGGCCCTATACCCTGCGGCCGCAGGGGGCAGGCAACGGCTTGCGGGTAGCGGTGATGGACTACGGGGTCAAGAGCTCCATCCTGCATGAGCTGCTGGGCCGGGGGGTGGAGGTGACGGTGCTGCCGGCCGCGACCCCGCCGGCGGAACTCGACCGCCTGGCCCCGGACGGGGTGGTGCTGTCCAACGGCCCCGGAGACCCCGCCGACGTGCCCGAGCTCCTGGAACTGGTGCGGCACAGCCTGGAACGGTACCCGACCTTCGGCATCTGCCTGGGCCACCAGCTGGTGGCCCTGGCCGAGGGCGCCCGTACCTACCGGCTCAAGTTCGGGCACCACGGCGCCAACCATCCCCTGCTGGACCACCGCCGGCAGCGGGTGGTCATCACCGCCCAGAACCACGGCTATGCGGTGGACCCGGAGGCCCTGGGGAACCGTTATACCATCCGCCTGACCAACCTGCATGATCGCACGGTGGAAGGCCTGGCCCATCGCGAGCGGCCGGTGCTGACGGCGCAGCACCATCCCGAGGCGGGGCCCGGCCCCAAGGATTCCCTGTATCTCTTCGACGAGTTCCTGGAGCTGGTGCGCGCGGCGCGCAGGAAGGGAGGGGACGCCGGTGCCCAAGCGCGCTGACCTGAAGCGGGTGCTGGTGATCGGGTCGGGGCCGATCGTCATCGGCCAGGCGGCGGAATTCGACTACGCCGGTACCCAGGCCTGCCGGGCCCTCAAGGAGGAGGGGCTGGAGGTGATCCTGGTCAACTCCAACCCCGCCACCATCATGACCGACCTCTCGGTCGCGGACCGGGTCTACATCGAACCCCTGACCGTCTCGTTCCTGGCCTACATCCTGGCTCAGGAGCGGCCGGACGGCATTGTCGCTACCCTGGGCGGGCAGATGGGGCTTAACCTGGCCACCGAGCTGGCCCGGGCCGGCATCCTGGCCGACCTGGGGGTGGAGCTGCTCGGCACCCCCCTGGCGGCGATTGAGCAGGCGGAGGACCGGGAGCAGTTCCGGCGCCTCATGCTGGAGCTCGGGCATCCCATTGCCGCCAGCCGCACCGTGACCTCCGTTGAGGAGGGCCTGGCCTTCGCCGAGGAGCTGGGCTACCCGGTGGTGCTGCGGCCCGCCTACACCCTGGGCGGCAGCGGAGGCGGGTTCGCCCACAGCCGTGAGGAGCTGCTGCTCCGCCTGCCCCACGCCCTGGCGGCCAGTCCCATCGGGCAGGTGCTGGTGGAGGAGTCCATCGCCGGCTGGAAGGAGATCGAGTACGAGGTCATCCGGGACAGCGCCGACAATGCCATCACCGTCTGCAACATGGAGAACTTCGACCCGGTGGGGGTGCATACGGGGGATTCGATCGTGGTGGCCCCCAGCCAGACCCTCAGCGACGACGAGTACCAGCTCCTGCGCTCGGCGGCGCTGGACATCGTGCGCCATCTGGGGGTGGCCGGCGGCTGCAACATCCAGTACGCCCTGCACCCCGACGGGCGCTACCGCGTGATCGAGGTCAACCCGCGGGTCAGCCGCTCCAGTGCGCTGGCGTCCAAAGCTACCGGCTATCCCATCGCCCGGGTGGCCGCCAAGATTGCGGTAGGGCTCACCCTGCCTGAGATCGTGAACTCGGTCACCGGTGACACCACCGCCGCCTTCGAGCCCGCCCTGGATTACGTGGTGGTCAAAATCCCACGCTGGCCCTTCGACAAGTTCGGGGAGGCCGACCGGACGCTGGGGACCCAAATGAAGGCCACCGGGGAGGTGATGGCCATCGAGCGCACCTTCCCCGCCGCCCTGCAGAAGGCGGTGCGCTCGCTGGAGGTCAAGCGGGACGGCCTGTTCGGTCCGGAGGAGGCGGCGCTGGAGGACGCCCGTCTGGTGGCGGAGGCGGTGGAACCCACCGACCGGCGGCTGTTCCTGCTGGCCGAAGTGCTGCGCCGGGGCCTGGCCACCCCCGCCCAGCTGGCGGCCCGCACCGGCATCGACCGCTGGTTCCTCGACCAGCTGGCGGTGCTGGCCCGGGAGGCCCGGCAGCTGGCGGCCGGCCCCGATGCCTGGCGGGAGGCCGGCACCTTGAGCCGGCTGAAGGCGCTCGGCTTCACGGATAGCCAGATCGCCCGGCTGGCGGGGACGGACCCGGCGGCGGTGCGGGCGCGCCGGCAGGAACTGGGCCTGAGCCCGGTGTTCAAGATTGTGGACACCTGTGCCGGAGAGTTCCCGGCCCGCACCCCCTACTTCTATAGCGCCTACGACCAGGAACAGGAGACCCCCCGGCTGGACGGGCAGACGGTGCTGGTGCTGGGTTCGGGGCCCATCCGCATCGGGCAGGGCATCGAGTTCGATGCCGCCTCGGTGTATGCGGTGGAGGCCCTGCGCAAGCTGGGCTACCGCACCCTCATCGTCAACAGCAACCCCGAGACGGTGTCCACCGACTTCAACACCGCCGACCGCCTCTACTTCGATCCGCTTACCCTGGAGGATGTGTTGCACATCCTGGACCATGAGCGCCCGCTGGGGGTACTGGCCCAGTTCGGGGGGCAGACCGCGCTCAATCTGGCCCAGGGCCTGGCCCGGGAGGGGGTGCCGCTCCTGGGCACGCCCTGGGAGGGCATGGCCGCGGCTGAGGACCGTCAGCGGTTCGATGCCCTGCTGGGACGGCTAGGGCTGGAGCGTCCGCCCGGCCGCACCGCAGAAAGTCCGGAAGCCGCACGGGCGGCGGCAGCGGCTATCGGCTATCCGGTGCTGGTCCGCCCCTCCTTCGTGCTGGGCGGGCGGGCGATGGAGATCGTGGAAAGCCGGGAGGACCTGGAGGCCTACCTGAGCCGGGCGGAGGAGATGGGACCGGGCCAGCCGCTCCTCATCGACCGCTACATCAACGGCCTGGAGCTGGAGGTGGATGCAGTCTCCGACGGGGAGAAGGTGGTGATCCCCGCCATCATGGAGCACGTAGAACGGGCAGGCGTCCACTCCGGCGACTCGGTGGCGGTGCTGCCGGCCCGCCTGGACCCCGCCCTGGAGCAGGAGGTGGTGCGCTACACGATCGCCCTGGCCCGGGGGCTGGGGATCAAGGGGCTGCTCAACATCCAGTTTGTGGCCGCCGGTGGACGCCTCTACGTGATTGAGGCCAATCCGCGCGCCAGCCGCACGGTCCCGTTTGTGACCAAGGCCACCGGGGTGCCGCTGGTGGAGCTGGCCATCCGTGCCGCCCTGGGCCAGGGCCTGGGCGAGGAATGGCCGCATGGGCTGGTGCCCCCGCCGCCCTTCTATGCGGTCAAGATGCCGGTGTTCTCCTTCGGCAAACTGACCCGGGTGGAGACCGCCCTGGGCCCGGAGATGAAGTCAACCGGGGAGGTGATGGGCATCGACCGCGATTTCGGCACCGCCCTCTACAAGGCCCTGCTGGCGGGCGGGTTCCGGTTGCCGGCCGGGGGCCGCATCCTGGCCACCATCGCCGATGCGGACAAGGAGGAGGCGCTGCCCATCCTGGCCGAACTGGCACGGCTGGGTTACAAGCTCTTCGCCACCGCCGGTACCATGGCCCGCCTGTCCCTGGCGGGGGTGCCGGCCACCCCGGTGCCGCGCCTCGGGGAGCGGCGGCCGCATCTGGTGGACCTGATCCGCCAGGGGCACTTCGACCTGGTCATCAATACCATCACCCGCGGCGATCGTCAGGAGGATGAGGGGTTCTACATCCGGCGGGCGGCGGTAGAGCGCGGCATCCTGTGCCTGACCTCGCTGGATACGGCCAAGGCCGCCATCGAGGCCCTTCTGGCCCGGGCCCGGCGGCCGTTGGCCGTGCGCGCCCTCAACGACTGGATGGCGGAGGCTCGCCGCCGCCGCGGCCCGGCGGCGGCCGCCTCCACGGAAAGGGAGGCGGGCCGGTGAGCACGCGGGTGCAGGAACTGGAGGCGCCCATCCTGGAACGCCGGGAGCCGGCCGCCGGGCACGTGGAGCTGGTGGTGGAGGCGCCGGCCCTGGCCGCTGCCCGGCCCGGACAGTTCGCCCACGTGCGCACCCCGGGTACCTTGCGCCGCCCCATCTCCTTTTCCCGCCTGGATCCCGGGTCGGGCACCGCTGGCCTGCTCTTTCGCGTGGTGGGTTCCGGCACCGCCTGGCTGGCGGAACGGCAGGCGGGCGAGCGCCTCAACCTGTTAGGGCCGCTGGGGCGGGGGTTTCCGGAGCCGCCTGCTGACCGGCCCTGGATCCTGGTGGGCGGAGGGGTCGGCATCCCGCCGCTCTACGCCCAGGCGCAGCAGGCGCCCGCCGCCCTGCGGCCGGCGGCCACCGCCGTGCTGGGGGCGCGCAGCCGGGCCCTGCTGGTGATGGAGGAGGATTTCCAGGCCCTCGGCCTGGGCGCGGTGGTGGTGACCACCGATGACGGCAGCGCCGGGGAGGCGGGGACCGTTCTGGGTCCGCTGGCGGCCTGGCTGGAGCGCAATCCCGGCGGGGTGGTCTACGCCTGCGGGCCCACCCCTATGCTGCGGGGGGTGGCCGAGCTTAGCCAGGGGCGGGCGGAGGCCTACGTGGCGCTCGAGCAGCGCATGGGCTGCGGGGTAGGGGCCTGCCTGGCCTGTGCGGTCCTGGCGCACGGGCCCCAGGGGCCCCACTACCGCCGGGTCTGCCGGGACGGGCCGGTGTTCGCGGCCGGGGAACTGGTGTGGTAAGGAGGCGGCCATGGACCTCAGTGTGCAGCTGACCCGGGACTGGGTGCTGCCCAACCCCATCATCGCGGCGTCGGGCACCTTCGGCTTCGGGGACGAATACGCGGAGCTGGTGCCGCCGGAGCGCCTGGGGGCGGTGGCGGTTAAGGGGGTTTCCCCCGACCCCTGGCCGGGGAATCCTCCGCCCCGGGTATGGGAGACCCCGGCGGGGCTGCTTAATTCCATCGGGTTGCAGAACCCGGGCGTGGATGCCTTCCTGCGTGACCATCTGCCCGCCCTGGTGGAGCGGGGGGCGCACGTGATCGTCAACATCATCGGGCACACAGTGGAGGAGTATGCCGAAGTGGCCCGGCGCCTGGAAGGGGCGGCCGGGATCGACGCCCTGGAAGTCAACATCTCCTGCCCCAACATCAAGGAAGGGGGTATGAGCTTCGGCAACGATCCCCGCTCGGCAGCGGCGGTGACGGCGGCGGTGCGGGCGGTGACCCGCCGTCCGCTGGTGGTCAAGTTGTCCCCCAACGTCACCGACGTGGTGGCCATCGCCCGGGCGGTGACGGACGCGGGTGCAGATGCCCTCTCCTGCATCAATACCGTGGTGGGGCTGGCCATTGACATCGAGCGGCGGCGCCCGGCCCTGGGGGGGATCACTGGCGGGCTGTCCGGTCCCGCCATCAAGCCGGTGGCCCTGCGGGTGGTGTGGGAGGTTTCGCAGGCGGTGCCGGTGCCCGTCATCGGGGTGGGCGGCATCAGCTCGCCCCGCGACGTGCTCGAGTTCCTGATGGCGGGGGCGCGGGCGGTGATGGTGGGCACCCTCACCTTCCGCGACCCCGGCCGGCTGCTGGAGCTGGTGGAGACCCTGCCCGCCACCCTGGCGGCGGCGGGGTTCCGCGGCCCGGGGGAGGCTGTGGGGGCGGCCCACCCCCGCCATTGGCGGCGGGAGGCGGCCGACCTGCCGGAGGACTTCGTATGACCGCCCCGGTCACGTTCTGGCTGGCCCTGGATGACCCGGATCCCGGCCGGGTCGGGGACTGGATCCGGCGCGCCCGCGCCCTCCCGCGGCCGCCCGGTGTCCGGCTGGGTTTCAAGGTGGGGCTGGCCCTGTATGCGGCCGCCGGGCCGGCTTGGGTCCGGGCCCTGGCCGAGCAGGACGCGGTCTTCCTGGACCTCAAGTTCCATGACATCCCCCGCACGGTGGAACGGGCCACGGCGGTGGCGGCGGGCTGGGGCGTGGAGCTGCTCACCGTGCACGTGAGCGGGGGGGAGGCCATGTGCCGGGCGGCGGCCGGTGCCGCCGCCGGGCACGGCCTGTCGGTGGTGGGGGTGACGGTGCTGACCAGCCTGGGGGCCGAGGACCTGGCCGCCTTAGGCTGGGCGGGAGGTCCCGGGGCGGCGGTGTTGCATCTGGCCGGGCTGGCGGCGCGGGCCGGGCTGGACGGGGTGGTGCTGAGCCCGGCCGAGGCGCCGGTGGTGGGCACCCGGTTGCCGCAGCTGCGGCGGGTGGTGCCCGGCATCCGCCTGCCCGGGGATGCGCCCGGCGACCAGCGGCGGGTGGGCCGGCCGGGCCCGCTGGTGGCCGCGGGGGTACGCGACCTGGTGCTGGGGCGGGCCCTGACCGCCGCCCCCGACTGGGCGGCCGCTTGGGCGGCCATCCTGGAGGACGTGACCGCGGAGATAGGGGAGGAGGGCTAGCCATGGGGGATGAGGAGGCCGGCACGGCCTGCGACCTGGCGGACCTGGCCCGCCTGGGGGCGTATCTGGAGGGCCATTTCCTGCTCACCACCGGCCGGCACAGCGACCGCTTCTTTCTGCTGGCGCGTCTCACGGAGCAGCCGGCCCGGATGAGGGCGTGGGCGGCGGCCCTGGCGGAACGATTGGCGCCCTACCGCCCGCAGGCGGTGGTGGGGCCGGCAGTGGGCGGCATCATCCCCGCCTACGCCACCGGGGCCGAGCTGGGGGCGCGGGTCCTGTATGCGGAGAAGACCCCCGCGGGCGGCATGGCCCTCCGGCGCGGCTTCCAGCTGGAGCGGGGCGAGCGGGTGGCCGTCATCGAGGATGCCATGACCACCGGCAGCTCTGTGGCCAAGGTGATGGCGGCGGTGGAGGCCCAGGGTGCGCAGGTGGTGGCGGTGGGGCTACTGGTAGACCGCCGGCCCCACGACGGGAACTGGCCGGTGCCGGTGGAGGCGGTGGTGACGGTGCGGGGCATCCCTGCCTGGGAAGCGGAGGCGTGCCCGCTCTGCCGGACGGGCGTGCCGCTGGTGCGGCCTAAGGCCTAGCCCTCGTTGCCGGAGTCGGCCAGGCTGCCGCGCATGGCCCCCAGCCGCTCCAGCCGCTCCGGATCGGGGGTGACGAACAGGGTGCGTTCCTGCTGGTAGAGCACCTGCCCGGGCGTACCGTGGGGACGCTTGCGCACGTACTTGCGCCGGGTGTAGTCGACCGGCACCATGCCGGAATGGCGGGCTGGGCTGTAAAAGGCGGCCAGGTGGGCGGCATCCAGCACATCCTCGGGGTCGGGATTGGTGCGCCCGCAGCGCAGCAGCACGTGAGACCCGGAGGCCTGCTTCACGTGCAGCCAGAGGTCGTCGGGCCGGGCCTCCCGGAAGGTCAGGCGCTGGTTCTCCTCCGCGTTGCGGCCGACCCAGATCTCCAGCCCGTGCACGGAGAGGAAACGGCGGTAGGGCAGGGCTTCGCTGGCGCCCGGCCGGGCAGGCCCCGCCCCGCCGCGCCGGGCCAGCTGGCGCAGCCAGGGCCCGTCGCCCGCTTCCAGGCCCCGCTGGCGCCGGGCTTCCAGCTCCTCCTCCAGGCGTTGGACCACTTCCAGCTCTCCGGCCACCGCGGGCAGCAGCCGGGCCGCGGCCTGGCGCCGGGCGTTCAGCTTCTTGAAGCGCCGGTAGTGCCGCTCGGCCTCCTCCACCGGGTTCGAGCCTTCGGGCAGGGAGAGCAGCACCCGGGTGCCCGGGTGGTAGAGGTCCTCCACCTCCTCCGTCACCGGCGGCACCCGGCCGGCAAACCGTCCCTGCCAGGCCAGCCACAGGTCCCCCAGCTCCTTTTCCCGCGCCGGGTCGGTTTCGGCCCATTCCCGGTATTCCCCCAGGCGCTGGGCGAGGTGCCGGCGCCGGTCCTCCAGGCGGCTGTAGGCGGTGCGGGCTTGCGCCTCCAGGCGGGCCTGCCGTTCGCGCTCGGCATAGACCTGGTCGAGGGCCTGCTCCAGGTCGGCCGCCGGCCGGTGGGGCCGGCGCCGGAGGGGCAGTACCCACACATCGGCCTTCTCGCCGGCATAGGGCGGGAAGACCTGGGGGTCAAAGCGGCCCTGGGCCGCCACCTCCAGCAGTTCCTCCAGGCTGTGCCCCTCCTCCAGCCACAGCCGGCCCCACGGCGGCAGGTGGGCAGGATTCCGGGTCAGGGAGGGATCCGGCAGGCGGGGCGGCGGGGTGTAGGGCTGGCCCGGCCACACCGTGCGGCCGGGCCGGCCGGGTGCCACCCGCCGCAAGGCATCCTTCACCAGGGTGCCGCCGGCGTCGAGGCGGATGAGGTTGGTGAGGTGTCCCGCCAGTTCCACCGCCAGCCGTTCCTGCACCGGCAGGTCCCATTCATCCGGGCGGCTGAGGACCCAGTACATCACCCGCTCCCAGGGCACCACCTCCACCCCCTCCAGGGTGAAGGGCACCAGGTCCTGAAAGAAGGGGTGACGGGTATGGTGCCCCCCCGGCAGGGGGGCGATGCGGTGCAGGCGCTGAAAGCCGGGGGCCAAGGCCACCAGCACCGCCATCGGCCGCCCGGCGGCGTCCCGTCCCCCGAAGCGCACGGTGCCCCCTTCATAGCGGGCGGTGTGAAAGGTGCTGCCGCGCAGATCCCGGTTCCAGGCCCGGGCGACCGCCTGCATGACCAGGGCGTCGAAAGGCACCCCCGTCGCCTCCTCGCCGGCTAACTCCCCCCTATGGTATCAGAAGCGCTGAGGCCGGGCAGCGAGGGTTCCAGAAAGCGGGCCTTGCGGGCCCGGGCAGCGGCCCGCACCGCCGCCACCAGCCCGGGGATGAGGGCATCCCCCAGGTCGCGGCGGTGAACGGCGTAGAACTGGCGGCTGAGGTCCAGCCCGGCCACCCGGACCGCGTGCAGCCGCTGCCGGTCGGAAGGCAGGAGCACCAGGGGCGAGAGCACGGCCGCGCCCAGGCCGGCCGCGGCCAGGGCCTTGATGGCGGGCGTGGACCCCAGGGTGAAGCGTACGCTGAGGCGGTGGCTGCCGTACCCGGCCCGCTCCAGGGCCCGTTCCAGCGCCATGCGGGTGCCGGATCCCGGCTCGCGCAGGATGAGGGGCTGGTTCAGAAACTCGTCCAGGCTGACCTCCTCGCGGCCGGCCCAGGCATGCCCGCGCCCGACCAGGACCTGGGGACGGTCCTCGCAGAGGGCTTCGCTCACGATCTGGCCGTGGCTGAAGGCGAAGCTGGTGAGGCCGAGGTCAACGGCCCCATGCAGGGCATGCTGAAAGATGGCCCGGGAGTTGCCGACCACGAGGGTGACCCGCAGCCTCTGCCGTTGGGCGACCTCCGGCAGGATGTCGGGCAGCACGTACTCGGCCAGGGTGGGATTGGCACCGATGGTCACCGCCGGCCGGGTGGAGCCGCTCTCGTCCCGCAAGGCCTGGCGCGCCTCCTCCAGGGTGCGCAGCAGGCGGTTGACGTAGCGGTAGAGCACCTCGCCGGCCTCCGTCAGGCTGACGCCGCGGGCGGTCCGCACCAGCAGCCGGGCGCGGTACTCACCCTCCAGGCGCTGGATTTGCTGGCTGACCGCCGAGGGCGACAGGTTGAGCAGGCGGGCGGCCTTAGAGACGGAGCCGGTGTCGGCCACCGCCTTGAAGGTGATCCAGATGTCTTCGCTCATCGAACGCCCCCTGTCTGCGCGGCGCGGTATGGCTAGCTAAAAAGGATGGTACATAGGCTCCGAAGGGAGCAGTTCAGGGCTGCTAAATGGACTATGATATCTTTACACTAACGGAATGTAATGTAAAAGGCAACCGGACGGGAACGGCGGGGCTGCGGGCGGGCCGGCCGACCTCGGGCGGTGCCCCGGGCGGAAAGTCTGTTAATATGGGGACCGGGTTGAACGTGGTGCCCGGGGCTCCACGGTCGCCCATCCCGCAGCCCGGGATGGGACAAGTGCGGAGGGATTAGGTTGGCCCAACAGACCAAATCGGAGCAGCTGAGCGGCGTGGCCGGCTGGTGGCGATCCCTGCCCCTGCCGCAGGTGACCAGCCGGCCCGGGTACATCTGGTATGTAGTGGCAACGGTCTGTGTAGGGGCTTTCATGGCCGCGCTGGACGCCAGCATCGTGAATGTGGCCCTGCCCACCATGATGCGGGACTTCCATACCGACTACGGGACCGTGGAATGGGTCCTCATCGCCTACCTGCTGACCCTGACCGCCCTGCTGACTCTCATCGGCCGGCTGGCGGATATGGTGGGCCGGCGCCCGCTTTACACCTTCGGGTTCCTGGTCTTTATCGCCGGATCCGCCCTCTGCGGGGCAGCGGTGAACATGCCGATGCTCATCATCTCCCGGGTCTTCCAGGCCACCGGCGCCGCCATGTTGCAGGCGAACTCGGTGGCCATCATTACGGCCACGGTGCCGGCGGAGGTCCGGGGCCGGGCCATCGGCCTGCAGGGCTCGGCGCAGGCCATCGGCCTCTCCCTGGGGCCGGCGGTGGGCGGCGCCCTCATCGCCCTCTTCGGGTGGCGGGCCATCTTCTATGTCAACGTGCCGGTGGGTCTGGTCGGCACCCTGATGGGGGCCTTCATCCTGCCCCGCGACCATCTGGGCCACACCCGGCCTACCTTCGACTGGTGGGGCAGCCTCCTGCTGGCACCGGCCCTGGTGGCCCTCATGCTGGCCCTCAGCGAGGGCAAGCGTTGGGGCTGGGGATCCCCGCTGGTGGTGGGGCTGCTGGCGGCCAGCGCTCTGTTTCTGGCCGCCTTCGTGCTGCGGGAGCTGCGGGCCCGCTCCCCGCTGGTGGACCCCCGGCTCTTCACCATCCCTGTCTTCAGCATTGGGAATTTCACCGGGCTGCTGTCCTACCTGGTCATGTTCGGGGTGCTCTTTCTGATGCCCTTCTATCTGGAGCACGTGCAGGGCTACGCCCCGGCGGTGACGGGTGTGCTGCTGACCCCGGTGCCGTTGGGCATGACAGTGGCGGCGCCCATCGCCGGGGGACTGGCCGACCGCTTCGGGCCCCGCCTGCTCACCACCGCCGGCATGGCCCTGAGTGCGCTGGGGGTCATCGGGCTGGCCCTGACCCTGGGCGTGGGGGCGCCGGTCCCGCTCATCCTGGCCGAGCTGGCCCTGGTGGGCGTGGGCCTGGGAACCTTCACCCCGCCCAATAACAGCTCGGTGATGGGCAGCGTGCCCGGGGCCCGCTTGGGGGTGGCAGGCGGCATCCTCAACATGGCCCGGTCGCTAGGCATGGCCATGGGCACCGCGGTGGCGGGAGCGGTGCTGGTGGCCTTCCTGCCTACCCCCGAGACGGTGGCCGGCCGCATCCTGGCCACCCGGGCCTCCTTGTGGGGCCTCTTTCTGCTGGCGGTGCTGGCCGCCCTTATCTCCGTCTTCCGGATCAGTTCCTCGGGCGGGGATCGCTCACTGCCTGTACAGTTCGACTAAGGGCGCGCAAAATGGGCCTGGGAACGTCGGCTGGACGGGGCGGGGCGGTCCGGTCCCGCCCCCGATTCCGGCGGGGGAGGCGGAGTAGCGCATGTGGACGGTGGTATACATCGCGCCCAATACGGCCGCGGCCGAGCGGGCCCGGGCCCTGCTGACCCAGGAGGGCTTCCTGGTGCGCCTGCGTCCGGTGGAGGTGGACGAGGCGGGCCGGGGTAGCGTCGAGGTGCTGGTGAATGAAGGGGAGGCGGAGGAAGCCCAGGAGGTCATTGCCCAGCACCTGGCGCAACTGCGCTGAGGCGGGCGTCCGCGCCGCCACGGCAACAAGGAGCGGAAAAACGGCATGCGTCGCACGAAAATTGTGGCCACTATCGGGCCGGCCTGTGACCAGCCCGCCGCCATCCGGCGGTTGATAGAGGCCGGAATGGATGTTGCACGGATTAATCTCTCCCACGGTAGCCCGGCCGACCACCGGGCGCATGTGCAGGCGGTCAAAGCCGCCCGCGAGGATGTGGGCCGGCCGGTCGCCATCATGCTGGACACCCAGGGCCCCGAGGTCCGGGTAGGGGCCTTTCCGGACGGGCCGGTGCAGCTTCGGCCCGGTCAGCGCTTTCTGCTGTGGCGCGATAACCGCCCGGGCAATGCGGAGGGGGTGGGCGTGAGCTGGCCCGGGCTGGTGGACACCACCGAGGTCGGGCAGGTGCTGCTGCTGGATGACGGCAACCTGAGCCTGCGCTGCATCGAGCGCACGCCCGACGCCCTGGTAACGGAGGTGGAGGTGGGCGGGCCCCTATCCACCCGCAAGAAGATCAGCTGTCCCGGCAGTCACTGGCCGCTGGCGCCCCTCTCCCCGGTGGATGAGGAGGCCATCTTGATGGGCCTGGAGGAGGAGGTCGACTACCTGGCCGTCTCCTTCGTGCGCACGGCCGAGGATGTCATCCAGGTGCGCCGGTTCATGGAACAGCAGGGGGCCACGCCGCTGCCCATTATTGCCAAGATTGAGAGCGCCCTGGCAGTGGAAAACCTGGAGGCCATCGTCACCGTCAGCGACGGGCTGATGGTCGCCCGCGGCGACCTCGGGGTGGAACTGCCGGTGGAGGAGGTCCCTTGGCTGCAGAAGCGCATCATCCGCCTGGCCAATCAGGCGGGGCTGCCGGTCATCACCGCCACCCAGATGCTGGAGTCCATGATCTCGCGGCCGCGCCCCACCCGGGCCGAAGCCTCGGACGTGGCCAACGCCATCTGGGACGGGACCGACGCGGTGATGCTCTCCGCGGAGACCGCCTCCGGCCAGTATCCGGTGGAGGCGGTGGAGATGATGGCCCATCTCGCCGACCAGGCGGACCAGCGTACCCAGCCGCATTGCCAGGAGCGGGGCTGGGCCTCCTCCCAGATCAGCGACGCCGTCAGCCGCGCCTCGGCCGAAGCCGCCGATGAGCTGGGCGCCAGTGCTATCCTCACCGCCACCCACTCCGGCTACACGGCCACCATGGTCAGCCGCTGCCGGCCGGCGGTGCCGGTGGTGGCCCTTTCCGCCTTTCCGGCGGTGCTGCGGAAGCTCGCCCTCTACTGGGGCGTGATGCCGGTGTTCATGGAACCCCGCGACAATACCGACGATATGATGGCGGAGGCCGTGAACACCGCCATGCGGCACGGGTTCGTTAAACCGGGGGACCGGGTGGTCTTCACCGCCGGGGTGCCGGTGGGCCGTCCGGGGACCACCAACATGATGCGGGTGGAGACCATCGCCGAACCCTTCCTGCGCGGACAGGGCATCGGCGGGCGGACCGCCTCGGGGCAGGTATGGGTGGTCCTGGATGCGGACAAGGCCGGTCTGGCCCCCGACGCCCCCTACGTGCTGGTGGTGCGGCGCACGGACGCGGCCTACGTGCCGCTGATGGAGCACGCGGCGGCGGTGGTGGTGGAGCAGGGCGGGCTGACCTCGCATGCCGCGGTGGTGGGACTTACCCTGGGCATCCCCACCGTGGTGGGCGTGGAAGGGGCCACCGACCGCCTGCGCTCGGGCGACCTGATTACGGTGGACAGCAACCGGGGCCTGGTGTTCCTGGGCCGGCCCAACGTCTAGGGCTGCCCGTGCCCCGGGGAATGAGGAGGCCGGCATGACGGAGGAAGACGTGGAGGGGACGCGGCGGGAGCCGCTGGTGTACCTGAACGGGGCGCTCATTCCGGAACGGGAGGCGCGCATCTCGATAGACGACCGCGGGTTCCTGTTCGCGGACGGGGTCTATGAGGTGGTGCGGGTCTACGGCGGCCGCCTGTTCGCCTGGGAACGCCACCGGGAACGGCTGGCGGCCAGCCTGGCCGGGGTGCGCCTGGCGGGGGTGGACCTGGCCGAGCTGGATCGGGCAGCGCAGGAGCTGCTGCGGGCCTTCGGGCCACGCGACGGCTCCCTGTACATTGAGGTCACGCGGGGGGTGCAGCCGCGGGCCCACCTTTTCCCCCCGGCCGGGACGCCGCCCACCGTGCTGATGTGGATCCGGCCGGCGGCCTCGCCCCCGGCCTCGGTGGTGGAAGCGGGGGTGGCCCTCATCACGACGCCGGACGACCGCTGGGCCAAGGTCTGGGTGAAGACGGTAGGCCTCCTGCCGAACGTGCTAGCCAAACAGGCGGCGGTGGATGCCGGGGCCTATGATGCCGTCTTCGTGCGCGATGGCATGGTAACGGAAGCCACCAGCGCTAACATCTTCCTGGTAAAGGACGGCCGGCTGCGCACCGCTCCTGTCACCAACTACATCCTGCCGGGGGTCACGCGGGCCGTGGTGCTGGAGCTGGCGGCAGAGGCCGGCTACGCGGTGGACCTGCTGCCCTTTACCCCCGCGGAGGCCTACGCCGCCGATGAGCTCTTCCTGACCGGTACCCTGACCGAGGTGCTGCCCGTCACCCGCCTGGACGGCCGTCCCATCGGGCGGGGGGTACCGGGACCGGTCACCCGCGACCTGCTCGATCGCTTCCGCCGCCGGGCGGGGACAGCCCCGGTCGGGGCCTCCTCCTGACGGGGGCGATCCGGTGCACGTGGTCCTGGTGGAACCGGAAATCCCGCCCAATACCGGCAACGTGGCCCGAACCTGTGCCGCCACCGGGGCGGTGCTGCACCTGGTGGAGCCGCTCGGGTTCTCCCTCGCCGACCGCTACCTGAAACGGGCGGGGATGGATTACTGGCAGCAGGTGCAGTGGGCGGTGCACGCTTCCTGGGAGGATCTGGCAGAGACCCTGGCCCTGGACGCCCGTCGCCTGCACCTCTTTACCGGGCGGGGGGGCGAACGCTTCGACCGCGTCCGCTACGGTCCCGAGGATGTCCTGGTGTTCGGCCGCGAGTCCACCGGGCTGCCGGAAGCGATCCTGGCCGCCTACCCCCAGTGCTGGCGGCGCATCCCCATGCGGCCCGGCATCCGCTCCCTCAACCTGTCCAACGCAGTGGCGGTGGCGGTGTTTCAGGCCTGGGGGCAGCTCGGCTACCCCGGCGGCGCATACTAATGGGGCAGGCGGAGGGGGACGGGTCCCCCTCGGGAAGGACGGTGCGCACGACGCTGCTCGCAAGCCTGGGATACCTGCTGGCCGGCATGGCGCTCATCATTCTGGCCGCCGACTTCTTCACCAATGCGGTGGAGTGGCAGGGCCGGATCTGGGGTTTGGGCGAAGCGGCGGTCGGGTCGCTGCTGGCAGCGGTGGGGACCGCCCTGCCGGAGACCACCGTGCCCGTGATCGCCCTGCTGAGCGGGCGGGGCGGGGAACATGCCGAAATCGGGTTGGGGGCCATCATCGGTGCCCCCCTTATGCTGGCCACGGTGGGGTTTGCGGTGGTGGGCGGGGCGGTGGTGGCAGCGCGGGGCTGGTCAGGGACCCTGGCTGGCGGCACGACCGCCCTGCGCGCCGACCTGGACTTTTACCTGGGGGCCTTCGGGCTGGTGGTGGTGGCCGCCTTCCTGCCGGCGTGGTCCCGCTGGCTGGTGGCGGCCGCGCTGGGCGGGGCCTATCTGTGGCATGCGCGTGCCCTTCTGCGGCGCGGGGGGGAGGCCGGAGAGGCCCCGCGCCCGCTGCGGCTGTGGCCGGGCGGTCCCCCGCCGGCCCTGGTGGTGGCGGGCCAGCTGTTGGGGGCGCTGGCGGTGATGGTGGCCGGCGCCCGTCTGTTTGTGCGGGCGGTCAACTGGCTGGCGCTGGGACTACATCTCTCCGGCTTCCTGCTGGCGGTGGTCCTGACCCCTATGGCCACGGAGCTGCCTGAGGTGCTCAACAGCGTCTTCTGGGTGGGACGCGGCCGGGACGTGCTGGCGGCCGGCAACGTCTCCGGCGCCATGGTCTTCCAGGCCAGCGTGGTACCCGCCTTAGGCATGCTGCTGCTGGGCCGCTGGCAGCTGAGCGGCTGGCAGCTGGTGAGCGCGCTGGTGGCCTGGGCCGGGGCGCTGCTGGTGCGTCTCGAGACCGGCCGGGGCCGCCCGCGCGGCTGGCCGTGGCTGCTGGGTGGCGGGATCTACCTGGCCTTCGCGGTCCTCGCCGGTACCGCTGCCTGAGCGGCCTAGTCCGGAGGGACTAGACGACGGGCAGGGAGGCCCGGTTGTCTAGGCCCCTTGGAACCGTGGCAGGGGGCGGGATTCCGACCGAATTAATCCTAATGGTCGTAGGGGGAATAGGTAGGGCGCCCGTGGAGCCCATCCGCTACCTTCTGTAGGATGCCTAAAGGCATACGGCCTCGATGTTTCCCCGGCTCGGAGCGGCAACCCTTCCCTTCCCGGATACCCTTGAGGGCCGTCCCTGCCGTTCCCAGCGGCCGTCCGAGCCGAACCTCCCGGAAAGGTGATGAGAGCGTGGCCGGCAAAGCGCCGCAGAAAGCCGGATGGACACGCCGCGGCTTTTTCAACTGGGTGCTCAATGTCGTTCTGGGCGCCATCGCCATCCTGATTGCCATCCCCACAGTGGGAACGCTTATCTACCCGGCGTTTGCCAAATCCCCGCCCACCTGGGTGAAGCTGGGGCCGGCCGACGACCTGCAGCAGCTATCCCTTAAGGCCGGCAACGGTTCCGTGGGGAGCGTGGCCAAGGCCCCCTACACCTATTTGCGGGTGGACCATTGGGCGAAGCAGCCGGACAGCGATTACGCCTACCTGCGCTATATCGGCGGCAGCTGCCTGTTCTTCATCCTGTCCCCCATTTGCACCCATCTGGGCTGTCACGTGAACTGGGTGCAATCAGCTAACCAGTTCCACTGCCCCTGCCACGGTAGTGTGTACACCATCGACGGCACCAACGTCTCGGGTCCCGCCCCGCGCCCGCTGGGCGTGTTCAAGTGGAAGATGGTGGGGTCCGACGTCTACATCGCCGTGGAGTCCTCGACCTTCACCCACGCCGAATGCCGGACTTCGGAGGCGGATAAAGAGCCATGTACTCGAATTTCGTAAAGTGGCTGGACGAGCGGCTGATGGTCACGCCCCTGTGGCGGGACATGGCCGACCATCCGGTGCCGGAACAGGCCAATCCCAGCGAGCGGGTGTCCGCCTTTGTCTACTGCTTCGGCGGGGTGACCTTCCTGCTCATCATCTCCCAGTTCATCACCGGCATGTTCCTGGCCCTCTATTACGTGCCTGACATCGTCAACTCCTACAACTCCACCAAGTACATCATGACCCATGTGACCTTCGGCAGCTGGCTCATCAGCATGCACAACTGGGGGTCCTCCCTGATCATCATCATGGTGACCCTGCACATGCTGCGCATTTACTGGATGGGCGTCTACAAGAAGCCGCGGGAGGGCAACTGGATCATCGGCGTCACCCTGCTGCTGCTGATCCTGGCCTTCGGGTTCACCGGCTACCTGCTGCCCTGGGATGAGAAGGCCTATTTCGCCACCCAGGTGGGCGTGAGCTTTCTGAAGTACGTGCCCTTCATCGGCAATGCCCTGGTGAAGATCCTTCAGGGGGGCAACAGCATCGGGGCCGACACCCTGACCCATTTCTTCGCCCTGCATGTGCTCTTCCTGCCCGCCCTGCTGCTGACGTTCCTGGCCTTCCACTTCATGCTGATCCGGCGGCACGGGATCAGCGGGCCCTATTAAGGCCGTGAGCGCAGCGGGAACGGAGAAGGGAGGCTATCGATGCGCGACCCCGTCATGAACGAGGAGCACCACGCCAAGGAGTATCAGAGCCGCGGGGTGGTGCCCTTCTGGCCGGAGCATTTCCTCAAGGAAATGGTCATCGGCATCACGGCCCTGGGCACCCTGTTCGTTTTCGGGCTGTTCGTCCATCCCGCCCTGGGTCATATCGCCGACCCGGCCGACTGGGCCTACGTGCCGGCGCCGGACTGGTACTTCTACTCGGTGCAGAACTTCTTTGATGTGGCCGGGTTCTACTGGAGCCAGGCCGGGCTGGTTAAGTACGACTGGATCCTGATGTTTCTCATCCCCTTCCTGGGCATTGTGGTGCTGTACGCCGTGCCCTGGATCGACCGCTACCGCGAACGGCGGCTGCTGAAGCGGCCGTTGATGTTCGGGCTGCTGGTGGTGGGCATCCTGGCCATGGGCTACTTCACCGTCAATGGGGTCTACGCCCACGACACCCTGGTGGCCCAGGAGCCGGTCAACATCTTCAAGTCCTCCTGCGAGACCTGCCATGCCATCAACGGGCTGGGCGGCAACACGACCGGGGTCATCAAGACCCCCACCGGGCAGTACATCTACCCGCCCAACCTGACCCACGTGGGCAGCTACATGACCCCGGCCGAGATCAAGGCCCAGCTGGTGAACCCGGTCGGCGGGATGCCGCAGCTGAGCCTGCCGCCGGCGGCGGTCAAGGACCTGGTCCCCTGGCTGGCGGCCCACAAGTAAGCGGCGGTTGGTGGAACAGGCGCCGGGCGGCGCCTGTTCTGCTTTGCGTCTGCTGCCGGCCCCGGCGCGGAGGGCGGGCTCTTGCCGGCTACGGTCCGGCAGGCGACAATAGAGAGGTGGTTACGCGCAGGGGCAGGAGGGCTCCGGTGACGGAACAGGTGGACCGGGAGCGCTTGTGGGCGCTCTACCGCCGTCTTTGGGTGGCCTTCGGGCCCCAGGGCTGGTGGCCCGCTGAGAGTCCCTTTGAGGTCGCTGTGGGGGCCATCCTTACCCAGGCCGTCTCCTGGCGCAACGTCAGTGCGGCTCTTGACCGCATCAAGGCGGCCGGCGCCCTGTCCGTGGAGGCGTTGCTGGCGGCACCGCCGGGCCGGCTGGAGGAATGGCTGCGCCCGACGCTCTATTTCCGGGCTAAGGCGGCCAAGTTGCGGACGTTCCTGGAGGCGGTCCGGGCGGCCGGGGGGCTGGAGGCGTTGTGGGCCGGCCCGCCCGCGGAGGCGCGCGCCCGCCTGCTGGCTATTCCCGGCATCGGGCCGGAGACCGCCGACGACATGATGCTGTACGGCGCCGGCCAGCCGGTGCTGGTGGTGGACGCCTACACCCATCGCATCCTGGTGCGGGCCGGAGTGGTGCCGGCGGGCCGGTTCCGCTACGAACCGCTGCGACGGGGGCTGGAGGCGGCGTTTGCGCCCCCGGACGTACCGCGCTTTAAGGAGTTTCACGCCCTGGTGGTGCGCCTGGGCAAGGACTACTGCCGTCCGCAGCCACGCTGCGGGCCGTGTCCGGCGCGGGCGGTCTGCGCCACCGGTCGGGCGCAGCCGGGGGAGGAGGAGCAGGGTGCGCTGGGAGACGTTGAGCCAGGCCGGCTTCCATGACCGCGTCCCCGGCCGGGTGCATACGGTGGTGTGGCCGTGGGCCGGTGTGATGTCCCACGGTCCCCAATTGCCCTTGGGTAGCGACGGACGTCTGCTGGGGGCCCTGGCGGGGGCGGTGGAGGCCCGCTGGCCGGACCGGCTGGTGCTGGCCCCGGCTGTCCCCGTGCTGCCGGCCTGGGAACTGGCGGAATGGTCTGGGACGCTGTCGGTGGGTCCGGGGGCGGCGGCGGCCTACCTGACCGACTGGGCGCTGAGCATGCTGCGCTGGGGCCTGACCGAGGTGGTTGTGCTGTTGGCCCACGAGGAGGCCGGAGGTCCCCTCGCGGAGGTGGGGCCGGCGGTAGCTGATGCGGGCGGCCGCCTGTTTGTGTTCAGCCTGGAAGGGGTGTGGACCCCCGGTGAGGTGGGGGGGCGGGAGGAGACAGCCGCCCTGCTGGCTCTCGATCCGCAGGCGGTGGCCCCCGGCGAGGCCGCGGTCAATCCCTGGCGGCCCCGGGTCCGGTTCTATGCCCGCGGGGACGGGGAGCGCCGCTGGCGGTACGGGATGCGCGGCGATGCGCGCGGGGCGGAAGCCGCCGGCGGGGCCCGGGGGCTGGAGGCCGCGATCGCAGCCCTGAGCGGGCTGCTGGAGGATATTTGGGCCGACCGGCTTTACGAGCGGGATTGAGGCGGCGGTCCGGTTACAGGACAAGGAGGCAGAGGCATGCGGTTGTCCCGACGGGCGCAGCAGCTGGCGCCCTCGCCCACCATGGCGGTGGATGCCAAGGCAAAGGAATTGAAGGCCCAAGGCCGGAACATCATCAACTTCTCGGCCGGGGAGCCCGACTTTGACACCCCGGAGCCCATCCGGGCGGCGGGGATCCGGGCGATTGAGAACGGGCATACCCGCTACACGGCGGTGGGGGGGACACCGGAACTGAAGCGGGCGGTGGCGGCCCGCATCCGGGAGGACATCGGCCTGACCTACGCGCCCGGGGAGATTCTGGTCTCGGTAGGCGCCAAGCATTCCCTGTTCAACGCCGTGATGGCCCTGGTGGACCCGGGGGACGGTGTGCTGCTGCCGGTGCCGTACTGGGTCACCTATCCCGAACAGATCAAGCTGGCGGAAGGGGTGGTGCAGCCGGTACCCCTAAGCGCGGAGACCGGCTGGGCCCTGACGGCAGAGGCGGTGGAGGCTGCCCTGGACGGGCGCAGCCGCGGCCTCATCCTCAATTCCCCCAGCAACCCCACCGGGGCGGTGGTGCCTCCGGAGGAGCTAGCGCGGATCGCTGAGGTGGTACGGGCCCACGACCTTTGGGTCATTGCCGATGAGATCTACGCCCGCCTGCTCTACGACGGGGCGCGCCACCAATCCATCGCCACCTTCCCCGGCCTGCGCGAACGCACGGTGGTCATTAACGGGGTCTCCAAGGCCTACGCCATGACCGGCTGGCGGATCGGGTATGCGGCCGGACCGGCCGAGGTGATCGCGGCGATGACCAACCTGCAGTCCCAGTCCACCTCCAACCCGGCCGCCATGACCCAGGATGCGGCGGTGGAGGCGCTGGCGGGCCCGCAGGAGGCGGTGGAGGCCATGCGCCGGGAGTTCGAGCGGCGGCGCCGGGTGGCCCTGGAGGGCCTGGCGGGGGTGCGCGGGCTGCGGGCCTTTCCGCCCCAGGGGGCTTTTTACCTGTGGATTGACGCCGGAGAGTGGATGGGCCGGGAGCTGCGGGGACGACCCATCCGCAACGCCGACGACCTGGCCCTGGTCCTGTTGGAGGAAGCGGAGGTGGCCCTGGTGCCGGGGTCGGGGTTCGGGGTGCCCACCTACCTGCGGATGTCCTACGCCACCTCCACCGCCCATATCCGGGAGGGGTTAAGCCGGCTGCAGGCGGTGCTGGGCGGCTGAGGGGGCCGGAAGGAGGAGCGCACGCGGTGGAACAGCCGGCCGTAGCGCAGGCGATCGTGGGGCTGGGGGTGAACAACCGCCCCCTGGTGCCCTACCTGCTGGCGCGGACGCCGCGCATCGCGGTGGCCGACCGCCTGCCGGAGGAGGCCCTCCGGCGCATCCTGGCGGGGATGGGGGCGGACCCCGCGCGGGTGCTGGTGCTGGGCGGACCGGATTACCTGCAACAGCTGGCCGCTTTGCCCGGCCTGCGCAGCGTCTACCTGACCCCGGGGATGGTGAAGGATACCCCGGAACTGCGGGCGCTGGAGGCGCGGGGGGTCCGGCTCACCTGCGAGACCGATCTCTTCCTGCAAGTGGTGCCCGCCCCGGTGGTGGGCATCACGGGGTCGTCCGGCAAGACCACCACCACCACCCTGACCGGTCTGGCCCTGGGCCGGTGGGCAGCCCGCACCGGCCGGCAGGCCTTTGTGGGCGGCAATATCGGCCATCCCCTCCTGCCTGAACTGGGGGCGATGCGGCCGGAGGACCGGGTGGTGCTGGAGCTGTCCAGCTTCCAGCTGGAGCGGGTGGAGCGCAGCCCCTGGGGGGCGGTGCTGCTTAACCTGAGCCCCAACCACCTGGACGT
The DNA here is from genome assembly GCA_902809825.1 of Candidatus Hydrogenisulfobacillus filiaventi. Lineage (NCBI taxonomy): Bacteria > Bacillati > Bacillota > Clostridia > Eubacteriales > Clostridiales Family XVII. Incertae Sedis > Candidatus Hydrogenisulfobacillus > Candidatus Hydrogenisulfobacillus filiaventi. The sequence goes on from LR778114.1 coordinate 958,853, forward strand.
GCACGGCACCCTGGAGGCCTATGCGGCAGCCAAAAGCCGCATCTTCCGCTACCAGGGGCCGGACGACTGGCTGGTAGTGCCCTGGGGCGACCCGGTGGTCACCGCCTTGTGGGAGGGGGTGCACCGCGGCCGGCGGTGGTTTTTCAGCCCCGGGGACCCGGGGATGGCGGGTTACCGGGGTACACTGGTGGCGGACGGCTACCTCTGGTTTCAGGATGATCATGGCCGGCAGCCGGTGCTGGCGGTGCAAGACCTGCGCCTGCCCGGCCGGCACAACCTGGCTAACGCCGCGGCGGCCACCGCGGCGGTGCTGGCCGCCGGCGGGGCGGTGGAGGACATCGCCCCCGTGCTGGCCAGCTTCAGCGGGGTGCCGCACCGCCTGGAGCCCGTGGGGATGGTGGGCGGGGTACGCTTCATCAACGACTCCATCGCCACCACCCCCGACCGCACCCTGGCTGCATTGGCGGCGGTACCGGGACCGCTGGTGGTGATCCTGGGCGGGTACGATAAGCACCTGGACTTTGCGCCCCTGGCCCGAGGTCTGCTGCAGGCCCCGGTACGGGCGGTGGTCCTGCTGGGGGCGACGGCGGGACGTATCGCCGGGGCTCTGGAGGCGGCGGCGGGACCGGCAGGGCCGCCGTTCGTGGTTGAACATGCGGCCGGGTTCGACGAGGCGGTGAGCCGGGCGCGTGCGCTGGCCCGGCCCGGGGATGCGGTCCTGCTGTCCCCGGCCTGCGCCAGCTACGACATGTTCCCCAATTTTGAGGTCCGGGGGGAGCGGTTCCGGACCCTGGTTCAGAACTGGGCCGGCGAGGCGGCCGGTCCGGTGTCGGAAAGGGAGGGTGGAGTATGAAGCGGACGGACCTGCGGAACATCGCCATCATTGCGCATGTGGATCACGGCAAGACCACCCTCGTCGACTCCATGCTGAAGCAGAGCGGTATCTTCCGCGACCCCTCGCAACTGGCGGAACGGGTGTTGGACTCCAACGATCTCGAGCGCGAGCGCGGCATCACCATCCTGGCCAAGACCACGGCGGTTACCTACCGGGGGGTGACCATCAACATCGTTGACACCCCCGGTCACGCCGACTTCGGCGGGGAGGTGGAGCGCATCCTGTCGATGGTGGACGGGGCGCTGCTGGTGGTGGACGCGACCGAGGGGCCCATGCCCCAGACCCGGTACGTGCTGCAGAAGGCCCTGGGGGCGGGGCTGCATCCCATTGTGGTCCTGAACAAGATGGATCGGGAAGGGGCCCGCCCGCGGGAAGTGGCCGACCAGGTCCTGGAGCTGTTCATTGACCTCGAGGCCTCCGATTCCCAGCTGGACTTTCCGCTCCTCTATGCCTCCGCCAAGACCGGGGTGGCGGCGCGGGAGCCGGAGCTACCGGCGGGCGGGACCCTGGCGCCGCTGTTTGACGCCATCCTGGAGCACATCCCCTGCCCGGAGGGCGACCCGGACGCCCCGTTGCAGCTCCTGGTCACCACCCTGGAGCACGATGATTATCTGGGCCGGATGGCCATCGGCCGCATCCGCCGGGGTCGTATCACCCCCAACCAGATGGTGGCGGTGGTGCGGCATGACGGGTCGGTGGTGCGCGGGCGGGTTACCAAGGTGTTCGGCCGCCTCGGCCTCAGCCGCGTGGAGCTGCAGGAGGCGCGGGCGGGCGATATTGTCACCGTGGCCGGCCTGGAGGGGGTGGGCATCGGCGAGACCATCGCCGACGCCGACCGGCCGGAGGCACTGCCGCCCATTACGGTGGACGAGCCCACCCTTACCATCCTGCTGGGGGTGAACACCAGCCCGTTTGCGGGCCAGGACGGGACCTACGTCACGTCGCGCCATCTGCGTGAGCGGCTGTGGCGGGAGGCGGAACGGAACGTGGCCCTGCGCGTGGAGGAGACCGAGGACCCGGAGGTGTTCCGGGTCTCGGGCCGGGGCGAGCTGCACCTGGGCATCCTCCTGGAGCAGATGCGGCGGGAGGGCTACGAGATGGAGGTCTCCAAGCCCGAGGTCATCCTGCAGGAGGGGCCGGACGGCCTGCAGGAACCGATGGAGCGCCTGTTCCTGGACGTGCCGGACGAATATGTGGGGCCGGTGATTGAACTGCTGGGTCCGCGGCGGGCGGAGATGGTCTCCATGGGCCCGGCGGGCCCGGGGCAGACCCGGCTGGAGTTCCGGGTGCCGGCGCGCGGGCTGTTAGGCTTCCGGAGTGCCTTCGTCAACGCCACCCGGGGCTACGGGATTATGAACCACCTGTTCGACGGCTACGGTCCCTACCTGGGCCCCATTCCGGAAAGCCCCCGCGGAGCGCTGGTGGCCCTGGAGACGGGCACCACCACCAGCTACGCCCTCGACAACGCCCAGGAGCGGGGCACCCTGTTTGTCGGGCCGGGGGTACCGGTCTACGCTGGGATGGTGGTGGGCGAGAACAGCCGCCCGCAGGATCTGGAGCTCAACGTGTGCCGCAAGAAGCATGTCACCAACATGCGCAGCTCCACCGCCGACGAAGCGGTGCGGCTGACCCCGCCCCGCGTGCTGACCCTGGACCTGGCCCTGGAGTATGTCAAGAGTGACGAGCTGGTAGAGATTACGCCCCACCACATCCGCCTGCGCAAGGCCCAGCTCGACAGCCTGACCCGGAAGCGCGAACGCAAGGAGCGGGAGGCGGCGCTCTAACCCCGGAAAGGCAGGACGGGCATGACAGGCGTTGCGGCGGGACCGCTGTTGGGCTTGCGGTCGCCCTATGTGCCCGGCCGTGCCCTGCTGGACCTCGACCAGGCGCTGGAGGCGGCCGCCGCCCGGGGATGGCGGCTGGTGGCCCTGGCGGACGATCCTGCCCTGCCGGCCGGGGTCGCCTTCTGGCGGGCAGCCCGGGCCCGGGGGCTGGTGCCGTACCTGGCGGTGGAACGGCTGCTGCTGGGGGCAGGCGGTGCCCGCCCGGTCCACCTGTGGGCCGGCGGCGAAGCGGGCTGGCGGGTGCTCTGCCGGCTGGCCCTGGAACCGGATCCGCTGCCGTGGGACCGGGTACGGCCCTGGTTGGGGCGGGCCCTCTGGGTGAGCGGGGAGCCGGGGGCGCTGCCCCCCGGCCCGGGGGTGCGCGCGGAGTTTGAACCCGGGCAGGCGGTTCCCGAGGGCCCTGCCCTGGCGGTGTGGTGGGCGGCCTTTCGGGACCCGGCCGACCTGGAGGCCTACCGGGTGCTGGCGGCCCTGCACAGCCGGCGGCCCGACCCCAGGGCCCGTCCGGTGGTGGCCCGCGCGGCCCTGGCTGCCGCCTGCCGGGGGTGCCGGGAGGAGATGCCCTTTGACCCGCCGGAGCTGCCCGACAGCCGGCCCAAGCTGCCCCGCTTCCTGCCGGGGGCGGAGGTGGCGGCGGAGCTGGCCCTGCTGGAAGGCCGGGTGCGGACCGGGGCCCGCCGCCGCTGGGGGCCGGGCTGGCCGCAGCGGGAAGGGCTGCGGAGCCGCCTGGAACAGGAGCTGGAGGTGATCGGGGCCCTCGGCTTTGCCGGCTATTTCCTGATCGTGGAGGACCTGGTCAACGAGGCCCGGCGCCTGGGGATCCGGGTGGGGCCCGGACGGGGGTCCGCGGCTGGCAGCGCGGTGGCCTACGCCCTGGGCATTACGGCCATCGATCCCCTCCGTTACGGACTGCGGTTCGAACGCTTCCTCAACCCAGACCGCAAGGGATTGCCTGACATCGACCTCGACTTCGCTGATGCCCGGCGCCTGGAGCTGGTGGAATACCTGCGCCGGCGCTGGACCCCGGAGCGCACGGCGCAAATCGGCACCTGGGGCACCTTCGGGCCACGGGCGGTGCTGCGCGACCTGGGCCGTTGGGGCGGTGTCCCGGCCCCCCTGGTGGAAGCGGCGGTGCGCACGCTGCCGGCCGTCGGCGGGAGGCTGGCCGATGGCGGGGCCGACCTGGAACGGGCCCTGGCCCGCTGGCCCACCGCACGACCGTGGCTGGACCTGGCCCGCCGGCTGGAAGGGCTGCCCCGGCATGCGTCGGTACATGCCGCCGGGGTGGTGATTACCCCCGGGCCCTTATGGGATTTCCTGCCGGTGCGTCAGGCCGAGGGCGGGTTCGTGACCGCGCCTGACCGGGCGGGGGTGGAGGCCCTGGGCCTGCTCAAGCTGGACCTGCTGGGCCTGCGGACGTTGAGCGTGCTCGACGCCGTGGAGGAGGGGGTGCGCGCGGCCGGGGCCGAGCCTCCCGCCTTGGGGGCCGCCCCTCCCGACGATCCGGAGACCCTGGCCCTGTTGGGGGCCGGGGACACCGAGGGGGTCTTCCAGCTGGACAGCGCGGGGGTGCGCGACCTGCTGCGCCGGATGCGGCCCCGCCATCTGGAGGAGGTGATGGCGGTGGTCGCCCTCTACCGGCCGGGCCCCATGACCATGATCCCCGAATACCTGGAGCGCCGCCGCAGCGGCGTGCCTCCCGGCGATCCCCTGGCGGGGGTATGCCGCGATACCTACGGCGTGCTGGTCTACCAGGAACAGTTGATGCAGCTGGCCCAGGAACTGGCCGGCTTCAGCCCCGGCGAGGCCGATGCCCTGCGGCGGGCGGTGAGCAAAAAGGATCATGCCCTGCTGGAGGAGCTGGGCGGCCGCCTGCGGGCAGCCCTGGCCGCCGCTGGCCTGGGGGAGGCTGAGGTCGCCGCCCTCTGGGCCCGCATCGCCGCCTTCGGGGACTATGGCTTCAATAAAGCCCACGCCGCCGGCTACGGGCTGCTGGCCTACCACCTGGCCTATCTCAAGGCGCACCATCCCCTGGAGTTCTGGTCCGCCCAGCTGGCGGGGATCCGGGACAGCGACCGGCTGGCGGCCGCACTGCGCGCCTGCGTCCAGAGCGGGATCACCGTGCTGCGCCCGCGGCTGGACCGGCCGCAGCCGGGCCGGCCGTTCCGGCCTGCGGGTCCGGCCGCGCTGCAGGCGGGGCTGGCGGTGATCCGCGGCCTCGGGGAAGCGCATGCCCGCCTGGTGGCGGAGGAGCTGGACCGCAACGGCCCCTTCGTCAGCCGGGCGGAGGCGGCCCGCCGTCTGCTGCCGCGCCTGGGGGCGCGGGCCTGGGCGGCGTTGGAGGCGGCGGGAGCGCTGCCGGCGGAGGGGGAGGTGCCGGCCGCGGGCACGGCCGGGGGCCAGTTGTCCCTGTTCGGGGAGGCTCCGGGCCCGGCCGCGCCGGCGCCGGCCGGGCCGGATGACGGCACCGCCTTCGGGTTTCCCTGGCCGGAGCCGGCGGGGGTCTGGGTGGTGAAGCTGGCCGGGAGCGGGACAGCTGCGGCCCTGGAAGGCCTGGCGGCCGTGGCGCGCGCCTGGCCCGGCGGGTGGAGCTGGGTGCAGGTCGTGGGCCGCGGCCGGGGACGGCGTCTGCCCCTGCCGGGAGCGGCCGGGGATCCCCGGGTGCGGCAGGCGGCGCTGGGCGTGGCGGGGGTGGAGGGCTGCGTGGCACAGATCCGCCCGAACGGGCCGGTTCCGCCGGTGTCTTGACTTTCATCCCGTAGTGCAAGACGATGGAATTGTCCAACAATCGGAGCCAGTACGGGCGGGAAGGGAGCGCGAACCATGCCGGTCCTGCATGGGGGGCGGGTCGATGCCAGTGAGCGGGCGGCGCTCATCCAGCACCTGACGCCCCCGCCGGGCATCACCATGGCGCCGTATCCCGCCTGGCGGGACGTGGCCTACCGGATTTCACTGGTGCTGTTCCTGCTGGGCCTGGTCGGGATGGCGGTGGTGGATGCGGCCCGTTTGAACACGGCCGCGGTCTGGATGCAGGGACTGGTCGCCCTGGCCGCCACCGGCGCCGGCTGGTTCTTCCTGGTCTGGCTGTCCGGCTGGCGCTGGCTGGTCCGCAGCCTGGCCACCCTGGGGGCGGCGGGCTGGCTGGGCGGGCTGGCGGGCGGCGTGCCCGCGCTGCTGGTGGTCGGGTGGGCGGGCACCCTGGCTGCCACCTCCATCATGGCGGCCAAGGAGGACCACTGCTTCCGCCTGCCCACCGGCAAAGTGGTGCCCTGGGCCAGCCTGCTGCTGGGCATTGGCATCCTGGCCGGATTCCCCCTGCGGGCGGATGCCGTATTGTGGGCGATGATCGCGGCCCTATGGGCGGCCCTGCTCATCCGCCGCTTCCGCCTGCCGCTGTTCGAGATCGACTAGGGCCGGCTGCCGCCCTCGGCCGGCCGGTCCCCCAGGGGGGACCGCGCGGGCGGCACCGCTGTCAGGGTGACGGCCACCGCCAGCCCGCTGAGCAGGGCCCCCCGCACGGTCACGGCCAAGCCGTGCTCGACGAACTGCAGCAGAAACGGCAGCAGAACTACGAAGGCGGTCCACCAGACCACCCGTTCCAGAAAGCTCAGGGCCGCCGCCCAGCGCTGTTCCAGCCAGGTGCCGCCGAAGCCGGCCGTCAGTGCCGCTACCAGGGCGGCAGCCACCGCGGTTCCGGGCCCCAGGTGCGGAAACTCCATCGGGAAGGCCAGCATGGCCGTCAGCCAGATCCAGAAGGCCAGCCCGGCGCGTAGGCTGGCGGTGCGCAGGGCCTCCCAGGCGGGTCCGGGACGCATCAGCTGCCTCCGGTTCCTGACGCGGCGTTGACGGTCAGGATGACGGTGCCATTGTGCAGGTCATGGGCGATGGCGTTGGTAATCCGCGTCAGCCACATGGCGATGCGGTCCCGTTCGGCCTCGTCCTGCGCTACGAACACCGGCGCCATTCCGCCGTGGACCGTCTTCTCGTTCGTGGTCACGATGGCGAACATGACTGGGGTCGGCGCGTCAGCCATGGTTTTGGGTCCCCTCCCGGCGGTTGTTGATGACCGCGTTCCAACGGTTGGCCTCCAGGACCGGCGTGCGCCGGATCGCCCGGATGAGCTTGTCCATATTGCGCTCGATCGGCAGGATGCTGAGGCCGGCAATCCCGGTGGCATTCGGCATTTCCATCCGGCAGAGCGGGGTCTGCTCGGGGTAACCGACGTCCTTCTGGGTGCCGACGGCGGCGGCCGCTTCGTGGGCGATAGCCTGCCGTTGGGAGACGCTCCAGAGGATGGCCTCGCCGCGGGCGTTCTTGGGCACCAGCTCCACCGCCAGCCCCATTTCCGACCAACGCTGGCGGGAGTGGGGCAGGCCGACCTCCATCATCATCACCCGGCCCGCGTAGAGCAGGGACCCCTTATCGAACCAGATGCGGGCGGGGCGCACGTCGATGAACTGTCCCACCCGGGGCCCGCTCATCAGGACCTCCCCCACCACCACCGCGATGCCTCCCACAACTACGCCGCCGGCCAGCCCCAGCCAGGCGGTGAACACGGAGGTCACGAAGGCCACCAGCATGGCCAGGAAGTTGCGGGCCTCGAAGGTGAGGGCGATACCTTCGATATAGGCCGCTCCCCGCTGCACCAGGATCAGGCTTTCCTCCTGTTCCAAGGTCTTGCGCTCGGTGTTGCGCACGTCCCGGAATTGGGTGGCCGCTAGGGTGAGGAACGTGGCGGCGGTGAACTTATCGGCCAGCAGGGCGACGATGATGACGGAGCCCACCATGGCGGCGATGAGCCCCAGGGCCACCTGGGAGATGTAGCCCGACGGGTAGCTGGGGTAATGGCTGCGGCCGGTGCGCAGTGCCAGCAGCCGGCTGAGCATGCCGGCAGTGACGCCCACGATCATCGGTGTCCAGTCGATGGGCTGGGATGCCCCTGACATCTGCCGTTGTGTCCCCCTTACCGGCCCGCAGGTGGTACCGGGCCTCTGCGGCCCATTGTGCCGCGCCGGGAGGGCAGGCATACATGGCTGCGCCGGGAGCCAGGCTAGGCGCCACAGGCAGGGAGGGGGTCGCCGTGCCGCGGTTTCAGTACTGGGACGGGCAGCAGGCCCGGGAAAGCCGGGAATGGCCACCGGAAGGCCGTCCTCTGTGGGTGGACCTGGGCCCGGAGGATGCGGCGGGCCTGGGGGCGATCATCAACCGGCTGGCGCCGGTCCATGAAACCCTGGTGGAACGGGTGCTGGAGTCGGAGGACCGCCAGGCGCAGATCCTGGGCCGCCGCCCCATGGTGGTGTTTGTGCTGAGTCATTACCTGGGCGACCTCCGGCGCCTGACCCTGCACCACCTGGGGGTCTTTTACGGGGCCGGCTTCCTGCTGACGGTGCATCTCGAGGATCCCCACCCGGCCGTGAGCCGGGCCTGGCAGGAGGTGCTGCGGGACGGGGCCCTGGCCAACGGCCTGGACATGGCCCTGTATTACCTGTTGCGGGCCCACTGGGCGCGGCTGGCAGCGTTGCAGCGCCAGCTCAACGCCGACTTCGAGGCCCTGCACAAGCTGGTGCTGCTGAAGCCGCAAAAACCCCTCGCCGCCTCCATCTGGCGGCTGCGCCGGGAAACCATGCGTCTAAGCCGGCTGGTAAGGCCGGAGCAGGCCATCTACCGGCTGTTCGCCGCCGAGCAGGCCCCTTTCGTACATCCCGACCATCATCCGTACTTCGCCGCCCTGGCGGGGCGCATGCACGAACTGGTCGACGACGTTACCGGGGCCCGGGACGAGCTGGCGGGGCTGGTGGAGGCCTACAGCTCCATGCAGTCCAACACCATCAATAAGGTCATGCAGTTTCTGACCCTCTTGTCGGTGCTGGCCCTGCCCGCCACCACCATTGCCTCCATTTACGGTATGAACTTCCGCATTCCCGAGATCCGCTGGCCCAACGGGTACTTCTACTCCCTGGTCCTGATGGGCCTCACCACCCTCAGCCTGGCGTTGTACGTCAAACGGCGGGGCTGGTGGGACGGCATGGGGGAGGACCCGGCCGATCCTCAATGGGAGGACAGCAAGGGGAAGAGATAGGGCAGCACCAGGCTCAAGGCCAGGATAGGGCCCAGGATCCACCAGAAGCGGGCGTCCTCCCGCCGCCAGGCGGCCGTGCGGCGGTGTTTGGCACTGGCTGCCGGCTTGCGCCGGACGGGGCGGAAGGGGACGACCTTACCGCGGGAGCCGATCCGCATGTTGGCGCGCGGCTGCAGCCGACCGCACTGCGAACAGGTGGTGGCGTTGGCGTTTAACTCCGCGCCGCAGAAATGACAGCTGTATTTGCGCCCCAGTTCGTCAATCTTGTCCATGGCTGTTGACCTCCGCGCACCCACACCCCCGGCGCTGCGCCAGCTCCCGGGCAACCTACGGCCTCGGTCAACTAAACAGCTTTACTATACCGCATTAGCGGCCGGTTTCCGATCCGTAAAACGGGCCAATATCGGACCCCCCCGAGACGCCTACCACCGCGACCGTTGGCCGCGGTGGCAGGGCTGATCGGGCTAGTGGCTTCCGCCGGGCGGTTGAACCTGAGCCGCCGGGCGCCATCGTCCTTTTTGCATCGTCCATCCGCGGTGGTTCAAAAAATAAACCAGGCCGAGATGGGTCTTCCCGTCTGCGGCCCGGCCCTCCGCCAGCAGGCGGGGGATTTCCTGCACCGGGATGATGCGGACCTCGATTTCCTCGGTGGGATCCCAGTCCGTCGGGCCGGGTTTCGGGTTGTAGGTGTAATAGAGGTGGACCTTGTGCCGGGACAGGCCGACTGAGGGATAAAAGCGGGCTAACAGGCGCAGCTGATCCGCCTGGTAGCCGGTTTCCTCCCGCAGTTCCCGCCGTGCCCCCTCCACCGGTTCCTCCCCCCGCCGCAACCGCCCGGCCGGAAGCTCCAGGATACGCTTGCCCAGGGCCGGCCGGAACTGCTCAACCAGGATCACCCCTTCCGGGGTTTCGGCCACGACGGCGCAAACGTCCGGCAGGACCAGGTACTCGTGGATGTAATGCGTACCGCGTACGGTGACCGGCACGCGTCGGATGCGATTTCTCAGCACGGGACACGACTCCCTCAGCGGTTGGTCTTACCGGTATTATACCAACATGGGGGCTCTAACGGCCCAAAGGGGGTGGCTGGGTTCGAGGAGCGCGATCGGCGGGAGGACTTGTTAATCGCGGCCCAGCAGGTGTTTGGCCGGTACGGCTACCATGATGCCACCGTGCGGGCCATCACAGAGACGGCCGGCTGTGCGGCGGGCACGTTCTACCTGTACTTCGCCAGCAAGGAGGACTGCTTCCTGGCCCTGGTGGAGCGGCTCTACGAGCGCATCATGGCCGCAGTAGTGGAGGCGCGCCGGGGGGCGGCGCACGCCTCCGACAAGTTGTACCGGTCGCTCTGGGCGGTGGTGGATACCCTGGCCGCCGACCCCGAGCTGGCGCGGGTGGTGATGGTGCGGGCGGCCGGGGCCGGCAGCTGGCTGGAGGAGCGCCTCTGGCGCCTGCACGACACCTTTGCCGAGTTCATCGCCCAAGACCTGGAGGAGTCGGGGCTGGACCCGGTCGAGGCCCGCACCGGGGCGCGGGCCTGGTTCGGCGCCCTCAACGAGCTGGTGGGAGTGTGGGCCCGGCGCCCGCCGGAGGCGGGTGCAACCCCCACGCTGGAGGAGGAGGTGGGCCGTATTCAGCGCCTGTTCTGGCGGGGGTGGGGCCTGCCCTGGCCGGAGACGCCGGTACATAGCCCCCGACCGGCGGGGTCAGCCTGAGCCGGCAGGGAAGGAGGAGCACCATGGCGATCCAGGTATTGGGTACCGAGGGGAACGGGGCCGGCTGGACGGTACGGCTGGCGGTGGAGGAGGGGGTCTACCGCTGGCCGGATTATCGGGTGCGCTTGCGGGACGTCCCCGCTCCGCCTCCGGGATGGGACGACGCGGCAGTGCGGCAGGCACTGGCGGCCTTTGCCCTGGATCAGGTCCGCCGTCACCTGTGGGAAGGGGCGTTGCCGCCGTACGGCATGGAGGTTGCGGCCGACGGGGTGTTCACGGGCTGAGGCCTGTCCCCCGGCCTCCCTGGTTCTGGGTTGTCCCTGGCGGACATACCCTCAACCGGGACGAGGAATGGAGGGGGCGCCATGGCCGATTTGTGGCACACCTTGACACCGGATGAGGTCGCGATGGAGCTCCGTACCGACGCCGAGCGGGGGCTGACCAGCCGGGAGGCGGTGACCCGGCTTAGCGCGGTGGGGCCCAACGCCATCGCAGGCGCGCGGCCGCGGCCCGCCTGGCGGCTGCTGTTGAGCCAGTTCGGGGATTTCATGGTACTGGTGCTGCTGGCGGCCACCGGAGTGTCATTCGCCCTGGGTGAAGTGGCGGACGCGGTCACCATTGTGGCCATCGTGGTGATGAACGCCCTCCTGGGTTTCGTGCAGGAGTACCGTGCCGAACGCTCGGTGGAGGCGCTGAAGGCGCTGACCGCCCCCACCGCCCGCGTGCGCCGGGACGGGCGGTGGCAGGTGCTGCCGGCGCGGGAGCTGGTACCCGGCGACCTCATCGAGCTGGAGGCCGGCGATCGGGTGCCGGCCGATGCCCGCCTGCTGACAGCGGTGCAGCTGGAAACCGAAGAGGCCGCCCTCACCGGGGAGTCCGCCGCGGTTGCGAAACGGGTGGAAGCCCTGGCTGACCCCCATCTCGGCCCGGCGGACCGGGCCAACATGGTCTTCATGGGCACCACCGTCAGCCGGGGCCGCGGGCTGGCGGTGGTGGTGGCCACCGGCATGGCGACGGAAATGGGCGCCATTGCCCACCTCATGCGGGAGGCCACCGAGGACCGCACCCCGCTGCAGCGGCGTCTGGAACATCTGGGCCACGTGCTGGTGGCGCTGTCCCTGGCCATTGTGGGCCTGGTGGTGCTGACCGGGGTCTGGCGGGGAGAGCCGCTGTACGCGATGTTCCTCACCGGGGTCAGCCTGGCGGTGGCCGCCATCCCCGAGGGATTGCCCGCCATCGTCACGGTCGCCCTTGCCCTGGGGGTGCAGCGGATGATCCGGCGGCACGCCATCGTGCGCCGGCTGCCGGCGGTGGAGACCCTGGGGTCCACCACCGTGATCTGCTCCGACAAGACCGGCACCCTGACCCTGAACCGCATGAGCGTGACCGAGCTGTGGGCCGGGGGACGCCAGTGGCGGCGGCGGGAGGACCGTTTCCTCAGCGACGGCGGTCCCGCGGCTGGCAGCGATGTCGAGGACCTCCTGCAGGCGGGGGCGCTCTGCACCAACGCCCGTCTGGCCACCGGCGGGGAACCGGCGGCGGGGGATCCCACCGAACTGGCTATCCTGGAAGCCGCTGCCGCTACCGGGCAGGACCCGGTGGCGCTGGGACGCCGCTTCCACCGGCGGGGGGAGATCCCTTTTGAACCGGAGCGCCGCAGTATGGCGGTGGCGGTGGAGGACCGGCAGGGTTCCCTGCGGGCGGTGGTCAAGGGGGCACCGGACCGCATCCTGCCCCAATGCCGCTTTCTCCGGCTGGAGGGCCGGGTGGTGGTCTTCGATGAAGGCCGGCGGGCAGCCGTGCGGGCGGCGCTGGAGGCGATGGCCGGGCGGGCGCTGCGGGTGCTGGCGGTGGCTGAGCGCCCCCTGCGTGGCCTGGAGCCGGCAGGGGAATGGGAACGGGACCTGGTCCTGCTGGGGCTGGTAGGGATGATGGACCCCCCGCGCCCGGACGCGGTGGACGCCATCCGGGTAGCGGCCCGGGCCGGGATCCGCACGGTGATGATCACCGGCGACCATCCCCACACCGCCCGCGCCATTGCGGAGAGCATGGGTATCCTGCGTCGGGGGGAGCGGGTGGTGACCGGCCAGGAGCTGGACGCGATGAGCGACGAGGAACTGGCGGCGGCGGTCACCGGCATCCGGGTCTACGCCCGGGTGGCCCCGCCGCACAAGTTGCGGGTGGTTCGGGCCTGGAAGGCGCGGGGCGAAGTGGTGGCCATGACCGGCGATGGGGTCAATGATGCCCCGGCGGTTAAGGAGGCGGACATCGGGGTGGCTATGGGCCTGACCGGCACCGATGTCACCAAGGAAGCCGCCGCCATGATCCTGACGGACGATAATTTCGCCACCATCGTGCGGGCGGTGGAGGAAGGCCGGGCCATCTATGATAACATCCGCAAGTTCGTCCGCTACCTCCTGTCCTGCAACATCGGCGAGGTGCTGGTCATGTTCCTGGCCGCCTTCCTGGGAATCCCCCTGCCGCTGCTTCCCATTCAGATCCTGTTTGTCAACCTGGTGACGGACGGCCTGCCCGCCCTGGCCCTGGGGGTGGATCCGCCCGATCCCGAGACCATGGCGCGTCCGCCCCGGCCGCCGGGGGAAAGCCTCTTCGCGCGGGGGCTGGGGGTGCGGATTGCCGTGCGCGGCCTCCTCATCGGGCTGTCCACCCTGCTGGTGTTTGAATGGGCCCTGGGCCCCGGCGGCGCCAGCCTGCAGGGGGCGCGCACCATGGCCCTCGCCACCCTTATCCTGAGCCAGCTCCTGCACGTGTTCGATGTCCGGGCCGAGGACCGCGGTCTGCTGGCCGTCGGCCTGTTCAGCAACCCTTGGGCGGTCGTAGCCGTGCTGACCTCCACCCTGATGCTGCTGGCGGTGCTCTACGTGCCGACGCTGGCCGCGGCCTTCCGGGTGGAGCCGTTGGGAATCCGCCGATGGGCGGTGGTGCTGCTGGCCTCGGCCTTCGTACAGATCCTGGCGGTGATGCGGGAACTGGCCACCGGCCGGGCCCGTCGCCCCCTGCCGGTCCGGCCGGTGTAGCCGCACGACGGGAGACCCCCTGAGTCCCCACGCGGGTGGGGCCGGCGACGGACGGGCCTTTCCCGGGCCGACGGGGACTCCCCACGTGGGGTCCTAACTGGTCGACCGTATTCGACAGCAGGTCGGGTCGAGAAGCCGGGCAGGCCCGGCGCCGGGGCTTTAACCGGGGTTCAAACGCACGAACGGTGTCGAAGGCCCGTCCCGCTCCCGACCGGGGCCTATGGCAGAGTAGCGGCGGGACGGGACGGCCCGCCCGCAGGGGCTGTCTGTGTCCCCGACCCGAAACAGGGAAGGGGTGGTACCCGTGACACGTTTCATCCGGACCCGGGGAGGGCGCCGGCTGGCCGGCGGGGTGGCGGCGCTGGCCGGCAGCCTGCTTCTCACTGCACCCGCCTGGGCGCAGTCGACCGCTTCCGCCAGCGGCGGCCTCCTGGGCCTCGGCATTAACCTCTTGAGCAGTGATGGCAGTGCCACGGCCAACGCCGGCGGCAACGGTCTCCTCAGCCTGAGCCTGAATGCGTTGTCCGACGGCGGTTCGGCGACCGGCACCGGGCCGGTGGCAGCTGCGGCCAACGTTCTCTCCAGCAACGGCAGCGGCACCGGCAGCGGGGCGCTGGCCGGGGTAGGGGCCAATATCGGCTCCAGCGGCGGCTCCGCCAGCGGCAGCAGCAGTGATGGCGCCGGGGTGGGCGCCAACGTGCTCGCCAGCGGCGGCAACGGCACCGGTACCGGTGCCCTGGGCGGGGTGGGCGCCAACGTGGGCTCCAGCGGCGGGTCCGCCACCGGCAGCGGCTTGGTCGGAGCGGGGGCCAATGTGCTCTCCAGCGGCGGCACCGCCACCGGCAGCGGGGTAGCCGGTATCGGTCTCAACGCACTCTCCAGCGGTGGGTCCGCCACCGGCAGCGGCGTCATCGGCCTGGGGGCCAACATCGGGGGGCAGCCCTCCGCGTCCAGCACGCCGGCGCCGTCCGGGGCCCCCTCCAGTTCGGCGCCGTCGAGCTCCAGCCCCACCCCCTCCACCAGCAGCACGCCGCCGGCTGCCAGCACCGCTCCCAGCGGCGTCTCGGCGCTGCCGGTGACCCCGGCCCCCACGGTGTCCGCTGCGGTCTCGGCCACGGTGCCGGGGGCGACCAGCGTCACCACCGGCGTAGCCTTGGGCCGGGACCTGGCGTGGGGGGCGGCGGCCCTGGCCGCAGGCCTGGCCGGGCTGGGCCTCAGCCGGCGCCGGCGTCACGTCTAGGATGCCGCCGGCCGTGGCGGCGGCTGCCGCCACGGCGGCTCGGCGATCAGGCTGGAGCCCGGAACCGGCAGCAGGTCCGGTTTCAGGGCCCCGGCCCGGGGCCGGCGGCCCGTTGGCGGGGCCGGCGGCCGCGGGGCGGGCAGGATGGTCACCCGCACCGCTTGTATGCCGAAAGCGGCCACCTGCGCGGGACCGCCATTCAGGAAGATGTCGATGCGGTCCCCCTGGATGGCGTCCCCCGTGTCGCAGGCCACGGCATAGAACCCGGGCTGCGGCAGGTCAGGCGAGCGGTAGCCGGTGATGTAAAGCCGGCTGCCGAGGGGGATGACGCGGGGATCCACGGCCACATCCCCCGCCACCAGCGGCTGGCCGTAGAAGGTGACCGGGCCGAAAGGGAAGTTGTCCCGCCGGCTGGGCCCGTAGGCGGTCGCGGTCATGACCAGGGTGTGCGCCGGCGGCGCCGCGGCATGGGCCGGGTGCACGACGGCCATAGGGCCGGCCGCTCCTGCCAGCAGCAGGGCGGCCAGATACCGGTTGCTCATGGTCGTGCCTCCTTTCCTCTTCCGGTTGGCCGCCCCGCAGCCGGGCGGCCGGGCATTGCCCTCATGATATCGGGAGGCCCCCCGCCTCTGCAGGGCGCTGCGGCCGGCTGGCAGGCCCTGGGCTGCCCGCTGCCCCGGTCCCGGACCGCCAGAGCCGGCCGGAGCCAGGATTGCAGGCTGCTGGGCGGCCGCAGGCTTCCGCAGAGGCGGGTGGCAGAAAGCGGGAGCTCCCGGCTGGCACACCCCGGCGGCATCCTGCTATGCTGAGGGACGATCCAGCCGACAGGAGGGAGCATCCGTGACGCACGCGCAGGCCGCCTGGCCGCCTATCCCCTTCACCAAGATGCACGGCCTCGGCAACGATTATCTCTACATTGACATCCGCCGGGCGGAGCCGGTGCTGGCCGAGCTACCCTGGCCGGACGTGGCCCGGGCCATGAGCGACCGCCACTTCGGGGTGGGGTCCGACGGCATCATCCTGATTGCGCCCACTGACGAGCCCGGCTGCGTGGCCCGTATGCGCATCTTTAACGCCGACGGCAGCGAGTCCGAAATGTGCGGTAACGGCCTGCGGGCCATGGCCAAGTGGCTGTATGACCGGGGGGAGGCGGGGGCCCGCCAGCGCATCCTCACCGGGGCCGGCATCCTGGAGCCCGAGGTGGTGGAAGTGGACGCCGTGGGGCGGGCGCGCCGGATCCGGGTTAATATGGGGGCTCCCCGGTTCCGCCGGCGTGACCTCGGCATGAGCGGGGATCCGGAGGCGGAGTTCATCGACGCTGCCCTGCCCTGGGAGGGGGAGGCCCTAGAGGCTACTGCAGTGTCGATGGGCAATCCGCACGCCATCTTCTTCGGGCCGCTCTGGGACACGGAGCGGCTGGCCAGTTGGGGTCCCCGCCTGGAGCACCATCCCTGGTTCACCCGCCGGGTCAACGTCCACTCGGTGGAGGTGGTGGACCGCAGCCACCTGCGCATGCGCCATTGGGAGCGGGGGGCGGGCATGACCCTGGCCTGCGGAACCGGCGCGGCCGCGGCGGCGGTGGCGGCGGCGGTCACCGGTCGCGCCGGCCGCCGGGTCACCATTGAGGTCCCGGGGGGCAGCCTGCTGGCGGAATGGGAGGAAACCAGCGGGTCGGTCTTCCTCACCGGTCCCGCCGAGGAGGTGGCCGAGGGCACCTTTGCCCGCCGCTAGGGCGTGCCCTCCTCCTCAGCCAGGGCGGCCACAGCCCCTTTTAGGGCCTGCCGGCGCCAGCGCCAGTGCAGGTACAGGGCCACGGCCGCCAGGGCCAGCAGGCCCAGGGCCGGCCATTGGTAACGGTGGATGAGGGCGAGGGCTGCCTCCAGGTGCCGGCCCAGCAGCCAGCCCGCCCCTGCCGCCAGGGCAGGCCAGAGGGTGGCCCCGATGAAGGTGTAGAGCAGGAACCGGGGGAAAGGCATCCGGAAAAGGCCTGCGGGATAGGAGATGACCGCCCGCACGCCGGAGAGGATGCGGCCCGCCACCACGGTGATGTCGCCCCGGCGGCGGAAATAGTTCTCCCAGTAGGTGATCCGCGCCGGCGAGGAGAAGATCCAGCGCAGGCGGGTGAGCAGGAGCCGGCGTCCGCCCCGGTAGGCTAGCTGGTAGGCGACCGCCGCCCCGGCGGTGCTGCCTAGGGCCCCGGCCAGGATGACCAGGGGATAGGAGAAGCGTCCCTGGGAGATCAGGTAACCCGAGAACAGGAGGATGATCTCGGAAGGGCTGGGCACGCCCAGGCTTTCGATGAACAGGACCACAAACACGGCCAGGTAGCCGAAGCTGTGGATCCAGCCCGCAACCAGGTTGATGGTGTGCAGCACGTCGGTCCTCCTCTGCCGGGAACCCGGTCCTCCGCTCCGTCGCCGGGCCGCCGCTGCGGCCTGGCCTTCTGTCCTTAGGGTACCCGCGCCGCATGAGGAGAGGATGAATCCATTCTAACACACGCGGCCCGTCGCCCCCGGCAGCTTCGTTGACAGGGGGAAGCGCGGTTTTTATTATTAGCAAGAGCGAGCCTCGGCGCGATTGGCGGAGATAATGGGGGGGAGCCGATGCGTAGGGGCGGCAGGTGGGCGGATAGGGGGAGCAGGTTTTGGACATCAAACTTGTGAATATCGGATTCGGTAACATCGTCTCGGCCAACCGCATCGTGGCTATCGTCAGTCCCGACTCCGCCCCCATCAAGCGCATCATCTCCGAAGCCCGCGACCGGGGCGTCCTGATCGATGCCACCTACGGCCGTCGTACCCGTGCGGTGATCGTGACCGACAGCGACCACGTCATCCTGTCGGCGGTGCAGCCGGAGACGGTGGCAAACCGGCTGGCCAGCCGGGAGGTGCCGGCGGAGGAGACGGTTGAAGAGGAAGAGGAGGAGGCGGAGCCGGCCGCAAGCGAGCCGGCTCCCTCCGGGGAGTCCTGAAACGGAAGGGGAGTCGCTACTCCGTGCGCAACACGAAGCCGTTCCGGGAACTCGTCAGCCAGTCGCCCAGCAAGTATGCCCTGGTGGTGGCGGCGGCCAAGCGCGGCCGCGCCATCATGGACGGTGCGCCGCCCCTGGTGGAGACCCGTGCCAGCAAGCCCGTGACCATCGCCCTGGATGAAATCGCCCGGCATGGGCTGATTATTGAGGTTCCGCCGGCGGGGAACAAATGAACCGCGGCCTGCGGGTGGTACTGGGGGTGGGGGCGGGGATTGCGGCCTACAAGGCCGCCGACCTGGCCAGCCGCCTGGTGCAGGACGGGCACGAGGTCTACGCCGTCCTCACCCCGGACGCCACCGGCTTCATCGGTCCTTTGACCTTTGCCGCCCTCACCC
Source organism: Candidatus Hydrogenisulfobacillus filiaventi (assembly GCA_902809825.1). NCBI lineage: Bacteria > Bacillati > Bacillota > Clostridia > Eubacteriales > Clostridiales Family XVII. Incertae Sedis > Candidatus Hydrogenisulfobacillus > Candidatus Hydrogenisulfobacillus filiaventi. The sequence goes on from LR778114.1 coordinate 977,030, forward strand.
ATCAGGCGGTGGGGGTGGACTTTGAACATGGCCCCCTGGGGCCGTTATCGCATGTCCGCCTGGCCCGGTGGGCGGATGTGATGGTGGTGGCGCCTGCTACTGCCGATCTCCTGGCCCGTATGGCGGCCGGGGAGGCCGGTAACCTCCTGCTGGCCACCTACCTGGGCATGGAGGGGCCTGTGATCGTGGCGCCGGCCATGGAGGAGCACATGTGGGACCATCCCGCCACCCAACGCAATGTGGAGCGGTTGAGGGCCGACGGGGTGACGGTGGTAGGTCCCGGGGAGGGGCACTTGGCCTCCGGTGCGCAGGGGCGGGGGCGTATGGCCGAGCCCGGCCTCATCCTGGAGGCGGTGCTGGCTCTCACGACGCCCCACAGCCTGGAGGGACGGCGGGTGCTAGTCACCGCGGGGCCGACGTGGGAGTTTTTCGACCCCGTGCGGCTGCTGACCAACCCCTCCCAGGGCCGGATGGGTCTGGCGGTGGCCCGCGAGGCCCGCAACCGTGGCGCCGTCGTTACCCTGGTGCACGGGCCGGTCACGCAGGATGAGCGTTGGGTGGAAGGGACCTGGCGCATGGACACGGAAGCGGTCATGACCGCGGAGGAGATGCTGACCGCGGTGCAAAGCCGGGCGCGGGAAATGGACGTGATCGTGGCCACCGCGGCAGTGGCCGACTTCCGGCCTGCGGCCTCCCAGGAACGCAAGCTGCACAAGGAGGAGCTGCCGCGGCAGTGGGAGATGATCCCCAATCCCGATGTGCTGCGCACGGTCTCGGCCGCTCTGGCGGGGGCGCCTGCCCGGCCCCTGCTGGTGGGCTTTGCGGCCGAGACCGACGACCTGCTGACCGGGGCCGAGCGCAAGCTGCGGGAAAAGGGGCTGGACTTCGTGGTTGGGAACCGGGTGGGGTACGACCGCGGGTTCGGGGACCGCACCGCCACTGCGGTCATCATTGGCCGCGACGGGGTCGTGGCTCAGTTTAGCGAAATCGACAAGGAGTCCCTGGCCAGCGAACTGTGGGATGTGATCGAGGCGGCCTGGGAGGGTCCCCAATGGGGATCCGGCTAGCCCGGGGAGGCAGCGCGCATGGCGGTGGTCGAGGTGGTGGTGGAGCGTGCGGTCGAGGCCCTGGACCGCACGCTTAGTTATGAAGCGGGCAACCTGACGGTGGAGCCGGGCATGCGGGTCCTCGTGCCCCTGGGCCGGCAGCGGGCCACCGGTATCGTGGTGGCCCGGGACACGGCGGCGCCGCCACGGCCGCTGAAGGCGGTGCTGGCCGTGCTGGACGACCGGCCGCTGCTGACCCCGGCCCTGCTGGACCTGGCCCGCTGGATGACCGGCCGTTACCGTTGCTATTGGCCGCAGGCCCTGGCCGCCATGGTGCCGGGGGCCGTGCGGCGGGGGGTGCGGCCGGCGCCCGAGGATCCGCCTCTGCTGGCGGCGGGAGCGGAGCCGCGGGGCCCGGTCCGCGCCCGCATCTGGACCCTGGCCCGGGAGACCCCCGGCCTGACCCTCAGCGAACTGGCCCGGCGGGCGGGGGTCCAGCCGGCCGTGGTGCGCCGGCTGTGGAAGGCCGGCGGATTGGCGGAGGCGGATGCCCCGGCCCCGGATCCGCCGCCGCTCCTCACCCCTGCCCAGGAGGCGGCGCTGGAAGCGGCCCGGGCGGCCGGCCGCCGGCCCCTGCTGCTGGAAGGAGTTACCGGGTCGGGCAAGACCGAGGTCTACTTCGCGCTGATGGCCGATGCCCTGGCCGCGGGCCGCCAGGCCCTGCTGCTGGTGCCGGAGATTGCGCTTACCCCGCAGACGGTGGAACGGGTACGGAGCCGCTTCGGACCGCGGGTGGGGATCTGGCATTCCGCCTTGAGCGACGGGGAGCGGGTGCGCACCTGGAACGGGGTGCGGGACGGGAGCATCCCGGTGGTGGTGGGCGCCCGCTCGGCTGTCTTCCTGCCCTTCGCGCGGCTGGGGATCATCGTGCTGGATGAGGAGCACGAGAGCACCTACAAGCAGGACGACCATCCCCGGTATCATACCCGGGAGGTGGCCGAGCAGCGGGCCGGGTTGGAAGGAGCCCGGCTGGTGCTGGGCAGTGCCACCCCTTCGGTGGAGACCGCCTGGCGGGCCCGCCAGGGGGCTATGGTCCGGGCACGGCTGCCGGCGCGCTATCACGGCCGGCCGCTGCCTCCGGTCACTGTGGTCGACATGCGGGCTGAGCTGGCCGCGGGCAACCGCTCCATGTTCTCCCGCTATCTGCTGGACGGGATCAGCCGTCGGCTGGAGCAGGGGGAGCAGGTGGTCCTCTTCCTGAACCGTCGCGGGTTCGCCTCCTTCTATCTCTGCCGGGACTGCGGCCGGGCGGTAACCTGCCCTCACTGCGCCGTCACTCTCACCTATCACGCCAGTCCGTCCGCCCTGCGCTGCCATTACTGCTTTCACAGCGAGCCGGTGCCGGCGGTGTGCCCCCACTGCGGGAGCCGGCGCATCCGGCATTTCGGGGTGGGGACGGAACAGGTGGAGGAAGCGGTCGCCCGTCTGTGGCCTCAGGCGCGGGTGTTGCGTGCCGACCGGGATACGGTGGGGACCCGCTCCCAGTACGAGGCGTTGTATTACCGCTTCCTGCACGGGGAGGCCGACATCCTGGTGGGGACCCAGATGATCGCCAAGGGGATGGACTGGCCGGGGGTGACCCTGGTGGGGGCGGTGGCAGCGGATGTGGGTCTGAACCTGCCGGATTTCCGGGCGGCCGAGCGCTCCTTTCAGCTGCTGGTTCAGGCGGCCGGGCGGGCCGGCCGGGGGGACCGGCCGGGCGAGGTGGTGATCCAGACCTATAATCCCGGCCATTATGCCATTGAGGCGGCCGCCCGTTACGACTATGAGGGGTTTCTGGAGCAGGAAATCGGCTTCCGCCGGGAATTGGGCTATCCCCCGTTCGGCTGTCTCTGGCTGGTGGAGCTGCGGGGGCCGGACGCGGCGGCGGTGGCCGGCGCGGCCCAGCGGCTGGCGGAGGCGCTGCGGGCCCAGGCACCCGGCGTCACCGTGCGCGGACCGGCTCCGGCCCCCATTCCCCGTCTGCGCGGGGCGTGGCGGCAGCACCTGCTGCTGGCGGCGCCGGACCCGGGCCGGCTGGAGGCGGCCGGGGTCATCCTGGCTGCCCAGGTTCCGAACCCGCCGGTGGAGATGGCGGTGACCGTGGATCCGTATCACATGTTGTGAGGACCAGGGAAAAACCGCAGGAGGTGCCCCGGGGGCACCTCCTGCGGGGAGACGGCGGCGGGGCGTCAGGCCTGCCACTGGGCGCCGTGCACGTCCTGGGGCATGCGGTGGGTCTCCAGCAGCCAACGCTCCGGGTTTTCACCGACCTTGTACTGCGGGTACCAGCCCTGCGACTCCATGAACTTATAGACCTTAAAGGAGAAGTCGAGCTCGCGGCGGCTCAACTCGGCCAGGGTGCGGCGCAGGCTTTGGTGTCCCATCTCGGTGGCCGACCAGATGTCGCGCACCGCCATGGACTTGCTGGCCGATAGCATGTCGGTGGCGATGGCCCGGTCGGAGAAGCGGCCGCTCGGCCGGGGCTGCAGGGGGTGCGGGCCGCTTTGGGCACCGCCGGCGATGCGCATCCGGGTGGCTTCCGTCCAGCCATGCTCGGCATTGGGGAAAAGGCTGCCCCAGTCCGCCATTTCCCGCAGCTCCTGGTAGTCCTGTTCGCTTTCCCGCAGCTTCTCCTGGATGAGCTGTCGCAGTTCCGGGTGCTGGGCCTCGTCGGCGTAAGCCGCCAGCTTCTCAATGTTGACGGCCAGGTCCTGCAGGATCTCGTGAAGGCCTTCGGCCTCGATCACGCTCAGCTTCACGACCGCATCCTCCTGTTGGTTGAAGGTATGGGCAGCGACTGCCCGATGGCTAGCGTGCCATTCGCCCCCTTGGCTATACGGGGGGCCCGTCGTTCCTGCCTGCAGCCATGCCGCGCTGTCCAGGGGAGCGGAAGGCGACGCGGGCTGGGAAAGGTGCGGGCTTTTTCCCCCGCGGCCGGGGCTGCGGGCCGTGTTCCGGCTCCTCCACCGGCGGCCAACCGGCCGAGGACGGCCGGGGTTCCGGTCCGGTCGCCAGGGGTTGATGCAGGAAGGTCTTTGTTGCCGCGTTGGAGGCCCCGCGGCCATCCGGCCGGGCTCCCGGGTACAAGGGTTAGACCTTGGCCGTGATAACCGCTTGCGGGTGTCCGGGCCATGGTACTGGCCACCGTATCTTCCAGCGTACCTCTGCGTGTACGGCCGGCTCCCGCCGCCATCCATGACGCTGCATTGCCACGTGGTAGTGCTGTACGGTCAGGCACGTCCCCGGGGGGAGATCGGCCCGTAGGGCCCCCAGGAAGCGATCCATCCGCGTGGCCGGGGGAGCGCGGTCGGCCACCCAGGCTGCATTAACGGCCGCAGCCTCCAGGCGGTCCGAGCCGGCCAGCCAGGCGCCGGTATCCAGGGATACGGGCCATAGGCCGGCTAGCATTGCGGCGACCAGCGCCATCCAGAGGGCAGCTGAGCCCCGGCGGTGGCCGGTACGCCGGCCCGGGTCTGCCGTATGCGGACGGGCGGCAGGCCGGAGCGGCCGGGGAGTAGGAAGGCGACGGTGATGCGGTCCGCGATGCCGCGCTGCAAAACGATGACGGGGTCGGACACGCTGAGGCCGTCCTGGCTTAGAGTGGCCACCGCCACCGAGCGGGCGGTGGCGGCAGGCTGGCCCGATAGCCAGACGTCGAGGCCGGCCTGCGCGGCCTGACCGGCCACCAGATTGGCCCAGATGACGACGTACAGGTAGATGCTGGCCAGGGTGGTGAAGGTGAGTACCGGCAAGGCGAGGAGGATCTCCAGGAAAGCGTTGCCGGCTTTCCATACCCGTGTTCCTCCTTCAATCCTAAGGGATGGCGTTGAGGTTCTGGGTAATCTGATTGAAGGCATTGGTAAGCGCATTACGCAGCCCCTCGATGGGGACAATCATCGCCAGAACGACGATGATGATCCAAATGCCGTTTTCGATAAAGACGTTGCCATCCCGGCGGGATATCCACCACGCGGCGCGGGATACCGATTGCTTAATAGTCTGCATCGGTTTCCTCCTTCCTGGCGCATCGCTTCCGGATGCGTCGGAGGAATCATATCCGGCTGGGATGGGGGAAAACCTGTGCAGTTGAATCTTTTAGGGGTCACGAACCGACACCAGCAGAGAGCGGCCCGGACAGTTCCCTGCCCGGGCCGCAAGTCGGAAGGCTGCCAGGTGGCCGGAGGCAGGGATCCCAGTTGGTGATCCCCCCGGAGTGCAGGGATGAACGGGCGATGGCGACCACCCGCAACACGGCTCGTGGGCCCGTGCCGGGTAATCGGATACGCCGACGCCGGGAACCACGATCCGGCGCGGGCCCGCGCCCGGCTAACAGGCTTAGGGGAGCATCGCGGCCCGGTATGCACCTCGTCCCATTGCGGTGAGTCTCCTTAAGCCTTGGGCACGTGGAACGCAATAACCCCCGGCCGGGCGTGAGCCCGGCCGACCCGGAAGGCCCCCATTGGGCCACCCAGCGCGGCGATGCTCACCGCCAATCCGCCCTCCAGGACAACGCCATCGGGCCGGTGTGGGACGCTAACGAGGTGTGGCTCATTGTGGCCGGAGGGGCCATGTTCGCGGTCTTCCCGCAGTGGTATGCCACCCTCTTCAGCGGTTTCTACCTGGCCCTGTTCGGACTTTTAGTGGCCCTCATCGTGCGGGGGGTCGGGATCGGGTTCCGCAGCAAGGACGAGCGGCCCGGCTGGCGGCAGCTCTGGGACTGGCTCTTCTTCTTCAGCAGCCTGGTGCCGGCGGTGGTGTGGGGGGTGGCCCTGACCGACCTGGTGCAGGGGCTGCCCATCGACGGGCACATGAACTACGTGGGCAGCTTCCTTGACCTCTTCACCCCTTTCTCCCTGGTGGGGGGGCGTCTTCTCCGGGCTCCTCTTCGCCCTCCACGGCGCTCTCTTCCTGGCCCTCAAGACCGGGGAGCCCCTGGCCTCCCGCGCCCTGGGCGCGGGCCGGCGCCTGGCCCCCCTCACGGTGCTGGCGGGGGCGGTGTACGCGCTGATGGGCTACCTGGTGGTACCGGTGCTCCACCGGCTGGGGCCCGACCCTGGCTCCATCCCCATCCTGGCGGCGTTGAGCCTCTTGGGGGTGTGGGCGCTGGCCCGGCAGGAACGCCCCGGCTGGGCCTTCGCTGCCAACGGGCTTACCATCGTGCTCTCGACCTTGACCATCTTCGTGCTGCTGTATCCGCGGGTGATGGTCTCGAGCCTCAACCCCGCTAGGAGCCTCACCATCACCAACGCTGCCTCCAATCCCTATTCCCTGAAGGTGATGTCCATCGTGGCCGTGGTCCTGGTCCCCCTCGTGCTGGCCTACCAGGCCTGGACCTATTGGATGTTCCGTCGCCGGGTGCGGCCGGATGAACTCCACTACTGATCCCCTGGGCAGGCGACCCCGCGCGGCGCCTGCCGCTTGTTCCCGCGATAGCGGGCGCCGGGGGCCGCCCGCTCTGTCCGTTAGCCGCCGGCAGGCGGGCGTAGCGAGAGCCCCTGACCCCAGTCGTAATAGCGGGCGGTTTCATGGATCTGGTAGGGCTGCCCTGCCGCCGCCGCCGCATATTCGGTCAGCTGCACCTCCCGCGGGCGGTCATGGGCGGTGCCGATCCAAATCCGGAAGCGGATGCGCTGGATGACCTGTCCGGAGGCGCTCGCGGCCTGTCCCGCAGCCCACCGCTCCATCAGGTTCACCCCCGCCTGGTTGAGGGTCGCCACGATGCCGGTGGTGGGATGCCCGTCGATGAGACGGCCCGGGATGGCGTGGATGTCCGTGTAGTAGGGCAACAGGTCGGTGAGCGGGATGGGGGGCTTCAGCGTCAGCGTCATTTCATGCCAGCCGACGCCGGGCGGGGCCGATTCCCCCCACACATGGTTGCCGATGGCGATAAAACGGGAGGTCACGGGTACGGCATGGGCCCCGGACCCGGAGCTGAAGGTCCCCTGGTCGGTGCCTTCGGCTTCCTGATTCTGAAAGTCGAAGGCCCAGGTCCCCTTCAGGTCCATGGTGTGATTGGAGGTGGTGAGCGTGTAGGCGATGTGCGCCGGTTCCTGGGCGGCAATCCGGGCCGAGCGGGTCAGAATCGAGGTCATGACGGGTACCGGAAGCCCGGGAGGAGGGTTGGCCGTGCGGGTGCCGGATGCCGGCTGGGCGGGGGATTTGCCGGCGGAAGCGGCGGGCTTGGCGGCCGGTGCCGTCCCGCAGGCCGGCAGCGTCGCCGTGAGGACCGTCGCGGCCCCCAGCGATGCCATGAGTGGTGTCCGCGCAGGGAACCTCATCCGTTGTGCCCCCTTTCGGGTGGGCGTGTCCCATTTGGACATGCCTGCATGCGGACATCTTACCGTAAGCCGGGACGGAATCCTGTCGAAACGTTCTAATCCAGGCGGCCCTGGCGGGCCCCGGGAGGCGGGTCCGGCTGCCGGGAAGCGGGCTCCTAAAAGCCGCGCCGGGGGTCGTTGACCAGGTCCAGGGCGCCGCACTGCGGGCAGACGAAGACGGCTGCCGGCGGCCGTGTGCCGCCGGTCCCCATTCCTTCGGCGTTGGCGGCTCCGGCTCCTGCCGGCGGGGGAACGCCTGCGGACCGAGTCAACCGGCGGCGCCGCGGGAGCGGGGGCGTCAAGGCATGAGGGGGAGGTTCCCGCCCCGGGCCAGGTACGTGATGACGAAGAGGTCCTTGGCCCAGGCCACCGGCCGGCCCACCCAGGCGACTCCCTTCAGGGACCGCCCGCCGGCGCCTGGGGCCACGTAATCCAGCACCGCCCGCCCGTCCCCGGTCTCGATGGCCCAGAGGGACCAGGGGCGGTAGGGCGGGGCGGCGGGCGGCGGCGGCGATCGGCCTAGAGGCGGTCCACCGCCACCCGCGCCTGGACCAGGGCCTGGTGGCCGTTTTTGGGTACGGTGAGGCGTCCGGCGTCCCCGATGGCGAAGATGAAGCGCCACTCCGGGTGGCGGAGCCAGCCGTGGGTGGGGATCCACCCGTAGCCGTCGTCGAGGCCGCTGTCGCGGGCCAGGCGCGACCCGGCGTAGGGCGGCATCCAGATGCTGAGGTCAAAGGGGATCTCCCCGTCCTCCAGGAGGATGCGGCCGGGTTTCACCCGCCGGTAGCGGGCATTTACGGTGAATGCGATGCCGCGTTGCTGAAGGAGGGCGGCCAAACGCCGGCGCCCGGCGGGTCCGGCCCCCTCCGCGCCCACCGGGGCGGGGGTGACGATGCGGATGGAACGGCCCTGGCGCTGGCGGCGCCGGCGCCGGGAGCCGTCCCACAGGAGAGCGGCTTCGAAGAGGGGCATGTCGAAGCCCGCGGCGAGATGGGGCGCGGCGGGATCGCCCAGCCAGGGACCTGCGGCCAGCACCAGCCGCTGGGGCGGGGTGCCCTGGACGGCGGTGGCAGTGTGGCGGGCCAGATGCGCTTCGCACAGGCCGCCCAGCTCCGGGCCGAGGCCGGAGGTGGCGTCCCAGGCGTGCTCCACCCCCGGGGCCAGGAACAGGACATCAAAGGGCAGCGGGCGCCCGGCCGCCAGTTCCAGGCGGCGGTTCCGGGCGTCGACGCGCACCGCGGTGTCATGTACCCATCGGGCCCGGTACCGCCGTTGCACCGCCTGCCGGGTATCCAGCATCAGGTGATCCACGAAACCGGGCGAGCGATCAAGGGCATGCACCAGTTCGGGCCGGAAGACCCCGTCCTGCCAGCGTTCCACTACCGTGACGTCGAGCTCCCCGCGCCAAAAGCGGCGGTTCAGCCAGTAGAGGCCCGCGAGGCCCCCGATGCGGGCGCCGACTGTGACCACCCTGTCCGGGGCTGCCACCCGGGATGCCCCCTCGCCGTTTTGCCTTCAGCATGCGTGGGGGAGGCTGCCCCCATACCTGCATCCGGATAAAACTATGTTGTAGTGAAGTTCGAAAAAAGTTTATTACACCATATATAATAAGTCGACAAAATAAAATTTAGGTCACGGCTTCAGTTCATTTTTATCTTCATCAAGTCAACTAGGAATACAATCAGAGCAAGAGTCGTCCTGCTGGAGATGAGCACCGTGTACGTCGCCCCCACCCTGGAAAACCTGCTGGCGGCCCGGGCCGCCAGCCCTGCCCCCTTCCTGGTCACCGACCCCGAGGGGCCGGTCCTGAGCTATGTCTGGCTGGCGGCGGCGGTTGCGGACTGGTCGGCCGCCTTCGACCGGGCGGGGTTGGGGGCCGGTGGGCGATTGGCTCTGGTCCTGGCCCCGGGGCCGGCCTGGACGGTCGCCTATCTGGCGGCCCTGAACCGGGGCCTCCTGCTGGCGGCCCTGGATCCCGCCGCCCCGCCCTCCGGGAGTGGATAAGGCGGCTGGAGCCCCAGCTGGTGGTAGCCCAGCCGGGAGCGGCGATGGGGCGGTCGTGGCCGCAGGTGATCCTGGCCCCCACCGCCCTTCTGCCCCCGTCCCTGCCGCCGCGGGAAGCGGCTGGGGGCGGGGAGGAGGGGGTGCTGGTCTGCGCCGATCCGGAGGGCCCCTGGCGGCCGGTGCGGCTGTCGGCCAGTCAGCTGCTTTATGTTGCAGCCCGGATTGCCCGCCATCTGCATTTGGCGCCGGGGACAGCGGCTGGAGCGGCTATCCCCTCACCGCCCTGGAGTGACAGGTGACGGCGCTGCTGGCCACCCTGGTTGCGGGGGGCACCCTGGTGCTGGGCCCGTGGCGCCGGCTGGCCTCCCTGCGGCCGGCCCCCACCTGGGTGAACCTGCCGGCGGCCATGGGGAGACGGGGCCGGTGCTTCCGGGCCTCCGGCTGGTGCGGGTACCCTGGCGCCCGGGGGAGGGACGGCCGGCCCCGGACTGGGAGGCGCGTTGGGGCTGTCCGGTCCTTACCGCCTACGATGTGCCGGAAGCCGGGGGACAGGTGGCGGCGGAGGCGCTGCCGCCCGCTCCCCGCCGTCCCGGATCGGTCGGCCGTCCGCTGGGGGTGGCGGTGAGTGTGCACGATGCCGACGGCTGGGACCTGCCGCCGGGGGAGGAAGGGGAGGTGTGGGTCAACGGCCCTAGCGTGATCCACGCCTACTGGGGACAGACCTATGCCCGCCGGTTCCATCAGGGCTGGTTCCGCACCGGCGATCGGGGGTATCTGGATGCGGACGGCTATCTCTACCTCACGGGGCACCTGGGGGCGGACCTGCCGGCCTGGCTCCGCCGCGCCCAGCCCGCGCTGGAGCCGGCGCGCGGGCGCCCGCGGCCGGGCACGGTACCCGGCTGAATCCGGGGGTCAAAGGCGGAAGAACTGCCAGGCCCAGAGCCCCAGCAGCACCGCCACCGCCAGCTTGATGGCGGCGGTCGCGAGGCGCGTCAGCACCGCGCCCCGATGACCACCACCCCGGCCGCGATGAGGGCGCGGGTGACGAGCGGCAGGCGCAACAGCGCCGGAATGAGTCCGTGGACGTTCATGTGCGGTCTCCTTGGGGCGGGGTCGGGGGCAGGGCCTCCGCGAGGGCAGGAAACGCGTGCCATCCGCGGGCCAGCATCCGGCAGGCGGGATCGAGGGCGGTCAGACGGGTTTCCCATGCCCCGGCCTCGTCTTCCAGCACCCAGAGTCTCAGGGCCACCCCGCTGCCGAACTCCGTTTCCGGCGAAAGCCCGGCGGCGGCCAGGCGCCGTTCCAGGTCGGGATAGGCGGCATAGGGCACGACCAGGGAGAGGAGGCATGCCGGGCGCCACTCGGCCAGCGGGGCGGTCGCCAGCGCCGCCTCCCGGTGGGCCCGGGCCAGACCGCCCCGCCCCAGCTTGATGCCGCCGAAGTAGCGCACCACCACCAGGCCGCTGAAGACGAGGTCGCGCTCGCGCAGGAGTTCCAGGAGGGGCGCGCCGGCGGTGCCGGCGGGTTCGTGGTCGTCGGTGGCGCGTTCCTGTCCGGGTTCAAGACGGTAGGCCCAGACATAGTGGCGGGCCCGCGGCCAGGCCTGCCGGCGCTCGTCAAGCCAGGCATCGAGACTCCCGGCGTCCTGGAGGTGCCGGGCGGCGGCGATGAACCGCGACCGCGACACCTCGAGCCGGGTCTCCGGCGGATCCGCGAGCGGATCGACGGTTCAGGCCACGGCGGCTGCCTCCTTCCTCCGGCCCCATTTTACCAGAGGCGCCCCGCCAGCCGGCGGTTGAGGGCCGCCGGCTGGCGGAGCTACAATGGGAGCCGAAGCGAGCCGGCGGTCTGCCGCCGGCGCCAGAGGACGCAAGGAAGGGGATCGGAACGTCTTCGGTGCGGCTCAGAGAGATCCCGCCGCGGCTGCAAGCGGGGTTGCCGGCCTGACGTTCAACCAGCCCCGGAGCGTTGCCCGCCGGGCCGAGCCCGCGGCGGCCGCCGCCGTTACCGGCAAGGAGGGACGTCCGCTTGCGGGCGGATGTCGGATGTCCGAATGGTGGTGGAACCACGGGCGATGCCCGTCCCCCGGCGGGGGCGGGCGTTTTTTCGTGGACGGGGCCGGACCAGAGGAAGGGGAATGATCGTGCATCCCATGGATGTGGAGGAGCGGCAGCAGATTTCGGTGGTGGTGGACGGGGAGCCGTATCAGGTCCGGAAGGGCACCCCGGCGCGGGAGGTGGTGCCGAACCTGCCCGACGACGTGATTGCGGCGGTGTTCAACGGCCGGCCGATCGACCTCGGGCGGCCGTTGGAGGAGGACGGGGAGCTCCAGCTCCTGACCTTCGGCTCCGAGACTGGCCGGCGGGTCTTCCGGCATTCGAGCGCCCATCTCCTGGCCCAGGCGGTCAAGCGCCTCTGGCCGGAGGCGGAGCTGGGGACCGGCCCGGCCCTGGAGGAGGGTTTCTATTACGACATCCGGCTCCCGGAAGGGGTTTTGGAACAGGATCTCGGACGGATCGAGGAGGCCATGGAGGCGATCCGCACCGAGAACCTGCCCATCGAGCGGTTGGAACTCTCGCGCGACGAGGCCCTGGCGCTTTTTGAGCAGCGTCATGAGCCGTTCAAGGTGGAGATCATCCGCCGCATCCCGGAAGGGACCCCCATCACCGCCTACCGGCAGGGCGAGTTCATCGACCTCTGTGCAGGGCCGCACCTGCCCAGCACCGGCCGCATCCGGGCGGTGCGCCTCACCGGCGTCTCCGGGGCCTACTGGCGCGGGGAGGAAGGCAACCCCATGATGACCCGCATCTACGGGACCTCCTTCCCCGATCGCGAGTCCCTCGATGCCTACCTTTACCGGCTGGAGGAGGCCAAGCGGCGCGACCACCGCAAGCTCGGCCACCAGCTCGACCTCTTCAGCTTCCGGGAGGAGGCCCCGGGCTTCGTCTTCTGGCACCCCCGCGGCCACCGCATCTACCGCACCTTGGAGGCGTTTTCGCGGGCGTTGCAGGAACCGCGGGGCTACCAGGAGGTCGCCACCCCCTGGATCTACCGGGTGGGCCTCTGGCAGCAGAGCGGGCACTGGGACCACTACCGCGACAACATGTTCGTCATGGAGCGGGAGGACGAGCTTTTAGGCGCAAAGCCCATGAACTGTCCCGGCCACTGCCTGCTCTTCTAAGGAGACTGTGCGGTCCTATCGCGATCTGCCGCTCCGCTACGCGGAGTACGGGCCTCTGTCCCGCTATGAGCGTTCGGGTACCCTGCACGGACTCTTGCGGGTCCGGGGTATGCACCAAGACGATGCCCACCTGTTCTGCCGGGAGGACCAGATCGGGGCGGAGATGAACGGGGTGCTGGAGCTGGTCGACATCGTCTACCGCGCCTTCGACATGCCCTATTAGGTGGTGCTCTCCACCCGTCCTGACGACTACATGGGCGAACTGGCGCTCTGGAACAAGGCTGAGGCCCAGCTGGCGGCTGTGCTGGAGGAACGGGGGCTGCCCTACCAGCTGAATCCCAAGGACGGCGCCTTTTATGGGCCTAAGCTCGACTTTTACGCCGTCGACGCCCTGGGACGGCGCTGGCAGTGCGCCACCGCCCAGCTCGACTTCCAGCTGCCGGTGCAGTTCGACTTGAGCTACGTCGACCAGGACGGGGAATCCAAACGGCCGGTGATGATCCACCGTGCCATCATGGGAACCCTGGAGCGCTTTGCCCGCAGGGTGGTCCAGGACCTGGTGGCGGTGGGCGTGCGGGCGGAGGCCGACTTCCGCAACCAAAAGATGGGCTACAAGATCCGGGAAGCTCAGCTCATGAAGGTACCGCGGATGTTGGTGGTGGGGGCTAAAGAGGTTGAATCGGGTACGGTGGCGGTGCGCTCCCGAGAGGACGGTGACCTCGGGTACTTCCCCTGGCCGGACTACCGGGAAGTGCTGGTGCAGGAAGGGCGCATGCCGCTGAATAGAAAGCTTTTGGGAATTATAAGCATGTGTTAAAGAGACCTATCCCCAGGATGGGTCTCTTTGTTTTGGGCGCCGGGCTATGGATTAGGCAGCCAGGTTTGCATTTCCGGGCCCTCAAGCCGATCCAGGAAATCCGGCCCCGCCGAAACCCCAGGCGCGCCTCTGGAACGGGAATGGAATTGCCGGCATCTGCCTCTTCGCCACTTCGGCTCTGGGTTGCAAGCGATCAATCTGCTGGTTGACGATTTCTAGCCGGCCGAGACGGTGGGGGGCATTCATTGACCGCGGTCTAAAGATTTACGGGAGGTCGCCCCGCGCGGGCCCCTGTTGCCTCCGGTCTTCACGCTGTCGGGGCCGGAGACCCGCCTTATCCGGCGCGCATTTGCCGGTAGCTGGGGGATGGCTAGGTTCCCTGGTGACCACCTCAGGGTTGTATCAGCGGAGGATCCTTCGATCGTGTAGCCATAATGGCAGGAACCCTTGCTTACCAGGGTGTGGACCAGTGGACTGCAGGGCTGTTGCGGCCCGTATTAACGGGAAATACTTTCGTGCATTTGTAGGTCTCTCCCGGCCTCGAGATAACAGATTAGTACCGTCCCAAAGGAGAAAGGTCCAAAATCTAGATGTAAAGCACCAATAGCTTTGCGTGTTGTGGAAGTGCGCCGGTGAGCCATGAGAGGGTTCTAGGATGCTACTGATAGGGAGCCGGTTCCAAATGACCATTCTGGCGAGGCCGGGATTCCAGGCAATCATAGTACTTAAAGAACTATTACCGGTCACCGGTTCTGCCTCGGCATAGACCGGAAACACTACGAACCGCGGCAATAAAGCCTTGCCCGGACCCAGCATCCGGGCACCAGCGCCACTCGGCACTAGAGGGAAGGGCACTAGCACCCTAATGTAATACAGGATCATTTTGTAACATGTGGTGGTGGAGGGTGATAACGCTATCAAAAGGTCAGCGCGCTGCAAGTTGATGGTGAGTCAGACAAGGCATTTATTATTCATCCGGTGCTGGTGAGGGATGAAGGAGGCGGCATAGCTATCATGAAGGTCTGGATGACCAGAAGGGATTTCGTCAAAACTTCTGCAATGATCGGAGCCGGACTGACGGTATTGGGACCGCGTACCCTGGAAAAAGTGGTGCGCGCTGAGTCCTCCAGTCCTGATGAGTACAAGGCATGGGCGCCGAATATTTGTACGATGTGCGCAAGTGGATGTGGGGTGGTTGTTCAGACAAAAGGTCAGGGATCCGGTAAGCGGGCACTCAAGATCGATGGTAATCCCTTGGACCCTTTTAACCAGGGACGGATTTGCCCGCGTGGTCAGTCCGGCCTTCGTTTAGCCTACTACCCAGAACGCATTACGACGCCTCTTATCAGGGTACCGGGCAGCAAACGGGGGGAATGGCGGTTTAGGGCTGCGAGTTGGGATGAGGCCTACCGGTACATTCAGGACAAGATAACCGCCAACAACATTAAACGACACGAGATGGGTATCGCGGCAGGCTGGGTGATCTGCGCGTATTATCGTCCTGAGGTAGTGTCGTTTGCAATGTCGATCGGGATGCCAAACATTTATGGTACCCCGATGCAGCCCTGTGTAACAGGCAGCCATTTCGGGTCTGACACACTGACGGGAAACTTCAACATTCATGATGAGGTGCAGGCGGACTATGAGAACGCTAAGTATTTTATAGCGTTTGGCAACAACTCCAGTTTTGCAGGTATATCCACCGGACGCGGCCTGCGGTTCGCGCGAGGCATGCGGGATAACGGTACAAAAGTCGTGATCGTGGATCCGCGGATGTCGGAGGCAGCGGCGCACGCGGACGAGTGGGTGCCGATTCGGCCTGGGACTGACCTAGCGTTGGCGTTGGCAATGGCGAACGTGATAGTTACAAATCGGTATTATGACGCTCCCTATCTTGCTAAATATAGCAACATGCCGTTTTTGGTAGACGCATCTGGTCCTTTTCCCCAGCTGATGATGGACGTTGACCCGAAGACACAAATGCCGACGCGCTTTTACGTTTTTGACGAAACCAGGCAAACGGTCGTGCCGGTTCCAGGCATGTTCGGCCGCAATCAGGTTGATGTAAATGGAGTTGAAGTAATCCCCGCGCTGACGGTGCCAGCGGGCACGACTGCGCAAGGCAAGAAGGTTCTCACGGTTTTTCAAGTTCTTCAGGAAAGGCTAAAGGCCTACACCCCGGAATGGGCTGCCGATATTACCGCGCTTCCGGCCGCCCAAATCCGTCATATTGCGGAAGAGTTCGGCCAGACCCGCCCTGCGCTTGTGGAGCCGGGATGGCATGATGGAAGGTATCCGAACTCTGTCATGCTTCGGCGGACGTTGGCCCTGCTGCAACTGCTGGTCGGGGGGTATGATGTCCCCGGCGGATGGGTCTTTTCCGGCAGCTATCACGAGGACATGGCAAATATGATGAAGTATCTGGCCGGTGGCGGCGACCTGGCAAAGTATCCCCCCATGGCGATTCCTGGCATTACTAGTCCTATGGGCGTTATGAACATGTTCTCAGATCCGTCGTTCTGGCCCGAGGGGTTCCCCCAAATAACTACGGCGTGGTCGGAACAGGAAGTAAAAGCCGGACGGGATCCCGTCGCCTTTCCATTGTTCACCAACGTGGGTTGGGACGCAGCCATTGACGGGCGGCTGCAATGGAAAGGGCAGCCGTATCGGCTCCGGGCTATTTGGATGTACCAAGCCAATCCGGTCAGAAACGCTATGAGCGCGGCGAAGTGGCAGGAAATGCTGTCCAACCCCAACTTGCCGCTGGTGGTGGCGATTGACATTGCGCCCAATGACAGTAACATCTACGCCGACGTCATCCTCCCCGACCAGGTCTATCTGGAAAAAGAGGACGAGTTATTCGATCTCGGGCATTCGCATCAGGTCGGAGTCCGCATGCGCGTGCCGGCTTTAGAGCCTCCCAAGGACACCCGGCCCGCGCTTGATATCCTTGCCCAGATGGCCGCGATGCTACATGGCGACTGGGCTGGTACGCTTGCCATGGTGCGCGGTTGGGACGCTAACCAGGTGCGCCATGCAGTGCAAAAAGCGCTGAATACGGGTAAGTCGGTAACCCTGGCCATTCAGCAGTACCAGATTCGCAGCAAGGCCAAGGAGTGGGGGGTGAACCCGCAGGCCTTGGAGGCCGAACTTAGGAAGAATGGCCTGGTGGTGCACGAACAGGCCAGTGAGGTACTTGCGAAGTGGGCAATGCCGGAGAAACTGCCGGTTCCCACGATATCGGGGAGATTGGAGGCCTATTCGCTGGTGTTGGCCGGCTTTGTCCGACAGTACGGTTACAAGCCGGAGTGGGATCCGCTGGTTACGTTCGTGGAGCCGAACTGGAAGCCTGGGGAGGGCCTGCATCCTCGGCTGCAGGGGAACGAGTTCTTTTTCGCCTACGGCAAAACACCTTTGCAGTCTCACTGCGCCACGCTGAATAACGACCTGTTAGTGAGCCTTAGCGAGCTGCGGCGTGACCAAATAACGGGAATCTGGCTTCATTCCAAGGCTGCGCAGCGGCTTGGCATCAAGAACGGAGACAAGATCCTGCTCACTAACCAGGTGAGCGGACAGCGCACCACTGGAATCGCTTACGTAACCGAAATGGTACGTCCGGACACGGTGTACATGATGTCCGACTTCGGTGCCCAGAATTCCAAAGTCTATGGCCACGGAGTAGGCACTGCGCTCAGCGCTATTGTGCCGGCACGGCCGGAAATGGTGGTGGGCGCGCCACAATCTGGAGCCTTTACGATCACGGTCGAGCGAGCCTAAGGAGGGGAACCGGGTATGGCGCGTTACGGGATGGTCCTAAATGTCAACACGTGCTTGGGATGTGATGCTTGCGTTGCCGCGTGTACTCAGGAACACCAGACGCCTTTTTGGGATTTTAAGTTTCGGACCCATGTTGAGGACGTCCACGCGGGCACCTTCCCTGATGTTCACCGGTATTTTGAGCCGCGATTATGCATGCAGTGTGAAGACCCGCCATGTGTTCCTGTGTGTCCCACGGGCGCGAGCCACATTATTGATGGCGGGATAGTTGCAGTCGATCAGGATACCTGTATTGGATGCAGGGCCTGCATGATCGCATGTCCCTACGATGCCCGTTATGTCTACAGTGCGGCGGATGTGTCGGAGGCTCGAATCCGGTTTGGCGTGGAGGGGGAGCTTCGCCAAACGGCGGCCCATGTTGACAAGTGCAACTTCTGCTACACGCGGTTGGAGCAGGGCATCGAGCCGGCGTGTGTAGCGACATGCCCAGGCGAAGCGCGTATCTTCGGTGATTTGGACGACCCGACTAGTCGAGTGGCGCAATTGGTCTCCTCTGGCCAAGCTCGGCCTATTGGACAGGAGTACGGTACGCGGCCCAAGGTGTTCTACATCGGAAATAACGACAGCTAAAAAACTGGCCGTGTGACGGTAGCGCGGTGGTATCCCAAGACAGGAGGCTGACGAGCATGACGGAAGTGTTCCAGACAGTGTGGGGTTGGCCCATAGCAATTTACCTATATCTTGGAGGGCTGGGTGGCGGAAGCGCTGTGTTGGCGTATCTTACCGCAGCGCGTATGGGACGGTCAACCGAAATCGGCAAAAGAATTGAGCAGTTCGGCATGGCGGCCGGGTTTGTGTTGTTAGCCGTCGGCACGGTACTGTTGGTGTTCGATCTGGATGATCCCTGGCATCTCATGTACATTCTTGGCAATCCCAGGTCCTGGATTTTTTGGGGAGTTATTCTGATTAGTCTATTCCTTATCCTGTCAGCGCTCTACCTAGCCGGCGTTATTTTACCATCTCGCATTCAGGCAAAGTGGGTTGGAGCTATTTCAGCGCGTCTGGGTACATGGTCTGCGGGTGCGGCTGTTACGGGCTTACTAGTTGCGCTATATACCGGTTTTCTGGTTTCGATGGCGCCAGCCATCGGCTTCTGGAATACGCCAACTCTTCCGTTGTTGTTTGTGGTATCGGCGTTATCCACCGGGGCGGCATTGTTGATGCTCGGGTTCTCGCGACCGGGAGAGGGAGCCTTAGCCGCCAGGGCGGTTCAGTTCTGGGAACAACTCGATATCGCGCTTATTGGCCTTGAGCTTTTGATTTTGCTGGCGTTCTTTAATTACTTCCGTGATGCCGCTGAGTCTGCACGGACGTCTGCGCGATTCCTTTTAAAGAGTCCCGGGTTTTTAGTGGGCTTTGTCCTCGCCGGGCTGGTGGTGCCTTGGTTTATGGAGATTCTAGCCTGGCGGAAGCATAATAGTACTAACATTGAGGGCCATAGCAGCGGCGAACTGGTGCAGTCGCAGTCTGTTTCTTGGGGAATCATTCTAGCCTCCGCGTTAGTACTATTAGGGGGGCTTCTGCTCCGGTATTATGTAATGAAGGCTGGCGTGTTCGGGTATCCGTTTCCGCGGGTATAGGTCTGGTCGGACAGCTTGGTTAAACGGCACTAGGCTGGCACGGCTAGAGGACGGTTAAGCCTGGGCTAAAGAAGTAGGGGATGACCTAAGCGCCCCTGGTGTGGCGAAGTGTGACAGAGGGGAGGGGAAAGCGCGTGGGCGATGCCCCGCGTTCCGTGGCGTCGCCTACGCGGCAGAGCGCAAAGACACCGGGTGGGCACTGATTGCGTGATTGGCGAAAGAGGGCAGAGGGTTCTGCCGACCGCATAGTTCGCCGCAGGCGCCCTCAGCGCGGGAAGAGGATGGAGGGTGTTGCTGTCGCGGCTTCTGAATCCTGCGGCCAGGCATGGGTTTGGGACAATAACATCCGGCGGCTGCAAAAAGGGAGCGAGGCTACCACGGTGGTCAATAATCAGATCGGATATGGGGAAAGCGATGTGCGTGGAGAGTATTCAGTAGATCTCGAAACAGTGGCGCTAGCACTCGCTATCCAGCTGATGCGTTATCCAACACCTGAAGAGAGTACCCGGATTAACGCCGCCCTTGATTCGGTGTTGGCTGCTAAAGGATTAACGCCTGCCCAGTTCGGTGTTTTAGGGCGAATCCGGGATGCATTTTTGGAACCCAGTTGGGCGGATCCGGAAGAACGGATGGCGGAGTATACGCGGTTGTTTATATCCGATGCACCCCGAGCGTGTTGCTTGCCCCTTGAGTCCTTTTACACCTCAGACTTAATTCGAGGAGAACCCTTCTACCAGGTCTCCCGGGAATACGAAGACGCTGGCTTCGAAGTACATGATGTTCCGGCAGACCATATTCTCGCCGAACTCGCATTTGTCGCCCGGCTACGGAGCAGATCTCTGGACGGCTCCAGTAATCCTGAAGAGGCTGCGGCAATGTTCATTCATAAGCACATGTCCTGGATTAGGCGGTGGAAGGATGACGTTCAGAAGCATGCGCATTGGGCATTCTACAGCGAGGTGGCGTCCTTCATTGTTAGTGTAGTGGCGGGTGACTGGAGCTAATGGACAACCTGTCGGGTGCTATCCTGGTAGCTGTTGTGGGCGAGTGTGTGTCTTACGGCGCAGTGGAGATGGTAGCAGCGCACCTGAAGTCGCGATGGCCGGAAATGAAATTTCGAGTAGAGGCCCTGCGCAGCCTTCCCGAACTGTCCGGGCGTCCGACGATTGTTATTGGCAGTCTGGGCTTGGATATTCCCCAAAGGCCCTGGCCCGACAGTTTCGGGTGGGTGCTCTGTGAGGGATCCGTTAGCCAGGATGGGCGACTGCGAGAGATAGTCGCAGCCGAGTTGGATCTGCAGATTGTGCGGGTGCGGCTTCCTCGCGCGGGAAATGCTGTTTTAAGCCGGATGCAGGAGGGAGCTGCCTTTACCCGCCGCGCCTTGCTTCAGCAGGCGCTCTTCCGAGCGAGCCCTGCCCTGGGCGCTCCGCGTGTCCAAAATGAGCTGTGCCTAAGTGGGCAGGGATGCCAGCATTGCGTCCTTGCATGCCATGATGGTGCTATATCGTTGGATGAAGCCGGTCCAAAGATTAATCCTGAACAGTGTAGTCGTTGCGGGGCATGTGTAGCGGATTGTCCCACAGGCGCCCTGGAAAGTTCTGAAATTGATGATCGCGCCTGGCTGGCCATGATTTCAGAGTTGGTCGCTCATGGGCAAGATTCGATCGGCATCACTTGTTCAAAGGCTAGGGATTTGCATTCCGAAGGCCCCGTGCTGTTAATAGGGTGTATCGGAGAGATTGGATGGCACCACCTCGTTACTGCCGCTGCGCGCGGAGTTCATGTCGAGGTAAGCTGCCCGGACATGTCCTGCCAGTTGTTTCCTAAAGGCGCACAGGCTAGTGTAAACCGGAGCGCTTTTGTGCAACAAGCGCTGGGGTTTAACCCGTCCGAGAACTCCCAAGACGCTGCTGCCACCCGGTGGGAGCGAATAAAGATTGCTATTGGTACTGCGAGTCTTTCCCAAAGCGGGGTTCCTGTACCTAGTCTGGGCTACGAGGTGGTTTGCAGCGACTCGTGCGATGCTTGCGGAGCTTGCGTTTCGAGCTGCCCACAAGGGGTTATTAAAATGGAAGAAACTGAAGGTATTATTTCCATTGCTTTTGCGACTAATAGTTGCGCCGGGTGTGGTGCGTGTGTCACGGTGTGTCCGAAGGACAGCCTTAGCGTAGTTGCCAACACGCACTGGACCGTTACGCCATCGGCGGGACACGTAATCCGCGAGATTTCCGCAGCACGGTGCACTCGATGCGGGCGGCTTCTCGATGTCAGCACCCAACAGATTGAAGGCATCCAGAAGACCTTGCGTGAGCATGGATTTCCTGAGCCGCTCGTACAGCGGATGCAGTTGTGCGAGCGTTGCAAAAACCTACGATAGGGCTGCAAGGTAGGAACGCTAATGACGTAGCGTATCAGGGTCTGGATGGTGGGAATAGGACGCTATGAAGGCTTGCCCCGCTTCCGACTTTGTCCCGGATTATGTTATGACCCGTTCCTGCAGGTGCAGTGAACTGTCCGCGTCCTGTCAGGCGGACATGGTGCTCAGTGAGCAGACTGGCAAAAGCAATCCGCCAGGGGGCACTGCCGTTGGTGGGGCCTTGGCGTGTCGTAACAGGCGCAGGGGGGGTTAATCCGCTCAATCTGGTGCGGGTGGGAGCGGGGAGTCTACCACCCGGGGCGGGACAACCGGTCCGTGGGCTTGCGGAGTGCCTGGTGTGCTTGATATGGGTCACTAAATGACTTCGTGTTACGCACCTGCCGGGAGGGGAGCGGCTGGTTTCGAAGCTCTTGGGCCGGGAGTCGCCTTGGCTTTGACCCTCCGGGTCCCAGCAACTGGCGGGCCCAGCCGCTTACGATGGGCTGTGCCGCGGGCCGGTAGGCCTGCCGTGACCGGCAATCCCCGTGCCACGCACCGGATCTTCCCGTGTTTCAGCGAGCGTATTCGTTGTGCGTTCTTGGGTGCCAACCGGCGCCGGCCGGGCCTCTTCCGGTTGCGCGATTCGCCTGACGACCCGGCTCCGGTCCTTGCCGTTTCACTAGTAGGGGCCGCTCAGCCGGGTAAGGCCATGCCAGCTCCTGGTGGGGGCCGGTGCCTGTGGCGGATAGAGTCTCATAGCGTGGTGGAAATTCCGAGGGTCTGGTTGCCAGGATGGTCCTGGACAGGTCAGCCACGGTCGCGTTTCCTGGAGGTGTCAACCCAAAACCAGGGAGGAGGGCGACCGTGGCTGACTTTAGTGTGGACCGCGAGACGCTCGTGCGCAAGATGGGCGCCGACCTGGAGTTCCTGCGCAGCACCGTGGAGTGGCTGTTACAGCCCTAGATGGAGGCGGAGGTCACGGCGCGGATCGGGGCCGGCCGGTACGACCGGACGGCGAACCGGACGGCCACCCGCAACGGCAGCCGGCCCCGCGACGGGGCTACCCGCCTCGGCACCCTGCACCGGGCCATCCCGAAGCTCCGGCAAGGGGGCGCCTTCCCGGGCTTTTGGGAGCCCCGGAAGCGCAGTGAGCAAGCCCTGGTGTCCGTCATCTAGGAGGCCTATGTCCAGGGCGTCAGCACCCGCAAGGTGGACCAGCGGGTCCAGGCCCTCGGCCTGGAGGGGGTCCGCAAGCGCGCCGTCTCGCGGGTGGCGCAGGAGCGGGATGCCCGGGTGGCGGCCTTCCGCCAGCGGCCGCTGGAGGGCCGCTATCCCTCCGGGTGGCTGGATGCCAAATATGTGAAGGTCCGGGAGGGCGACCGGGTGCTCCGCAGGGCCCTGGTGGTGGCCATCGGGGTGCGGGAGACCGGCGAGCGGGCGGGGCTGGGATTCGACCTCGGGTGGAGCGAGGAGGTCGCGTTCTGGATGGCCTTCCTGCGCCGGCTCCGGGAGCGGGGCCTCACCGGGGTCCTCCTGGTCATCCGTGATGCCGACCAGGGCCTCCAGCAGGCCATCTGGACGGTGGCCAGCTGGCCACGGTGCCGGGGGCCTTGCCTGCGCCACCGCCTGAGCCACGTGCCGCGCTCGGCCAGCGCCGGGGGGGGACTGGTGCGGACGATCTGCGCGCAGGTGAGCCGGCGGGGCGCGCTGAAGCCTCTGCGCGACGTGGTTTCCTCCCGGCCCGAGCGCTTTCCGTCCGCGGCGACGGGCCTGTGGACATGGCGGAGGATGTGCTCGCCTATAGGGCCTTTCCCTAGGAGCACGGGCGACCGCTCCACTTCCCCTCACCCGTTGGAGCCGTGGTACCGGGAGCTGGTCCGCCGGGGTGGGGACCTTCCCGAACGCGGCGGCCGCATTGCGGCTGGCCGGGGCGGTCCTCCTGGAGCAGCAGGACGAGTGGGCAGCGGCTCCGCGGCGGTCCTGCAGCAAGACCTCGATGGCCAAGTTACAGCCGCTGTATACCGCCGTGACGGCGCAGGAGGTGGGAGCGTCAGGGAGGGGCAACCTTTCAGGAGACGCGATTTTCCACGTATGTTGAGCGTCAAGCCCCGCCCGCACCGCGGGCGCGCTTCAGGGCGCGGTGGCCCCCGCGAGAGCCCCCGCCGGCACGCCCCACTGGGTGACCGGCTCGGCGGGGGGATAGGGGGGCGGCGGCGCAGGATCCCCCGAATCGCACTCCGCTGGTTCTGATAGCGCCGACGCTCTCTCCCGGTCCAGGCGGCCCGGTCGCCAGACCTTCCACGCCGCGATCCGCCGTGTCCGCGCGCCGGCCCGGTGGCCCCCCCCCCGCCGCTCACCTGTCCGGCGAGACGCTCGAACCCCGCCCGCAGCGGACGGCGCGGGTGCCGGATCGCGAACCCGGCCGCCTCGACCAGGGCCCGGCGCCGTTCGGCCGGGCCCGGGCGACGGATGGGGTCCCGCCAGTCGGCCGCGCCCGATGGGTGCACCGTGGGGTTCAGCCCCGCATTCCGGGTGCGCGGGCGGAGGTGCCGGAACCGCGAGGGTCCCTGATCCCCGTCCAGACGACCGCGGCGGTCCCGGGCCCCCACCCCGGCAGACTCCCGGGCCAGCCGCGTGCAGGGCGGTCCGCCAGCCGGCGCAGGACCTCCGCCTCTGCGACCGCCGGTTGCGCCAAGGTCCGGGCGCTGGTCACCAGCAGGGTCCCGGTCCAGTTCCTGCCCGTGGTCGGCGAGCCAGGCCGCCGCCGTTTGCGTCCGGGGCACGGCCCACCCCGCCGGAGAAGCCGGCGCTGGGCCCGGTGCTTCCTGGCGGTCGCGGTGCTCCCGCAGGCGGCCGCCTGCTGCCGGAGCGCCCGGATGGCCCGGATTGCTGCCGGCGGCCCCCACACGGCCTCCACGGTCCCCAACGCCAGCATCTGCGCTAGCCGTTCCGCATCCCCCCGGTCGGGGTGCCGTCCAGCCCCCAACCGCTTCCACGCCACGGGATGGGTCACCGCACCTAGACGGGCCCGGGACACCAGCGCATCCGACACCGTGAACGCCTTGCCGGTGGCCTCGCGCGCGATCCGGGTGTCGGGTGTAACCGGGCTCGCACAGCACGGAGCCCACGCCGCCGGGGTATGGGGGAACCGGCAGGGCGTCCCCTGTTGCCGCGGGCGGAACACCAAGCCATGGACCTACGCCTGATGCAGATCCCGTCCCGTAAACCGCTCCACGAGCGCGCCTCCTTCCCGTTCCCGCAGGGGATCCATCCGGCGCGATTGCGCGCACTCCCGGATGCGAACCACCGGCACAGAGTGCCGGGCGCCTGCGGGCGTTTGCGCAGGCGGGGGGGCCGGCCACCCGCCACAGCGAAGCTAGCGTACGCTGCTTCAGGAAAATTGCCGGCCGCACCCACCGCCCTGTGGCACACGCCACGCCCGCACGGTGTGGACCCGATTCGCTGCAGGACCCGGAAAATCCTGCGGGGAACCGTCGCCACCGCGGGGGTTGACTCTCAACATACCCACACCAAGCACCGGGACTCAATCCTGTGGCGCTCTTCCCCCAGGGTGAGCCGGGGAGGATACCACCTCGTCCACTGCCTGCTGGAGGCCCTAGGATTTGGAGCCACTCGCGGGCGTGATAGGAATGATATTTATTGAAGTAGAATTGTGCAGCGTGCTGGCGTTGTACCGGTCCAGCGCCGGGTGCCGCCGCGCGCCGCACCGGTCGTCCGGGGCTGGTAGTGGGCTTCCCGCCCTCGAGACCGACGGCTTCCACCGGCGCTTCCCTACCCGTTCAAGGATGACGACTAGCTTCGCTGGTGCTGCGTTCCGGTCTGGTGGCGCCAGGCGTCTAGACAAGCCGGGCTTCGGCCTAGGTCGCATGCGGTCCGGCCTGCCGGCGTCCGGTCCCATCGCAAAAAGAGAACGCTACAGTCGGTCCGTGGTCGCAAAAAGGACATTGGCCTGGTGCTGCACAGGGGGAAGCACAGCCGATACCGGGGCGTCAGTACTCCTGACTGGCCGTCATCACCGTCGCCGTCGGCCCGAGGAGCCGGTCGACGGCGACGGTGACGCAGGCCAGTTGGCGGTCGAGGTGGCCTTGCATGGGGTTCCCTCCTGCCGCGGTAGTCGATAGGGGAAGATTCGCTGGCTGGGGCCGAAACTCCTTTTTGCGGCCGTCGTCAGGCCGACTTTTTCAGCATTCTCCAAGTGGATTTTGTAGGGCTGGTCCAATGGAGTGGGGCCGCGGACCATGCTAATGGTGGGAAGCCGCGCTGAATAAACTTTCGTTAGGATTATCCAAATGGTGCGGTTGCTAAGCAACGCATGCCCCCCGTGTATAGACTTAAGGTCAGGTAAATTCAAAAAATGCAGGGTAGGAGCAACGCCGAGGAGGATAGTAACATGGCTGAGACGCCAGAACTGCTGGTATTTAAGCCTGGCGTCAGGCGGCAATGAGGCGGTTGGCCCTGCGTCCGGGATTATCGGTGCTGGATGTCGGGTGTTGCGACCCGGTGGAACCCTGGTGGTCCTCGACCTAGTGCAGCCTGTGACGATGACTGGGGTACTTGCGATGCGAGCGCTGGAGGGCATTACCCGAACGCTGCCGTTTCCGGAACTGGCGCAGTATCGATGGCTTGGACGTTCGTTATTGCACGCCGCTACCGCTAACGAACTAAGCCACGCCATATCAGGTCTTCTGTCACATGAGGTCATAACCAGCTATTGGTTGGGGGATCTGGTATTCTTAGCGACGGCAGAGCGGAAAGGTGCCGCGGCACTTGCTGAGGAGCGAGGTGAGACCCCTCCACGCCGGACAATTTGGGCATCTGACGGGTCGCCCACTGCCATGGAGGCTGGAAGATGGATAGGGGAACATCTGGCGCCGGGTACCGAGGTGCATGTCGTGACAATATGCCCTCCGCCTCCACCTGAACGGACAGTAGCCGCTACGGATCGAGCTGCCTGGCTCCGGCACCATGCCGCGAGCCTGTCTATCATGCCGGCCGGAAAATTCAAGGTGGTCCCCGTACTTCTCGATGGCGAGCCGGGGCCCGAGTTAGTGAAGTATGCACGGAGGATCGATTCAGAACTGCTGGTGCTCGGCCGCAAGAACAGAAGCCTAGGAGCTCGGCGTCTCCTGGGTAATATCAGTGGATACGTTAACCGGACAGCTCCGTGTCCCGTACTTGCAATTGATGGACCATAATAGACTGCCAACACAAAGGGCTACCCCGCACCCCTATGGGGTAGTGTTATCCACCCGACCGCAATGCCTAGACCGAAATAACCCGCAATTTAGGGCCGTTCCCTCGAACGTAGGAATAAGGGGAAAGGGGACTAGTTTAAATCAATTATTACGGACAGTAAACTTAAAATAACGGCTGTAAAAGGAACGGGTTGAAGGGATAATTGATAAACGCCGCCGGCGACGGGGAACGGTAAAAGAGAACAGGATCCTCCGCAGCATAAAGAATACGTCCCCCAGAGGTGGGATGGAGGGGCGACCATGATACACTGCAGATAAGAAGGAAGGGGGCGGCGATTCACATTCATCGGTGCTAAGAACGGGCGAGTCGGCTCTAATTAGGTTCTCAGCAAAAGAGACGCCTGAAGATGATACTATCCAAACGGGGGTATCTGAAGGTATAATGCCAACGCTGAAAAAGGGCGGCCCGAGCAGAATCCGAGCCCGCATGGAACTAGAGAACCCGCTTACCACCAGG
The DNA here is from genome assembly GCA_902809825.1 of Candidatus Hydrogenisulfobacillus filiaventi. Lineage (NCBI taxonomy): Bacteria > Bacillati > Bacillota > Clostridia > Eubacteriales > Clostridiales Family XVII. Incertae Sedis > Candidatus Hydrogenisulfobacillus > Candidatus Hydrogenisulfobacillus filiaventi. Next base: position 1,003,943 of record LR778114.1, read on the forward strand.
CTTCTGGGATCTAGTTCCAGGCCGAGTCCGTCGGAAAGCGTCTTTTTCAGCGTTCTCATAATGGCAATGGGAGCTAGTTCAGGCTGCGGACGACGCCGCGTGTGCGCTCTGGCACTATCACGGTGAACAGTAGCGCAGCACACCAAAAGCTAAGGGAACAAGGGGGACATCGCATGTGTCTGGCAATTCCCGGCAAGATTGTCGAAATTGTGGATGAGGAGAACGATATCGCCAAATTGGATGTAAGCGGTGTTCGGCGCAATGTGAATATTGCTCTACTGAGGAATCAGGGTGTAGAGGTCTCACCCGGAAGTTGGGTTTTAGTGCATGTTGGTTTTGCGATGTCGAAGTTGGGAGACCAAGAGGCCAAAGAAATGTTGCGGGAACTAAAATCTATTGGCCGAGAAGCTGTAGACGACATTAAGCAATGGGGCGACAGCGTGTTTTGAATGTGCCGTGGATAACTGTTGGAGGTCGGGATAACGAGAGGAGGAAGGAGGTCGAGCATGAAGTACGCCGACGAATACCGGGACCAGGAATTAGCAAAGCGCGTGGCGGATGAGATCGATCGGGTGGCTGGCGGTCGGTCCATTAATATAATGGAATTCTGCGGTGGTCATACTCACGTCATTTTTAAGTATGGCCTGGAAGAAATGTTGCCAGCCAATGTGCGAATGTTGCACGGTCCCGGATGTCCGGTGTGCGTGCTTCCTATAGGGCGCCTTGATGATGCGATGCACCTCGCGCGTAGACCAGGGGTGATTTTTACTACCTTCGCGGACATGATGCGCGTGCCGGGATCGAACGGAAGTTTGCTGGATATAAAAGCGGCAGGGGCGGACGTGCGATTTGTATACTCCCCTCTTGATGCTCTAAAAATCGCCCAACAGAATCCTGATCGAGAAGTTATATTTTTTGCGATTGGATTTGAAACGACCGCCCCTTCCACAGCAGTTACCCTTTTAAAGGCCAAATCTCTCGACGTGCGAAATTTCTCGGTTTTTGCCAACCACGTTCTCGTAATACCACCGATGCGCGCATTGCTGGACTCTCCGGAAATTCGTATTGAGGGATTCCTTGGCCCTGGGCATGTAAGTATGGTTATCGGACTTGACCCATATCGGGTGATCGCCCGCGAGTATGGTCGGCCGGTCGTAGTAACAGGGTTTGAGCCGCTGGATGTTTTGCAGGCAATTCTTATGGTCGTGCGGCAGGTGAGTGAGGGACGGGCCGAGGTTGAAAATCAGTATCTTCGGGCAGTCCGACCCGAGGGAAACCCCAAGGCCTTAGAAGCGATAAACGCAACTATGGAGGTTCGGCAAGAGTTTAAATGGCGGGGTTTGGGTTCGATTGCCCGGAGCGGGCTAAGATTGCGGCCTGAATTTCAACCGTGGGATGCGGAGGAGCGATTTGGAGTGCCGGGACGTGAAGTCGCTGACCATCCGTCCTGCCAGTGCGGGGAGGTGCTAAGAGGCCTTATTAAGCCGTGGGAGTGCCGCGCCTTTGGAACCGCTTGCACCCCGCAGGCGCCCATCGGAACTTGCATGGTGTCGCCCGAAGGCGCCTGCGCAGCCTATTACAACTATGGGCGGTTTCAATTTCGCTAAGAACTAGCAACAGGGGGTGTTTCGATCGTGGGAGAACAGGCGGATCCTGCCCGGGTGCTCGAAAAGATCCGCATTGCCGAGGAAACTCGCCGCTCGCGGTTCATTGGCCAGGAGGCCATTACGCTGAGCCATGGCGCCGGTGGGAAGGCCTCGTTCGAGTTAATTGAGGGTCTCATTGGGCCGGCCTTTTCCAATCCGCTGCTAGACTCGCTAGACGATGCTGCCGTGATCGGCCTTCCACAAGGACTCCGGCTCGCTTTCACCACCGACAGCTATACTGTTAGCCCTCTTTTCTTTCCAGGGGGGAATATTGGGAGCCTCGCAGTTCATGGCACCGTCAATGACCTGGCGGTTTCCGGAGCTGTTCCCGTGGCCCTGTCCGCCGGATTCATTCTGGAAGAGGGTTTTTCGGTCACGCAGCTTCGGGCGATTGTTGAGGCAATGGCGCTGGCTGCCCGGAAGATTGGCGTGCCTATTGTCACGGGTGACACTAAGGTCGTGCCCAAAGGAAAGGGCGATGGAATTTACATCAATACTGCTGGGGTTGGCATTGTCCGCGCTGTATGGCATATGGGACGCGATGCAGTGCAGCCCGGCGACCGGGTGATTTTGAGTGGCAGCATTGGCGATCACGGGGTCGCGGTAATGATTGCCCGCCAAGGGCTCGAACTTGAGGCTGAAATTGAGAGCGATACATCTCCTCTTCACGAGTTGGCCGCGCGACTTATCGATGGAGTAGGCAGTGCGCTGCATTGCATGAAGGATCCCACGCGTGGAGGTGTAGCGACTACCCTTAACGAGGTAGCCCAGGGGTCGAATTGCGCCATCGCAGTCGACGAAGCCGCCATTCCGGTGCGTCCCGAGGTAAATGGCGCTTGCGAAATTCTCGGCCTGGACCCCCTGACACTTGCCAATGAAGGGAAATTACTGGCCTTTGTGGCCCCGGAGGCAGCCGAGAAAGCGCTTCGTATCCTAAGGGAACATCCGTTGGGGGCGGACAGTGTCATTATCGGCGAGGTCGAAGAAGGGCCGGCCCACATGGTCTACCTGCGTACCATACTTGGTGGACGGCGGGTGCTCGACATGCTGGTAGGCGATCCGCTGCCCAGGATCTGTTGAGGAGGTATTCAAAATGTGGATGAGACTCCTGGACCCGGCGCATTTAGTGCTGTTGTTGGTGGTGGTTGTGCTGATATTCGGCCCCAAGCGGCTACCTGAACTGGGCGCGAGTGTTGGGAAGACGATTCGGATGTTTCGGGCACATAGTGAAGGGAAAGGTCTGTCAGAGCCCAGTGAGCCCGACGTTTCCGGGCAGTCGGATCCGAGATAAGGGTTCAGCCGTTCGGTTGGGCCTAGCGCCTATGTCTGCACCGGCATTGCCCTGCGCGAATGAGTTATGCTAGGAGGTTGTGGCCGGATGCTTTTGAGAATGGGCAAGGGGCCAACGATCCAGCGGGTGGGACCTCCAGGGTGGGAGTGTGCCCCTGGTACCCGGCTTCGGCGGGCCATTGGGCCTCCGTCCGGCTGTACGGAGGAGCTGGTGGTTGCGCCGCTGCCCGCACTCCCAGTGCCGGGCGGGATGTTCGGTTGAATGCCTTTTTGGGCGTAGTGTGGCGTCCTGCAAGCGCGTCAAAAGAGGAGGATGGCGGTACATGCCACAGAAGTCGGATAAGCCAGCGGCGTTTTCCGACCTTCCCAAGGTCGACGGACGTCCAATGGAGGGTTCGCCGGACGGCGCGCATGTTGACATTGACCGGGTCCTGGCTCAAGTAGACCGTCGGTTAGATCTGCTGGCGGATCAAGGACCGGCATCTGAAACGGTCCTGGATAAAATTCTAGCCGCAGGCTATACCCGGCGCGACTTTTTAAAATGGACATCGATGTTAACCGCTGCTATGATGCTGCCGCCGGTTTTTGAGCCGAGGGTGGCACGCGCGGCATCGTTAACCCACCGAGTGCCGGTTATCTGGATTAACCTCCAAGACTGTGACGGTAATACCGAATCCCTGCTGCGCACCGCTGATCCCGGATTCGCGGAAGTCATTCTGGATACGATTTCGCTCGATTATAACGAAACGGTGATGGCGCCGTCGGGTTCGGCATCCGAAAAAAGCCTTAACGATAGCCTCGCTAAGAACAAGGGCCAATATGTCGCAGTGTTCGAAGGCTCGCTGCCCACGGGTCTCAATGGCGGGTATTTAACCATCGGGTCGTCGGGGGAGACCGGCCTCAGCCTAGCGAAACGTGTAGCGGCCGGGGCCAGTCTGGTCATGGCGGCTGGCACCTGTGCGGCATTTGGAGGTATCCCTGCAGCCCATCCCAATCCGACAGGCGCGAAAGGCGTTTCTGATGCACTGGGCATACCAGTGGTGAATATCTCTGGCTGTCCCGCTAATGCCACGAACATCGTTGGCACTATTCTTGAGGTTGTGATGTTCGGAAACAAGCCGCCGCTTGACCGGTACGGGCGGCCAATGTGGGCCTATGGCCATCGGATCCATGACAATTGTGAACGGCGTGGGCATTTTGACGCTGGCGAGTACGTAACACAGTGGGGCGATACCGCCGCTCAAAACGGGTGGTGCCTGTTCAAGATGGGCTGTAAGGGGCCATACACCTTTAATAACTGTCCCCAAGTTCGCTGGAACCAGCAGGTATCCTGGCCGATACGTGCTGGCCACGGGTGCATCGGGTGTGCAGAGCCTAACTTCTGGGACACCATGACTCCGTTTGAACAGCCTTTATCCGCCAATATTTATGGCAGTGCGCTAGGGATTGCGGCTGACGCGAAGGCGAACACAGTTGGCGGCGTCGTGTTAGGGGTGGCCGCTGCGGGCATCGTGGTACACGCTGGTGCAACGGCGATTCGGAATCGGGCTAACCCCGATTGGAAGGACGAAAAGGAATCCGAGAAAAAAGGCTTCACCCCGGATGGGAAGAAAACCCCGCCTACGGCTCCAGGAGCCTAAACCATCTGTGATCACTGACAAGGGGGACACTGATCATGGCACTTAACCGCGTAACCATTGACCCCATCACGCGAATTGAAGGGCACCTGCGGATCGAGGTGGACCTGGATGCGAACAATGTTGTACGTGACGCATATAGCTCTTCAACCATGTTTCGGGGCATTGAGCTTATCCTGAAGGGACGGGACCCCCGGGACGCGGGGCTCTTTGCACAGCGGATTTGCGGCGTATGTACGTTTAGCCACTACGACCGGGCAACAGAGGCTGTGGAGGCAGCACTTGGTGTCCAGATTCCTGACACGGCACGGCTAGTTCGGAATCTTTTGAACGCGTCGTTGTTTATTCACGACCACGTCGTTCACTTCTACCAGCTTCATGGAATGGACTGGTTCGATCCAGTGTCCGCCCTGCAGGCGTCACCGGCGAAGGCAGCCCAGGTTGCGCAGCAATACGCCGCGACCCCGTTTAACGCGGGCCAGGGAACCTACGAAGCTGTTCAAGCCCGTCTCAAGAAATTCGTGGAGTCAGGCCAACTGGGACCTTTCGCAAATGGATACTGGGGACACCCGGCGTATCAACTCAGTCCTGAGCAGAATCTCATTATGTTGTCCCATTATCTAGATGCTCTTAAGGTGCAGCGTACCCTGGCTCAGGCGATGACGGTCTTCGGTGGGAAGAACCCCCACCCGCAAAGTCTGGTTGTAGGTGGCGTGACGTCCATAATGGACGTCGTGGACCCTTCCCGGGTGTCTGAGTACCTTTTCAAAATGAAGTCCGGTGCAGACTTCGTCGAGAACGCATATATGGCCGATATGCGGATGCTCGGGGAGGTATACCGCGGTGAGGCAGCGGCTGGCATTGGGGCCGGCGTCGGAAACTATCTTGATTATGGAGGGTTCCCACAGGACAATCTCGGGTGGCCCCGGGCAAAAGACTTTTTCCCGGGAGGCGTTATTCTGAACCGCGATTTGAATCACATCGCGCCTGTGGACGCGAATGCTATCACCGAAGATGTAACCCACGCGTGGTACGCGGGGCCGGACAAGGGAGTTGGCCCCTTTGAGGAGGAGACCATCCTCCAGTACACCGGCTTGGAGCCGGACGGTGCTCTCAATCGTGCAGGCAAGTATAGCTGGATCAAGGCGCCGCGGTATCATGGAAAGCCCATGGAGGGCGGCCCGTTGGCTCGGTTCCTGATCGCACGCGGGCTTAAGGCCGAGCCGCAGGCGTCGCTCATGAACGAGTTCGAGCAGCAAGTAGGTTGGAAGCCCAGCTATTGGTTCTCCACGGTCGGCCGGACGGCTGCTCGAGCGTTGGAGGCGCAAGCCTTGGCCCGGACAGTGCCGGCATGGGTCGATGAACTCGTTAGCAATGTGGCCCATGGCAACACCCAAACCTATGCAGAGTGGCAGATGAAGGACGGCGACGGATTTGCGCTTCGTTCCGCCCCGCGCGGGGCTCTTGGCCATTGGGTGAAAATTCGTAACGGGCAAATTGTTGCCTACCAGGCCGTGGTGCCCAGTACATGGAACGCGAGTCCGCGTGACCATCTAAATCAGCGTGGTCCCTATGAGGAGGCGTTGATGAACACCAAGGTAGCCATACCGGATCAGCCTGTGGAAGTGCTACGGACGATTCATTCCTTCGATCCGTGCATTGGCTGTGCGGTCCACTTGTTTGATGCTGCCGGGCAAGAGATCGGGCAGTTTCAGATCGATGTGTAGCTTGCGGAGACCGGGCCGGGTGGGCATGTCGCCCGGCCCATTTAGCCGAAGGAGGAGCTGGCCATGAGCAAACAGACGACACCCCGTGAGGAGTTTTCTGTTACGGTGCGGTGGATGCACTGGATCCGTTTTGCGCTCATCATGTGGTTAATCGCCACGGGATTCGAAATTGCCAATCCGTACCTGGGTACTAACCCGAACGTGACCGCCTTCCAGAACTTTACCGTCGAACTTGTCCGCGGTAGCCACGAGCTGGCCGGCCTGGTCCTTATTGCGGCGCTGTTGATTCGGGTATACACTATGATCCTTAATCGCGAATGGCGGGACGGTAAAGTAGCGTTATCCTGGAAAAGATGGCGCTCGCAACTGGCCTACTATCTGCTACTCGGACCGGCTTACCGGCATGGGGAGTCAAGGTATGGACCGCTGCAGTTCGTGACGTACATGATTTTTTACGTAATGCTGGTACTCATCAGCGTAACCGGGTTGCTCTTGTTCGGTGCCAATTATAAGGCAGGAGGAATAGGATATTTCTCCTATCACGATCTTGGATTTCTCTACCCCGTTTTTGGTGGGTTAGCGGGAGCGCGGATCTGGCATCATTGGTTGGCCTGGGGCATCATTGTCTTTGTGGCCGTGCACGTTTACATGGCGTTTTGGAACTCCATAGAGAACAAGGATGGTACCTTGGAGTCTATGGTGGTTGGATACAAGCGCGAGCAAGGGGATGAAACGGATCTCGGGGCATCTGAGGCCATCGAACGAGCAAAAGGAGGGTAGGCCGTGCACAGTGAGGAGGCTCTTCCTCGCCGCAATGTGCTTGTCATCGGCTTAGGTAATATTCTCCTGCGGGACGAAGGGATTGGAGTTCATCTTCTCTATCATTTGCGGCGCAAGTACTCGTTTCAGCCAGCAATTGCCGTTGCCGACGGCGGCACGCTGGGATGGCAATTGATGGATGTTCTGGCTGCGTTTGATCACATTGTTATTATCGATGCGATTAACGCGGCAGCGAAGCCTGGTACGATTGTGCGATTCAAGCTCGAGGATCTTCATAAATGGGTTGTGAAGGCCAGCGGTTCGTCTCACGAGGTCGAAATTCTGGAGGTTATGGCGGCGCTACAACTTGTCGGTGAGGCCCCGGACGCGGTCGTTATCGGCATTGTACCCGAAGACGTTAATGGGCTTGGGGTGTATCTGTCCGATACCGTTCTTGCTCGGGTATCTGCGCTGGAGGACGTAGTGTTACATGAGTTGCGGGGGTTTGGTGTGGTGCCCAGCGTGCAGGAGGACGTGGCGTTTGATGTGGACCCGGATAGGCTCGTTCACGATACCGCGTGGCCGTATCCGGAATGAAGGAGGTTGAGCTAATGTGTCTTGCACTTCCCTACCGGGTGGTTGAGGTCATCGATTCAGAGTCCTGCATTGTCGAGGGTGGGGGAAGGCGACGGCATGTCTTTTATGATGAAATCCCTGATCTAACTGTGGGTGACTACGTTGTAGTTGAGGCCAATATCGTTCTAGACCGCGTTCCCGAGAGTGAGGCCCAACGGATAATCGCTGCTACCGTTGAATACGTATTCGGCGCTCCGGGCGCTGAACGGGAAACAGAGTCATGACATGAGCGGGGTTCGGATTGATCGGCGCGATTTTCTGCGCCTGGCATGGCACCGGGGCCGAACGATAATGGCCGGGCTGGGCCGGGTGCCGCCCGTTGGCGCCAGTCCTCCAGTCCGGCCAAGGTTGCGGCCCCCTGGTGCTGTGCAAGAGGGTGTGTTTGAGAAGCTTTGCACCGGGTGCGGAAGCTGTGTGGAAGCGTGCGGGGTCGGTGCGATTCGGGTCGATCCCGACGGGCGTCCTATCGTCGAGCCTGCCGTGCAGGCATGTGTATTGTGCGTTGATATTCCCTGTTCGAGGGCTTGCGCGACGGGTGCGCTGAAACCCGTCGTTGAGGCCTGGCAAGTTAAGATCGGCACCGCTCGCGTGGCCATCGATCGCTGTGTCCACTTACACGCCGAGGATGGATGCGGGCGATGTGTTCAGGCGTGTCCGCTTGGCGCCCGCGCCATTCGACTGTACCCGGACGCCCCAGCACCTGATATCTCGGCGCTAGTGTGCACGGGGTGCGGGCTTTGTGCGGCCGCGTGCCCTACAGAGCCACCGGCTATTGACATCAACGGTGACTTCCTTTGGTGAAACTAACCGTGGGGGTGGCAGTGACGTGAGCATGGCCATGGAAGAGACCCGGGCTCATTTGGAGGAGCAGGTGGCGTCTGCGCGCGTGCGCGTGGGGCTTGAAGTGGAATGGCGAGTGCCGGGGTTTGCGTGGACTGCCGACCAGTTGACCCGGTTGTATGAGGACCGGCACACCTTTGATGAGGAGGTGCGGGAGGCCCTCGAGGTATTGTACAGATATGATGTTCCTTTGCGCCGTTATGAAGAGGAGCTTGTGCAAGGCGGTTTAGATCCGCTTCAGAACTATCTCGAGTTTCAGGCTGCTCTCACTGCCTTTGAGGACGCATTTTGGAAAGCTCAGGTTCTAGATTTTTCGGACTCCAATTCTGGCGGTAATCCCGATGAAACCCTGGCCAATTGGTGGAAAGCGCGAAGGAGTGGTGCTAGAGGTCCTTTGACCCGTACCCTGGTTACTCAACGAAGCGCCACTGAAGTTGCAGCACATGTTCAGCAAATTGCGCTAGGAAACGATCTTACCTACGAAGGGGTTAAGACGGTCCCCCTTGGTGGGGGTGACGATCAAAACCCCGCCAAGGCGCTAGTGCTCGCCCTTCAGCCTCGGCGGCATGTGGAGACGTTAATTCCCGTCAACCCCGCAATTATCGGGATGCTTCCCTACCGTATAGTATTTCGGCCGGTCGGCAAGCACCGTATAGAGGTCATTGTGCCATCCATTTTGGGTCAGCTGCTGTGGGAGTCCGAATACCCCGTGGAAGTGTTGAAAGCGTTGGCGTGGTTTGATGTAATTGAGGAAATGTTGCTGACGTGCGTCGATTGGCTCAGGTAGAAGAAGGGTCGTTGACATGCACGAAATGGGTCTAATGGCTGGCGTTCTCGAGGTTGTTCACGAATCCGCCGTGGAGAACCATATTAAGGATGTTACCGTGGTGCGGCTGCGCGTCGGAAAACTGAACGGAGCCCTTCCGGACGCGTTGGAGTTTGCCTTTGAGGCACTCCGGGCCGATTGGCAGGAAATTAAGCAGGCCGAACTGGTCATCGAGTCGGTGCCCGGTCGGATGGTGTGCCTTGAATGCGGGCTAGACCAGGAAGTCAGTGAATTCGGCGTGGAATGCGTGTCTTGCGGATCCTGGGTGACGGAGGTGAGATCGGGTACCGAGTTTGAAATCGTAGGCTATGAGGGCTTTCCCAGCGAGGAACGGGGGCAAGCGAGTTGAACGGGCGATCAGCAATAGACGTGCAGCTTCACGTCTCCGCTCTTGGCAAGAACGATAAAATCGCTGCCGAAAACCGTGAATTATGTGAGCGTGCCGGGGTGCACATGATTAATGTGCTTGGTTCGCCTGGCGCTGGCAAGACGACCTTACTTGAGCTTGTATTAGGCGAGCTTGCCCGCGAATTTGCGGTTGGGGTTATTGAGGGCGATCTGGCTACGACGCGTGACGCCGAGCGAATCGCGGGAACCGGCGTCCCCGTAATACAACTTAATACCGACGGGCTTTGCCACCTCGACGCCAGGATGGTGCAGCGTGCCCTTAAAAGTCTCCCACTCGGGTCGCTCGACTTTGTTATAGTTGAGAATGTTGGTAATCTCGTGTGCCCCGCCGATTTTAGCCTCGGCGAACACCGTAGGCTGGGCGTGTTAAGTACCACCGAGGGCGGAGACAAGATTGTAAAGTACGCCAAATTGTTTCGGATTCTTGACGCCCTGGTGGTTAGTAAAACAGATTTGTTGCCATTCACGGACTTTGACGTGCAGGCAGCGGCCGAGGACTTTGCGCGTTTGTGTCCCTCCGGCGAGGTGTTCCCGGTGTCCGCCAGGAAAGGCGAGGGCATCGATGCGGTGGTGAAATGGATATCCGCGCCTGCGTTGGTCTGAAGCGACTACCGTCCGGCGACGGTGCAACTTACTAAAAGGGAGTGGATCGGAGTGTGTCAGCTAGGTCCCAACTATCAGGACTGGGCCAGGGCAGTTCGGGGGTGCAGTCATGAACTTATTACCGCGGATCACAACCTAAGTAGCTGGCTTGGCGCCATGGCGCGTGGCGGCGCGTCCGAAGCGGTTCTCGACCAGATCGAGAGTGTGTCGAGTCAGGTTCGCGCCGCAGCCGCGGCGCTGCAGGTTCTCGCAGCCCAGCTAGAGGGGGAGGAAGAAACCCGGACGCAGTTCCGGCTGACTACGTTTAACGCGTCTGCTGACGATGGTTCGCACCATTCGCACGCGCCGGTGGTGGAACACTCCCACTCGCACTCGCATGGCGGGATGGTGCATAGCCATTCGCATGGGTCTCTCGACGGGCCGGCCGGTGGCGGGAACGGTTCGGTTTAAGTCTAAGGGGGGAGTTGAAATAAAAACGGCCGGGTGCGACGATGCCAAGGCGGCCCGGGGAGCGCGCATCAGAAACTACGGGGTATTTGCAGGGGAAAACGGGCCGCATGTCGAGAAGGCGCTGTAAGTGGTGTAACGCGCTGCCGGGCGGCTGTGGCCGGCGCCGCAGGCGCCCGGACGCAAGCGGGGTATCGGGCTAAGAGCCAGCGGGCTGGTAAGGAGCGATAGACGCCGGCAACCCGCCAGGGCCCGTACAGCCATAGCGTGGTGGCCGGGTCGGGCACGGCGCATGGACCAAGATAGCTGGCAGCTGGTCGCTGATAGCCGGGATACAAAGGAGGGTGCGATGCACATCAGCCAGGAGTTGGCTCAGCAAGGTCTTCTGCGGTTTGGCCGATACGCCTTTCCTCCCAATCGGCTCGGCTACTGCGGCCCGGACGACCATCGGGGGCTATTCCAGCACGTGGTGGCACAAAAGGCCGACGGTGGCCTATTGGAGTTAGCGAAAAATTTCGAAGGCGCCTATCCGTATTTGCGTTTTATTGCCGAAAGCAACGGTATTAAAGATCCGTTTGATGAACGTGTTGTCGAGGCGTACTGGGTTGGAAATGCGCTGCTCGATGCGATCCTGCCGGAGCAGTTTGCTCGGTTTGTTGATGATACCTTCAAGGTGATGCTAGGAAGTGAACGGTTAGCGCAATTGAAAGCGAAGCTTCACAAAGGAGGGCGCCCGCATCACAATTTTCACGTTTTTAATATCTTTCTCTTGACCCAAAAGGCTAAAGCGGGCTCGTCTCCTGCCAGCAGCCGAGCGCTCGCGGCTATGGATGGCTGCCGGATTAGCTGGGGGCAAGTAGTCGGTGTCGTAGGGTCCGAGTTAATCGTCAACAGTCCTCGCGTTAAGGTCGCCGACAACCGGCTCGTGCTGGGCGCGCCAGAACCGATTCAGGTGCAATGGAAGTGGGAACAAAACGGTTGGCTCCAATCCATTGCCCCTGGCAGTATCGTGTCTTTACACTGGGATTGGGTGTGTGAGGTGCTGGACCCAAAGAGATTGGAAAGGCTGAAGGCATTTACCAGTCGGTTTTTGGCGCTTGCCAATGACATGATATAGGTGACGGGATGGTACGGGGGCGAAAACGCACCGATGGACGCTAGAGCGCGTGGATTTGGGGAGTCGTTAATTGGTTACCGATATGCCGCGCTGAACGCTATTATCAGTGGTTTCGCCGTTTTCATAAATAGTTATGGCGTCAAGCTCTTCGCCGATTCTACCCTCTACACGGCTCTTAAGAATAGCATCGTTGGTATCGTTGTTCTGGGTGTCATGTTACTTTCTCGCCCTGTACGCCAAGAGGTTATCGGGTTGAAACCGCGGCAGGTGGTTTTGCTTGGGCTTATAGCGGTTTTGGGAGGAAGTCTGGCCTTTGCCCTCGAATTTCGCGGAATGCAGCTCAGCAACCCTGCTACCGCGGCGGTGATTTACCACACCCAATTCGTGATGGTTGGCCTGCTAGCGGCCCTGTTTTTACGGGAACGATTCCCGGCTTCCATGTGGCTTGGCGTTGTAGTGCTGTTTGTAGGTCTGTCAATCGGTATTAAACTAAGTGCCATTCAATGGGGACCTGGAGTTCCCTACCTGGTTGCCGGCACAATATGTACCGCGGTTACCATGGTTTTGGCCAAGGTCGCATTGCGTACTGTCAGCCTTCGTGTTGTGGTTGGGGCAAAAATGATTGTGGGAACCCTTCTGCTATTGCTCTATCTGGCCTTTAGCGGAGGAATTGTGGGAGTGGGGCATCTAGACCTTGTCCAAGGTGAATTCGTGGTGGGGACCGGTGTTATTCTGCTGGCCTTCACGTTGACGGAAACGGCCGGGTTGCAGCGTGCCTCCGCGACCGGTGTTGCGGCTATTTCGGCCGCCGCTCCCCTTATCACGACCTTGCTGGTGGTCGTGGTTCGGCATGCTCCCTTAACCTCCTGGGATATCGCTAGGTGGGGGCTGGTGTTGGGAGCGGCTTATCTAGTTTATGCAGTTGGGTGGCGGCAAGAGGCCCGCCAGCAACTTCGAGCTCGACCTGGGTCACTTGGCCTTGGGCGCGGCGCCGGGTTGGAATGAAACCGGAGGCAGCCAGACCATGGCTGGCCATGAAAGGCCCGGTGCGCGTCCGGTGCGGGCGGTATGGCGCTAAGCAAGACCCCGCCCTGACTAGAAGCAGATGCGTTGGCGTTATTGCTACGAACCGGCTGACGGGTTGGCGGTTGTGTCCCGTTTCGTGGGCCCGCGTGCCGCGTTGAATAAGGTATGGACATGGGCGACAGTGTCACGGAGAGGGCTGCGGTGCGGGTGCCGGTGTCCGGTCGCTCAAGGGGGTGCCGCGCGGCGTCGCCATTCCGTCGCCGTCCCGGCGCGTCCTGACCCGTCCCGCGGGTCACGAGGTTGTCCGCCACTGGGCGAGTGTCCAAGTCACTTCAAGGCGCGGCGGGGCAACGCTCGGTCAGTGTGACAAACAATTTCCACGCAACCCTCCTGGCCATCTTGGTGGCCCTTCACATGCCCATAAGCGTCTTTACGGACCCGCCCGTACGCGATCCACCCTAAAAACCCCCCGGCCTGGTACTTTTTAGGTGCGAAAAAGGTGTTCATAAGGCGACGCGCTGGCGCTGTCCGGGTCGCCGGATGGTCCCGGCTGGATAGGAAGCTTAGACCCATTGACAGCGATTTTCATGCAGGATAAATTTCAAACGTCGTTGGTGCGTTACTGCGCAATCCCGTGCGGCCCCGAATTGGCCTATGGGGCCGAGAGGAGGCGGTGCCGCATGGCTGAAGGCGGAGTGCAGGGCGCATTGGCCCGCACGCGGATAGAGGTATGGGGGGTGGTGCAGGGGGTGGGTTTCCGCCCCTTTGTCTACCGCTTGGCGCGCCGTTACGGGCTAGCCGGATTCGTGCGTAACCACAGCCGTGGCGTGACCGCCGAACTGGAGGGCGATCCGGGAGCCCTGGACGCCTTTCTTGAGGCGCTGGAGCGGGAAGCACCGCCGTTGAGCCGCATCGATCGCGTGGAGTCAACCCCGCTGCCGCCCCGGGGCGAGGAAGGGTTCCATGTGGTGGAGAGCGTGCGGGAAACTACACGGGAGGCGCTGGTGCGTCCCGATGCCGCGGTGTGTGATGCATGCCTGGCTGAGCTATTCGACCCCGAAGACCGCCGTTACCGCTATCCCTTCATTAACTGCACCGACTGCGGGCCCCGATTCACTATCATCCGCGATATCCCGTACGATCGGCCCTTTACCACCATGGCTGCCTTCACCATGTGCCCGCAATGCCAGTCGGAGTATGAAGACCCAGGGGACCGCCGTTTTCACGCCCAGCCCAACGCTTGTCCAAATTGCGGGCCGCAGGCTTGGTACAGTCGCGGAGACGCGACGGTGACTGGGCAGGACGCCTTTGAAGCAGCCGCACGCGATCTCGCGGCAGGGGCCGTGGTGGCGGTCAAGGGCCTCGGCGGTTATCACCTGGCCGTCGATCCTTTCAACGGGGAGGCCGTGATGCGGCTTCGGGAGCGTAAGCGCCGTCCTCACAAGCCGTTGGCAGTGATGGCGGCGGACCTAGCGACGGTCGAGCAGCTGTGTCAGGTTCCATCCGGAGCGCCGGAGATTCTCCTATCCCCATCGCGTCCAATCCTATTGTTGCCCCGGCGCGAGGAAAGCCCTTTGGCTCCCGAAGTGTACCGGCCTCACGCTACGGTGGGGGTGATGGTGGCCTATACCCCTTTGCACTACCTGCTGCTGGACGCGCTTAAGCGCCGGGGACATGCTCCGGTACTGGTCATGACTAGCGGTAACGTTTCCGGCCAACCCATCCTGGCCGACAACGCCGAGGCCCATGCCCGCCTGGGTGGCGTGGCTGACGCTTTTTTGGACCATAACCGGCCGATTCACATCCGCTGCGACGATTCTGTGGCTCAACTGGCGGCTGACGGGGGTCTACAACTGCTTCGGCGGGCGCGGGGATTCGTGCCTGACGTGCTGCCGCTCGCGCCGGCGGCACCCGTGCCCTTGCTGGCCGTCGGCGGGCAGGAGAAGAGCGCCTTTGCCCTGGGGCAGGGGGAGCGCGCCTTCCTGAGCCAGTACCTGGGGGATCTCGAGATGGTGGAGACCCTGGAGGCTCTAAAGGCCGGAGTGGAACATTTCTGTCGCGTGTTTGCTATAAGGCCCCAGGTGGTCGTTCATGATCTGCACCCGGGTTACCTCTCTACCCGCTATGCCCAGGAAACCGGGGTGCCGGCATTAGCTGTGCAGCATCATCACGCCCATATTGCGTCGGTGCTGGCAGAGGCCGGCCACAGAGGGCCGGTGGTCGGAGTGGCGGCTGACGGCACCGGATACGGCGACGACGGCACCCTTTGGGGTGGGGAGATCCTGCTGGCAACCCTTCGCGGATACCAGCGTGTGGGTCATCTGGCCCCTCTCAGTCTTCCGGGGGGGGAGCGTGCCATCCGCGAGCCATGGCGTCTGGCGGTGGCGGCGCTTTACCGCCTATGGGGCGAAGACCTCGGAGGGCGGCCGCTTCCCCTGCCGCCGGGGGTGGAGCGCAGGACGGCGCTGGCAGTTGCCCGCCTGCCTGCCGGTCCCTATGCCCCCCTCACCACCAGCCTCGGGCGTTACTTCGACTTGGTTGCGGCCCTTTTGGGTATCGGGCAGGTCGTGAGCTTTGAGGGGCAAGCGGCTATGGAACTCGAGGCCGTGTGCGCGGCTGGCCCCGCTCAGCCCTATCCCTACCACCTGCGGAAAGAGGCTGATGGCCTGGTCATGGATCTGTGGCCGGCGCTGGAGATTCTGGCCGTGACGCAAGAGCCGGTCCCTGTGGTGGCGGCCCGCTTCCACGCCACGGTGGCGGCTATGCTGGAGGAGGCTGTCCGGGAAGTGGTAGATCAGACCGGAATCCGGGAGGTGGCCCTGTCCGGCGGCGTGTTTCAGAACCGGCGCCTGACCCGCCTGCTCCGGGAACGCCTGACGGCGGCTGGCTTGGATGTGCTATTGAACCACGCGGTGCCGCCTAACGATGGTGGCCTGGCATACGGGCAGCTGGCGGTGGCGGCCGCACGCCTGACGGAGGGGGAGGAAATCCGGACATGATTGCGGATGCGGAACTGGATGCGGTGGGGGCGGAGCGTTTTTGGCGAGTCAGGAGCTGCCGGCGGCATTCTTCCGCGAGGAACCCGCTCGTATTGCCCGCGCCTGGTACGACATGGCGGCCCGTTTCCGCCGCGGGGGTCGGCTTTTGAGTTTCGGGGCCGGTCATTGGGTCACGGACGCGCAACATGTGGCGGTGGAGTTCGTGCACCCCGTGATCGTGGGCAACCGGGCCCTGCCGGGGTTGTGCCTGGCTAACGATAATGTGCTCCTGGCCGAGGCGCCGGCGGTGGCGCGGGACCGCTTCCGGGACGGGCTGGCTCTGTTGGCTTGGCCGGACGATGTGGTGGGGGCCTTTTCCGACGACGGGGCCGACGAGGATGTGGCCCGCGGCCTCACCTGGGCCCGCGAACATGGGCTCCTGACCCTGGCCTTCTGCGGATTGCCCGGGAAGGGGATGGCCGAGTGTCGGCCGGATTACCTCTTTCTGGTGTCCTCTTGCGATCCGCTGTTGGTGCTGGAGGTGTTGGAAACGTTGGTGCATGTCCTCTATGAGCTGGTGCATGTTTTCCCGGAGGAGGGGAGGCTGCCATGAACTGGCGGTTTTTGGAACTTGGATCTGGAAAGTCCAATGCGCCTGAGCCGGTCTGCATCACGTGTGCCGATGCCGCCGAACGGCTGACGGTGGAAACGGTGGACGTGGGCCGCGGATGGGCCAGGGCTCTTGGTCCTCAAGGTCCCGTGGAGGTGGATGTCACCCTGGTGGGTCCGCTGGCCCCGGGCGCGGTTATCCTGGCCCACGGCGGGGTGGCACTGGCGGTGGTGGAGGAGGGGCAGGATCATGCCTGAGCAGCCCCTGCCGCCCGGTGGCGGCGACGAATCACCAAGCGGCCTTGGAGTATGACCGCCTGTTTTATCCCGAACTGTTTCAGGGCTGGCAGGAGGACCTGGACGCGCTCCTGGAGAGCGTGCACCGCTCCCCCATCGTGAAGGCCGAGGAGACCATCGAACTCCGGCTCCGGATCTGGCAGCGCGACCACGCTCTTTTGGTGGAAACGGCCAAGGCCATGGCCGACACCTTCGCGCGCGGGGCGGTGCTGCTGGCCTTCGGTAATGGCGGCAGCAGCACCGACGCCCAGGACCTGGCCGCGGAACTGTGCCATCCCTCCTTCCCGGGCTGGCGTCCCCCGCCGGTTCTGGTGCTGACCCACGATGTGGTCGCGGTGACCGCAATCGCCAACGACATGGGATTCGACAATATCTTCGTGCGCCAGGTCATCGCCTTCGGGCGGCCGGGGGACATCGCCTTCGGCATCTCCACCAGCGGCAATTCCGCCAACGTGCTAGCCGGTCTGGTCCAGGCCAAGCGCCAGGGCCTTTTGACCATCGGCCTCTCCGGATACGACGGCGGGCAGATGAGCGGGTCTTCCACCCTCGACTACTGGATCACCGTCGACAACGAGCACATCCCCCGCATCCAGGAGGGCCAGGCGACCGTCTACCACATTCTCATCGCGCTGGTGCAGCGGGTGCTGGCGGAAGCGGCGGTCGCCCACTCCGTCAGCGCCGGGATCTGAGGCCGCAGCCGGGGCTCTGCTATTGTCGGGACGGCGGTGTCGGGGATGAAGGGGCGGGCCCGGGGCCCGCCCCTTTTCCTTTATTGGGATGCCGGCCTGGAGGGCCGGGACCCCAGGGGCGGAGGGGGCACATCCCGACAGGCAATTCCCGTCTCGGTTCCGTTCCCCCGACGCCCCGGCCTATTGTTGTGACGTTCTTCGACAACCGGGCGCGGCGCGGGTGCGGGCCCCGGCCGCCTCCGGCGCCTCCGGGCCGCATCCCGATGTCGATGCCACTCGAATTTTCATCCGCACGCGGCGCCGTTTCCGGGCGACAATGGCTACGGTACGAAATCCGGGAACGGAAAAGGTGATAAGCAATGAGTACTTCTGTTCCTCGCCTCCGGTTGTTCCGCTGCACAGCGGTGCTGACGGGACTAGCCTGAAGCGCCCTTATGATCACGCCGGCTCTAGTCGCCTCTGCCGGGCCGGGGACCGGCCCCCTGGCGGCTGCCATTGCATCCTGGCAGCCGGGATGGAACCCGGTTCTTAACGGCCCGGGCGCCTGCGGACCGGCAGCCGTGGCATCCGGGTCGATGGCCGGGGTGGGAGCGGTTGCGGCCGCCATCCCGCCGCTGCCGGGAACGCAGCCGCTCCTGGGCCTAAGCGTGGGGCTTTCGGCCGGCGTCGGGCGGCAGGGCGCGGACCTTGGCCTGGAAGCCGGTTGCGCACCTGCCCGGTACACGTCTACCTCCTCACCCGGCCGGCCGGTGCCCCCAGCCTCTTCCTCCGGGGCAGCGTTGGAGGCCCGGCCGATCCAGCCCGCCCCCGGTGCCTCCGGGGAAGCGCCCGCGGACGGGGCCGGCTTCGGGGCCACGAGCAGCTCCGCGCCGGACCGGTTAAGAAGGAGCCGGTTTCGCGTAGGGGAACCGTGGCGGGCTAGCCGGTCTCCTACCAGGTCCGGCCGCCGTCGGTGGTTTGAGCAGCCGGCCGGTCAGGCTCAGGAGATACAGGTGTCGGCGTCCGGCCACATCCACCTCTATCAGCTCCGTGCTGGAGGGGAGGCGGATCCGCCCCCATTGCCGGCCGTTGTCGGTGGTCAGCCACAGGGCGTTTCCGGCGGCAAAGGCGGCCCCCCTGGCCCGGACGCTGAGACCGACGGGGAAGACGGCGATGACGGTTCCTACAGTGCTCCATTTCAATCCCCCCGTTGGCCGTGAACTCGAGCCGGAATACCGCCAGAGGCGGGCCAGGCCGCCGGTGGCCGGGACGGCTCTTCCTGACTCCCGGCTTTGGGGCGTGGCCGGTCAGGATCCAGCGGCCGGCGGGGCTGGCGGGGGCCAGGGCGTAGGGGCCGGGCTCCAGTACCGCCACCCGGCGCTAGGAGCGGCCGCCGTCGGTGGTGACGTAGAGGGTCGGCGCATAGCTGGGACGGGGACCGGCCGTGAAGCGGGGCACCAGATCCCAACCGTAGCGGCTGGAGGCCATGACCACGACCGGGGAGGGGACGAAAGGCTTTAGGGAGGGAAAGCGGGCCGGCACCCGGTGCCAGGAGCGGCCGCCGTCGGCGGTGATGAGGAGCGCCCCCCGGCATAGACCCAGCCTCCCTCTCCCGCCAGCCGATCCATGGCCATGATGGGGGAGGAAAAGCGGTAGCGAGGCGTCCAGTCCCGCCCGCCGTCGTGGGTGGTCCAGAGCTCGGTGGGCAGATTGCCGGGCACCGCGAACCTGCGGCCGTCGGCGCGGAGGCTGACCGTCGCCAGCGGCCCCGGGTTCCGGGGCCAGAGGCGCTGCCAGGCGGCGCCGTCGTTCTGAGTCCCGTAGATGCCGGCCACCGTGGCCAGATAGCCCTGGCGGGCGTTGACGAAGTCGGCGTCCAGCACCGCCGCCTGGGTGGCCTCCCCGAAGGGCAGGGGCGTGCTGCTGAAGCTCCGGCCGCCGTCGGCTGAGCGTTGGATGGCCTGCCCGGCATCCCGCCAGACATCGGATGCGCCCACGAAAACGACCGCCTGGAGCGCGCCGCCGGCGGCATTGCAGCCCATGGCGCAGCCGTAATTGGCCCCAGGCGTACCCCCAGGTGCGTCCCTCGTTGGCGGTACGGGCATAGAGGGTGCTGAGGTACGACCCGTCAAAGAGCCGGATCCAGCCGGTGTCCGGCCCGGTGAAGGTCACCATCTGCCCCTCCCAGAACGCGGGCGGGTGCGCAGCCGGGACCGGATAGGGGCTTTGGGCCAGATCGGCCTGGCATGCGCTCTGGAGGGCGGGGGAGGAGACGGACGTGAACAGGGGGGACCAGGAAGTGCCGCCGTCGGAGGAGCGGTAGAGCACCGGCCCGGCCGGGCCGGAACCGATGACGAAGAACTCCCTGGCGGTAGGGGCGCTCATCCCCTGAAAGCGGACGCCGGCCGCGGCCAGCACGGGGGTCCAGGTGCGCCCGCCGTTCCCGGTCCTCACCACCTTGCCGTCCGCCACGGCCACCCCGGTCGAGGGGGTGACAAAGCAGTGCGCGTCCACGGGCCACGGGGAGCGGGCACTCCAGCGGCGGCCGCCGTCGGTGGTGACGTAAAGCGGTCCCGCGGTGGCTGCAAAGCCGTCCCGGGGGTTCAGGAATTGGAACCCCTCTGGCCGCACGGGCAGGCGGCCGGCAACGGTCCATTTGCGTCCATCGTCCACCGTCTTCAGCACCGTTACGGGTCCCGGCCCGCCGGGGACGGAAACGGCTACCCACCCGGTGGCGGGGTTGATGAAGGACAGGGCCACAGCCGTCGAGGGCTTTGCCGGCTGCAAGGTGACGCGGGCGGTCAGGCGGCGGGCGGCGGCGATGGGGGCCTGGGAGGCCGCCGGCAGGCCGGCGGCACCGGTCCTGCAGCCCGTGAGGGCGATAAGAGCCGCCGGGATGAGGGCCCACCGCCCGCGTCCGGTGCTTTGTGCCGCGGCCCGCTTCATGCCGGCCACCCCTTTTCGGAGAGGAACCGTCGGGCGCTGTACAGCGGATCCCGCCTCTACCAGGGGTAACGCCCTTGGCCGGGGGAGGGTGGCGGGCGGCCGTTCAATGTACCAGCGGCAGGAGGGCGAGGACCAGGGGAATGGTGGTGACGGCGCCGAGGGTGGTGACCCTATTCGCATCCGCTTCCTCCCTTCCGGACCGCTCCGGGGCCGCGGTTAGTCGCCGGTTAAGGGGGAGCCGCCAGCTCGGCCCCCCGGGTCTCACCCGTCCCGGCCGTTCACGACCAGCTGCGCCAGGGGTTCCCCGCTCACCGGCTGGATGACACTGATCGCCCCCGCACCGGACGTCCGGTTCTGCCGGTCCCACTGGGTGACCAGCCCGAAATACGTGCCCGGGGAACCCAGGACGGGAGCCCACACGATCAGGAGGACCGTCGGGTGGCCCGTCGCACTGTCGGCGGCCGCCTCCGTTCTCAGGGTCCAGGCCGCCGGCTCGCCCACCCGGCCGGTGGCGTAGGACCAGGGAATCTGCCCGAGCCCGTGCGGTCCCGGCATGCCCTCATGCAGATCAAACGCCCATTGGAGGGCATCCCGGAAGGGGGTGGGGAGTCCGGTTGGGGTGGCCCCCGGCAGGATGGTGGGCCACCAGCGCCAATGCCCCGGCGGGTCTCGACCCCCGCCCACAAGGTAGGGGCGGAGAGGCCCGGCGTCCGCACCTCCTCCGGCACCATCGCCCAGGGTTGGCCGGTAACGCCGACAACGGTCTGGACCGCTGCCGGTGGGGGCCCCTGCCGGGCCACCGCCTGCCAGCTGGCGACGACGGACCCGACGCGGCACCGGCCCGCGGTAGCGAAGGAACCGTGCCGGAAGCGGGCGGCCGGCGGGAGCCGGTCCCCGTAGGGGGCCGGGAAGAAGGGACGGCGGGGCGGGCGGGGTGGGCCGGTCCTCCCTGGACGGGCCGGGACGCGAACCGGCTGGGCGCCCGGGCGAGGGCGTGGACCCACCGCCGGGCCCGGACGAAACTCGAGAGGGTGCCATCGTCGCGGTCCCGAACGAGGGCCTGCAGCAGGATGCGGGGACTGCAGGGCATGGGGGCACTCCTCCTTGTGGGGGTGCAACGACCGACGCGTGGAGCCGTCGGCCGGGCGGCCGTCGTGAATTGCCGCAGAGATGGCCCGCCCCTGGGGAGGCGGCCGCAGGCAATGACGGGGGGCTACCGAGTGGAGTGTTGGTTCAGGATCTGCCCGGCTGACCGCATCCAGGGCGGGCCCGGAACGAGGCCGGAAGTGGCCTGGGCGGAGGCGGTGGGGGCCGCCAACGTAGGAGGTCACAATCCGGCCGGCCCCGTCCCCCTCTGCTTCCGGCCTGAGAGCCGGCACCGATCGGCCTCGGAACCGGGCCGCCCAGCCGCGGGCGTCGTCCACCAAGCTGTAAACCACCGGTACCACCACCAGGGTGAGGAGGGTGGAGGTGGTGAGCCCGCCGATGAGGGTCACCGCAATCGGGATGCGCTCGGAGGCGCCCGCTCCCCGGCTCAGCGCCAGCGGCAGCATGGACCCCACCATGGTGGCGGTGGTCATGAGGATGGGGCGAAGAAGGGTGGCCCCTACCTGGGGGTGGGGGTGTAGGAGACCAGGAGCGAGAAGAGGGTGGCGGCGACGATGGTGAGGCCGAATTCCCGGAAGAGCTGGCCGACGTTGCCGCCCACGAACGTCACCGGGGCGTAGACCACCCCGTCCGTGAGGGTGATGGCCACCGCGGCCGCCCCGATCTCCATGCGGCCGTCATAGGCGGCGGTGGCGGGGTCCTTGCCCAGGGAACGGTGGCGGTGGATGTTCTCCAGTACCACGATGGAGTCGTCCACCAGGATACCGATGACCAGCGACAGGGCCAGCAGGGAGATGAGGTCGAGGCTGAAGCCCAGGAAATACATGACGGCGAATGTGCTGAGGAGCGAGACCGGAATCGCCAGCAGCACGATGGTGGTGTTCACCACAGCGGTGCAGGAACACCAGGAGCACCAGGCCCGCCATCAGCACCCCCAGCGCCAGGTCGAACTCGACGTTATGGAGTGCGGTGCGGGTGTACTGGGTGATGTCGCCGGTGACGGTGGTGTGGACCCCCGGCGGTAGCTGGCGCGCCAGTTTCGCCAGAGCGGAGTGGATGGCGTTGTCGGTGGCCAGGGTGTTGGCGTCGGAGGCGGCCGTCACCACGAGACCCACGGCCGGATGCCCGTTCAAGGTCGCATAGCTGCTGGCCTGGGCCAGCCCGGGGGGTGATGGTGGCCACCTGGCCCAGGAGCACCGCCTGCGGTGGGCGGGAAACGACCGGCAGCGACGCCAGGGCCCGGGCGGTGGGGTAGCCGCCTTCAGTCACCGTGCCCAGGGACTGATGGCCGACGGTGACGGCGCCCCCGGCGCCCGAGGTGTTCTCCGCCCGCAGGGCCGTCAGCACCTGGCTTAAGGTGAGGTGATAGGCGGCCAGGGCCGACTGGTGCACGGTGACGTTGACCACCGGGGCCCGCCCGCCGACGACGGTGACAGCGGCCACACCCGGGATTTCCTGCAGCACGGGGGCAACGATCTTCTGTATGGATGTCCTACTTTCATTAATGTGGACCTACCCTGATGGCCCCGGATTCCAACAAAATCGTTTTCCGTGCGGTGTCGGCTTTCTTGTGACCGCACCGGCCAGGGCCGAAACACCGGGCGCACCTCGGAGGAGGGGGTTGTGGCGACAGCTCGGGCGCTGGCGCGCAGCTGCGGGAGGGCGTTGGTTGCCCCCGCTGGCCCGTTGCAGGCACTTTTCCAGCTAACACGAGCGGCAGGGACCCGGGCGGTAAACGTTCTCCTGAACGTCGTATTCCCGCGGATGCGGTCGTCACCGGTGGCATTGGTAACTGCCTCGGTGTCCGTCAGCTGTCCTTGACACGGGCCTATGTGCTTTCTAGGTCCGTTGGTGAACTTTCGGAGATATCGTGGCTTATCTGGCTAACGGTCGGGTATCTGAAGTCCGTGCATCAATCAGGTAATAAAGTGCCAAGATACTACGAATTCAATATCCGGCTATTCCAAGGAAAAACAGCTGGGGTGCATTAATCCGCCCGAGTCGATAGTGAGAAGGCTGAAAAAATCCCTTCCCATCATTGCTGACGCTAAGGGAGGCCATTAAAGCCCCGCGTGGCGCGGGCTTTCAGGTGGGGGCTCGCCTCTGTTCGCAAGCAAGTTTTTCAGCATTCTCTTGAAGGAATCCGTTTTCAACCGTTATATGAGAACGCTGAAAACATTCGGCCTTACGGGGTCGCAAAAAGGACTTTTGCCCGCTGAGGTCGAAGTCCCCCGCCCCTATTGATAGGGCGGACGGTGCATCATGCTGCCCCGGCGGGAGGTGGGGTCGCACCGGCGGGCCGGGTTGCCTGTGACAGGGCGTAGGGGACGCCGAGATCCTCTCCGGCACCGTACCCGAACCGGCGGACGGGAGCCCGGCCCTGGTGGAGGCGGTTGCTATCCCGAAACGGTAGATGCCGCCGGCCAGCCTCCGGACCCGGCGGCGACCCCGCTGGAAGTGCTGGGCCTCACAACTTGCGGACAGATGCCGTGGCATGGGTTCCGGAAGGCGTGGTACGGCGGACGGGGAACGGGCAGAAGAACAGCCCAGGCTACTTGTCGACAGCGGGGCCCAGCTGCCGCGGTTGGGCTATATTGCGGCGCCCGGGCCAACCAGTGCCAGGACTGGCGGCCGGCACGGCTGGTCCGTGCGGCTCTTTGGTGCCCGGTTCCCTGCCCGGCAGCCGCAGGCCCGTGGCCACCGCCAAGGGATGACGCTGGTGCCCCGGGAATCCCACCGGCCCGGGTTCCCGGGGCACATTTCAGGGTGTTCCGTTACTTGGCCCGATGCCCGTACACCATTTCCAGGTAGTAGCCGTGACTAAGGTCCTCAGGACGGCTGCGGGCAGCATACTCCCGCCCCGTGCGTTCCAGCTCCCGGATGATACGCCAGCGTTCCTGAAACGGGATGCGGGAAAGAAGGCCCTGAAAAAACGCCCCGCCGCGCAGCACGAAATCCAGAAACGCCTGCGGATCCGCGGCGGTGCTGCGGACCGGAACCCGTTTCACCTGGATGTCGGTGATCCCGGCCGCCTCCCAGCTGGCCTTCACCATCTCCCCGCTTAACCCCCGGTTCTCGAACAGGCGGATGTCAAGCCGCTGGGCCAGCTCCTGCAAGGGGGAGAACCACGCTGCTACCATAGGGATGTCCAGCGAGGACCCGTAGCTGGTGAGGGTGGCAATTAGGCCGCCGGGCCGGGTCACCCGGACCATCTCGCGGGCGGCGCGCTGGAAATCGGTGAAGTGGAGGACAAAGGCGCTAACGGTGACGTCAAACCAGCGCTCAGGAAAGGGCAGCGCCTCGACCACCCCCTGGACTACCGTCAGGAACCCCGCCTCGTGGGCACGTTGTTTCTGCCGCAGGATGCGCAGGAAGTTCTCGGACGGGTCCAGGGCCACCATGGTTCCGCCTACCGCCGCTACCCGTTCCGCCAGACCCAGATCGAAGGTCATCCGCCCGGTCCCGGCCCCTATCTCCAACACCCGGGCCCCCGCGGGCAGCGCCAGGCTCTCCACGTAGGCCCGGGTAACCCGGTTGGCATCCGGGAATACGGCCTCAAACACGTCGTCATAGTTAATCTCGCCAAAAATGACCGAGCGTTGGGCGTTGGTCCGCCACGCGAACTCGCCCGCTGTCTCCAGGAGGGTACGCAGGCGCGCCAACACCGCTTCCCCGCGCGGAGTCAGGGACAGCCATCCTTCACCGGCATCCTCCCGGATCCGGACCAGGTCCCACTCCCGGTACACATTGAGCTGTTCGGACAGAATCATGGTCGACCAGGGCCGGTGCAGGGTCCCGAAGAGAAAGTCCTGCAGCGGCATGCGGCCGTAATAACCGATGGCGTTGAGGTCCTCGTGGGTATTGATGACCGTGCAGTAACGGCTGGCCGCCGCCACCCCGCCTTCAACAGCGATAAACCGCATCACCCGGGCTACCGCATCCTCCGCCACCCGTGCCGTCACCAGGCGGGTACCGGTGTCGCGGTGAGCGCGGTACAGGGCGGTGCCGGTTAACAATTCGGAAAACAATGAGCGCACGAAGCCCTCCGGCATGGGGGAGCTGGGATAGACCGCCCGCGCCGCCAGGGCCCGTCGGGTCAGGATTTCGGCCGCCTGGCTCAGGATAGCCTCGGCCGGTGGAGCGATATGCTCCTCCTGCTCGTCGTTCATCCAGGTGTCGAGTACCACCTCCTGTTCCAGTCCGTGCCGGATCAGGGCCGTTAGACCAGGACTCTCCAATAGTTGTAATAGGGTCCGGAACCGATCGTCGGTGCCGCTCATAAGAAGTCTTGTCCCTCCGGTTCCGACCGCATGGGAACCCACCCGACTTTTCGGGCCTGATACCATTGTACCGGTTCATCCCGTCATGCCGGGATGCTGCCGCAAGATCCGTCTGGCTGGCCCCGGGGCCGCGGGACCCGGCCGATGGCCTCCCCGCCGGGGATTGCCCCCAAATCCGCCTTCGCACATTCCGCGGTCAGCCGGGAAAAAGCCGGCCGCGGCTTCCTCCCGGTGTCTTACCTCCTAGGTCTGCCACATAGCGCGGGCCTACCCGGCTGGCCGGAGGATGTGATGGTAGGGCCGGGCCCCGAGGATCCTGGAGCTTGGGGGGCAGCCGGCCCTTTGCCCAAGGAGGCCTGAGCCCTCAACCCGGCAGGATCAGGCTGGTGGGGGGGCAGGCGGATCCGGGCCGCGCCTCTGCGGTCTCCTGCGGTCACCGTGGCTACCATTCCCTGCGGTTGCCCAGGATAGAGTCGGAAAGCGTGGGATGGATTCCGGAAGGCTAGGTATCGGGATGTGCCCGGTCCAGCGCGGGCCACCGCCGCATGTCCTGGAGGTCTAACTAACCGCCAGTCCGGCCGGCAAGCAACCGCGGCTGCGTTGCGTGGGGTCTCGAACCCGGCCCGCAAGCTAGGCGCCGACCCGGAATTGCTGCACTGCGGCGTGGACGGTCGCGGCAAGCAGCTAGGGTTGGAGCCCGAGGTCAGGAGGCGGCGAGGATGGCCGTCAGCTTGCCCCGGGGTCGGCCCACCCGCTTGGGCATCCCACCCGCAATTGCCGCCACGGCGGCTACTTGCCGGGCTACGCGGGCTAGCCCTGCCAGCACAGGACACGCCCCGGGCCGGAGCCCGATCAGCGCCCCGCCACCAAGCCGCTCAAACGGTCGAAAAACCGGCAGCGGGCCTCCGGTTGGACGGGGACTGCTACCCCAGGCGGCAGCCGTGGCCGGCGATGGGTATGGGTGCACCTGGCAGGCCAAGCGGGCAGCCGCCCCCGGCGGTATGTCAGCGGGACTGTAAACGATAGGCGGGAGCTGCTGGATGCCACGGCCAGGGGTCCAGGGCACCAGCAGGTCTCATGCGCGGAGAGGGCCGTCCTTTCAAACTCCTCCGGAGCCAGATGTTGCGGTGTGTAGGCAGCCCTCAGCCTCTGCTTCCAGCGGTAGAAGGTGCGCAGATGGTTGCGCGACCCGTGTTCGAGTTCGGCATAGACGGCCCGGATCCAGGGCTTGCTGGTCCGGCCGTCCGGCCCTTTCAGACCCTTAATGTCCAGCTCCTCAATCAGTAGTCCGACCCGGACCGCTTCTACCGGACTCTCCGAGGCCCTGCTGCACCAGCTGATCATACAGCTGCTGCAGTTCCGCCCGCTGAAAGCGGCCACACCAAGCCCCTCTACCGGATCCGGCAGCGCATGGAGCGTCAGTAGGGCCAGCACCGCATCCATGTGCATCTTCTCGGCACCGCTAATGTGGTCAAATGGCCGCAGGCCCCACTGTTCGTAAAGGCGGATGTAAACATCGCGCGCCAGCTTCTCCTCTTCCCGCATCAGCAGGAGATCCTCCTGCTCCTCGCCCGTCAGGGCTTCGTGCTCACTCCCCTCCACCGCGGTGCGCAGCTTGGCGCGCTGTTGCAACCGCATGGCGTCCTGGGTGATATACCGGCTCCCGGTCTCCTCTATCGCGGGGCCGGCCGCGCGCCAACGCCTGCCATCGCTGCCTATTGCCGTCTTCTGCATTCCAGCACTGGCCTCAACCCTCTTTCCTGATTCCTTGTCCGGCCCGGAGTACGGCCGGCAGGCGTTGTGTCTGGAACAAACTATATAGTACCTGTTCCAGTCTTCCAGGATCCGCCGGCAGCTGTTTTCGTCGCTCGAAGGGGCTAGCCCCCTGGAAGGGCCGCGGCGGGACCAGGGGGACATCCAGACGTCGCCCCGTTCGGATACCGTGCTATCCCGCCCCCGTATCGCGGCCCTGTACCGGGTGAGGACCATCGCCCTGCACCATGAGGGCCGGGCGGTCTCCCTCCTTCCCGACAGGGCGCTTGCCCGTAAGCCCGGCGCCTCCACCCGGCAACGGGTGGATGTTGGGCACAGATTTCTATGTGCCTGGCAACAGTTACCAGGATCATCAACGCCGGCAACACCCAGGCGGTAGCCGGATTAAATGCCCGCCGCTGCCACTGGCGCAGCACGATCCGCCGACCAGCATGAGGCCGATGATGCCCTCAGTCCGCAAGGGACCAGTCTCCGCAACCACTTGAAAGGAACCGTGCTCAACATCGTCCAGGGGCAGGCAGTATCGGGGTCGAAATCGAACCCGCTGCCGGTACCATTGCGTCGGTGATTACGACCCGGAGTCTCGAGCGCCTGGGTCTTCAGCCCGGGGATGAGGTCGACGCGGTGATCAAGGCCAGCGACGTGGGGATCGAGAAGCCCTAAGGGAAGCGGCGGCTGGGGTGGCAACCGTAGGGAATTGCCCCGGTGCTTCGTCCGGATCCCCTTCCGCCAAGGGCCTAGAGGGGGCGGAATGCAGCCGGTCCCGGGCTGTCGGCGGAAGCGGGCCGGGCACGGGCCCCGTTACGTCCGCCAGACTGGCGGCCGGTGCTCCCGCAGAGGGCTGACGGGCGATACGGGTGGGCACCGTCCCCTCCGGACTGTGGCCGCCCTCGGTTCATCCTGGCGGGCGGCGCGCAAACGGCGGAAGGTGACCGCACGGTACCCCGGGAAATGCTCCCGGAACCGGAAGGCATGGCCAGCCATCCCGCCCCCGGCTCCGATATCCGATAGCCTGGGCCGCTTGACGGCGGGGGCTTCCAACTGCTCCGGCGGGCGGTTCCCGGGCTTTCTTCCTGCCGGAACCACCCCCTTCCGAACCCGGCCCGGAAGCCGCATCCGGCAGACCCGGCTGCCGGGGAGGCCAGTGGGCGCGGCCTGCGACCGGCGCCCGCCCGCAGGCTGTAGGATTCAGGGGGCAGGGTGCCGGGGCGTACCACCGGGACCCCTGTGGCCCGCCATCCGGTGAGGGCTGGGTTGCCACAGGGGACAGCAGGAGGGAGCAGGAAATGCGGGGAACCAGCCGGTGGTGGGTGCTGATGGCGGGATTGGGGCTGGGACTGGGAATAGTCCGGGCCGCGCTAGGGCCCTTGCACAGCAACGTGGTGGTGTCCGTGATCGCGGCCCTGCTGGCGGCGGTGATTGTCGTCCTGGCCGGCCGGGAGCTCCGGCGTCATGCCGGACACTTCGCCCTAGCGGGCGGAGGACTGGGGGTGGTGTATGCGGCCTTAGCCAGCTGGCCGATCTGGCTGGTGCACCTTAACCGCGCCCAGGTACGGGCCTTGTTGATCAGCCGGGTGCATGCGACGCCGTCGGATGTCCTGGTCACCCGGACGATGCATTTGTTGAACGCCCCTGCAGCCCATGGGTTGAGCTATGTAGGGACACTCCTGGTCGGGTTCCTGATCGGTCTCATTCTGGGGGCTGTCGGCGGCTGGACCACCCGGCCCGGCGAGCCGTCGCGCGCAGTGTAGGCCGGCCCCGGGGCGGGGCGCCCGGACCCCGGGCTGGAGGACGGGGTCCCGCCGGCCGGTGCGGCCGGGCCGCAGGGCGGCGGGCACCGCTTTCCGGGGGCACCCGGCAATCGCACCCTGTCCCGGTGCCAACGGCGGGACCGGGCGGAACGGCGGGCTTTCAAGCCCGGCCGCCGGCCGGTTCGGGAAGGAGGGCGCATGGCCGCCGGACTATCCGGCCGGTATGCCTGGCCGGCGCAGGCGCTCTTCGGGGTGACCGTTCTGCTGTTTCTGCTGGTGGCGGGATATGCCTTCGCCACCGCCGGAGGATGGGGCTGGATCGCCTACGGGACGGGCGGCGCGCTGTTCTTTGCCGGGATGCTGGTGCTCTATGCCCGGCCGGTTCCCGTGCTGATTACGCCTCAGGGAGTGTTTATCCGGTACCGGCGGGTGGATGTCACCCGCCGCATCCGTTTCGTCCGGTGGCGGTCTCCGGAGCTCCTGGTGATTGACTTCAACCCGCTTTACCAGCTGCGGGTCACCGGTGAGGCCGCGCAGGTCCGGGCGGCCTGGGCCATCCTGGCAGCCCGCTTTCCGGCGCAGGGTCCCGGTGCCCCGGGTGGCCCCACCGGACCCTGATCAAAAAACCACCGCCATCGCAGGCCCGGGCCCAGGACGGGATGTGACCGGGCCCGGGCGGGCCACGTTCTGCGGGCGGGCCCGGAAAGGACCGCTTCCAACGGGGAGGCCGTCACGCCCGGCGGTTGGCCCCGGCAGGTCTTGCTGGCCCCGGTGGTTGCCTTCGGGTTGACCGTGGCGGGGCAGGCCGGGTCCGCGGTACACCGGCGCCGGGGGGTGACGGCCATGGCGTCCGGGGAGCGGATGCGGCCGCAAGGGCCGGCCCCGGGTCCGGCGGCGGCGTTAGCCGCGCTAGGGGAGGCTTTTGCGGCCTGGGAGGCGGGGCTGGATGCCGGGGTGGCCGATGGCACGCGGTACCGGCGGCGGAAGTGGTGGTGGAGATGGTCCCAGTTGCGGGCCCACCCCGACCTCCAGGAGCTGGCGGCACTGGGGAGGCCTTTCAGCGCCTGCAGGCGGCTGTGCGTTCCGGCTGGTAGTGGGCCCAGCGCTCCCGTCCCGGGAGGAAGCAGGGCCTGCCGGCGTGCGGCAGCCCGGACGGGGGGCAGCCGCCGCACCCGCCTGTGCCCGCTGATCCCTTTGCGGTCCGTCTTGTTCCTTGCCGGGATGCCGGGCGAAGGAGTGGGGCATCCTGTGCGCCCGCGGGAGGTTACAAGCTCCACATCCCCACCTCGTTGGAAGCGGAGTCGATGTCCATTCCCGCCAGTCCGCAGAGGGTGACCTGGACGACGTATTGCCAGACGCTGGCGAAGGGCAGTTCGCGGGCCGGACAGGGCGGGGGGAAGACCGCACCGGTGGCCCCTGCCTGGGGACGAGCGACCCAGTACAGCAGGGTCGGGCCAGCCCAGCCCTGCCGGTAAACGGTGGTCAGCTGATCCGGGGAGGAGTAGATACCCGGTTTGTAACCATGGGCGGCCAGGGCTGTCACCCAACCCTGCACATAGCTGAGCCAGCTCGCGGCGGGGCTGGTCTGGGCCGGCTCCAGGTCCAGATAGATGACGGTATCCGCCGGTTGTCCTACTGCGACGGCCAGGGCAGCGGCCTCCGCCCCGTCGACCTGCCCCTGGGACAGAGTCTGGGTGCCGCAGGTGAACGCCGCGGTCGCATTGGCTCCAGCATACAGGCTGACCAGGCGCAATCCGGCCTGGCTGAGGGCGGCGGCTTCGCGGCCGCTCAAGGACACCCCCTGGTAGCAGGGTCCGCCGAGATAGCGGGCCGCGAAGGTGAAGCCGGCAGCCCGGAGGCAGGGCGCGGCCGCGCTCAGGTCGAGGCTGTTGTCCACGCCATTCAGGCAGCCGGTCGCAGCCGGGGTGCACGTCGGGCCGCTGACGACGGTAGGCCCCACCGGTCCCGTGGCGGAGGCTGCATTGACGACCACCGTGCCCCCGTTCAGGTCGGCCAGGACGGCGCCGTCCACGTGGCCGGCCCAGCTGCCGCTGCCGGTGGGGATCTCTGCCATCGGGCTGCCGTAGAGGACGGTACCGGCCGGGCTGGTGACCAGGAAGGCGTAGCCGGTATACGGAGGGCCCAGGTCCTGCGGAGGCGGCAGGCGGTTAGCGGTGACGTCCAGGCTGAAGGCGCCGGCAGCGCTGATCACGCCCACCAGACCGTAGGCCAGGGGGGCGGCCACGGTGGGGCTCAACAGGGTGGCACAGCGGGTGAGCGGCGGGAGCGGCGGCGAAGGTGGCGGGGGCACCACCACCGGCCAGGCCACTGCCAGCGGAACCGGTGCCGGATGGGGATTGTTGAGACCCAACTGGTAGAAGGTCTCCGGCCCCGTCACCCCGTCGACGGTGATGCCGGTGGCGGCCTGAAAGGCCTCGACCGCCGCCCGGGTGCCGATCCCGTAGTAGCCGTCGACGAGGCCGGCATAGAACCCCAGATCCGTCAGGAGCACCTGCAAGAACACCACATCGAAGCCGTTACGGCCGGGGAAGAGGTCGCGCCCGCCGGCGAAGGTATAGATCCAGCTGGCGTCGTAGAATCCGAATCCCGCGATGCTGTTGGAGGGAAAGCCTGTGTCCCCGTTGGCCGCGGCGTCGACCTTGAATGCCAGCACGGCGGCGGCGGTGGCGCCGTCAAAGACCCCGTCGGCCGGCCGGCCGAGGATGCCGGCATACCGGAAACAATTGAGGCGGTTCTGCAGGACCCGCACGTCGCCCCCGGCGGCACCGGCCTGGAGGGTACGGCTGCCGTAGGCCGGTCCCCCATAGGGGGTGTCAGGCCCCACTCCCTGCCCGAACAGGAAGTAGGTGGCAGCGTCGACCACTCCGGTGGCCGGCAGGCCGAAATAGGACTGGATGTTGCGGACCGCCTGCCCGGTTGCGGCGTCGAAGGTCCCGGTGATAGGAACCGGCGACCCCATGGGCCCCTCCGGCGGGTGCATGGTAGCCAGCATAAGGTCGTAGACCGCCTGCAGCGCCGCGACATCGGTGCCGGTATCCCCCGCCGACAGGGTGCGGCTGCCGAAGGGGACATAGGGCGCAAACGTGCTATCGAACAATGCCATGGGCGGGCCCCTCCTCCCATCTGCCTGGTATCCATCGTATGGCAGACGGGCAGACCGGGTTCCACGCCCGGCGGCCGGGCGCCGGGGGGCAGCGGGGGCTGCCGCCCGGCGGGGTCAAACTGGGCTCAGAGGCCCATTACGCGTCCGATGGGCGCCTGCACCGATTCCGGCAAGGTGCGAAAGGCCTCCATCAGGAGCCGCTGGTCCCGCTCCTGCCAGGCTGCGGGCAGCGCCGCCACCGCCTGGCGGCGCAGGTCGAGGAAGCCCTGCAGGACCGGTTCCGGCAACTGAGCCGCCAGGGTCATGTTGGTGCGGCACAAGGCCAGGTACTCAGCATCCGTAGCCTGTTCCGCCATCTGTCCGATCAGCGCCTGCATCTGTTCCCGCTGTTGTTCAGGGGGCAAACCCAGCAGGGTTTGAAAGAGCTGGCCCATTTGTTCCGCGCGGGCCTCATCGGCCAGGCGCGCAATCGCGATCACGTCCGTCCCGGATCATCCCCTTTCAGGCCTCCCATGGGCCAAGGTGAGTATAGATCAGTAATCGTGCCGACAGAATGTGGAGGTTTTTCCGGCGACCGGAAAACAACCCGCCCTACGCACCGTCTGCCGGACGCCATAGCCTCTGCCCGTTTCCGGATTTCTCATCCCTGCTGGAGCGGACGCCTGATTCGTGCAGGCCCCGTACCAACGGATGCAGGAGCCGCGGCATCACGCGGAGGACGGGCATGACCACCGCGCCCACGTACCAGGCGGCCAGCGTCCACCTCAGCAGGGCCGGGCAGGGACCCGTGCACGGCCAGGCCAAGGGTGGCGGTGGCCGCCAGCAGCAGCCACAGGCCCCATGCCCGCCAGGGATACTGGCGCCGGCGCCCGCGCCATTCCGCCTCCGTCAGGACCCACGCCCCCCGGAACCGGAAAGGGCGGGAGACCGCTGCGGGCCTGGACCTGCCGGGGAGGGGGAACCCCGCGCCCGCCCGCGGACGGCCGCGCGCTACCGGGCGGCCGAGGGGCAGGTCCAGGGCCGGCATCGGCACCGCCAGGAGGAGCGTCAGCCCCACCAGGCCCGCCAACAGCACAGCCATGGCAGCCAGCGCCGCCAGGCGGCCGGCAAAGGCGGGCGCCGGCCAGAAGGGCGCTAGGCGCGCCGGTAGGCGCAGGGCCAGTAGGGCCGGGAGCGCGGGATGCAACAAAGCCGGTACGGCCGCCATCAGGGCCAAGCGGGCCAACCACGGGACCGGCAGCTTCCGCTGGGCCAGGACGTCAGCCAGGTGACTCCGGGTGACGAGCATGGCCACCGTGCGCACGATGGCGGGGGCCGCCCGGGCTAGCCAAGGATTCTGCACCAGATAGGGTACGGAGGCCAACGTGCCGCCCGCGCCCCGGCTGAGGCCGCGCCGGGCCGCTCGTTCCAGGGCGAGGCCCCCAGGGGTCCGGACGGGGATGTCCGCCGTCCCCAGGAGGTAAACATCCGCCGGGTCCTGAAACAAGGGTACCGGCCTGGGCCAGGCCAGGGCCGTGAGCCCGGCCAGGAGGGCTGCCCGGGCCAGCAGGGCGGCCTCCACCTGCTGTTCCCGCAGGGGTGCCCGCGGCACCGGCACCGGATGCAGGAGGTTGACCACCAGGACCAGCAGCATCATCGCAGCGCCTCCGCCCCACAGCAGGGTCCGCAGGCGGTCGCTGCGCAGCCGGCGCACGCCGTCCCGGGAACGCATCCATTCCAACCAGAATAGGGTTTGCATGCCTGATAAACGGCTCTTTCTTTTGCGGGTCGCTGCTCCCGGGCTGGGCCGGGTCCAGGGTTCCGGGTTCATCTTAGCCGCCCGGTGGCAACCGGCCTGTCGAACGGTGCGGCTGGGCAGCGGACCCGCGGGCCGGAATGTACCCGGAATGACTCGACAGTGATTCTCATTAGTGAAGCCGGTTGAGAACCATGAGTAGGCGAGATTTACTCCCTCTTGCCTTTAACCCATATTCGGGTAAAATCTAAACCGTACGATCTTTGTTACCAACTCCAATTCAATAGTCCGCTCCTCCTAGTGGGGGTGTGCGACGCGGAAGGAGACAGGTTTCCATGGCCATGATGCCCGACATCGAGCAGCAGCCCGCCGACCTGGTCATCATCCTCATCACCGGCCCTGAGAACCCCAAGCGTCTGCCGTCGGCCTTCTTTCTGGCCGCAGCCGCGGCGGTACAGGAACAGAATGTCGTGATGTATTTCACCGGTCCGGCTACCGAGCTCCTGCGCAAGGGAGTCGCCGAGAACCTCTATCCCATGCCGGGGGGCAAGAGTGTGAAGGACTTTATGAAACTGGCACGGGACAATGGCGTGCAAATCATGGGCTGCGTCCAGTCCCTGGACTTGAACGGCATGACCAAGGAGGACCTGGCCGAGGAACTGCCCCTGTTCACCCCCACCCAGGCGCTGCCGGCCCTGGCCACTGCCGGCCGCATCCTGACCTGGTAGGCCACCGTTTCCTTCCCGTCAGCCTCCCGCCTGGCCGCGGGAGGCTGTTGTGTTCCGTTGCCAAGAACATATAAATCATATAAATCTGTTCCCGGCCTTCGCCCGTTGCCGGGCGAAGGCGCCGGGCTTATGGGCGAGCGCCCTGCCGGCTTCCCGCTCCCTCCGGGATCGCCCGCCTGACGGCGGGGCTTCGATTCCGTCCACGAGCGTTTCGCGTCTCCGGGCCACTCCCGGCGACGGCGGCCGCCAAGGCCGCAAGATTGCGGGCCGCGTTCGCGTCCCGGTCGAGGACGAGACCGCAGGCGTCGCACCGGCACGTCCGCTCCCCGAGCGGCAGGGTGTCTTTTACGGCGCCGCAGTCGGAACACCGCTTGCTGCTCGGGTAGAACGGATCCGCCTCCACGAGGCGAGAGCCGTACCAGGTCGTCTTGTAGGCCAGTAGCCGTCGCAGTTCTGCCATCGCCGAATCAGCCATCGCCCGACTCAAGCGCCGGTTCCGAAGCATCTCCGCCACGTTTAAACGCTCAACCACGATGGTTCCGTACGTGCGCGTCAGCCGGGTCGTCAGCTTGTGCCAGGCGTCCCAACGAATATGGGCCATGTGCGCATGCAGCCGCGCAAGCTTTTGTCGCGCCTCCTCCCGACTCCGACTGCCCGGCTTTCGCCGCGCCAGCTCCCGGTTCAGGCGGGAGAGCTTGCGGAGCACCTGCTTGAGCGGCCGCGGGTTTGGCACCTTCTCTCCCGTCGAAAGCACCGCCAGATGCCGAAGCCCGGCATCCACCCCCACCACCGCCTCCGGGCGCCGAGGCGCCCCGGGCTCGCGGTCCACCATACACGTGAAGCTCACGAACCACCGCCCGCCCTCCCGGGACACTGTGGCACGCAGGATGCGGGCCGTCCCCGCCTCGATCTGCTTCAGGAGTGCGGTGGGTCGGCTCGTGGGTCCGCCCCCGGCCGATCCGGGACAGGACGACGTGGCTTTGGTCGTCCAGCCGGATCGCGCCGGTGGTGAAGCCTACCGACTCCCGGCCTCGCCCTTTCTTCCGGAAGCGGGGGAAGCCCATCCGGCGGCCCTTGCGCCGGCCCTTTCGGCTGTCGGACCACGCTTGCAGCGCGCGCCATCTCCTCCAGCCCCGAGGCGTACACCTCCTTGGAGTGCTCCCGCCACCAGGGAGCCACAGCGGCCTTGGCTTGGTTCTACTCGCGTCGCAGGGCGGGCAGCGTCCAGGGCACCGCCACGGTCTCGCCCCGGGCGCGGGCG
The DNA here is from genome assembly GCA_902809825.1 of Candidatus Hydrogenisulfobacillus filiaventi. Taxonomy (NCBI): domain Bacteria; kingdom Bacillati; phylum Bacillota; class Clostridia; order Eubacteriales; family Clostridiales Family XVII. Incertae Sedis; genus Candidatus Hydrogenisulfobacillus; species Candidatus Hydrogenisulfobacillus filiaventi. The sequence goes on from LR778114.1 coordinate 1,040,162, forward strand.
TTGAGGCGGGCCTTCACGAGGGCCAGTCCCCAATTGAAGGCGAACCGCCGCGCCCCCACGTGGGAGGCCAGCGCCCGCTCGACGCGGGGGGAGGGATCCAGGGCAAACCGGAAGGCCTGGAGCGTCTTCACGCGGGGTCCTCCTCCGTCGCGCACGCCAGCGCTCGTTGCGACCGGCGCCGGGCCGAGCGGCGGCCGTAGAGCCGGGCGCAGAAGCTGGTCAGCACGTCGATCCTGTCCTGCACGAGATCGTCCCGCACCTCGTCCGGTTCCATGACCAGCAGTCGCCGGCCCGACGTAGCCAGCGCCGCCTCGATGTACTCTGAGCCAAACCGCGCAAGCCGCTCCTGATGGTCCCCGATGATGACCCCGTATGCGGGAGAACGCAGCACCGCCATCAGCGCCTTCCGATGGCCGTTCAGCCCACTGCCCACCTCGGCGATCACCTTCGCGACCCGGAGCCCCCGCTCCGCCGCGAAGGCCGCCAGCCGCGCCACCTGCCGATCCAGGTCGGCCCGCTGGTCACCCGAGGACACCCGGGCATACAGCACTGCCCCGGCTTCCTCCCGCTCGGGCGCCTCGACCAGGATCGTGCCCGTCGGCGTCTGGTGGGCGGGCACGGGGAGCTTGCCCTGCTTCCACCCCAGCCAGGCGGTCTTATAGGAGACGCCGTTGGCGCGAGCCCAATCTGAAAGTTTCATGGGCACAGATTACCATATTGGTAAGCAACAACCTACAAAACCCCAAACGGTTGCGAATCCCCCCAGCCGGCGGCTGCGGGGGGCGGTCCGCGGCAGCCTTGATCCCACCTGTCCCAGGCCGGGAGCGGGGCCGGATATCCCCCGGCTCGGGGGACGTATCTCAGGGGGCCGCAGGCGGGCCGTTGGGCGGGGGATAGAGCATCCAGCGGCGCCGGCGGTCCTGTTTGTATTCCTTCAGGTAGTACAGTGCCTGGTCCGCGTGGCGGAGGAGGCTATCGGGCGGCCCTGGATCGCGGGGGGCCAGGGTCACCCCCAGGCTGAAGGCCACCGGGACGCTCCCGCCGTGGCTCAGCGGCACGGGGATGGCCAGCGCCCGGTTGAGCCCGTCCAGGACCGCAGTCAGGTCCGCCGTCCCGGCCAGGTCCTCCCACACGCAGACAAATTCATCCCCGCCCCGGCGGGCGACAAAGTCCGTCCGCCGCATGCCGGCCCGCAGCCTGGCGGCGACCGCCTGCAGCAGGCGGTCGCCTTCGGTATGGCCGTAGACGTCCTTGACCTGCTTGAAGTCGTCCAGGTCGAGCAGGGCGACCGCTACCCGGGGGCCATGCCGCCGGGCCCGATCCAGCGCCTATTCCAGGTGCTCGTTGAGCGCGGTGCGGTTGGGCAGGCCGGTCAGGGGATCGTGGCGTGCCAGCCAGGCCTGCCGGGCCTGCTCCTGCTCCAGGCGGGTGCGCAGGTCCAGCCCGTCGAGGGCAGGAAGTATGGCCGACGCGGGCCACCAGAGCCAGCAGGTCGGCGTCGAAGATACCGGGCCGGTTGGCAATCAGGCTGACAACTCCCCAGGGCCTGCCGCCGCGCCGCACCGGCACGGCCGCGCCCGCCCGCCACTCCCACCGGTGGAGGAACACCTGCCAGGCCCCCATCTCCCGGGCCTGCCAGAGGTCATTGTCCAACTGAAGGCGACCTGACCGCCAGGCACGGGCGGCGAGGCTGGACCCGGCCGGGCCGCCGGAGAGGGCCAGGGGCAGCTGCTGCAAGGGTTGGGCACCCGGCCCGGCGGCGGCCAGGAAGCGGAACCGGTCGGCGGCGGGATCGGACAGCCCGGCCAGACGGCGGTGAACAGCGCCCGGCCCGAGAGCCGCTGGCAGGTTTCGTGCAGGAGGGCGGCTTCGCTGCGGACCTGCAGCAGGACGTCGCCGGTGGCTATCGGGGTGGCATCCAGCCGTTCGCGGCGTTCCACCAGCTGGCGGGCCTCGCGGGAGGCGCCCTCGCCCGCCAGGCGGGCCTGGGCCAGGCCGGCCACGTCCGCGGCCTCCCGGACTAGGCGCTGACGGGTGGTGGGGGCGTAGGCGCCCTCCCGCCGGCTCAACGCGATCAGGACGCCAGCCTGGCCCAGGGGACCACGGAGCGCCAGCCGCCGGGTGCATCGGCGCGGGTGGTCAGGGGCTGCCCGGTGAAGGCGGCGCCGGGGGTCGGCAGCGGTCACCCAGGCTGGCAGTGCCCCCCGCTCCCCGGTTTCCGCCAGGCGTCCGTCCATGACCCGTCCCAGCTGTAGCCGGCCGGCCGCCGCGCCCAGGCTGGCGGCCAGCAGTTCCAGTAGGCCGGACGCGCCCGGCGCAGCTAGGACGGCCGGTACCTGGGGCGCGCAGGCGCTCGCGCGCGGCCGCTGCCGCCGCCCGGTAGCCGCGGGCCAGCCGCTCCCCGATGCGGCGGAGCAGTTCCAGCTGCAGTCCAGGGTCGGGCGGCAGGGCCCGGATGCGGGCGGCTAGCCGGTGCCACAGGCGTCGGTAGATGCGCGCCACACAGGTAAGGGAAAGCCCGGGACCGAAGAGGAGGGCTCTCAGCCGGCGGGCGGCGGAGGGCCGGAGGAATGCGCCGGTAAGCAGGCGGCGGAGGTGGGCCAGCTGGACCTGCTGGATAGGCCGGCGTTGGGCAGGGGGCAGGTGGGCGCAGCCGCCGTCGGGGCAGGCTGCAGCTCAGCGGTTCGAGCCTTCCGGGGCGGCAGGCAGCGGGCCCAGGCGGACCAGCAGGTCGGCGGCAGGCGGAGCCGGGAGCTGGAGGGCGCCGCGGGTCGGCATGGGCATGCCCTCCTTTGGTGCAGAGGCGGGCCTGCCGGCGTGTGAGGGCCATTTTACCACAAGGAGGAGCGGGACCGCCGGCCTGGCCCTTGACGAAACTATGCATAAGATAATAAGATGCTATTGCAAATTTATTGCGAAAGGGGCGGTTCCGGATGCTGAACCTGTGGGATCCCCACGCCGGACTGGCGGTGGGGGCGGCGCTGGCCACGGCCTTCCTGCTGGGGATGGTGCATGGGATCACCCCCGACGAACACACCTGGCCCATTACTTTTAGTTACGCCATCGGCAGCTACTCCACCCGGAAGGGGCTCCTGGCCGGGCTCATCTTTTCCCTGGCTTTCACCCTGCAGCGGGCCCTGGCCAGCGAGCTGGCCTATCTGGCGCTGGACCGCTGGTTCACCATGGGCCCCACCATCGACTACGTGGTCTACCTGCTGGTCGGGGCGGCCATGGCGGTGGCCGGGTTCCAGATCATGCGGGGCCGGCATTGGCACCTCTTCGGCTCCCACCGCGCCGGGCCGGAGACGGCACCAGACCTGCAGGACCCCCGCCCCTGGATGCCGGCGGTGCACGGCTTTATCGCCGGGTGGGGCTTCGGGGCCTTTGCCATCCTGATCTACACCGTGCTGGCACCGGCTATGCCGGATGCCGCCCTAGGCTGGCTGCCGGGCGCCCTGTTCGGGTTGGGTACCATGACCATCCAGGCCAGTGCCGGCGCCCTCTTCGGCTGGGTCAGCCGCCGGTTGGGCCTTGACCCCGCGGCGGTGCGCCGGGTGGCCCTCATCACCGCCGGCCGTACCCTGGGCTGGGGCGGTCTGGTGTTCGTGGCCGGCGGTGTGTTCGGGCTCCTGTTCCCGGGCCTGGCCGGCTTCAGCCTGGCGACTGGGCTGCACATTCATAACCTGGATCACCTTGGCATCGCCCTAGTGCTGGTGATGGTGACGGTGCTGGGCATCGGCCTCGGGACCCTCATTAGTCAAACCCGTTATTGGGCGCGGCAGGCCCGGACGGCGGGCACAGCCGGGGCCGGGACCGCCGGCTAAGAACGATTCCCGCCCCCATTAAGGTGCGGGCGCCGGTTGTCCGCCCCTATAATGCGGGGCGGGGAGGTGGGGCGATGACCGTGAACAGCCGGGCGGGCGGCGTGCCCGCCCGCATCCCGCCGGCGGTGGCCCGCTCTGTGCGTGAGGTGGTGCTGGGGGTCAACGACGGGCTGGTGTCTATCACCGGCATCCTGGTGGGGGTGACGGCCTCCCGCATGGCCCTGCACCAGGTGCTGATTGCGGGCTGGGCGGCGGTGGTGGCGGCCACCCTGTCGATGGCCCTGGGGACCTACCTCTCCGTATCGGCGCAGAACGAGTTCTTCCGGGCCCAGAAGGCGCGCGAGGTGTACGAGGTCCACACGGTACCCCACGAGGAACGGCAGGAGGTGGCGGGAATCTACCGTGCCCAGGGCTTCACCCCGGAGCAGGTGGATTGGCTGACCGCGCACACCACCGCCGACCCCGAACGCTGGGTGGACTTCATGATGCGGCACGAGATCGGCATCGTTCTGGACAGCCTGGATTCCCCCTGGCATGCTGCCCTGGTAATGGCTGCGGCCGTGCTGGGCGGGGCCCTGCCGCCGCTGCTGCCCTTCCTGCTGGCGCCGTCGACCGGAGCCGCCCTGCCTTGGGCCATCGCTCTGGCGGTGCTGACCGCTTTCGGCCTGGGGGCGGTCAAGGCGGTGGTGGCGGGTTCTGGCCCTTGGCGCAGCGGGGTGCAGTTTGTCCTGGCGATCGCGGCCGCAGTGCTGGGTGGGGCCGCGGGCGGCCACCTGCTGGGGCAGTGGCTGGGCTAGGGCGGGGGCCGGGGCAGGAATCCCCGGCTGCGGCGCCGAAGTAGCGCGGCGGGAGGGATCGCGCGTGGAGTCCCAGGACCACCGTTACCGGTTGCTCATTGCCTGCCCGGACCGGCCGGGCATCATCGCTGCCGTCTCCGACCTCCTCTACGGGCGGGGGGCCAACATCACCTCGTTCGACCAGTATTCGGAAGGACCGGAGGGCGGCTATTTCTTTATGCGGGCGGAATTTGAAGTGCCGGCCGGGGTGGAGGAGGAGGAGCTGGCGGCGGCGTTAGGGGCCCTGGCCCCTGCTTATGGCATGCGCTGGAGCCTCCACGCCGCGGCCCGCCGCCAGCGGTTGGCCGTGTTCGTGTCCCGGGAGGATCACTGCCTGAACGAGCTCCTATGGCAGACCCGGCGCGGGGAGATTGCGGCCGATGTAGCGCTGGTCATCAGCAACCACCCCGACGCTGAGGAGGCGGTGCGGGCCTTCGGAATCCCCTTCTACCACATCCCCGTGCCCCCGGGCGGCAAGGCCCGCGCCGAGGCCCAGGCGCTCGAGCTTCTCGAGGGCCGGGTGGACACCATCGTGCTTGCCCGCTACATGCAAATCCTGTCCCCGGACTTTGTGGCCCGCTTCCCGGCCCGCATCATCAATATCCACCATTCCTTCCTGCCCGCCTTTGTGGGCCCGCGTCCTTATCAGCAGGCCTACGAGCGGGGGGTGAAGCTGATTGGGGCCACCGCCCATTATGTGACCGCCGACCTCGATGCCGGACCCATCATTGAGCAGGACGTGCAGCGGGTCGACCATCGGCACCGCCTGGCCGACTTCCGCCGCATTGGCCGGCACATCGAGCGCATGGTGCTGGCCCGGGCGGTGGCCTGGCATGTAGAAGACCGGGTGTTGGTGCATGACAACCGCACGGTGGTGTTCCCCCGCTAAGCGTCGGGGCCAGCGGGTGCGGCAGGCAGGAGCAGGGTCAGGATCAGGGCCAGGGCCGCCAGCCCCAGCCCGGCATGGAAGATGCCGGCCAGGGTGCGGGCCAGCAGCTGGCGTAGGGCATCGTCCACCGCGGCCGGCAGGGCCGGCGCGCCGGTCGGGGCGGTCAGCGCCCCCACTAGGGTGCTGACCCGGGTATGGGGCGGCAGCGGCAGGCCGGCGGCGCCCCGGGCCAGACCCCGGTTGAGGAGCGCGCCGGCGACGGCCACTCCCACCGCCCCGCCGATGGTGCGGAAGAAGGACATCGCGCCTGTGACCGTGCCCCGCCGGTCCCAGGGAACCGCGCTTTGTGCCACTACCAGCAGGGTGGTCATGGTGAAGCCCAGGCCTGTGCCGAGCAGGAACATGCCCGCATAGAGGCCGGACCCTGCGAGACGGCTGACGGCCAGGGCGTAGCCGCCCGCGATCAGCACCCCGCCCAGGACCGTCACCGGGCGGTAGCCAACGCGCAGCAGCAAGGGGGCCGCCACCGTGGCCGCCAGCGGCCAGCCCACCATCATAGGGGTGATGGCCTGCCCCGCTGCCATGGGCGGCAGCCCGCGGGCCCCCTGCACGTACAGGGGCAGGTAGGAAATGAGGGCAAACATGACCATCCCCGCCGCCAGGTTGAGGGCGTTGGTCAGGCCCAGAAAGCGTTCCCCCAGCAGGTAGAGGGGCAGGACCGGCTCGGCGGCCCGGCGTTCCCACCAGCCGAAGCCGGCCAGCAGCACCAGGGCGGCGACTATGGCGGTAACGGCGCCAGGACCGGACTCCACCAGCCCCAGCAGGAGCAGGCTGACGGCAAAGGTCAGCCAGACGGTGCCCGTCCAGTCGATGCGGTGGGGCCGCGGAGCCAGCCGTTCGTGGAAGCTCCTGCTGACGATCGCCAGCACCAGCAGGCCTACCGGCAGGTTGATGCCGAACACCCAGCGCCAGCTGGTGTGCTCCACGATGACGGCGCCCAGGAGCGGGCCCAGCACCGCTGACAGCCCCCACACAGCTGAGAACAGCCCCTGGATACGCGCACGCTGTTCGAGGCTGAAGAGGTCGCCCACGATGGTGAGGGCCACCGGCAGCACGCCGGCCGCGCCTACCCCTTGCAAAGCCCGGAAGGCAATGAGTTCCGGCATGTTGCGGCTGGTGGCCGACAGCCCCGACCCCAGCAGGAACACCCCCACCCCGATCAGGAACAGCCGCTTGCGGCCGTACATGTCAGCCAGGCGGGCGTAGATAGGGATGGGGGTGGTGGAGGTGAGCAGATAGGCGGAAAAGACCCAACTGTAAATGGAAAGTCCCTTCAAGTCCGCCACGATGCTGGGCATGGCGGTGCCGACGATGGTCATGTCCAGCGAAGCCAGGAGCATGGCCAGCATGACCGCCCCCACCACCCAGCCCCGCCGGGTGCGGGCGGCCGTAGCCGGCGCCGCCGCCGGCGGGGTTTCCGGCATCCGTCCGGCCATGCGCATCCCCCCTGTGGCCGCCTGGGCGGCGTGCTGACGCGCCTCATTCTACCACAGGGCGCGGGGGACTCAGGGGGTCAGCAGGCGGGCGGCTTCGCGATCGAGAAACCAGATCACCTCCCCCGCCCGTACCCCGCGGGCGGGCACCTGCCGGGGCGGGGCGTCACCCTGCAGTACCTCCGCCACAATCGGGGCCTTGGTGGCCCCGGTGACCAGGAAGGCTACCCGCCGGGCCGCGTTGAGCACCGGTAGCGTGAGGGTGTAGCGCACCGGAGGCTGGGCCGGCACCGGCAGGTGCATCACCCATTCCTCGGTGTCCAGCGCGGGCGAGTCCGGGAAAATGGAGGCTACATGCCCCTCCGGTCCCACCCCCAGCAGGATGGTGTCCAGCACCGGCCAAGGACCGGTACGGGCCCAGGGCGCCAGCGCGCGGCGGTAATCCTCCAGGGCCTGGGCCGGGGTCGCCTCCGTCCGCCAGCGGTGCAGGTGCGGCCCGCCCCCGGGCAGGTCCCCCAGCCCGGCCAGCAGGCTCTGCTGGATCATGCGGAAGTTGCTGCCCTCAACCTCCGGGGGCAGGTCCCGCTCGTCCCCCAGAAACAGGTCCAGCCGTTCCCAGGGCACCCGGCGCCGCCAGGGGTCGCGGGCCAGCAGACGGTAGAGGGTTTCCGGGGTATGACCGCCGGAAAGGGCCAGGCTGTACCGCTCCCCGCCGCTCCAGGTCCCCGCCAGCCAGCGGGCCACGCCTTCGGCCAGGGCGGCCGGGTCGGGGAAGACCTCGATGTGCACGCTCACACGATCTCCTCCTCGGTGTGCACCCCTAACAGGCGGGCAAAAACCTCCCAGGCCTGGGTGAAGATGGGATCATGCCAGACGTTGAGCATGCGCACGATGCGGCCGGCGGTATCATCCTCAGGCAGGTCGTGCCGGCGGACGAGGGGAACGGACAGGCCCGGCCATTCGGCCGCTGCCCGTACCGTGTGCCCTTCCAGGGTGACGGTCAGCAGGCTTTCCCGGCGCGCATCCCGGATGGTCAGCAGGGGCGCCTCCGCCTGGCGGCTGAATTCGACCGCCCGCTCCTCCTCGGTGTGCTCCCCGGCCGGACAGGTGAACCACAGGCGGGGGGCCGGCTCCGGGTCCAGGGTGAGGCACTCCCGCGCCCGCCAGCCCAGGCGGCTGGCCAGCCAGGCGACCAGCCAAAGGGTGGGGGTGTATCCCAACAGGCGGGGGTTGACGGTGATGGTAGCCCCCGGTGAGGCCAGCAGCACCCGCACCGGGTCATGGTCGGCCAGCTCCGCAACCGCCAGGCGTACGGGAGTGAGGGCAGGCCAGCCGAGGTCATCCACCTCCATGCGGTGCTGCCGGGCAGCGCTCACCATCCGCACCCAGCTGCCGGGGTTATCCCGGTCGGCCTCGGTGATGAGGTGGTCCACGACTGTCGCCAGCAGATCCCACCGGAAATCCGGGCCGGGGGGGACCGTCAGCCAGCATAGGGAGCTGGGCAGGTCCGCCATGACCAGCGGCTGCAGGAGGTCAATCCAGCGCAGGGCCAGGTCGCCCCGGGGCTTGAGGTCGATGACCTCCGAGTACAGCACCGGGGGCGCACTGCCCGGACCCAGGCCGCGGAAGGTGGCGGTGATATGGGCATCGAGGCGGGGGGGAGCACCATGCTCATCGCCGGGGGCGGCCCGCAGCACAATCACCCGGGCCGGATGGACGGCCGCGATGCGGGCGGCCACCCGGGCCCAGTCGGGGCCGGTGCCGCCATCGCGGGGGACATACAGGATGAGGTTCAGCACCGTGGCCTGCATGGGGATGCGGCCCTCGGCGGCCGGGGCCCGCTCCGCCTGCCGTAGGGCATGCAGCACCGCGGGCCCGTCGCAGTCGCGCCCGTCCCATTCCACGCTGCTGGTATGGACGTTGGTCATGCTGCCGACCTCCTTTGCCGCCTAGAGCCGCCGCCAGGTGAAGCCGTCGCGCTCAATGAGGCGGTCGGCCTCCTCCGGACCCCACGACCCGGCCTCATAGGTGGCCAAGGGTCCCTTGGCCCGCTGCCAGCCGTTGAGGATGGAGGTGACCAGCGCCCAGGCGGTCTCCACCTCGTCACGGCGGGTGAAGAGGGTGGAGTCCCCGATCATGGCGTCCAGCAGCAGCCGCTCGTAGGCTTCAGGGGGGTCGACCGCGAAGGAGGTGCCGTAGAGGAAATTCATGTTGACGGTGCGCACCCGCACCGTGGGACCGGGCACCTTGGCCCCGAAGCGGAGGGCGATGCCTTCGTCGGGCTGGATCTTCAGGGTCAGCAGGTTGGGGTCGAGGTCCTGGGACTCGGTCTGGCCGAAAAACCGGTGGGGCACCTTCTTGAATTGGATGGCAATCTCCGTCACCCGCTTGGCCAGGCGCTTGCCGGTGCGCAGGTAGAAGGGCACCCCGGCCCAGCGCCAGTTGTCGATTAGCAGGCGCAGGGCGGTGAAGGTTTCGGTGCGGCTGTCGGAGGCCACATTGGGCTCATCCAGGTACCCCGGCACGGGCACCCCGTCGATGAGCCCGGCCTCGTATTGGGCCCGCACGGTATACTCCATGACGTCACGGGTGGAGAAGGGGCGGATGGCCTTTAAGACCTTGACCTTCTCGTTGCGGACCGAATCCGCCTCGAAGGTCACCGGCGGTTCCATGGCAATGAGGGTGAGCAGCTGCAGCATATGGTTCTGCACGATGTCGCGCAGGGCCCCGGCCCCTTCGTAGTAGCTGCCGCGGCCCTCCACCCCCAGGGTCTCCGCCACCGTGATCTGCACATGGTCGATGTACTGCCGGTTCCACAGCGGCTCAAAGATGCCGTTGGCAAACCGGAAGACCAGGATGTTCTGCACCGTCTCCTTGCCGAGGTAGTGGTCGATGCGGAACACCTGCGATTCGTGAAACACCTCCAGCAGCTGCCGGTTGAGCTCCTGGGCGGAGGCCAGGTCCCGCCCGAAGGGCTTTTCCACGATGATGCGCACCCAGCTGTTCTCGCGAGCCCCGCGGTTCAGCCCCTGTGCTCCCAGCCCCGCCGCCACCACCGGGTAGAAGGCCGGCGGGGTGGCCAGATAGAACAGGCGGTTGCCGTCGGTTTCCCGTTCCTGATCCACCGTCTGCAGGGTGTCGGCCAGGCGCCGGTAGGCGTCGGGATCGGTGAAGTCGCCGGCGATGTAGTACATCGATTCCGCGAACCGGTTCCAGATGCCCTCGTCCAGGGGGCGACGAGAATAGCGGGCGACAGACTCCTTCCATTCCCGTTGGAAGGCCTCGCGCGACAGCCCGGCCCGCGCCAGGCCGACCACCGCAAAGTTGTGCGGCAGCCAACCGTCCACAAACAGGTTGTACAGGGCGGGCGCCAGCTTGCGGTGGGAGAGGTCGCCCGCGGCCCCGAAGATCACCATCACGAAGGGTTCCGGCCGCCGCTCGGTGTGGAGCCCTACGCGCAGGGGGTTGACCGTTGCCGTCGCCACCGTGGACACCTCACTCGCCTTTGATGGCGTGTCCGCCGAACTCGTGCCGCAGGGCGGCGATCACCTTGGCGCTGTAGGACTCCGGTTGGCGCGAGGCCAGGCGGGCGAGCAGGGACAAGGTGATCACCGGTGCGGGCACGTTCTCCTCCAGCGCCTCGGCCACCGTCCACCGCCCTTCGCCGGAGTCCTCCACGTAGCCGGCGATGCCCTGCAGGTCGGGGTTGCTCTCGTAGACATCGCTCAGCAGTTCCAGCAGCCAGGAACGCACCACGCTCCCGTGCAGCCATAAGCGCGCGATGGCGCCGAGGTCCAGGTTGAACCGGCTCTCCTTCAGGATCTCGAAGCCTTCGCCGTAGGCCTGCAGCAGCCCGTATTCGATGCCGTTGTGCACCATCTTCACGAAATGCCCCGCGCCGGTGGGGCCGACATGCAGGTAGCCGCCCTCCGGGGCCAGGTCTCGGAAGACCGGCTCCAGGCGGGCCACCGCCTCCTGCGGTCCCCCCACCATCAGGCAGTAGCCTTCCTGGAGACCCCAGATGCCGCCGCTGGTCCCGGCGTCCACGAAATGCAGCTGCCGTTCCGCCAGGGCCGCCGCTCGGCGCAGGCTGTCGCGGTAATTGGAGTTGCCGCCGTCCACGATGGTATCCCCCGGCGTCAGCAGCCCGGCCAGGGTGTTGATGACCTCCTCGGTGGCTGCACCGGCCGGGACCATGACCCAGACCGCCCGCGGGGGGTGCAGGGCCGCCACCAGATCCTCGAGGCTGGCGGCCGCCTCCCCGCCCAGGTCGCTGAGATGCTTGCGGTTGGCAGCACTGCGGGCATAGCCTACGATGCGGTGTCCCCGTTCCAGCAGGCGTTCCGCCATGTTGCCGCCCATACGGCCAAGACCGACCAGACCCAGTTCCATACTGCCGCCTCCTTTGTCCGTTTCGTGGCCGGGATCAGCTGAGCGGTAACGCTGCCACCGTTCGGGCCAGTTCCGCCAATCCGACTGTGGGGTCCCCGGTCAGGGTCAGGCGCAACACCCGGCGGTGATGGTGGGTGAGGGCCTCGAAGTCCCCCAGCCCCTGGGCGGTGATAAGGCTGGCAAAGTCGTAGGGCTGGCCGGGAACCGCCGGCGCCTCCGGGGCCGGGGGGGTAACCAGTTGCAGGAAGACCCCGTGGTCGCTGCCGCCCTTGTGCAGCTGGCCGGTGCTGTGCAGGAAGCGGGGCCCGAAGCCCACGGTGGTGGCCACCCGCCAGCGGCGGAGGATGACCTCCCGCAGCTGCTCGAGGGCGGACCAATGCTCCGCGGTGGGGGCCAGGTAGGCCATGAGGGCCACGTAATCGCCCGGCTGTACCAGGCGCAGAAGGTGCGCCAGGGCGTCGGTGACCGTGAGCCGGGTGCCGCTGGGCACCGGGGGATAGCCCACCGTGGCGGTCATGAGGGCATCGGACGCGTGCGGATGGGGGACCGGCAGCTGCCCCTCTTCGGCCAGGGCCGCCAGCATGCGGGCGGTGTTGTCCTTGCTCTCCTGCACGTTAGGCTGGTCGAAGGCGTTGATGCCCAGGATGCGGCCACCCAGGGCGGTTGCCACCTCCCAGCGGTAGAACTCGGCCCCCAGCCCGTAGCGGTCGGCGATGGTCAAGCGGATGACGGGATGACCCAGGGCCTCCAGCGCCGCCAGGTGGGACTCCAGGTCCGGGTCGGGATGGCCCAGCCAGCGGTAGGTCACAAACAGGCGATCATCCCCGTAGTCAGCGGGGTCGGCCAGCGGCTCGTGGGCCACCGGCACGAACCCGGTCCCGTTCTTGCCGGTGGATTCGGCCAGGAGCTGCTCGATCCAATCCGCCATGATACCCATACGGCTGGGAAAGGCGAGGGTGACCTTGTCCCGCCCGGCGCGGGCGAGCACCCCCATTGCCACCCCCAGCAGGACGCCAGGGTTGGTGGCCGGATCCGGCAGCCGGCAACGCTCCCGCATCTCCTCCGCCCGCCCCAGCAGGCCTTCCATATCCACGCCCATCAGGGTGCCGGGCACCACTCCGAACAGCGAGAGGGCGGAATAACGGCCCCCGATGTCGACCGGGTTGAGGAACACCCGGCGGAAGTTCTGCCGGCCGGCCTCTGCCTCGAGCGGGGTACCCGGGTCGGTGATGGCTACGAAATGCGGTCCCGGGTCCAGCCCCGCATCGCGGACCCGCTGCCAGAAGTAGCGGTAGAAGGCCAGCGCTTCAGTGGTGGTGCCCGACTTGCTGGCCACGATAAAGAGGGTCCGGGCCGGATCCAACCGCGCCGCCAGCGCCCGGATCCAGCCGGGGTCCGTGGAATCGAGCACCGTCAGGCGCAAGGCGCCATCCGGGAAGGAATGCGCCAGCACGTCGGAGACCAGGGAGGAGCCGCCCATGCCCATGAGCACGACGTCGGTGTAGCCCTCCCGCTGCAGGTCCCGGGCCAGGGCGCGGATAGCGGGAAGGTGTTGGCGGGACCAGGCCGGCACGTCCAACCAGCCCAGGGCTCCCGCGACCTGGGCCTGCACGGCCGGATCCGCCGACCAGAGCGCGGGATCCTTCCGGTACAGGCGGCTCACCACCTCCTCCTCCGCGAACCGTCGCAGGGTTTCGCGGAAGGCCGGCTCGTAGCTGCCCAGGTTGTACCGGTCGGCTTGCAGCCGGTGGGCCACGCGGGACCGCTGCAGGCCCAGGGCCCGGATGAGGGCGTGATAGGAGGCCGCGAACTGGTCCACCCCTTCGTCCAGCAGCTGGGCAGCGACGGCCTCCAGGTCGATGCCGGCGGCCTCCAGCCGGTCCAGTGTGCGGGCGGCCTCGTCCAGGTCCGCATCGAGGGTCCGGGCGGGATGGCCGTGGTCCAGCAAGGCCTCCAGGGTGGGCAGGGGCAGGGTGTTGATGGTGTCGGGGCCGATCAGGTTGTCCACATAGAGCAGGTCCGAGTAGGCGGGGTTTTTGGTGCCGGTGGAGGCCCACAGAGGCCGCTGAATCATGGCCCCCGCCGCTGCCAGAGCCTGAAACCGGGGCGAGGCAAAGACCGCCCGGAAGTCCCGGTAGGCCAGCTTGGCGTTGGCGACGGCCGCTCGTCCGGCCAGGTCCTGGCTGGCGCCCCGTTCAGCCAGCAGGCGGTCGACCAGGGTGTCCACCCGGCTCACGAAGAAACTGGCTACCGAAGCCACCCGGTCGATGGCCTGTCCCTGGCTGCGCCGCCGTTCGAGGCCCTCCAGGTAGGCCTCCATCACTGCACGGTACGTGTGGCGGGAAAAGATGAGGGTGACGTTGACGTTGATGCCGTCAGCGATGAGGTCCCGGATGGCGGGGATGCCTGCCGCGGTGGCCGGTACCTTGATCATGACGTTGGGCCGGCCCAGGCTGTAGAAGAGGCGCCGCGCCTCCTGAATGGTGCCGGCGGTGTCATAGGCTAAAAGCGGAGAAACCTCCAGGCTGGCGTACCCGTCCCGGCCGTCGCTGCGGTCATAGACCGGCCGTAACAGGTCGGCGGCCCGGCGTACGTCCTCCAGGGTCAGGGCATCGTAGATTTCCTGGACGCCTTTGCCTTCCTCCACCAGGGCTGCGATATCGGCGTCGTAATCGTGACCCTGGGCGATAGCCTTTTCAAAAATGGTGGGATTGGAGGTCACGCCGGTGACCCCGAGGGCGATCAGGCGGGCCAGTTCGCCGCCTTCCAGCAACCCGCGGCTCAACGTGTCCAGCCACACGCTCTGGCCCAGGTCCGCCAGGGCCAGCACGGTGTTGGTGCTCGGCATCGTCATCCCCTCCCCCTTGACCGGGGACCCGGCTCCGGATCGGCCGGCGGGGGTCCCCGCCCTGTGGTCCGGCCCCGGCCGGGCGTTCCAGTCCGACTCCTACCGCTCAGCCTGCCGGGGCTGATAGCCGGTTATGCCCGGTCCGTGTCCTTGCGGACACAAAAACCGGACGTCGCCGGGCAGCCCTAGTGTATCGCAAGCCCGGAAAGAGATGCCAAGCGGCCGCGACTTTTCCCTTGCTGCTGGTCTGCCGGCCCCGGCACGCTTAGAATAGCGGGGACGAGACCGGGCAGGGGCGGGAGGCACCATGCAGGCAGCGGTGGTGGGTATCGACATCGGCGGGACCAAGGTGGCGGTCGGCGTGGCGCCGTGGGAGGGCGGGGAACCCTGGCGCACGGCCCGGCTGGAAACCGCTGCCCTTCCTCCCGGGGAGGAGGCTTTGGACCGCATTGCCGCGGCGGCCCGGGAGCTGGTGGCCGCGGCCGGTCTGCCCTGGCAGGCGGTGCGGGGGGCGGGCGTGGGCAGCCCGGGCCCCTTCCGGGGCGGGCGCCGCCTGTACCGGCCAGCCAACCTGCCCGGCTGGGACGGGCTCGACCTCGAGGCCGGGTTTCAGGCCCGGCTGGGGTGCCCGGTGCGGGTGGAGAACGATGCTAACGCCGCCGCCTGGGCGGAGTGGCGGCAGGGGGCAGGCCAGGGCAGCCGCAGCCTGGTGTTTGTGACCGTCTCCACCGGCATCGGGGCCGGCATGGTCCTGGATGGCCGGCTTTATGAAGGCGCCGAGGGCAACGCCGGGGAGATCGGGCACTGGGTGCTCGACCCGAAGGGCCCGCTTTGTCATTGCGGCCGGAGGGGGTGCCTGGAGACCCTGGCTTCCGGCACCGCCCTAGCCCGCATGGCCGCGGACCGGCGCGCTGGGAGTCCTTACCTGCAGGCGGTGGAGCGGCCCACCGCGCGGGAGGTACTGGCCGGCTGGAAGGCGGGCGACCCCGTTTGCACGGGCATCGTGGAGGAGGCCACCTATCATCTCGGATGGGGCCTAGCCCTGGCCATCAACGCCTTCAACCCCGACCGCATCGTCCTGGGCGGCGGGGTCATGCTAGGCTCGGAACGCCTGCTGGAGCCGGTGCGGGCGGCGGCGCAGCGGTTCAGCCTGCCGTCCCTGTACGCGGCGGTCAGCTTCCGCCTGGCCGGTCTGGGCCCGGAGTCCGGACTGGCGGGTGCTCTGGCGGTGGGGAGACTGTTAGAGTAGTGTTAGCGGGCGGGTTTTCGATTGACGCTCTTACAATCGCATCGATATAATCGAAAACGTATTGACGGGGTGGTAGGGGGACCTCACATCCCCGTGCGCAAAAAGGGGGAGTAGACCAGCGATGACGCCTGCCGATGTGCTGAAAATGATTCGTGAACGCCAAGTAGAAATGGTAGACCTGCATGTCATCGACGTGCCCGGCACCTGGCAGCACGTAACGGTGCCTGTCTCCGAGATCTCGGAGGAGACCTTTGAGCAGGGCGTGCCCTTTGACGGGTCTTCGTTACGGGGGTTCCGCGGCATTGAGGAGAGCGACATGCTCATGATCCCGGACCCGGCCACCGCCGCCCTCGATCCCTTCGCCGAGGTCCCCACCTTGAGCCTGGTGTGTGACGTCACCGACCCCGAGCACGTGCCCTATTCCCGGGACCCGCGCCAGATCGCCAAGAAGGCGGAAAAGTACCTGGCCGAGAGCGGGATCGCCGACGTATCCTTCTGGGGGCCGGAACTGGAGTTCTTCATCTTTGATTCGGTGCGCTTTGCGGTGGAGGGCCACCGCGCCCTGTACGCGGTGGACTCCGAGGAGGGTCACTGGCGGTCGGACTCCGAAAACAACAACCACGGGTATGTCATCCGGCCCAAGCTGGGGTACTTCCCGGTGGCGCCCTCCGACTCGCTGAGCAACCTGCGCACCGAGATGGTTAAGACCCTGCAAAGCATGGGCATCCGGGTGGAGATGCACCACCATGAGGTGGCCTCGGGCGGGCAGGCCGAGATCGACCTGCGGTTTAACACCCTTACCCGCATGGCCGATACGGTCATGACCTACAAGTATGTAACCAAGAACGTGGCTGCCCGGCATGGCAAGACGGTGACCTTCATGCCCAAGCCCCTGTTCGGGGACAACGGCAGCGGCATGCATGTACACCAGTCCCTGTGGAAGGGCGAGACCCCGCTCTTCTATCAGGGCGGCGCCTACGCCAACCTCTCCGAGCTCGGTCTCTACTACATCGGCGGCATCCTGAGCCACGCCCCTGCCCTGCTGGCGTTCACCAACCCCTCCACCAACTCCTACCGCCGCCTGGTGCCGGGCTTTGAGGCGCCCGTCAACATCGTGTTCTCCAAGGGCAACCGTTCGGCGGCCGTCCGCATCCCCATCACCTCCAACCCCAAGGCCAGCCGCATCGAGTTCCGGACCCCTGATTCCAGCAGCAATCCCTATCTGGCTTTCGCGGCCATGCTGATGGCGGGGCTGGACGGAATCCGCCGGCGCATCGACCCCCGCGAGGCGGGATTCGGACCGGTGGATAAGAACATCTATCACCTCTCCGCAGAGGAGAAGGCGCGCATCCAAAGCGTGCCCGGTTCCCTGGCCGAAAGCCTGTCCAACCTGGAGCGGGATCACGACTTCCTGCTGGAGGGCGGGGTGTTCGACGAGGACTTCCTGGCCACGTGGGTGGACTACAAGCGGACCAACGAGATCGACGCCGTTAACCTGCATCCCCACCCCGTGGAGTTCCAGCTCTACTACGACATCTGAACCGTCCGCTTCCACGTGCGTCCGGCACGGAGGCCGCCCGGCCTCCGTGCCGGCATTTCGGGGAGGGGGAGGGGGTCATGGGCGGGCGCGAGGCCGGCCGTTGGGCGGTCTGGGGACTGGAGGTACTGGCCCTGGGCGGTTTCATCCTAGCCGGGCTGGCGGCGGCGCTGACCTGGGTGCCGCCGGCGGGATCCGGACGTTTGGGCGCGGCCGGAGCGGCCCTGGGGCTGGATTTTCTGGCCTGGAGCGCCTGGCAGGCCGCCTGGCGGCGGGGATCCCGGCCTCCCCTGCGGGTGGCGCGGGCGGTACCTCTGGCGGCGCTGGTGCTGGCGGCGGCCACCCTCAGCGGATGGCTGGCGGGGCGCTAGGTCCGCAAAACACAAAAATGGTGCCGAAGGCCGGACTCGAACCGGCATGTGGGATCACCACACGTGATTTTGAGTCACGCGCGTCTGCCAATTCCGCCACTTCGGCACGCCCTCAGTCTAACACATGGCCGCCGGCGGCGTAAAGCGGCGGCGGGGTTAGGCCGGGGGGCTGCGCCGGAGGGGCCGGCTGCTGCCGGCGCCCCGCAGGTAGCGGGTCACCGTCCAGGTCAGGAAGATGACATAGGCGCCCGCCTGCAGGAGGGAGGGGGCCTGGGCGTACCCGAAAAAGCTGTGCAGGAGGTCGCCGAGGGTGCTGTTCTCGTTGAGCCAAGCCCCGCTGTGCCAGATGGCGGTGCGGAGGAACGGCAGCCAGCCCAGGCTCTGGAAATCCTCAATCCCATCCGCCAGCAGGCCGGCGGCGAACACCAGGAGCAGGAGGCCCAGCCCCTGGAAGAACAGGCGCAACGGGACCCGCCGTCCCAGGCGGTAGACAGCGGCCGTGACCCCCAGACCCAGCATCAGCCCCGTTGCCGCGCCGGCGGCCAGGGCCGGCGGCGGGGCGGTGAAGGCGATGGCCAGGGTGAAGAACACCGTTTCCAGTCCTTCCCGGCCAACGGTGAGGGCGGCCAGCAGAGCCAGGGCCAGCACCGGCCCCCGGTCCAGAGCGGCGGCGACCTGCTGTTCCAGGGCGCGTTTCCAGTCGCGGTTCCGGCCCTGCATCCAGAAGCTCATGCCGGTGAGCACGGCGGCGGCCAGCAGATAGGTGGCTCCTTCCAGGATGGTCTGCATGCGCGATCCGTCATACTGCCGGATGAGATGATACGTGAGCAGGGCCACGACCAGATCGATGACCAGGGCGGCCCCCACCCCGGCCCAGACCGGCCGGGCGCGGTCCGGACGGCCGATGCGCTGGAGGTAGGCCAGAATGATACCGACCAGCAGACTGGCCTCCAGGGATTCCCGGAAGAAAATGACCAACGTCGGCAGCAAGCCGTTCGCCTCCTTGCGGGCGGTGCCCGTGGGGTAGTGCGCTCATAATAGCGAATGAAAGTCATTATCGATAGGGCCGTCCGGTCCTCCTGCCTGGACCCCATTCCTGGACCGGCCGGCCGGCCCCGGACCCGTCGGCTGAACCGGGGATTCAGACCGGTCCTTACCCGCCGTCCCGCCCTGCACAGGCCGGGACGGCCGCTTCCAGGCGGAGGGCGAGGCGGGCGACGCGCGGGGCCAGGCTGGCGTCCGCGGGCGGAATCTCCCGGGTTGTGGCCGCTGCCGGCCGCAGGGTCCAGCCTACCGCGCCCGCAGCCAGGAGGGCCGCCCCCGTCACCGAGGCGTCGGTGTCCGCCGCCAGGGTCAGCGGCCGCCCTAGGGCCCCGGCCAGGAACCCGGCCAGGCCCGGCAGGTGCAACAGGGCTGATCCCGCCAGCACCTGGTCGATCGGACCTACGGCGGTTTCCACCGCGGTCAGCCCCTGCCGGAAGAGGGCTGCCAGGGCCAGCAGGGCCCCGCCCAGGCATTCTGCCCGTCCGTGGCGCGGGTCGAGGCCGAGGATGCCGGCCCGGAGTTCCTCCTGCCACCAGGGGGACCGTTCCCCGTACAGGGTGGGGAGGACCAGCGGCAGGCGGCGGCCGCGGGCGACGGCCGCCAGCCCCTCGCCTACGGCCACTTCCAGCGGCAGCCCGAACCAGCCGGCCAGCCAGGCCAGGAGGTTGCCGGCGTTGGAAAAGGCCGCTCCCAGCAGGTAGCCCCGTCCCGGTCCCGAGGAATAACAGAAGAGGCCCGGCGGCAGCGGCCGGGGCGGCCGCTCCACCGCCACCCGCACCGCGCCGCTGGTGCCGAAGCCCAGCACCGCACAGCGGCTCCCGGGGCCGGCAGCTAAGGCCAGGTGGGCGAAGAATGCGTCCGTTCCGCCCCGCAGCAGCGGTCCCGGGCCACCGGCCGGGGCCGCCGGGTCCCCGAGCCCGGGCAGCTGCGCCGGCTGCAGCCGCACGAGTCGGAGGGCCTCGGGCTGCCATTGCCCGTCCAGTCCCAGGAAGCCGCTGGCCCCGGCGGTGCTGTAGTCGGTGACCCAGGGGGCTCCTAGGGCATGCAGCACGTATTCCTTCAAGCCGACCGGATGCCAGGCGGGATCGGCATGGGGATGGCGGGCCTGCCACCAGCCCCATTTGACCAGGGGGGACATGGCGTGGACGGGGACACCGGTAGCCTGGCGAAGGGCTTCGGCATCCGGCTGCTGGCGCAAGGCCGCGGCCCAGGCCCGCGCCCGCCGGTCCATCCAGGTCCAGGCCCGGGTACGGGCACGCCCGTCACCGTCCACCACCAAGAACGAGTGCATGGCGGCGCTCAGCCCGATCGCCTGCACGGACCAGCGCCGGCTGATGTCAGCCAGCCAGGCGCGGAGGACGCGGGCCACGGCCGCAGGGTCCTGATCCGCGTGCAGGCCGCGGATGGTGGTGCCGGCGGGCGCCGCCCCCCTCTCCCGCCGGCGGCCGGCAGCGTCGACCACCAGGTACTTGAGCCGGCTGCTGCCGAGGTCCAGGCCTACCACTACCCGTTCCGGCATACCTCCACCCCCTTGCCCGCCCCGGAAGCGCTTACGCCCATGCTATACTAACCCCGAAGCCTGCGCCGGCATCCCGGCGCCCGAGAGGGGACGGAAAACCTTCGTGGGGTCCCGCAATGAGGCCGGCCTCGCGGCCGCTCCGGCTGCCACGACGCGGCCGGTGCTGCTGGCGGTCGACGGCCATAGCCTGCTGTTCCGTGCCTACCACGCCATGCCGCCGCTTACCCGCTCCGACGGCCTGCCCACCGGCGCCCTGCTCGGGTTCGCCAATATGCTCCTGCGGGTCATCCGGGAGGCTCAGCCTCAGGCGGTGGTGGTCTGCTGGGACTCGGGACGGCCGACCTTCCGCCATGCGGTGTACCCGGCCTACAAGGCTACGCGTCAGGAGGCTCCCCCCGAATTCCGCCAGCAGGTGGAGCTGGCTCATCAGCTGCTGGATGCGCTGGGCATCCCGCGGCTGGCCGAACCCGGCTTCGAGGCGGATGACCTGCTGGGCAGCCTGGCCCGGCGCGCGCGCGAAGCGGGCTGGGAGGTGCGCATCGTGACCGGCGATCGCGACCTGCTGCAGCTGGTTCAACCCGGGGTGGAGGTCTGGCTTACCGCTGCCGGGCTGAAGGCGGTGGAACGGATGGACGCCGCAGCGGTGCGCCGCAAGCTGGGCGTGGACCCCGGCCAGGTGCCTGACCTCAAGGGCCTCATGGGCGACCCCTCCGACAACCTGCCCGGCGTCCCGGGAGTGGGGCAGAAAACCGCGGTGGCGCTGTTGCAACGCTTCCCCGACTTGGAGGCGCTCTTTGCCGGCCTGGACGGGGTAGAGCCGCGGGTTCGCCGGCGCCTGGAGGGGCAGGAGGCGGTGGCGCGGCAGTCCCGCGACCTGGCCACCATCCGCCAGGATGTGCCGGTTCCCTGGCCGCCGGCCGCGGCTCCCTTCCAACTGCGGGCCACGCCGGAGGCGCTGGCCTTCCTCGAGTCCATGGAGATGCGGACGGTGGCGGAACGGCTGAAGGACCGTGAGCAGCCGGAGGCCCCGGCTGCGACGGCACTGCCGGACCCCGTTCCGGAACCGCCGGCCGCGGTGCCGGAGTGGACGGCCTGGCCCACGGAAGCGGCGGCGGTGGCCTTATTGCCCGACGGGGACGCGGGATGGTGGGGATTTGCTCCCGGCCGCGGGAGCGGCCGCTGGCCCCGCCCGGCCCTGCCGGAGGCCGGGGGACAGCGCCGGGCGGGCTGGGGGGTGAAGGCGTTCTGGCGGCAGGCCTGGGAAGGCCGCAGACCGGAGCCCGCGCTCAGCGACGACGTTAAGATCATGGCCTACCTGGCTAATCCCGAGCGCAGCCGCTATGAGCTGGACGACCTGCTGGCCGATGCCGGGCTCACCGGGGCCGAGGGCCGTGACCCCGGCCGGCGGGTCGCCGGCTTGTATCGGCTGTGGGAACGGCTGGATGCGGAGCTGGCGGCCGCCGGCATGGGGCGCCTGTACCGGGAGGTGGAACTGCCGCTGATCCCGATCCTGGCCCGCATGGAGGCGGTGGGGATCCGGATCGACCGCGACCGGCTGGTCGCCATCGGGGAGGCGCTGGCGGCCGACATTGCCCGCACCCAGGCCCGCATTTATGAGCTGGCGGGGACGGAGTTCAACATCAACTCCCCTCAACAGCTGGCTGACGTGCTGTTCAGCAAGCTGGGCCTGCCCAGCGGGAAGCGCACCAAAACCGGTTTTTCCACGGACGCCGAGACCCTGGAGCAGCTGGCGCCGGCCCACCCGGTGGTGGCGGAAATCCTGACCTTCCGGCAGCTGGTCAAGCTGCGCGGGACGTATGTGGACGGACTCCTGCCGCTCATCGACGCCGAGGGACGGGTGCACACCACCTTCCACCAGACGGGGACCGCTACCGGCCGCCTTTCCTCCAGCGATCCCAACCTCCAGAACATCCCCGTGCGCCTGCCCCTTGGCCGGCAGCTGCGCAGCGTGTTTCTGCCTTCCCCCGGCCGGGTGCTGCTGTCGGCCGACTATTCCCAGATCGAGCTCCGGATGCTGGCCCACCTGTCCGGGGATCCGGGCCTGATAGAAGCCTTCCGCAGCGGGGAGGATTTCCACCGCCGCACCGCGGCCGAGATCTTCGGCCTGGACCCGGCGGCCGTGGACGAGACCTGGCGCAGCCGGGCCAAGGCGGTCAACTTCGGTATCGTCTACGGCATCTCCGACTTCGGCCTGGCCCGGGACACCGGCGTCAGCCGGGAGGAGGCGCGCGATTACATCGAGCGCTACTTCGCCCGTTACCCGCGGCTCAAGGCCTACCTGGAGGAATTGAAGGAACAGGCGCGCACGCGGGGATACAGCACCACCATCCTGGGGCGGCGCCGGCCCCTGCGGGACATCCACAGCCAGAACCGCATGCGGCGGCAGTACGCGGAACGGATGGCCATGAATTCGGTGATTCAGGGCAGCGCCGCCGACCTCATCAAGGTGGCTATGGTGCGGCTGGCGGAGGCCTTCCGCGAGCGGGGTCTCAAGGCGGAGCTGGTGCTGCAGGTTCATGACGAGCTCATCTGGGATACCCCCCTGGAGGAGGTGCCGGCCGTCGCAGAGCTGGCGGCCGTCCATATGACCTCCGCCCTGCCGCTGGCGGTTCCCCTGCAGGTGGACCTGAAGGCCGGCGACAACTGGGAGGCCATGCATCCGATCGGGGAACCGGCGCCGCCGGGGACCTAAGGGGAGGAGCAGTCATGCCCGAGCTGCCGGAAGTGGAGACCATCCGGGCCTACCTGGACCCCGCCCTGCGCGGCCGCCGCATCCGGGCCGTCCTGCATCTCGACCCGCGCATGCTGAAACCGGTCGGCGGCTGGGGGACCAGCGTCCCCGCGCTGCGCCGGGTTCTGACCGGCGCCTGCATCCGGGCGGTGGAGCGGCGGGGCAAGTTTCTGACCCTGCCGCTGGAAGTGGGGGGACGGCTGGTCCTGCACCTGGGCATGAGCGGGCGGCTGGTCCTCACCGGCCCGGGGACCGCCCCGCTCCCCCACACGCATCTGGTGCTGGAGGTGGCGGGCGCGGGGGAGCTGCATCTGACCGATCCGCGCCGGTTCGGCCGCATTGGCTGGCTACCGGCGCAGGCCCCGGAAATCGGGGCGGTGCTGGGCCTGGGTCCGGAGCCGCTGGGAGACGGCTGGGACGCCGGGGTGCTGGCCCGCCGCCTCGCCGGCCGCCGCGCGCCCCTCAAGGCCCTGCTGCTGGACCAGCGGGTGGTGGCGGGACTGGGCAACATCTACAGCGATGAGGCCCTGTTTGAAGCCCGCCTGGCCCCGGATCGTCCCGGCGGCGACTTGACGCCGGATGAGGTGGGGCGGCTGGCCCGGGCGGTGGTCACCGTCCTGCAGCGCTCCCTGGCTCACGGGGGGACCAGCTTTTCGGACTATGTCGATGCCCTCGGCCATCCCGGCCGCAACCAGGAGTACCTGCAGGTGTACGGGCGGGCGGGGAAGCCCTGCCCGGCCTGCGGGAGCCTGGTGGCCTCCCGGTCCGTGGGCGGGCGCACAGCCCATTTCTGCCCGGCCTGTCAGGGGCCCGGGGCGGGGTGGGCCGTAAGGGAGGAACGGCATGCAACAGTTTAGCCTGCTGCTCGAAAGCGAAGCCGAGGCCCGGGCGGTGATGGCGCGCCTGTGGGACAAGATGAAGGTGCGGGGGGAGATTCAGATGGTCCCGATGGCGGTGGAGGGGCGGACCGCCTACAAGCTGGACGTCATCACGGAGAAGGACCTGACGCCCGCCCAGCTGGAGAAGCTGCCCGGGAAGCGGTTGTCGTGACCGCCCGCACTGCCTGGCCCTGGGTGCTGCTGGCGGTCTCCCTGCTGCCCGGCCTGCTGGCGGTGCGGCCGGCGGCCGTGGCGCCGTCCCATCCGGATGGCGGACAGGTCACCCTGGCGGTGCCGCAGCCCGCCGGCAGCCTGGATCCCGCGGCGGCCGCCAATCTGGCGGAACGGATGACGGCGATCAACGTGTTCGGGACTCTCGTCCGCCTGGGGCCGCAGGGGCAGGTCGAGCCTGGCCTGGCCCGGGTGGTGCAGGCGGGGCCCGACCGCCTGGTGCTGTCGGTGGCGCCGCGGCCCCTGACCGGGGGCGGCCGCCTCAGCGCGGCCCTGGCGGTGGAGGCCCTGGCCCGCACCCTCTGGCCGGGGGTGCGGACCCCCGCGACAGCCGCCCTGCTGGCCCCGCTGGTCGGTAGCGGGCGGGTGGAGAAGGGGCAGGCGCGCTACCCCTCGGGAGCCCGGCCGGTGGCCGGACATCCGGACCTGCTGGTCCTGGAGGCCCGCCGGGGACAGGCCGGCATCCTGTTGCGTAACCTGGCCGACCCCCGCCTGGCGCTGGTGCCGCCGGCCGACCAGGCGGATGGGCAGGGATACTGGCAACGGGAGGATTTGTTCGGGGCCGGGGGATGGAGGCTGGCCGCCTGGGAGCCGGGCGGCAGCCTGCGCTTCCGGGCGCTGGATCCCTCCGCGCCCGTCCAGTCGGTCACCCTGCTGCCATTCGCATCCTGGCCCCAGGGGCTGCTGGCGTTCCGCAACGGGATGGTACAGGTCCTGCCGGTTCCGCCGTCCCGTTGGGCGGGGTTCCGGCCGCCGCCTGGCGGGCGCCTGCAGCTGGCGCGGACCGGGACCCTGACCTGGTATTGGAACCCCCGGGGGCCGCGCACTGCGCCCCTCAGCCTGCAGCTGCCGGAATGGCCCCGGGGACTGCTGGACGGGCGGCTGCCGTCCTTGTCCCGGGCTTGGCCGGCGGGGCTGCACCCGCTGGGCCAGGGCCATCTGGACCTCTGGGTGAATGCCGCGGACGGGGAGGCGGTCGCCCTGGCCCGCCGCCTGGCCCGCCTGACACGCGGGCAGGTGGTGCCGGTGGTAGTGCCGGCCTCCACCCTCGACCAGGGCGTGCAGGCGGGGACGGTGCCGGCCTACCTGGGCCGGAAGGACCGTTTCCGCCGGCGGGGGCCGGCGTTGCCGGTAGCGCCGGCGGCCACCGCCTGGCTGGTGGCGCCGGGCCTTGGGCTGCGCACAACAGACGGGCTGCCGCTGTGGTCCTCCCTGCACCCGTTCCTCCCGGGCGGTCGCCGCTGATGCGGGTGTTGGGGCTCACGGGCGGCATCGGGTCCGGCAAGAGCACGGCCGCCGCCGTGCTGGCCGGGATGGGGGTGCCGGTGGTGGACGCCGACCAGGTGGCCCGCCGGCTGCAGCAGCGGGGCGCTCCCGGCTGGCGCCGGGTGCGGGAGCTCTTCGGGTGGCCGGTGCTGCGCGCCGACGGGGAACTGGACCGCCCCCGCCTGGCGCGGTGGATCTTCACCGACCCGCAGCAGCGCGCCCGGCTGGATGCCGCCCTGCATCCCCTGATCGGGGCCGCCATCCGCGAGGACCTGCAGGAGCTGGAGGCCCACGGGGCCGACACGGCGGTGCTGGTGGCGCCACTACTGTTCGAGAGCGGGCTCGACCGGTTGTGCCGGCAGGTCTGGGTGGTGGAGGCTCCCTTCGCTCTGATCCTGGAGCGGCTGCGGGCCCGCGGACTGGCGGAGGCCGACGCCCGGGCCCGCATGGCAGCCCAGATGGCGCCGGCGGAGCGCCGGCGGCGGGCGCAGCTGGTGATCCCCAACGGCGGCAGCCGCGAGGAGCTGGCGGCCCGCGTGCAGGCCGCCTGGCAGCGGTTCCAGGAGGATGCCCGTTGAGGCGGGGCCGGCGGCTGCTGGCGGGACTCCTGCTGCTGACGGCGGTCTATCTGGGCCTCGCTCCCTGGCCCTACCGGCCCGCCATCCTGGCCGCGGCGCGGGAGGCCGGGCTGGACCCTCTGCTGGTGGCTGCGGTGGTCCGGGTGGAGAGCGGCTTTCGTGCCGGGGCCCGTTCGCGGCGGGGGGCAGTGGGGCTGATGCAGGTGGTACCGGCCACGGCCGCGTGGCTGGCGGCCAGCGGGCGTGTGCCCCTCCCGCCCCCGCCGGGGGTCCCGTTCAGCCGCTGGCTGGAGGAGCCGGCCGTGAACCTCACCTTCGGCAGCGCCTACCTGCGCTATCTGCTGGACCGCTACGACGGCAGCCTGGTGCTGGCCCTGGCCGCGTACAATGGAGGACCCGGCACGGTGCACCGCTGGCTGGAGGCCGGCCGCCTCCACCGCCGTGACCCGCGCCCGGGTGCCATCCCCTATCCCGAGACCCGGGCGTTCGTCCGCCGGGTGGAGGCGTATACCCGCTTCTACCGGTGGTGCTACGGTTTCTGGTATGCCCGCCTGCCGGCGGGCCCACACTGGGGGCGGGGGTGATCCCGTGGCCAAGATCCTGTCTGAAGCCACGAAGATGAAGCTGGGCGAACGGTTGGGCGTCGCGGAGCTCGTACGCCGCGGCGGGTGGGGGGAAGTCCCGGCCCGTCAATGCGGGAACCTGGTACGGGAAGCGGTACGTCTGGCGGAGGAAACCCTGCAGAAGTAAGCCCCCCGGCCCGGCGCGGCTGACGTGCCGGGCCGTTTGCTACCCGTCGCTGCCCGCTTCCTCCGGGTCCTCACGGGTTACGGCGGCAAACCCGGGATGCCGGGATAGCCAGTCCGCCACCTCGGCCACCGTCAGGGGCGGGGTCAGGTGCCAGGCCCGCGCCACCGGCTCCCACGGCACCCCTTCCGGCTCGGGGGCGTCCTCCCCTCCCAGCACCCAGAACTGTTCCCGCCACGGATCCGGTGCGAGGCGCACCGCCGCGTCGGCGGGGGCCTGCGGCGGCCGGTAACCGGCTGCCACCCGCACCAGGTCGGCCAGGACGGCATGGGCGGTGGCCAGGCCGCCGGCCCCGGGGCCGATGAGGGTGTAATCGCCGGTGGCGGTGCGCACGGCGATGGCGTTGTCCGGTCCTTTTAAAGAGGCGAACAGGTGGTCGGCCCCCATGGCCCGCGGCAGCACAGCCAGCTGCACGCAGCCGGCGCTGCAGTCCAGCACGGCTTGCGCCACCAGCCGCACCCGCAGGCCAATGCGGCGCATGCGGGCCAGGACCGCGGGACTGAGGGCTTCTATCCCGAGTACCGGCACCGCTTCCGGCCGCACGTCCACTCCCCAGACCTCCCGCACCAGCAGCACCAGCTTGCGGACGGCGTCCTGCCCGCTCAGGTCCGCGCCGGGGTCGGCCTCCGCATACCCCAGGCGCTGGGCCCGCCGCAGGGCCTGGGCAAAGTCAAGCCCCTCCTCCATGGCGTTGAGCATGAAGTTGGTGGTGCCGTTCAGCACGGCGCTGATGCTGTACACGGGGGTCAGGGCCAGGTGCGAGAGGAGGGGATCCAGCAGGGGGGTGCCTCCGGCCACGCTGGCCTCAAAGGCCAGGGCCACGCCCCGGCGGCGCGCCAGCTCAGCCAGGTCGGAGCCGTGATAGGCCAGGACCTCCTTATTGGCGGTCACCACGCTCTGCCCCTGTTCCATGGCGGCGGTGATGTAGGTCAGGGCCGGCTCCACCCCGCCCAGCACCTCCACCACGATATCGGCCGTGCGGTGGTCCAGAAGGTCCTCCGCGCGGGTGGTGAGGGGGATACCGGCATCCGGATGGCGGTCCGGGTTACGCACCAGGGCCCCCACCAGCACCAGCCGTTTGCCGGTCCGCGCCTCGATCCAGGGCCCGTGCTCGCGCAACAGCCGGGCGACCGCCTGCCCCACGGTCCCGAATCCCAAGAGCCCGATACGCACCTCTGCCAATGCGGTCACGGCGGGTACTCCTTTTCCAATGTCGTCCCTTCCCGCGTCTCAGCCGGGCCTCTTCAGCCGTACCCGAGACCGCCCCTTGTGCTTTCCGGGACTAATCGAGCCCATGGTAGCGCAACCGTCCCGGCTTGAGAAGCCGGTTGCCGCGGCGCATAGCGGGGACGGCGCCGGCCATGCTAGGGCCAGGAGAGGGGGCGACGTGCGTGCAGCGCATGCGGGCGACGGCAGGGCTGCTGGCGGCTGCGGTCCTGGGGATGGGGGCGGCGCCGGCACCGGTGGTGGTGCCGCCCCCCGGGCAGGCCCAGGCGCAGATGCTGAAGCTGCCCTACCTCATGGCCAGCCGCACCACCACCTATTACCATGCCATCCCGTCCCAGGCCCGCAATATCGAGCTCCTGGCCCAGCGGCTCAACGGCACCGTGGTGGAGCCGGGGCAGGTGTTCAACTATTACGCGGTGGTAGGGCCCTACACCGCGGCCAACGGGTACGGGGAGGGGCGCATGTTCGTGGGCTGCAATATTGTGCCTTCCATCGGCGGCGGGGTCTGCCAGGGGGCCAGCACCCTGTACTCCGCTATCCTGCGTACCGGCCTGCCCGTGGTGGAGCGCCATCATCACAGCCTGACCGTGCCCTACCTCCCCCCGGGGGAGGACGCGACGGTGGCCGGTGACTACCTCAATTTCCGCTTCCGGAACAACCTGCGGGGTCCGGTCTTGATCGGGGCGAGTGCCGGCAACCGCCATCTCACGGTGGCCATCTGGGGGCCGGTGCAGCCCCCGCCCATTGAAGTCCGGCACAAGGTGCTGAAGACCTTCCCCTACACCACCACCCGGCGGGTCAACCCGGCCCTGAAGCCGGGCGAGGAACGGGTGATCTTCCCGGGACAGGAAGGGGTGACGGTGGAGAGCTGGCTGGAAATCCGGGAACCCCAGGGGGTGGTCCGGCGGCCGCTCGGGATCGATCATTACCGTCCCAGCCCCCGGGTGGTGGAAGTGGGCCCCTCCGCCTGATCCCGGTGCTGCCGGCCTGCACTACAATCATGGTAGAAGCCAGGCCGGTGCCGTCCGGGGAAGGGGAGAAGGACGATGCCTGATCGCATCCCGCCGCATCAGACGGTGACCAGCGGGTTTCCCGTCCTGCACGCCGGTTCCGTGCCCCGTATGCCGGGGCCCCGCGACTGGCGGTTCGCCATCCGGGGCCTGGTCCGCCGGCCCCGCATCCTGACCTGGGAGGATATGCTGGCCCTGCCGCGCGTGCGCATCACCGCCGACATCCACTGTGTGACCGGCTGGAGCAAGCTGGACGTCACCTGGGAGGGGGTGCCCACCCGGGCGGTGCACGCGCTGGCCGGGGCCGACCCCCGCGCGTGCTGCGTCATGGTGCACGGGGCCAACGATTTCAGTGCCAATCTCACCCTGGAGGATTTCCTCGCCCCCGGGTGCCTGTTTGCGATCGCCGTGGACGGGCGGCCGTTGAGTCCCGAACACGGCGGGCCCATGCGGCTGGTGGTGCCGCAGCTCTACTTCTGGAAGAGCGCCAAGTGGGTCACCGGCCTGGAATACCTGGCCGAGGAGCGCCCGGGCTTCTGGGAGGAGCGCGGGTATCATCTGCACGGGGATCCCTGGAAGGAGGAACGGTACTGGTAAATGGTACAATGGTAGAAAAGTAGGAACCGCGGCGCCGGCCCAGCGCCGAGGGGAGGTCTGGATGATGCCGATGCACGAACGGCAACAGCGGCAGTTTACGGTGGCGGAGGCCAATGCGCTGCTGGGGGACCTGAGCCGGCAGCTGGAACGCCTGCGGGAGCTCAAGGCCACCGCCGCCCGCCAGTACGAGGAGATGCGGTCCATCCGGGAGGTCGGTTACCGGGCCGACGGCAATCTCATCATGCTGACCGACTACCAGAACGCCAAGCGGGAATTCGACCGCGTGGTGGGTGAGGCCAACCGCATCGTGGCGGAGGTGCATGCCCTCGGCTGCCGCATTACCGACGTGGAGATGGGGCTGGTCGACTTCCCGGCCACGTTGGGCAACCAGCCGGTGCACCTGTGCTGGAAGCTGGGGGAACCGGAGGTGCTCTACTACCACGAGCCCCAGGAGGGCTACCGGGGGCGGCGGCCGCTGCCGCCTGCCTGGCGGCAACCGGCGGAGGACTAGGGATTGAGCCCGAGGTCCTCCGCCAGCGGCTGCAGCGCCGCCACCACCAGGGCGACGTGATCCTCCAGGGTGACGCCCAATTCCTCCAGGCCTCGCTCCACGGCTTCGCGGCTGACGCCGCGGGCGAAGGACTTGTCCTTCAGCTTCCTCCGCACGGCAGCGGGGGTTACTTCCGCCAGCCGGCGCCCGGGGCGGACCATGGCCACGGCCAAGACGAAGCCGGTCAGCTCATCGCTGGCGTAGAGCGCCTTTTCCAGCACCGACTCCCGCCTGAGCCCGTTACGGTCCACGTGGGAACGCACCGCCCGCACGATCACGGGCGGAAAACCCGCCTCCTCCAGCAGCCGCCCGCCTACCACGGTATGGTCCTCCGGGGCGGGAAACGCCTCATAGTCGAAGTCATGCAGCAGCCCCACCAGGCCGAACAGGTCCTCATCCTCCCCGTAGCGGCGGGCGATCGCCCGCATGACCGCCTCCACCGCGATCGCGTGGCGCAATAGGGCCGGCTGGTGGGTCCAGCGGGTGAGCAGGTCCCAGGCCTGAACCCGGGGCGGCCAATTGCCCATACGGATTCCTCCCTTCTCCGGCCATCCGGCCGGCCGCTTCCTCCTCCCACCCATGGTAGCGCAACCGCGGCCGCCCGCACCGGCCCCTGGACAGCCGGGCGGGCTTGTGCTTGAGTTAGGAAGGCGAAGGCTGCGCCCGCGGGCGCGCAACTGGCGGGGGTGAGCGGGCTGTTTAGTAAGATCCTGGTGGCCAACCGGGGCGAAATCGCCATCCGCATCATGCGGGCGGCGCGGGAACTGGGGATCCGGACGGTAGCGGTGTACTCCGATGCGGACAAGGACGCCGCCCATGTGGCCTATGCCGATGAGGCCTATCCCATCGGCCCGGCTCCCTCCACTTTGAGTTATCTGCATATCCCCAACATCATCAATGCCGCGGTGCAGACCGGGGCCGAGGCCATCCATCCCGGCTACGGATTCCTGGCCGAGAACCACCATTTTGCCGCGGTCTGCAAGACCTGGGGCCTGGTGTTTATCGGTCCGCCGCCCGATGCCATCGAGCAGATGGGGGTGAAGTCCCAGGCACGGGCGGTCATGAAGGCGGCGGGGGTGCCGGTGCTGCCGGGGACCGAGGCGGGCTGGGATTCGCCGGAGGAGGCGCGGCGCCTGGCGGAGGCGGTAGGCTTTCCGCTGCTGGTGAAGGCCGCCTTCGGAGGGGGCGGACGCGGCATCCGGGTGGTGGAGAGCCCCGCCGACCTGGCCGACGCTGTGGAGCGGGCCCGGCGGGAGGCGGAGTCGGCCTTTGGCCGCGGCGACCTGTATCTGGAGCGGTATCTCAAGGATCCCCGGCATATCGAGATTCAGGTGCTGGCCGATGCGCACGGGCAGGTGGTGGCCCTGGGTGAGCGGGAGTCCTCCATCCAGCGCCGCCGGCAGAAGATCCTGGAGGAGGCGCCCTCGGTGGCCGTAGACCCCGAACTGCGCCGGCGCATGAGCGAGGCCGCGGTGCGCGCCGCGCGGGCCGTGGGTTACAGCGGGGCCGGCACCTTGGAATTCCTGCTGGACCCTGCCAGCGGGGAATTTTACTTTATGGAAATGAACACCCGGATTCAGGTTGAGCATGCGGTCACGGAAATGGTAACCGGGGTGGATATCGTTAAGGAGCAGATCCGCGTGGCGGCGGGCGAACCGTTGGGCATCCGGCAGGAGGATGTGACCCTCAACGGCTGGAGCCTGGAGTGCCGCATTAACGCCGAGGATCCCGAGCAGGGCTTCCGGCCCAGCCCCGGGCGCATCATCACCTGGGAGGAGCCGGGAGGGCCCTGGGTCCGGGTGGACAGCGGGGTGGTGGCCTCGATGGAGGTGCAGCCCTTTTATGATTCCCTGTTGGCGAAGGTGGTGACCTGGGGCCGCGACCGGACCGAGGCCGTGGCCCGCATGCGGCGCGCGCTGGGCGAGTTTAGAATAGAGGGGGTGAAGACCACCCTGGAACTGCAGCGGGCGATCCTGGAGGATCCCGATTTTGTGGCCGGGCGCATCCACACCAACTTCCTGGCCCAGCGGGTGGCGGGCGCCTGAGGCGTACGGAGGGGGGAGGGGCTGTGCCGGAAGCGGCGGGTTCGACGGCGGTGCACATCCAGGTGGCCAATGATGTAATCGGGGCCATCGCCGGGATGGCGGCCCTGGAGGTGGAGGGTGTCCACAGCATGAGCGGCGGGATCGTGGAGGGCATCGCCCAGGTGCTGGGGCGGCGCCAGTTGAGCCGCGGGGTGCATGTGGAAGTGGACGGCCGCGACGTCAGCCTGGACCTGTTCGTGGTCATGGACTACGGGGCCCGGATTCCCGAGGTGGCAGAACGGGTGCAGGCCAATGTCAAGGCTCAGGTGGAAAACATGACAGGGCTCACGGTGGACGCGGTCAACATCCATGTGCAGGGGGTCTGGATGCCCGCCGGGCGGGGGGAAGGTGCGGCACCGCCCGCCAAATCCCGGCCGGCGGAGGGGAATTAGGCCGTGGCGCGCCACCAGGCCCGGGAGCGGGCCTTGAAGGCCCTGTTCGAATACGACCTGGTTCACCCTGACCTGCCCGGCCTGCTGGAACGGACAGCGGCGGGCCTAGCGGGGGAGGATGCGGCCTTTGCCCTGCAGCTGGTGGAAGGGACCCTGGCCAATCTGCTCGACATTGACGCCCGGGTGGCCCGGGCGGCGACCGGCTGGAAGCTCAGCCGGATGCCCTCGGTCGACCGCAACATCCTGCGGATGGCTACCTTCGAGCTGATGACCGGCACCGCACCGCCCGAGGTCATCATCGACGAAGCGGTGGAGCTGGCGCGGGCCTTCGGAACAGAACAGTCCTACCGGTTTGTCAACGGCGTCCTGGCCGCGGTGGCCCGCGGCCTGCGGCCGGCGCCCGAAGGGGGTCCCCCCGTTCATGACGGGTCCTGATCCCGGGCCGGTGCTGGGGATTGACACCAGCGCCTACACCACTTCGGTAGCGGTGCTGGCACCCGGCGGGCAGGTGATCGACCGCCGCCGGGTGCTGCCGGTGCCCGCCGGTGCCCGGGGGCTACGGCCGTCGGAAGCGGTCTGGCACCAGCTGCAGCAGCTGACCGACCTGCTGCCGGCGGTGCTGGCGGGGCTGGCCGTCCCACCGGCAGCGGTGGGGGTCAGTGTGCAGCCCCGGCCCCAGCCCGGCTCCCATCTGCCGCCGTTCGCGGTGGGCCGTCTGGCGGCGGCGTCCGTCGCCGCCGCCTGGGGTTGCCGGCTGGAAACCGTGAGCCATCAGGAAGGGCATCTGGCGGCCGGGCTTTGGGGACTGGGCCTGGCTCCCGGCTCCCCGGCGGTGCCGTCCCGCTTTTACGGCTTGCACGTTTCCGGTGGTACCACCGAGCTGGTGCAGGTGGAGGAGGAGCGCCCGGGCCACTGGCGGGTGGCGGTCGTGGGGGCCACCGCCGATCTTTATGCGGGCCAGCTGGTGGACCGGGTGGGGGTGGCGCTGGGGTTGCCCTTCCCGGCCGGGCCCGGCCTGGAGCGTCTGGCGGCAGGGGCACAGGCGGCGGTGCCTCTGCCGGTCGGTCCGCCCCGCCGTGACGGCGGCCGCTGGCTTATCAGCTTTAGCGGGCCGGAGACGGCCGCATTGCGGGCGCTGGCCCGGGGGGCCGAGCCGGCGGCGGTGGCCCGGGGCGTGGAGGCGGCGGTGGCGCGCGGGCTGGCCAAGCTGCTGGCCACCCAACCCCCCGGCCGGGTGGTGGTGGTCGGGGGGGTGGCCGCCAACCTGTTCGTGCGGCGGGAACTCGTGCGGCGGCTGGGCCCGGTCTGGGAGGTGGGGTTCGGGCCTCCGGCCCTTTCTGGCGACAACGCCGTGGGGGTGGCATGGCTGGCTGCCCGGCGGGCCCAGGCGGAGACATAGCGGCGGCGGAGACCGGAAAGAAAGGCGGCAGACACCGGTGGATGAGGTGATGGGCGGGGCGCGGACCCTGGATGGCAAGGCGGTAGCGGCGCGCGTGCAGGAGGAGATCCGGCAGCGGATCGCGGCCCGCGCGGCCCGGGACGGGCAGCGCCCCGGCCTAGCGGTGGTGCAGGTGGGCGAGGACCCCGCCTCCTCGGTCTATGTGCGCAACAAGCGGCGGACCGCCGAACGGCTGGGGATGCGCTCGCGGGAGGTGCACCTGCCGGCGGATGCCGGCACGGAGGCGGTCCTGGCGGCCGTGGCCGACCTGGCAGCGGATGATGCCGTGCATGGCATCCTGGTGCAGCTGCCGCTGCCGCCTGCGGTCGATGTGGAGGCGGTGCTGGCCGCCATCCCGCCGGATAAGGATGTGGACGGGCTCACCGTGACCAATCTCGGCCGGCTGCTGGCCGGGCGCCCGGGCCTGGTGCCGTGTACGCCGGCCGGGATCATGACCCTGTTGGGCGCCTACGGGATCACCCTGGACGGGGCCCGGGCGGTTGTCATCGGCCGCAGCCGGCTGGTGGGGCTGCCGGTGGCCCTGCTGTTGCAGCAGGCCAACGCGACGGTGACCGTGGTCCATACCCATACCCGCGACGCCGCCCGCTTGGCCCGGGAGGCCGAGGTCCTGGTGGTGGCGGCCGGACGGCCGCAGCTGGTGACGGCGGAATGGGTGCGGCCCGGCGCGGTGGTGGTGGATGTCGGGATCCACCGGCAGGGCGAGCGCCTGGTGGGGGATGTGGAGGCGGCGTCGGTAGCGCGGGTGGCGGGGTACCTGTCCCCGGTGCCGGGCGGGGTGGGCCCTATGACCATTGCCAGCCTGATGGCCAACACCTGGCAGGCGTTCACGGAGCAGGTGCCGCCGCCGGAGGAGCCATGAACGGCCGCCGCCTGCCGGCCGCCGGCCTGCCGGCCCTGACCCTGGCGGTGGGGGAACTGGTGGCCCTGCTCCGCAGCCTGATTGAGGAGGACCCCCGGCTGGCCCGGGTGGGGGTGGTGGGGGAACTGTCGGGGGTCAAGCAGCACACCTCCGGACACTGGTACTTCCTGCTCAAGGACGCCCGCGCCCAGTTGCGGGCGGTGCTCTTCCGGCGCGAGGCGGCCCGGCTCAGCTTCCGTCCTCGGGACGGACAGATGGTGGTGGCGTGGGGCCGGGTGGGCGTGTTTGAGCGGGACGGGCAGACCCAGCTGTATGTGGACGCGCTGGAGCCGCTGGGGGAAGGGGCGGCCTTTCTGGAGCTCGAAGCCCTCAAACGCCGGCTGGAGGCGGAAGGGCTTTTCAACCGGCCGAAGCGTCCTCTGCCCCTGCTGCCGCGGGCGGTCGGGGTGGTGACCTCGGCGGCCGGAGCGGCCATCGCCGATATCCGGACCGTCATCGGGCGCCGGTACCCAGGGATGCCGGTGGTGCTACGGCCGGTGCTGGTGCAGGGGGAAGGGGCCCCGGCTGCGATTGCCGAAGCGGTACGCTGGTTCAGTCAGGCACCGGAGGCGGCCCGGGTGGACGTGCTGATCGTCGGGCGGGGCGGCGGATCGCGGGAGGATCTGATGGCCTTCAACCGCGAGGAGGTGGTGCGGGCGGTGGCGGAGTCCCGCATCCCGGTCATCGCGGCGGTGGGGCATGAGATCGATAGTACCCTGACCGACCTGGCGGCTGATGTGCGGGCTCCCACCCCTTCGGCGGCCGCGGAACTGGCCGTGCCGGAGCGGGCCCGTCTCGAGGCCCTGGTGGAAGGACTGGCGGCTCGTGCGCGCCGGGCCCTGGAGCGGCGGCTGGCGGCAGACCGGCGGCATTGGCAGGCCTGGGCCGGACACGGGCTGTTGCGCCGGCCGGCGCGTCTGCTGGAAGCCCGCCTGCTCCAGCTGGAGCGGCTGACGGAGCGGGGACGGCAGGCGTTGGAGCGCCGGCTGGAGCGTGAGCGGGCGCGCCTGGAACGGGTGCGGTCGGTGCTCATGGCGTTGGACCCTGCCCGGGTCCTGGCGCGGGGGTACGCGGTGGTGCGGGAGGCGGACAGCGGGCGGCCGGTGGGCGCCCGCCAAATCCGGACCGGGGCCTGGTATCGGGTGGAATGGGTGGACGGCGGGCGGGCCATGCAGGCCGGCCCGCCGGAGGAGGGGAACGAATAATGGAGGCCGGGGCGCCGGAGAATATGGCCGCCTTCGAGGGGATCATGGCGCGGCTGGAGGAAGTGGTCCGCCGGCTGGAAGCGGGGGAGGCCACCTTGGCGGAAAGCCTTGAGCTGTACCAGGAGGCGCAAGCGCTGAGCCGCCAGGCCCAGGCGCTGCTGGAACGGGCGGAAGCGGTCCTGACCGCCGATGTCGGGGACGGGGAGGCGGAGGGGCCATGACCGCGGACTGGGACGGTGCCGCCTGGAGCCGGGAACGGGTGAGCCTGGTCAACCGCTGGCTGGAGGAGGCGGTGGAGCGCCGGGCGGGGGGCACCCGCATCCGGGAGGCGATGCACTACGCACTCATGGCGGGCGGCAAGCGCCTGCGCCCCCTGCTGGTCCTGGCGGCGGGGGAGGCGATGGACCCCCGGAGTGAGCGCTGGCGGGAGCCGGCGGTGGCGGTGGAGTTCATCCATACCTACTCGCTGATTCACGACGACTTGCCGGCGATGGATGATGACGACCTGCGGCGGGGCCGGCCGACCTGCCATAAGGTCTTCGGCGAGGCGCAGGCTATTCTGGCCGGGGATGCCCTGCTGACCGAGGCGTTCGGGGTGCTGGCGGAGGCGCGGGCGCAGTGGCCGGCGGCGGCGGTGGCGGATGCCGTGGCCCTGCTGGCGGAGGCTGCCGGGGCCCGGGGGCTGGTGGACGGCCAGGCGCGGGACCTGGCGGCCGAGGGGCAGGCTGTGGGGCTGGCCGATCTGGAGGCCATCCACCGTCGCAAGACCGGGGCCCTCATCACAGCCGCCGCGCGCCTGCCGGCGGTGCTGGCCGGCCAGGCCGCGTGGGATGCGGCCCTGGGGGCCTACGGCCGCCATGTCGGGTTGGCTTTTCAGATCGCGGATGATATTTTGAACGTGGTCGGGGACCCCAAGATGCTGGGCAAACCGACCGGAACCGACGACGCGCACGACAAGGCCACCTATCCGCGCCTGCTGGGCCTGGAGGGCGCCCGCCGGCGTGCGGAGGACGAGGTGGCGGCCGCCCGGGCCAGCCTGGAGGGATTGCGCGGGACGGAGGCGTTGATCTGGCTCGCGACGGCGGCGGTGGACCGGGAACGCTAGCACCGCCGTCCCGCCGGGTTCCGGACGGAAAGGGATGAGTACCATGGCCCGATTGCTGGACACCATTGAATCCCCGGCCGATTTCCGGGGATGGGACCTGGCGCGGCTGGAACGCCTGGCGCGGGAAATCCGGGAGTATATTGTGGACGTCACCTCCGAGACCGGGGGGCACGTCGGATCCAGCCTGGGGGCGGTGGAGCTCACCCTGGCCCTGCATACGGTGTTTGACACCCCCCGCGACCGGCTGGTCTGGGACATCGGGCATCAGGCCTATGCCCACAAGATCGTGACCGGCCGGCGGGACCGCTTTCCCACTCTCCGGCAGCTGGGGGGCCTGTCCGGGTTCCTGAAGCGGCGGGAGAGCCCCTATGACGTTTGGGAGGCGGGGCATTCCTCCACCTCCCTCTCCGGTGCCCTCGGCATGGCCGTGGCCCGGGACCTGCGCGGGGAGCGCTATCAGGTGGTGGCAGTGGTGGGGGACGGGGCCCTCACAGCGGGACTGGCCTGGGAGGCGCTGAACCAGATCGGGCAGCTGGACACCCATCTGGTGGTGGTCCTGAACGACAATTCCATGTCGATTGCCCCCAACGTGGGGGCCATCTCGCGTTACCTGACCCGGCTGCGGACCGCACCGGGCTATGCCCGTTTCAAGCAGGACATGGAGCTGCTGCTGTCGGCCATCCCCGCCATCGGGCTGCCGTTACGGCGCGCGGCGGAGCGCCTGAAGGATGCGGTCAAGCATGCGGTGGTGCCGGGGAACGTGTTCGAGGAGCTCGGCTTCCGGTATTACGGTCCGGTGGACGGCCACGACCTGGCTGAGCTGATCCCGGTGCTGGAGGCGGCCCGGGACGCCGACGGGCCGGTGGTGGTGCATGCCATTACCCAGAAGGGGCGCGGTTTCGCGCCGGCGGAGGCCAACCCTGACCGCTTCCACGGGCCCGGGCCGTTCGATCGCCGTTCCGGGCAGGAACGGGGGGGCGGGCGGCCCAGTTACAGCCAGGTGTTTACCGACGCCGTCATCCGGGTGGCGGAGCGGCGCGAGGACGTGGTGGCCATTACGGCGGCCATGCCGGACGGCACCAAGCTGGAGCGCTTCCAGCGGCGGTTCCCGCGGCGGTTCTTTGATGTGGGCATCGCGGAACAGCATGCGGCCGCCTTTGCCGCCGGGCTGGCGGCCAATGGCATGCGTCCGGTGTTCGCTGTCTACAGCACCTTCCTGCAGCGGGCCTATGACCAGGTCATCCACGATATCTGCCACCAGAACCTGCCGGTGCTGCTGGGGGTGGACCGGGCGGGCCTGGTGGGAGGGGACGGTGCCACCCACCAGGGGGTGTATGACATCGCTTTCCTGCGCACGGTGCCGAACCTCGAGATTGCAATGGGCAAGGACGAATTCGAACTGGCGGCCCTGGTGGAGGCCGCCTTCGACCGGCCGGGTCCGGTTGCCATCCGCTACCCGCGCGGCAGCGGCCGCGGGGGGGAGCCGCCGTCCCAGACGGCCCCCCTGCACTGGGGGGAAGCGGAATGGTTGCGCCACGGGGCGGATGCCACCCTCATTACCCTCGGTCCTCTGGCCTACACCGCGCTTGAGGTGGCCGACCGGCTGGCCCGGGAGGGGGTGGAGGTGGGCGTGCTCAACGCTCGCTTCGTGAAGCCGCTGGATACCCGGGCGCTGGCGCAGGCGGCCCGGGAAAGCCGGGTGCTCATCACGCTGGAGGAGCATGCCCTCCTGGGCGGGTTCGGCAGCGCGGTGCTGGAATGGGCGAATGAGGCGGGGGTGGATCGGCCCATCCATCGCCGGGGGCTGCCGGATGTGTTCATCGATCACGGGCCGGCCGACTATTTCCTGGACCTGTACGAGCTGACCCCATTGCGGGTGGCCGATCTGGTCCGCCGGCTGGTCGGCCATGGGGCCCGCTCGTTCCCCTCATGAGCGGGTCCTCCCTGCGCCGCCTTGACCAGCTGCTGGTGGAGCGCGGGCTGGCGCCCAGCCGGACCCGGGCCCAGGCCTGGATCCTGGCGGGCGCCGTGTATGTGGACGGCCGCCGGCGCGACAAGGCCGGCACCCCGGTGCCGGCGGATGCCGTAATTGAGGTACGGGCGCCTGCCGAACGCTACGTGAGCCGGGCTGGGCTTAAGCTGGAGCACGCCCTGGCGGTCTTTGCCCTGGAGCCGGCCGGGTGGACCGTGGTGGA
Organism: Candidatus Hydrogenisulfobacillus filiaventi; assembly: GCA_902809825.1. Lineage (NCBI taxonomy): Bacteria > Bacillati > Bacillota > Clostridia > Eubacteriales > Clostridiales Family XVII. Incertae Sedis > Candidatus Hydrogenisulfobacillus > Candidatus Hydrogenisulfobacillus filiaventi. Next base: position 1,079,398 of record LR778114.1, read on the forward strand.
CATCGGGGCTTCCACTGGCGGCTTTACCGACTGCTGGCTGCAGCACGGGGCGGCGCGGGTTTACGCGGTGGATGTGGGACGGGGCCAGCTGGACTGGCGTCTGCGCCAGGACCCGCGGGTGGTGGTGCGGGAGCGCACCAACGCCCGCTATCTGTCCCTGGCCGCCCTGGGCCGGCAGGAGCCGGTGGAGGCGGTCTCGGTGGATGTCTCTTTTATCGGGCTGGCCCGGGTCCTGCCAGCCGCCCGGGGCCTGCTGGCCCCGGGGGGCCATCTGCTGGCCCTGTTGAAGCCGCAGTTCGAGGCCGGGCCGCGCCGGGTGGGCAAAGGGGGCGTCGTCCGGGACCCGGCCGTACACGAGGCCGTCCTCCGCGAGTTCCTGGCCAGCCTCCCGGCGATGGGGCTGGCGGTGGCGGGGGCGACCCCCTCCCCCATCCGGGGCGGGGACGGCAATATTGAGTTTTTCTTCCACCTGGTGCCGGATGTATCATGGGAGCGGGACGTGCACGCGTCGGCGGTGAACCCGGCGGCGTTGGTGGAGGAGGCCTGGCAGGGCCGGCGTCCGCCCGATCCCGGCCGTTAACGGGTGCCGTCGGAACGGGAACGATTCGGGGGCAAGGGAGGCCGGCCGGCGCGTGGCTCGGGTGTTGATCTGGCCCAATCCGGAAAAGGAGCGGGTACGGGGATTGGCGGCGCAGCTGGTGCGCTGGCTGGAGCGGCGGGGAGACACGGCGGTCATTCCGGCTGAAATGGCCGAGCTGGTGGGCTTGGGGGACTGGGGGCGCAGCTGGGAGGATCCGGAGCTCACCGACTTCACCATCGGGGTGGTGTTGGGCGGCGACGGCACCCTGCTGCGGGCCGCCAAGCAGCTGCTGGAGGCCGACCGGCCCCTCCTGGGTGTCAATTTGGGGCATCTGGGTTTTCTGACCGAGGTGGAGGTGCCCGACCTGTACCCGGCGTTGTCCGCCTTCCTGGCCGGCGACTATGACCTGGATGAGCGCTACATGCTGTCGGCCCGCATCCTGCGTGAGGGCCGGGAGCTGGCCCGCTACCACGCCCTGAACGACGTGGTGGTGACCAAGGGGCCCTTTGCCCGGCTGGTCAACCTGGAGACCTTTGTAGGCCCCCATTATGTGGCCACCTACCCCGCCGACGGTCTGATTGTGGCCACCCCGACCGGGTCCACCGCCTACTCGCTGTCCGCCGGCGGGCCCATCCTGAGCCCTGACCTCGCCATCATGGTCATGACCCCCATCTGCCCGCATTCCTTCTTCGACCGGTCCATCGTGATCGACGGCCGGCAGCGTATCACCATCCGGGTCCACGCCCCCCACCGGGAGACCTTCGTCACGGTGGACGGCCAGGAGGGACTGCCGATCGAGGATGGGGACGAGGTGGCGGTGGAGGCCTGCGAACGGCGGGTCAAGCTGCTGCGCCGGCCAGGCTGGAGCTTTTTCAATGTCTTACGGGGATGGCGAACACGGCGATGACCGACAAGCGGACCCGCCAGGCGTTGATCCGGGACTTAATCCGGCGGCAGCCGATCGAGACCCAGGACCAGCTTTCCGAGCTGTTGGCCGCCATGGGCATTCCGGTGACCCAGGCCACCGTGTCGCGGGACATCAAGGAGCTGGGCCTGGTCAAGGTGCCGCACGGCAACAGTCATTATTACGCCCTGCCGGAGGAGGCGGGGCTGATGCAGGCCCGGGACCGGCTGCGCCGGCTGCTGGGCGAGGTGCTGGTCTCGGTCACCCCGGCCGAAAACCTGGTGGTGATCAAGACCGTGACCGCCGGCGCGGAAGTGGTGTCCGAGGCCGTAGACGGCCTGGGCTGGCCGGAGATCGTCGGCACCCTGGCGGGGGAGAACACGGTGCTGGTGGTGGTCCGGAGCCGAGAGGAGGCCCCGGAGGTGGCCCGCCGCCTGGAAGGATTGGCCTAGGCGGGGAAGGGGAGCCATGCTGGAGAATCTGGCCATCCACAACTTCGGTATCATGGCCGACAGCGTCATCGACTGGGAGCCCGGCCTCAACGTGGTCACGGGGGAATCCGGTGCCGGGAAGTCGCTATTGGTGGAGGCCCTCGACACCGTGCTGGGGGCGCGCGCCACGGCCGACCGCATCGGGCCCTGGGACGATGCCGCCCGCATCCGGGCCAGCTTCCGGGTAGGGGCGCAGCACCCGGTCTGGCAGGCGGCCGCCGCCTGGGGGCTGGAGCCTGATGAGGTGCTCATCGTCCAGCGCGAGTGGGGCCGCGACGGGCGTTCCCTCTTCCGCGTCCAGGGCCGGCCGGTCCCGGCCGCGGCCGTGCGGGAGCTGGCGGACTGCGGCCTGATGGAGCTCAGCGGGCAGCATCAGCATCAGCGCTGGCTCCGGCCCCATGCCCTGACCGGATGGCTGGACGAGGCCGGCGGCCTCGAGGGGTTACGCGCCGCGGTGGAGGAGGCCTGGGCAGCGTGGCGGCAGGCGGTCGAGGCCCTGGAGGAACTGCGCGGGCAGGCCCCCGACCCGGCGACGGTGGAGGCCTGGCGGGAGACGGTGGCTGAAATTGGGCAGGCAGGACTGAGCCCGGACGAGGAAGCCCGCCTGGAGGACGAGATCCGGCGCCTGCGTGCGGCCCGGCGCCTCATGGAAGGCTACGCCGCCTTCCGCGGCAATCTCGAGGGCGACGGCGACAGCCCCGGGGCGGAGGCGGCGCTGGCCGAGGCAGCCCGGGCCCTGGCCGCCCTGGCCGGGGTGGATCCAGCCCTGGCGCCGGCGCAGGCGCTGCTGGAAGGGGCGTTGGCCGATGTGGAGGAGGCGCGCCGTCAGGCCGGCGAATGGTATGCCAACCTGGACCTGGACCCCTCCCGGCTGGAAGCGCTGGAGGCGCGCCTGGACCGCATCGCGCGCCTCAAGCGCCGTTACGGACCCACGGTGGAGGCCGTGCTGGCCGCCGGGGAGGAGGCCCGGCGCCGGTTGGAGGCCTGGGAAAACCGGGCCTGGGAGGAGCGGCAGGCCCAACGCCGGGAGGCAGCGGCGGCGGACCGCTACCGCGAGGCAGCGGCAGCCCTGGCCGCCGCCCGGGAAGAGGCCGCCCGCCGCCTGGAGCCCGAATTGCAGCGGCTGGTCCGGGCGATGGGCATGGAACACGCCCTGGTGGAACTGGTCTTGGAGGCGGCTGAACCTGGGCCCCGCGGCACCGAGGAGCCGGTGCTGCGTTTTTCCGCCAACCGCGGGCAGCCGCTGCGGCCGTTTCAGAAGGTGGCTTCCGGCGGTGAACTGGCCCGTCTGGGGCTGGCTCTGACCGTGTCCGGAGCCGGCGGCGGCGGCGAACCGCTGGTGTTCGACGAGGTCGATAGCGGGACCAGCGGACACGGGGCCCGCCAGGTCGCCGCCCTGCTGGCTGCCCTGGCCCGCACCAGACAGGTGATCGTGGTCTCTCATCAGGCGGTGGTGGCCTCCCGCGCCGGGGCCCATTATCACGTTGACAAGCTGGCCCAGGAGGGACGCACCCGTTCCCAGGTGCGCCGGCTGGAGCCGGCGGAACGGGTGACCGAGATCGCCCGCATGTTGAGCGGTGACACCACTGAGGCGTCGCTGCGCCATGCCCGCGAGCTGCTGGTATTGGCGGCCGCCGGGGAGGAGGACGCGAAACCGGGTGCCACAACCAATGGCTGAACTGAGCCGGCTGCTATCGGTCAACCGTGTCCTGAGCGTGGCGCTGCTGGCGGCGTTGAGTGCGCAGGTCATTAAATTCCTGTTCTACTGGGGTGCCCGCCGCCGGGCCCGCCTGGACCGGCTGGTGGGGGCGGGCGGGATGCCAAGCTCGCATTCGGCGATGGTGGCGGCGCTGGCCACAGCCGTCGGGTATGATTACGGCTGGACCAGCGCCCTGTTTGCGGTGAGTTGTGTCTTTGGACTGGTGGTGCTGTACGACGCCATCGGTGTGCGGCGCACGGTGGGGCTGCAGTCACGCTATTTGAACCGGGTCAGCCGGACCCGGAAGGAATTTGATGTCCTGGATCGCGAATTCCCGGAATACGTGGGCCACACCCCCCGGGAGGTGGTGGCCGGCGCACTTTGGGGTATCCTCATTTCCTGGTGGCTGCATTAGTCCGGGCGGAGGGCCGGGGGCGGGAGGCACGGATTGGCACGGATTGTCATTGCGAGTTTACCCATCGGAACCGGGCATGACGTGGCCGCGGAGGCTTTGGCCGCGGCCTTGAGTGCCGGCGGCCATGAGGTGGTTTTTTCCCAACACCTGGTGCCGGCCGCGGCCCTGCAGACGCACGCCTATTTTGCGGCGGTGCGTTACGTGCCGGGATGGTACGGCCGGCTCTTCCGCTGGGTGGAACATGCCCCGGCGGCCTGGCCCCGCTACCGACGCCACTGGCGCCGGGTGGGTGAACGCCGCCTGCTGGCGGCCTACCGGGAATTGGAGCCGGACATCATCGTGGCGACCCACCCCTTCGCCCTCACCGCCTGGGGATGGGTCAAGAGCCGGTACCCGGAGTTGCGGCTGGTGGGGGTGCTGACCGACCTCTCGGTGCACCGGTTCTGGTGGGAACCGGAAGCGGACGGTTACGCAGTCTGGTTTCCCGAACAGCGCCTGGAGCTGATGCGCTGGGGCTGCGACCCGGACCGCATCCACGCCACCGGCATCCCCATCCGCGCCGCGTTTGCCCATCCCGGCAGCGGGGTTTATGCCCCCGGCACCGGCCCCATCCTCCTGCTGGGCGGGGGCCTGGGCATCGGCCCCTATCGCCGGATCCTGCGCCGGCTGGCGGTGCTGGACCACCCGGTGGTGGCCATCTGCGGGCACAATGAGGCGCTCCGGCTCAGCCTCTTGACCGAGTCCTGGCCGTCCCACGTCAGTATTCGCGGTTTCGAGCCGGATATGCCGGGCCTGATGCGGCAGGCGGCGCTGGTGGTCGGCAAGCCGGGCGGGGTGACGGCGGCTGAGGTGGCGCAGTCCCGCGTGCCCTGGATTTTGAGCCACTGGATTGCCGGACAGGAGGAGATCAACCGCGACCGGCTGGTGGCGCACGGTCTGGCCGTCCGGGAACAGGGGGATCTCGTCGCCCTGGCCGAGCGTCTCCTGGCTCCGGGGCCGGAACGTGAACGCATGCGGCAGCAGCAGGCCCTCTGGCGCCGGCCGGACGCCGCGCGCCACATCGCGGCCTGGCTGGCACAGCTTGAAGCGGCACGCAACTTCCGCAATTTCTAGTCCCCGCACCAGGGCCCCTGCCCGCTGTCCCCGTCCCGGGGGCGCAGCCGGCAGGGGCCCTTCCTTGCCTGCCAGCCCGCTGCCGCCGTTTCCGGGGATGAGGCCCCGGGCCCGGCGGCACGGTAACGTCACCGCTTCACGCAGCCGCTTCAGCGGCCGCCGCGCACGCACGAAAGGGGGCGAGCAGGGTGCAGACGGAGCAGGCGGTCCGGCGGCGACGGCGGGCGCGGGTCCGGCGCGGGACCGCGCTGGCCGCCGCGCTGTTCGGATGGCTGTTGACGGCAACCCCGGCGGTCCCCGCCGGGCCGCGGGGGTGGCTGCCGGCGGCGGCGGGGTTATACGGGACGGCCTGGTGGCAGCGGCCGGCCGCGCGGGCTGCCGGCGGTCTGCCCCGGCGGGTGCGGTTGGGCGGCCTATCCATCGGGGTGGTGGTGCGGGTGCGCGGGCTGGTGGTCCTGGGCGTCGACGGGCAGGATCCCGCGGCCCGGGCCGGTATCCGGCCCGGGGAGGTGATCACGGCCGCTCAGGGGCAGCCGCTGCGGTCGCGGGCGCAACTGGCCGCCCTCACCGCGGCGGCCGGCCGGGCCCACCGAGGTGTGGAACTGGAGGTCGCGGACGGGGGCAGCCTGCATCGGATACGGGTGCGGCCGGTGCGGGCGCCCGGCACCCGCGGCTGGCGGCTTGGGGTCACGGTGCAGGCCCGCTTCAGCGGGGTGGGCACCCTGAGCTTCTGGAGTGCAGACGGCCGCCGGTTCGTGGCCCTGGGCCACAGCGTGGTGCGCGCGGCGGCGGGGCCGGTGCCGGTGGAGGGGGCGGCGTATCCGGCCCGGGTGGTGGACATCGTGCCCAGCACGCCCGGGGAGCCGGGCGAGAAGATCGGGGTGCTGAACGACCCGCCGCAGCCCTTGGGCCGGGTGGAGCGCAACGGCCGTTTCGGCATCAGCGGCCGGACAGAGGGGACGGCCCCGGGGAGCCCGCTGCTGCCGCTGGCTGCTCCGACTGAGGTGCATCCGGGACCGGCCTGGCTGTATACCGCCCTGCGGGGCAGCCGCCCGCAACGGTTCCGGGTGCGGGTGCTCATGACCCTGCCGCAGGACCGGCCGCGCCAACGGGGGATCCTGTTTCAGGTGACCGATCCCCGCCTGTTGTCAGCAGCTGGCGGCATCGTGCAGGGGATGAGCGGTAGCCCGCTCGTCCAGGACGGCCGGGTGATCGGCGCCGTGACCCATGTCCTGGTCAACCGGCCCCAGCTGGGCTACGCCTGTTATGCCGCCTGGATGGCCCGGGATGCGGGCTGGGGCCAGCATCCGGGGACGCAAAACGCGAAAACCTTCCCGGGGCGGCAGGAATCGCGGCGGCCGGCGCCGAATTAGGGCCCTCGAACGGGATGGTTTTTTCCCGACGAAATTCGACACTGACCGGGTGGGCGGCATCCGCCGGTCTCAGCCGGCGCCGCCGGAGGGGCCATCCTCCCGGTCCCCGGTCCGCAGCCGGGCGGGGGCGGCCGGCGCGGAATCTGTCGCCTCACGGCACTCCCTGACAGGATTTTCGGGCCGCGGCCGGGCCCGGAACAACAGGAGATTGCCCGTTGTCGTAGAACAAGGAACATGACGTGCCGAAGGCGGGCCGCGCGGCGCGAGGAACATTGGGCGGAGGGATGCCGATGGCTATCCGGGTGTTGATTGCCGACGACAATCGGGAATTCACCGAGTTGCTGCGGGAGGCCATCTCGAACGAGGAAGGTCTGGAGGTGGCCGGGGTTGCCAATCACGGCATGGAAGTGCTGGAATTCCTGGCCGGCCACCCGGTCGACGTCATCATCCTTGATATCATCATGCCGCACCTGGACGGCATCGGCGTCCTGGAGCGCCTGGCGCAGATGGACATGGAGCATCGGCCCAAGGTGGTGGTGCTGACCGCTTTCGGGCAAGAGACCATGACCCAGAAGGCCTTGGAGCTGGGGGCCGATTACTACATTCTGAAGCCGTTCAACCTGAAGGTGCTGGCAGCCCGGGTCAAGCAGCTGGCCGCGGGGGCGGAGGGCGAACGGCGGACGGCGGTGACCACCGCCCCGGCCTCCAAGGTGGCGGTGCTGCCGGTGCGCCATCTGGATGTGGAGGTCACCAACGTCATCCATGAAATTGGCATCCCGGCCCATATTAAGGGGTATCTTTACCTGCGGGAGGCCATCCTGATGGTCATCCACCGTGTGGACCTGCTGAGCGGGGTCACCAAGGAGCTCTACCCGGCCATTGCCGCCAAGTACAAGACCACCCCCAGCCGGGTGGAGCGGGCCATCCGCCATGCCATCGAGGTGGCCTGGGCACGCGGCAACGTGGACGTCATCAACAGCATCTTCGGGCATACGGTCAACCGCGAGCGCGGCAAGCCCACCAATTCCGAGTTCATCGCCATGGTGGCCGACAAGCTGCGCATGCAGATGAAGGCCAGCTGAGGCCCCCCGGCGCGGACGGCCGCGCTCGCAGGCTGAAGGGGGGGCCGGGGTGGAGATCTTCCGGGCCATGGCCGAATACGGCCACGAGGAACTGGTGTTCTGGTACGACCGCGCGAGCGGACTCCGGGCGGTGGTGGCCATTCACGACACCACCCTGGGGCCGGCCCTGGGCGGCCTGCGGGTTTGGAACTATCCCTCCGAGGAGGCGATGGTAGAGGACGCCCTGCGGCTCTCCCGGGGCATGACCGCCAAGAACAGCGCGATGGGGCTGGACCTGGGTGGGGGCAAGGCTGTCATCTGGGCGGACCGGGCCGCGTATGGTGAGGCACTCTTCCGCGCCTTCGGCCGGCTGGTGGAGAGTCTGGCCGGCCGGTACATCACGGCCGAGGACGTAGGGGTGGGTCCGGCGGAGATGGCGCTGGTGGCCCGTGAGACCCGTTTCGTTGGCGGGTTGCCGGAGGGCAGCGGGGATCCTTCCCCGGCCACTGCGCTGGGCGTGCTGGAGGGCATGAAGGCGGCCCTCGCCCATCTGGGCGGCAACGGCCTGAGCGGCCTGACCGTGGCGGTGCAGGGGCTGGGGCATGTTGGCAGCCTGCTGGCTCACATGCTGGCCGATCAGGGCGCCCGGCTGGTGGTGACCGATCTGGACCACGAGGCCGGACGCCGCGTCGCGGAGGAGACCGGGGCGCGCTGGGTGGATCCGGGGGCCATCTATGACGAGCCCTGTGACATCTTCGCCCCTTGCGCCCTGGGCGCGGTGTTGAATGCCGACACCGTCGAACGCCTGCGCTGCCGGATGGTGGCGGGGTCCGCCAACAATCAGCTGGCCACCCCCGCCGACGGCCGCCGGTTGTGGGAGCGCGGCATCCTGTATGTGCCGGACTTCGTGGTGAACGGCGGCGGCGTTATCAATGTGGCGGAGGAATTCGCCCGCGGGGGGTACCGGCAGGAGCGGGCCTATGCCCGTGTACGCCGGATCGGGCAGCAGGTGCGGGACATCCTGACGCTGGCGGAGCGGGAGGGGATTCCGCCCTTTGAGGCGGCTGACCGGTTCGCCGAGGAGCGGCGGCAGCGCCTGGGGGCAGTTCGCAGGTCGTTCATTCCCCGGCCGCCGGCGTAGGGGTCCCGCTCCACCATAGGCAGGCACGAAGGAGTCGGCGGATCGATGGCGGATGAAACGGAGCGGGTGGCGGTATCCGACCTGGAGGAGCTGATTGAGCAGCTCCCCGGGGTGTTGCGCTGCCAGGTGGTGACGAACGATTGGGGCGGCATTGAGGCCGTCCATGTGTTGAGCTCCCTGGAACGCTCGCCCAAGCAGACGGTGCGGGACATTGAAAGCGCCCTGCTGGCCCGTTGGCACTTGCGGGTGGACCGGAAGAAGATCTCGGTCGCCCAGGTGGCGGCGGGACGGCCCCAGGGGGGCGAGGCGCCCCGCCTGCGGGTGGCGGGCTGGGAGGTGGAGCACGATGCGGCCCGGGGGCGGGTAACGGCCACCGTCCTGCTGGCGGCGGCGGAAGGGGAGACGGTCATCCGCGGGGAGTACCGCGGGGCCTACATCCCCAGCCAACAGCCTCTGCCCATGGCTCTGGCCGCGGTGGAGGCCCTGAACCGCCTGCCCGGCGGCCAGGCCTTTGCCTTGGTGGAACTGCGGGAGGTGACTGTGGCCGGGCATCCGGTTTTCCTGGCGGCGGTCAGCCACCTGGGGCCCAACCAGCAGGAGGAGCTCCTGATCGGGACCGCGGTTGCCGGTCCGGATCGGGCAGCCACCGCCGTGCGGGCGGTGCTGGATGCGGTCAACCGTCGCCTGGGCCGGGTGGCGGTGCAGGGCGCTGCGGCGGTGGCGGCCTCCCGCCCGCCGTCCCCCGAAGATGGGGAAAAGGAGGACGAATAGCGGCCATGTCCAAGGACTGGGTGGAGGTTCCGGCCCGGCCGGCCGGCACGGTGCGCGCGGGCGGGGTGGGGGCGGCCGCGCCGGCGGCCGCAACCGGCGGCAGCCGCAGCAGCGAGGCACAGAACGCCCTCTACCATCGCTGGATGGCGGAAGGGACGCCGTTGGCCCTGCGCCTGCGGGACGGGACCACACTGGAGGCGCGCCTGCTCCGGTACGATACCTACGCCCTGCATCTCCAGGACGCGGAGGGCCGGGACTGGCTGGTGTTTAAGCACGCCGTCAACGCCATCGTGCCGCCGTCGCCGGGCGGGGGGGAGAGCTAGGGTGGAGACCCGCAGGGGGCCCGGCCGGCAGGTCTTCCGGGGTCGCGCGCTGGCGGTCCGGGTGGACCCGGTCTGGGTGCGGGGCCGGCCCGCCACCCGCGAGGTCGTGGAGCGGGTCCCGGCGGTGGCCGTGGTGGCGGAAGCGGCCAGGCGGCGGCTGGTGGTCATCCGCCAGTGGCGCTGGGCGGTCGGGGAGCCGCTGTGGGAGATCCCGGCCGGCAAGATTGACGCGGGGGAAGCCGCCCTCACGGCAGCGGTGCGGGAATTACAGGAGGAGACAGGCTTCCTGGCCGGCGACTGCCGGCCCGTGTTGTCCATGTACCCTTCCCCCGGCTACACCACGGAGCGGATCGACCTGTTTTACGCCCGCGACCTCCGGGCCGGCGCGCCCCAGCCGGATGAGGAGGAGGAAATCGGGGTCGAATTGTGGGACGAGGACCGGATCCGGCGCGCCCTGGCCGCGGGTGAAGTCCGCAACGCGGTGACTTTGTTGGGCCTCTACTGGTGGTTGGACCAGATGCGGGGCTAACCCTGCCGCCCTCCGCATAGGATGCGGGTAAGGACGAGCCGGCGGGGGTGGGCTGCATGCTGGCCAAGGTCACGGCCGCCTGGCGTTGGGGCGGGGCCGGGCGGGGGCGGCGTTGCTGGCGTTCGGGGCATTGGGCCTGGGGCTGGCCTTCGGCGCCATGGGCATGCGGGCCTTGACCGCCGCGGAACGGGAGGGGCTGGCGCAGTTCCTGCTGCAGTTCTGGGGCAACCCGGGACTGGTCCTTCACGCCGCTGCCCCCGCCGCCTTCCGCCGGGCGCTGGCTGCCAATCTCAAGGTGGAAGGCCTCCTCTATCTGCTGGGCATTTCCGTGGCCGGCATCCCGTTGGTGCCGGTGGTGCTGTTCTTCCGCGGCTTCGTGGCCGGCTTCGCCCTGGCGGCCGTGGCCACGGCCTTCGGCCCGCGGGGGCCGGCGGCGGTATTGACCTTGCTGGTCCCCGGTAGCCTGCTGCTGCTGCCGGCCTGGTGGTGGACGGCCGGGCAGGCGCTGGGATTGTCGTGGCGGCTGGTCCATCGGCCCGGCTCCGGCGGATGGGGCCGGGAACTGGCCCGCTTTACCGCCCTGGCGGCCGTCATGGCCGGGGTGGTGACCCTGGGGACGGCAGTGCAGTGCTTCCTCTCCCCTCTGGCCGCGCATTGGCTGGGCCTCTAGCCCAAGGGAAGGGCTGCCAGCGCGTGCGTGTGCTATAGTGGTAGGCGCGGACGGGGCCCGGAGCCCGCGCGGCGGCGCAGGCGCGGCCCGCGGCCAGGAAGGGAGAGAACGATGCGCATCGGGGTACCCAAGGAGATCAAGCCCGATGAGGATCGGGTGGCACTGACCCCGGCGGGTGTACTGGCCCTGACGCGGGCGGGGCATCAGGTTTTGGTCGAGCAGGGGGCGGGCACCGGCAGCGGATTCGCCGACGCCGAGTACCTCCAGGCCGGAGCCCGGCTGCTGCCGGAGGCGGCGGCGGTCTGGTCTGAGGCGGAGATGGTGGTCAAGGTCAAGGAGCCGCTGCCGGAGGAATACCGTTATTTCCGTGCTGACCTCGTGCTTTTTACCTACCTGCACTTGGCGGCCGCTCCGGAGCTGACCCGGGCCCTGGTGGAGAGCGGCCTGGGGGCGGTGGCCTATGAAACCGTCCAGCTGGAGGACGGCAGCCTCCCCCTGCTGACGCCCATGAGCGAGGTGGCCGGGCGCATGGCCCCCCAGGTGGGGGCACAGTTCCTGGAGCGCCCCCAGGGGGGCCGCGGCATCCTGCTGGGCGGGGTGCCGGGGGTGCTGCCGGGCCGGGTGGTGATCATCGGCGGCGGCATCGTGGGGACCAACGCCGCCCGCATTGCCGTCGGCCTGGGTGCGGATGTGACCCTCATCGATATCAATCCGGAGCGGCTGCGCCAGCTGGACGACCTCTTCCACGGCAGTGTGCGCACCCTCATGTCCAACGAATACAACATCGCCGAAGCGGTGCGGACTGCCGACCTCCTAATCGGCGCGGTGCTCATCCCCGGGGCCCGGGCCCCCCATCTGGTGAGCGAAGCCATGGTAGCCAGTATGGCGCCCGGCTCGGTGATTGTGGACGTGGCCATCGACCAGGGCGGGTCCATCGCGACCATCGACCGCGCCACCACCCACTCCCATCCTACGTACATCCGGCACGGGGTGGTGCACTATGCGGTGGCCAACATTCCCGGGGCGGTCCCGCGCACCTCCACCCTGGCGCTCACCAACGCCACCCTGCCCTACATCCGCCGGCTGGCCGACCGCGGGCTGCGGGACGCCCTGCGCGAAAGCCCGGCCCTGGCCCGCGGCCTTAATGTCTACCGCGGGCGGGTGGTCCATCCCGCCGTCGCGGCCGCCACCGGCTTCCCCTCCACCCCGGTGGCCGAGCTGCTGGATTAAGCGGCCCGCGCGGGGCCGAAGGAGGCCGGGCCGATGGCGGATGGCGGTCTGCCGCGGGCGGACCAGGCCCTGCGGGAGCGGTTTTTGGCCTACCTGCGGGTGGAACGCAACCTGTCCCCCCATACGGTGGCGGCCTACGACCGTGACCTGGCGGACCTGGTCCGCTTTGCCGGGCGGCTGCCCGGGCCTGCAGATCGGGATCTCCTGCTGGCCTACCTGGCGGACCTGCAGCAGCGGGGGCTCACCTCCGCTACCGTGGCCCGGCGCCTGGCGGCGCTGCGGCGGTTCCTGGCTTTCCGGCAGGACGAGATGCCGGAAGGCAACGACCCCGGGCAGGGGATCCGGAACCCCCGGCCACAGCGAATGTTGCCCGGGGTCCTCAGCCCGGGGGAGGTAGCGCGGTTACTGACAATGCCCGACCTGGCCTCCCTGGCCGGGCGGCGTGATCGGGCCATGCTGGAGCTCCTGTACGCCACCGGCCTGCGGGTCAGCGAGCTGTTGTCCCTGACCGTCAACGACTGGTGGACGGATCCGCCCCGGGTCCGCTGCCGCGGCAAGGGAGGCCGCGAGCGGGTGGTACCGATGGGGGAGGAGGCGCGGTACCGTCTGGAGGTGTATCTGGCCGAGCGGCCCCGTTGGGTGCGGGGCCGGGATCCCGGGTGGCTGTTCCTGAACCGGCGGGGGCAACGCCTGTCGCGGCAGGGCTTCTGGAAACGGCTCCGGGCCTATGCGGCGGCGGCAGGGGTGGGGCGGCCGGTGTCGCCGCACACCCTGCGCCATTCCTTCGCCACCCACCTGCTGGAGAACGGGGCGGACCTGCGGGCGGTCCAGGAGCTGTTGGGTCACCGGGACATCGGCACCACCCAGATTTATACCCACGTCAGCCGCAGCAGCTTGCGCCGGATTTACGATCGGAGCCATCCCCGGGCGTAGGCGGCAAGTCCCCGGATGCCGGCGGGCATGCTGTAGGCATCAGCAGCAAGGGGGGAGGAGCACGGTGGCGCGGATCACCCTGATTGTGATCGATTCCGGGGGCATCGGGGCCGCTCCCGACGCCGCCCGGTTCGGCGACGCCGGCGCCAGTACCGTGAGCCACACCGCCGGGGCAGTCGGAGGGCTGGCGCTGCCCAACCTGGCCCGCCTCGGCCTGGGGGCGCTGACCGCCCTGCCCGGTACGCCCGATGGGGGGCAGGAGGGGGTCGCGGTCCGTCTGCACCCGGCCTCGGCCGGCAAGGACAGCCTGGCCGGGCATTGGGAAATGATGGGGCTGGTGGTGGAACAGCCCTTCCGGACCTATCCCCAAGGGTTTCCCGCGCCGGTGGTACAGGCCCTGGAAGAGGCCTTCGGGCGGCCCATCCTGGGCAACGAGGTGGCGTCCGGCACCGAGATCATAGCCCGGCTGGGGCCGGAACACCTGCGCACCGGGCGGCCCATCGTGTACACCTCCGCGGACAGTGTGCTGCAGATCGCGGCCCACGAGGACGTGGTGCCGGTGGAACAGCTCTACGACTGGTGCCGGCAGGCCCGGGCTATCATGCAGGGCCCCAACCTGGTGGGCCGCATCATTGCCCGTCCCTTTACCGGCCGGCCGGGGGCCTTCGTGCGCACCCCCCGGCGGCGGGACTTCACCGTCCCCCCGTCCGGGCCCACCGCCCTCGAAGCCCTGGCTGGGGCGGGGGTGGAGACGGTAGGCGTGGGCAAGATCGGGGACATCTTCTCCGGCCGCGGGCTCCAGCGCCACCTGCCCACCAGCGGGGACCGGGACGGCCTGGAACAGACCGCACGGGTGCTGGAGACCTTGGGCGATCCCGGCTTCCTCTTCGTCAATCTGGTCGATTTCGACAGCAAATACGGGCACCGGCGCGACCCTGAAGGCTATGCCCACGCCCTGAGCGAGCTGGACGCCTACCTGCCGCGCCTGGAACGCCTGCTGGGGCCCCATGACCAGCTCTGGATTACGGCCGATCACGGCTGCGACCCCACCTACTCCGGCACCGACCATACCCGGGAGGACGTGCCCTGGCTGGCCGCCGGCCCTGCCCTGCGCCCGGCCGTATTGTTGCCCGGCCACACCTTCGCGGACATCGGTGCCACCCTGGGCGCCCTTTTCGGGGTGGCCGTGCCCGGCCCGGGCCGGCCGCGCCGCAGCCTGCTGCCGGCCTGAATCCAGTCGTATGCCGCCGCCGGCCGGGGCCGATACTAGCCCCCGGAACATCCGCAGGAGGGGCGGTGGCAGGACGATGGCAACGGGTGGGCGCACGGCAGGCATGCGACGGCGGGTGATGGCCCTGGCCGCCGGCGTCTGGGTCTGGGCGGGCGGGCTGCTGGCCGGCTGGACCCCCCCTGTGCGGGCGGCGGAAGCGGCTCCAGCGGTTACCGCCCCTTCCGCCATCCTGGTGGACGCCACCACCGGCGAGGTGCTCTACGCCCGCAACCCCGACCAGGAACGGCCCATGGCCAGTGTGACCAAACTGATGACCCTCTACCTGGCGGTCCGGGCGGTGGAACAGGGCAAGGTGAAACTGAGCGAGTGGGTTCCGGCGGACGAGGAGGCCTACCGGGTGGGCGGCTCCCAGGTCTGGCTGGAGCCGGGCGAGTTTCTCAGCTATGACCAGATGCTGAAGGCGGTGGCGGTAGGGTCCGCCAACGACGCGGCCTACGCCCTGGCCAAGTTCCTCTCCGGTTCGGTGGAGGCCTTCGTGGCCCGCATGAACCAGGAGGCCGCCCGCCTGGGTATGCGGCACACCCACTTCGCCAATCCACATGGCCTGCCGCAGGCGGAGCACTACACCACCGCCCGCGACCTGGCCATCCTGGCCCGGGCTGCGGTCCGTTCCCCGTTGCTGCTGCACTATACCGCCATGCGCGAGGACCGGTCCATCCGCAACGGCAAGGGCGGGCACCTCTGGCTGGTCAACCACAACCGGCTGCTGCGGGTCTATCCAGGGGCAGACGGACTCAAGACCGGCTACACCACCGAGGCGGGCTATTGCCTGGCCGCCACTGCCCGCCGCGGGGACACACGCCTGATCGCGGTCCTGCTGGGGGATCCGACCCCCAAAGCGCGGGTGGAGGACGCCGTGCGCCTGCTTAACTGGGGTTACGGCCACTTCCGCACCCTGCTGGTGGCGCCGGCGGGCCGGGTGCTGGGGGAGGTGCCGGTCCGCCATGGACGGGCCGGCCGGGTGGCGGCGGTGGCCGCCCGGCCCCTGGCCCTGACCGTGCCCCTGACGGCCGGCGGCCGCCCGGCCCCGGTCGTCCGCCTGGCTGAGCGGGTGACCGCCCCCGTGCAGGCGGGCCAGATCCTGGGCGAAGTCCGGGTGACCCTGGACGGCCGCACCGCCACGGTGCCCCTGGTGGCGGCGCGGGCGGTGGCCAGCACCAGCCCCGCGCGCCTGACCTGGGACTACTTCTGGCGGATTATCGGCGGCTGAGGGCGGAGGGAAAGGAGGCCCGGCAATGGCGGGCGCGGAAGCAGGGTTGGCAGCGGTGGCGCATCACCTGGAGGCCTTGCGCAACCGCCTGCGGGTGCAGCTGAGTTTGTCCGAGACCGGGTCGGTCGGGGCGCTGTCCAGCTATGACAACCACCCGGCCGACCTCGGCAGCGATACCGCAGCCCGGGAGCTGGATGCCGGCATCCTGGCCGCAGCGGATGTACACCTGCAGGAGGTGGAACGGGCCCTGGAAAAGCTGCACGAGGGGACCTACGGGCGCTGTGACCGCTGCGGGGGGCCCATTGAGCCGGAACGGCTGCAAGCGCGACCGGAGTCGGTGCTGTGCGCCGGCTGTCAGGCGGCCGTCGAGCCGGGATGGGTGCCGGAACAGATCCGGGATGCCGACCGCATTGCACGGCCCTTCGGGACGGCTCCGGCGGCCGGGGAGCCGGTGGAGGTGGACGGGGCTGATACCTGGCAGGACCTGGCGCGGATGGGCAACTCGGACGGCCCCCAGGACCTGCCGCCCGGGTCCGGCCCGGTGCCGGGCCCGCTGGGCACTGTGGAACCGGTGGAGGCGGAGGTCGACGTCCAAGGGGAACCGGACTGGGAGACCGTCCGCGAGGCCCGCTGGCGGCACGGGCGCAGCGTGCGGCGGGAGAGCGACCGCTACCCGCCCGGTTGGGCCAGTCCCTGAGCGCAGGGGTCTGTCGCCCCGGGGTGCTGCCCCGGGGCGTTTTGGTTGGTCCGGGACCGGCGTTCAGCTCGAGCTGCCGTCCGGTTCAATGCCGCTGTTGCCTGGTATCCGCGCCCGCAAATTCGCCGGAATCCGGGTGCCGGCGGGCTTTATTTATCCCGCGCACGGTCCATCAATGGTGCGCACACCTGTCTGCGTAAGTATAACCAGCCCAAATAGCCACTATTTTATGTAAACATCGGTGGTCAAAAATAAATATTTTTGAATTAATTACCCGGATCTTTATTGCAGAACAGGCTTAATCGGAGTAGTCTGTCAACTGGCTCCGATGTCGCATCTGGGAGACCGGCACCGGGACGGGTACAGGCGCCGATGGCGCCGCGGATCCGCGGGCCGGAGCGAGGGAGGGATGACGGTGCCCTCAGACCGCTACACCGAGGTGCCGCTGGAGGAAAAGGAACGCCTGTTCGCGCAGGTGAAGGCGGACCCCCGTTACGGGTCCTATCTCTACGGGTGTTATGAGTGCGGCATTTGCGTGGCCGCCTGCCCGTCCGCCCGCTTCTACGACTTTTCGCCGCGCAAGATTGCTCAGACCCTGGCCCGCGAGGATGTGGAGCTCTTCTACGAGCAGCTCAACGACGACATCTGGAACTGCTCCCAATGCTTTTCCTGCCTGCGCTGCCCGCGCGGCAACAACCCCGGCGGGCTCATCACCATCATGCGCGAGGTGGCGGTCAAAAACGGGCTCAAGACCACGCGCGAGGCCCTGGCCGGCTACACCCGCATCATCTACAAGATCATGACCACCGGGACCCAGGTCTCGCCCGACATGCTGCAGGAGGATGCCTTCCCCGACTGGGGGCCGCAGGTCAAGGAGGTGGCGGATCATCTCAGCCTGTGGCGCAAGGCGCTGCCGCCGGAGACCATGCACACCACCTCCACCTCCTGGAAGGTGGCGGACCGCACCCGGCAGGAGCTCTACCTCATCTGGAAACTGACGGGCACCATCGACATGATTGCTGAACTGGACGCGGGGCTGCACGACATCATCGACGAGGTGATGGAGGACGCCCTGGAGGAAAGCGGGATTGCCTAACGCGAAGGGAGGGGCAGCGATGAACCCGATTCCGCTGCCGGTACGGGGCACCACCCCCGAGACCAGCCGGACCTTCACCCCGGACCCCGCGCGGGCGCCGGATGAGGACCTGCGGGAGGCGGTCTGGGAACTGGGCCGGGAAGGGGAATGGATTGTCCAGCCGGTCCCGGAGCCGTTTGTAGAGGCACCCACCCGTTACGGCCGCAAGAAGAAGATCCCCCTGGAGCATACCTGGCATCATAAAAGCTGCGGCCAGTGCGGCCACATCCCCGGCTACTCGACCTCCATCTTCTGGCTCAACCGGGTGCTGGGCTTCGACTACCACGATCCCGAGGACCAGACCTCCTGCACCGCCTGGAACTACTACGCCTCGGCCACCTCCAATCAGGCGGCCCAGGCCGCGGTGGCCATGCGCAACTTCGCCGCCGCCTACGAATCGGGCTACTACCCCATCATCCACTGCGGCACTAGCTTCGGCCACTACAAGGAGGTGCGCCACGAACTGGTGCATGATGCCAACCTGCGCCGGCAGGTGCGGGACATCCTCACCCGGCTGGGCCGCCCCTTCGTGATGCCGGAAGAGATCGTGCACTACAGCGAATGGCTGTACGCCGTGCGCGACCGCCTGCGGGAGCGGGTGGTGCACGACCTCTCGGGGATCACCGCCACCGTTCACCCCGCCTGTCATTACTACAAGCTGCAGTCGGGGGACGCCATCTACGACCCGGAGATTTACGGCGGGCAGCGCACGGCCGCGGTGACGGCGGTGGTGCAGGCGCTGGGGGCGCGGGTGGCGGATTACTCCACCTGGTTTGACTGCTGCGGCTTCGGCTTCCGCCACATCCTGGTGCAACGGGACTTTACGCGCAGCTTTGCCACCCTGCGGAAGATCGAGGTCATGAAGGAGGAGGCCAACCCGGACGTGGTGCTCACCCATGACACCGGCTGCGTCACCGCCCTTGACAAGAGCCAGTTCGCCGCCCGGGCCCACGGGCGCAACGTGGGGGTGCCGGTCATGTCCGAGTCGCAGCTGGCGGCCCTGGCGCTGGGGGCCCATCCCTACCGGGTGACCCAGCTGCACTGGCACGCCGTCGACTGCCGCCCCTTGCTGGAGCGGATGGGCATCGACCACGAACGGGCCTGGGCCGAGTTCCAGCAGGATCTGCAGCAGATCGAGTCGGGTGCCATGCCCTATCTGACCTGGGACAAGGTGCTGTAAGCGGCCGCCCTACGGGCGGCGGCCGGACGGGAGGAGGGACGGCGGCATGCCGGATCAGGATCGGGTGCTGGTGATCGGGGGAGGCCCCGCCGGTCTGGAAGCGGCGCGGGGGGTTGCGGAGATGGGCCGCGGGGTGCTGCTGGTGGAGGCCCGCGAGCGCCTGGGGGGAACGCCTCTGGAACATTATGCCACCCTGACCCCCGACCTGGGGGATGCCCGGGAAGCCATGGAGGCCATGGCCCGGGCGGTGGCCGCCCATCCCCGGGTGGACGTGCGGCTGGGGACGCGGGTGGTGGCGGCTGCGGGGGAGGCGGGCGCCTTCCGGGTGACGCTGGAGGCCGCGGATGGCAGCCGCCGCGAGGAGGAGGCGGGAGCGGTGGTCATCGCCACCGGCTTCCAGCACTTCGACCCCGGGCGCGAAACCCAGATGTACGGCTACTATGAGTTCGACGATGTCATCACCCTGGTGGACGCCGAGCACATGATGCGGGAGGGCCGGCTGGTGCGTCCCTCCACCGGGGAGCCGCCGGCGCGGGTGGCTTTCATCCAGTGCGTGGGATCCCGGGACCGCCAGATCGGCAACCGCTACTGCTCCAAGGTCTGCTGCGGCATCGCCTCCAAGCAGGCCATCGAGATCCGGCGCATGCTGCCGGACACCAAGGTCTTCATCTTCTACATCGACATGCGCATGTACGGATTCTGGGAGGACCAGCTGTACTGGAAGGCGCAGGAGGAGCACAAGGTCAACTACATCCGCGGCATCGTCACTGAGGTGCTGAAGAAGGGCGACCGCCTGGTGATCAAGGGGGAGGACACCACCATGGGGCGGCCCATGGAGGTGCCCATGGACCTGGTGGTGTTGTCGGTGGGGATGGAGCCCTCGCCGGGGACGCTGGAGATGGCCCGCCTCTTCGGACTGCCGCGGGAGGACCACGGCTTCATCGCCACGGTGGGCGGGCCCCTGGATACCGTCAGCACCCCGGTGCCCGGCATCTTCGTGGCGGGGGCGGCCGCCGGGCCCAAGGATATCGAGGACAGCGTCTCCATGGGGGGAGCGGCGGCGGTGAAGGCGGTGGGCTTCCTGAACCGCCTGGCGGCCCTGCCCGCCTCATGAAGGCGGTCATCGACGCCCTGGCCCTGGAGGAGTTCCTGGACAAGGCGGCGCCGCTGCTGGACCCCGTAGCCGCCCAGCTGGATCGGGAACTGGCCGCGCGCGACCGCGAGCTGGGAGCGGCCCCGCCCGACTGGTCCCGGCTGTGGGCGCTGGCGCCCGCTGCCCGCCGCCTGCCGGAGGCCGAACGCCGGCTGTGGCAGCCCCGGCTGGCGCCGTTGGTCCCGCTGCTCTGGGCGGGGCAGCCCGGGCAGGCCCTGGCGGAGGCGGCCCGCTGGGCCGACTGCCCGCCCTGGCTGCCGGACTGGCTGACGTTTTGGGCGGCGGTGGCCCAGCCGGGCCGGGCCTGGTGGGCGCGCTGGGTTTACCGGCCGGACACGCGGACGGGTGCCCTGCCGCTGGTGCTGGATGACCCGGGGATCCTCGACCCCGGCCTGCCGTTGCCGGAGGCGTACCGGCTGGTACAGGCCGGCACCGCCTTCGTGGGGGAAGTGCTGGCGGCCACCCGGCGCCTGCGCCAGGTGGGGGAGCCGTACCGCCCCCTGCTGGCCCTGGCGGCGGTCTACGGGGTATACCTCTTCACCATGACTGCCTGGAAGATGAGTCAGGAATTCACCACCCTGTTACCGCCCTTTCCGGCGGTACTGAAAACGATGCTCGGTCTCACAAGATGGGAGGGGAGGCCTCGTGGCCCAGAAGGCCAAAGCGGTGGAGCTGGAAGAGGCGGTGGTGGATGGGATCCGCCTGCCGGCCGCCTGGAACCGCATGTTTGAGCCGCGTCCCATTACCGAATACGACCTGAGCGCCCTGGAAGCGGTGACCGCCATTCCGGGGGCGGAGTCCCTGGCTTACTGCTACCAGTGCGGCAAGTGCACCGGGGTCTGCCCGGTCGAGACCGCCGGCGGTGACTATTCCCCGCGCAAGGTCTTCCGCCGCACCCAACTGGGAGCTTCCCTGTTCGACAGTCCCGACCTCTGGCTCTGCACCACCTGCCGCAACTGCCTGCGGGTGTGCCCTAAGCAGGTTGACATGATCTCCATCATGCCGGCGGTGCGGGAGCAGGCAGTGGCGGAGGGCAAGGCCCCCGCCGAGCTGCTGGACGCCTTTGAAAAAACCGCCCGCTATGGAAACCCGCTCGGCGAGCCGGCCCGCAAGCGCGCGGACTGGGTAAAGGAGGCGGGGGTGCCGGTCCCTGTCATGAGCCGCCACCAGGCCCCGGTGGATGTGCTCTGGTTTGTGGAGTGCTATCCGTCCTACCATCCTCGGGGCCGGGATGCCTCCGTGGCCCTGGCCCGCGTCCTGCATGCGCTGGGCGTGGATTTCGGCATCCTGGGACCGGAGGAAAAGTGCGCCGGCGATTCGCAGCGCATGGCCGGGGAGAGCGGCCTGTTCGAGATGCTGGCCGAACACAACATCCGGATGCTCTCCAAGTACCAGTTCAACACCCTGCTGGTGACCGACCCCCACGCCTTTAACGCCTTCCGCCACGAGTACCCCAAGCTGGGCGGATCGTGGCCGGTCCAGCACTACACGCAATACCTGGCGGCGCGGGTGGGGGAGCTGCGGTTTACCAAGCCCCTGCCGTACCGGGTGACCTTCCACGATCCCTGCTACCTGGGTCGCCACAACGGGGAGTACGAGGCCCCGCGCACCCTGCTCAACGCCATCCCCGGGCTGGAGCTGGTGGAAATGGGCCGGTGCCGGGAGAACTCCTACTGCTGCGGCGGAGGCGGAGGGGGCATGTGGCTGGACAGCTTCACCTCCGACCGCCTGCGCCTGCGCCTGTCGGAACGGCGGGTCCTGGAGGCCCTCGAGTATGGGGCGGAGATCCTGGCGGTCACGTGCCCGTACGAGGTGTCCCGGTTCGAGGATGCGGTCAAGAACACCGGCAACGCCGGCCGCCTGGCGGTGATGGACATCGCCGAGCTGCTGGCCCAGGCCATGGACCTGGTCCGGGCCCGCGTCTAGGCGGGGGAGGAGGGGATTCGGATGGCGAGGGTCAACGCGTGCGAATTCCCGGAGCACCTCTGGTTTAACGTCGAGGAGGACACCTGGGTGGAACCGTTGCCGGACGGGACGGTCCGGGTGGGCATGACCGACCCGGCCCAGACCCGGGCCGGCCGCCTGCTCACCATCGGGGTGCGGGTCGGCAAGCACGTGGCCCGGGGCCGGAACCTGGCCACGGTGGAATCGGGTAAGTGGGTGGGGCCGGTGCCCTCCCCGCTGCCGGGGACCATCCTGGCCGCCAATCCCCAGGTGCTGGCGGACCCCAACCTCATCAACCGCGATCCCTACCGTGAAGGCTGGCTGGTGGTCTTGCGGCCGGATGCAGAGGCCACGGAATGGCGGGCCCTGGGACTGGTCCCAGGGCCGGAGGCGGTGGAGCCGTACCGGGTCAAGCTGGAGGCCGCCCGCCTGCTGTGCCTGCGCTGTGTGCAGACGCCGGCGGAGACGGCGCCCCACGGAGGGGAGGGCACCGCATGAGGCAGGGATGGTTGTCCGGCATGCCGGCTCCCGGTTTTCCGCCTCCGTTTCTTCCGCCCCGGCCGCCCCGCCGGCGGCCGCGGTCCTGGCGGGTCGCCGGCTACCCGGGCGGCAGGGGGCGGACGGGGGAGCTGCGGAAGGGAGGCTAAGCAGCTATGGCCGGGGAGACCGTCAAGAAATACCTCTACATCGTCACCACCGGGGTGGAGGCCCCGGAGCGATCGGCCTCGCCCTTCTTTCTCGCCACCACTGCCGCCCTGATGGAGGCTGAAGCGACCATGGTCTTCACCATCACCGGCACCAGCCTGCTCAAGAAAGGGGTGGCGGAACAGCTGCATATCAAGCCCCGCGGGGAGAGTGCGGTCCTGGCCACCTTCATCGCCCAGGCGCGGGAGGCCGGCGTCCGGTTCCTGGTCTGCGCCCCCAGCCTTGACCTCAACGACCTGACCCTGGAGGACCTGATCGAGGTGGACGGGGTGGTGGGGGGCACCGCCCTCAACCAGATGGCCGATGAGGCGGATGTGGTGATCACCTTTTAAGACCTGCCGGACCCGCCCGGCAGCCACGGAGGGAGGAGAACGGTATGCGCATTGCGGTACTGCTGAAGGATGTCCCCGACCTGGTGGAGGACCTGGAACTGACAGAAGAGGGGGCCTTGGCGGCTGACGAACTGGAATATGTCCCCAGCGAATGGGACGACCAGGCGCTCGAAGAGGCCCTGCTGGTAAAGGAGGAAGGCGGCGGGGTCGAAGTGACGGTGGTGGCGGTGGACACCGGGGATGTGGACGGCATGCTGTACACCGCCCTGGCCAAGGGAGCCGACCATGCGGTCAAGCTGACCGGCAGCTTCGGGCGCGACCTGCCCAACCGGGTGCGGGCGGCGGTCCTGGCCGCCTATCTCGAGGGCCGAGGGTTCGACCTTATCCTGACCGGCGTGCAGGCGGTGGATGACCTCGACGGGCAGGTGGCCGGCCTGGTGGCCAGCCTGCTGGGCATTCCCCACGCGTCTGCCGTGCGGGAGGTGACGGTCGAGGGCGGCCGCGTCCGCTTCCTGCAGGAATACGCCGGCGGCCGGATGGCGGAGATGGCGGCAGCGGCCCCGGTCTTGCTGGGGATTCAGGCGGCCCGCAAGCCGCCGCGGTACGTGACGGTGGCTAAGGTACGGCAGGTCAGCCGGTCCATGAGCCTGGAGGAAGTGCCGGTGGAGGTTCCGGAAGCGCCGGTGCTGAACGTCCGCCGCTTGTACCATCCGCAGGCGGCCGGCCACGCCGAAATGTGGGGAGACGATGTGGAGACGGTGGCGGATCGCCTAGTGGCGCTGCTGGAGGAGCGGAAACTCCTCAAGCGGTGAAGCGCAACGAAAGCGTAAGGAGGGTGGCCCCATGGAACCGTTGATGGTGATGGCGGAACTGGAGGGCGGCCGCTTGAGCGACCCCTCCCGCGAGTGTCTGACCAAGGCCCGGCAGTTGGCGCAGGCCCTGGGCAGCACGGTGGTGGCGGCAGCGGTGGGTCCGGAAGCGGCGGCCGCCCTGGCGGACGCGGATGCCGACGAGGCGGTGGCGATCACCGGGCCGGGCACCTCCGCCTATTCGCCCAGCCTCTGGGAGGCAGCGGCACGCGACCTGCTGGAACGCTACCGGCCGGCCTATGTCCTGATGCCCAACACCACCATGGGCATGGACCTGGGCGCGGCCCTGGCCGCCCATAGCGGCCGGCCCGCCCTGGCCTACGCGGTGGCCCTGGAGCCGGAGGGACAGGGACTGCGGGCCACCAGCCAGGTGTACGGCGGCAAGCTGCTGGCCGAGGTGTTCCTGCCGCCGCAAGGGACGGTCATCACCGTAATCCCCGGATCCTGGGCGGCACAGCCGCCGGCGGTGCACCCGCAGGTGACGGAGCTGCCGGCCCCCGCAGCCGCCGGCATCGAGGTGCTGCGGGTGATCGAGCCCGAGAGCGGGGGAGACGTGGACATTACCCGCAGCGACATCCTGGTCAGCGTGGGACGGGGGATTCAAGGACCCGAGAACCTGGAGCTGGCCGAGGAGCTGGCAGAGGTGCTGGGCGGGGCGGTCAGCTGCTCGCGGCCGGTGGTGGATGCCGGCTGGATGCCGCGCAGCCGCCAGGTGGGCAAGTCGGGCAAGACCGTCAAGCCCAAGCTGTATCTGGCCCTGGGTATCAGCGGGGCTCCCGAGCACCTGCAGGGGATGAAGGACGCCGAACTGATCGTTGCGGTCAACCAGGACGCCAAGGCCCCCATCTTCGACGTGGCTCAGTACGGGGCGACGGTGGACATTCTGGAGCTGATGCCGGCCCTGACCGAGCGCTTGCGGGGGGAGGCGGGCTAGGTGACCTTGCGGACGGCCCTAATGGCCCTGACGGTGCTCCTTTTTGTGGCCGGGATGACCGTCTTCGGGGTGCGGGTGCTGGCCATCGGGCGGGTGCTGCGGCGGGCACGGCCGGCGGTGCGTACGGACCGCGCTGGCGCCCGCCTGGCCTCCCTGGCCGGGCAGGTGCTGCTGCACCGCCGGCTCCTGCGCGTCCCGCTTTCGGGGGTGCTGCACTTCCTCATCTTCAGCGGGTTCGTGGTGCTCTTCATTGACATCGTGGAAACGGTGGGCGAAGTCTTCGTCCGTGGCTTCTCGGTCGGCCCCGTGCTGGCGCCGCTGGTGGACGTGTGGGTACTGCTGGTCCTGACCGGCATCGTCCTCGCCCTCTACAACCGGCTGGTATTACGGCCGGCCCGCTTTGAGGGCTCCGACGAGCGGGATGCTTTCCTCATCCTGGGCCTGATTGCCACCATCGTCGTCGGCATCGTGGTCCACGACTCCTTTTATCCGTTCGTGGCGCATGAGGTCTACCACATTCCCGACCCCACTGCCCGCAGCCACTTCCTGGGCTGGGCCCTGGCCGGCCTCTGGCGGCAGCTGGGTTGGACGGGGCCCGCCGCCGCCAGTGCAGGCTATGTGGTCGGCTACCTGATGGACATGGGCACCGTGCTGGCCTTCCTGGCCTACCTGCCCTACTCCAAGCACTTTCACATCTTCCTGGCGGTGCCCAACGTCTATCTGCGCAACCTGGGACCGCGCGGTACCCTGGTCCCGGTTCCCCCCCAGGACACCATGGCTGTGCGCCGGTTCGAGGACTTTACCTGGAAGGACATCCTGGACCTGTATACCTGTACCGAGTGCGGGCGCTGCCAGGCGGTGTGTCCCGCTCATGCGGCCGGGCAGCCGCTGTCGCCCAAGATGCTGATCCTGAACCTGCGTGACGCCCTCAACGCCCGGCTGGAAGCCGGGGCCACCGCGGAGGCGCCGCCCCTGGCCGGTGGCGTGATCAGCCGGGAAACCCTGTGGTCCTGTACCACCTGCGGGGCATGCCAGGAGGCGTGTCCGGTCTTCATCGAGCACGTGCCCAAGATCGCCGGTCTGCGCGCCGCTTTATTGGAGGACGGCGAGGTGGAACCAGGGGCCCAGAAGGTGCTGGTGGCCTGGGAGCGGCAGGGGAACTCCTTTGCCCAGCCGGCCCGGAAGCGGGCGCAATGGGTGAAGGAACTCGACTTCCCTGTCAAGGACGCGCGCAAGGAACCGGTGGACTGGTTGTGGTTCGTGGGGGACTTCGCCTCCTACGACCCCCGGGTGCAGCAGCTCACCCGGCTGGTGGCCCGCCTGCTCCATGCTGCCGGGGTGGACTTCGGCATCCTTTACGAAGGGGAGGTCAATGCCGGCAACGAAGCCCTGCGGCTAGGCGAGTACGGGCTGTTCGAGACCCTGGCTCAAAAGAACCTCAAGGCGCTCGAGCAGGCGCAGTTCAACCGCCTGTTCACCACCGACCCCCACTCCCTCAACGCGCTCCGCAACGAATACCGTAAGTTGGGCTTCGAGCGGCCGGTCCTCCACTACACCGAGCTGTTTGTGGAGCTCCTGGACCAGGGCCGCCTGCACCTGGATCCGCTGCGGGTACGCGCGACCTACCACGACCCCTGTTACCTGGGGCGTTGGAACCGCGTGTTTGAGGCACCGCGGGAGCTCATCCGGCGCTGCGGGGTGGAGCTGGTGGAAATGCCCCGGCATGGGGCGCAGAGCTTCTGCTGCGGGGCAGGCGGAGGCCGCATCTGGATGGACGAGAGCGGGGTGCAGGACCGGCCGGCCAATCAGCGCATCCGCGAGGCGCTGGCCCTGCCGGGGGTGAACCACTTCGTGGTCGCGTGCCCGAAGGATGTCTCCATGTTCTCCGCCTCGGTCACCGCCTTGGGGGTGGAGGATCGCCTGCGGGTGGTGGATGTAGCCGAGCTGTTGGCGGCGGCCGCCGGCCTGGCCCTCATGGAGGAGGGCAGCCTGGCGCTCTCCTAGGGGCCGGGGGCGGGAGCGGCATGGGCCGTTCCCGCCCCCGTGTGTGCCGGCCTTCGTCAGACTCCGGCATACCGGCCCCGCGCCGACGCCTACCATGGGGCCCAAGCGCGTAGACAGGCGGGCAGTGGCGGAGGCGGATCGGCTCTACCGCACCATCCTAACGGTGACCGGGGGTCTGGCGCCGGTGACCGCCCGGACCGTCGAACACGGCCTCGTGCTGGACACCCGGATGAACGGCGAGCCCAAGGAGAGTTTCACCCCCGGCGCGGAGACGGCGCTGGAGGCCGGGACCGCCCGCTGGGCGGCCGCGGCGGGGGCCGTTTTCCCCAGCTACCGCATGCCACCCGCCTACAAGGAGGCGGTGTGCCCCGCCCCCCTTGACCGGGACTGCCCTCTACGAGGCGCAACGCCGCAGCGGGCGGCGGACGCGGAACGGTGCAGGCCGCCCCCGCCCGCCTGGGCGCGTTCATGGGCGAATCGGCGGCAGGGCTGGCGGCGGCTGCCACGCTGCCACGCGGTGGCGGCCGGCCATGAGGACCTGAACGCCCTGGGCTATTACGGGTCGATGGCCCGCGAAGACTCTCTGCTGGGTACTCTGCACCGCCCCTGGTCGGACCGGCTCCTGCTCCTGGAACTCGCCTGCTACCTGCCGACCTGGCCTGCTGCAGCCGCTGCTGGCCGGGGCTGGTGAGGCCGTCGCATTTACGGCCCGCGGGCAGGAGGTGCCGGCGCGGTTCCGCATCGCCCTCGAACAGGCCGGGGAGTTGGCCTGACGGGAGATGCCCGGCGTTGGGGGATCGTCGGGGAGGCCCGATTGCGACCGCGTGTTCGCCACCGTCTTTCCCGATCGCGCGCGCCTTCCTGGATGCCCTGCCCCTTCCGCCCGCGGGGCGGGTGTGGGAGATCGGGGCCGGAAGCGGGAGGGTTCCCTTCGGCCTGCGCGGGTGGCTGCCGCCGGGGGCCGCCTGACCGCGCTGGAGGCCTCCCCCTGCGAGGGATGCTGGAACGGAAACGGACGGCCCAGGGCGCCACGGCGCTGGCGGTGCTCCAGGGGCGGGCGCAGGCGCTGCCCTTCCCCCCTGCGGCTTTGACGGGGGATGGTGGCGCCGGTGCTGTACTTCCCCGGACTGGGCCCGGCCGACTTTTTCAGCAGCCCCCTGATGGCGGGCTGGTTCCGCCCCCTGCGGGGGCGGGCGGAGGCATTGGGGGTACCGTTGGGGAGCAGCAGGGGCGGGCGGCGGAGGCGGGGGAGGCCGCCTTCCGGGCTGCAGGCCTGCCGGTGGGGAGCCGGGTGACGACCCGCGAGCGGGCCGATGCGGGGGACCCGGAGGCCTTCCTGGCGATGGTCCTCAAGGACGGGGCCTTTTATTGGAACATCCTGGCCCGCCTGCCGTTCCGGGAGCGCCGGTGGCTACGGGAGCGGCTCAACCGGGAAGGCCCGCATGGGCCCGCGCCGCGGCCCCCCGGGGAGCAGCGGGCCTGCGGGACCGTCACCCGCATCCCGGCCCGCAAGGCCTGACCCCGCCGTCGGCGTCGCATAAGCCGCCTTTTTTCGTGGCAGGAAATGGGATCCGCTATGGCGAATCCCTCCCTGTAACCATGGCGGGGAGGGGAAGACCGTGACGGTAGTGCACAGCGTGCAGGGCAACCGGATTGTCGTGGCCCTCAAGGGGGAGCTGGACCTGACCACGGCCGGCCCCCTGCGGGAGGCCCTGGACCAGCTCCTCGACCGCCATCCCGGCCGCGACCTGGTCCTCGACCTGGCGGAGGTGCCCTTTGTCGACAGCTCGGGGTTGGGGGTCATCCTGGGCCGCTACCGCCGGGTGCGCCAGGAAGGCCGGCAGCTGGCCATCGTAAATCCCCGTCCCCATGTGCGGGCGGTGTTCGACATGGCGGGCATGGATACGCTCATGAGCATTGCCCCGGCGCGGCCGCCGGAGCGGGCCGGCCGCTGACGGTCGGGGCAGCCGGAAAAAACGGGGGGGTTCGCGGTGAAGGGCAACGAAATGCAGCTCAGGTTCCTGTCCAAGGCGGCCAACGTCGGCCTGGCGCGGGTGGCGGTGGCCAGCTTCGCCGCCCAGCTCCCCTTCTCCTTGGCCGACCTGGAGGAAATCAAGGTGGCGGTGTCGGAAGCAGTCTCCAATGCCATGATCCACGGCTATTCCGGACGGGAGGACGGCTGGGTGGAGGTGCGGGCGCGCATCGCCGGCCGGGAGCTGCAGCTGGCGGTCCAGGATTGGGGGGTGGGGATCGCCGACATCCACCTGGCCCGCCAGCCCAACTACTCGTCCGACCCGGAGCGCATGGGGCTGGGCTTCGCCTTCATGGAGTCGTTCATGCATGGCCTTGAGGTGGAATCCCGGGTGGGGGCGGGTACCACCGTGCACATGCGGCGGGAGGCCATCCTGGCCGGGGAACTGGAAAGCCATGTCCAATAACCACCCCGGCGCCGACCTCGACCCCCCCTCCGAGGCTGAATGGTTCCGCCGTGCCCAGGCCGGGGATCCCGACGCCCGCCGGGTGCTGGTGGAGCGGCACTGGAACCTGGTGTGGCACATCGTGCATCGTTTCCAGGGCCGCGGCTATGAGGCGGAGGACCTGTTCCAAGTGGGAGCCATCGGGCTTCTCAAGGCCATCGACCGCTTTGAGGTGGAGCGGGGCCTGAAATTCTCCACCTATGCCGTGCCCCTGATCATGGGCGAGATCCGCCGTTATCTGCGCGACGACCAGCCCTTGCGGGTGTCGCGGTCGGTGCGCGAACTCGGGGTGCGCATCGAACAGACCCGGCAGCGCCTGAGCCAGGCCTGGGGCCGGGATCCAACCGTGGAGGAGCTGGCAGGGGAGCTGGGCCTGGACCCCACGGCCATTACCGAAGCTATGGAGGCGGTTCAGCCCCCCGCCTCGCTCCATCAGACCCTGGACAGCCCCCATGGCGGGGAGACGCGCCTGCTCGACAACATCCCGGATCCCCGTTCGGAGGCGGAATGGCTTGAGCAGCTGGCGCTGACCCAGGCCTTCCAAGCCCTGGATGCCCGCGACCGGTATATCCTGCAGGCGCGGTTTGCGGAGGGCCGGACCCAGAGCGAGGTGGCAGAGCGCCTGCACATCTCCCAGGTCCAGGTTTCTCGGCTGGAACGCCGGGCTCTGGAGCGCCTGCGCCGGGCTCTGAGCGAGGAGACGACCGGGCGCCGGCCGGCGCCCTGACCGGCGCGGCCCCCGGGCCGCCTCGCGTGAAGGGCGCCAGGGCCGGACATACTAGCGCCGTCGGCAACTAGGCCGACGGCGCTTCACATTCACTGGCCCGAAGGGCAAAGGAGGCACGGCAGGGTGAGCAGTGTAGCCAAGGTGGTGGAAATGGTCGGGCAGTCGTCGGAAAGCTGGCAGGACGCGGTCAACCGCGCGGTGGCCGAACTGCACAAGAGCGTGCCCGACATTACCGGCGTGGAAGTGACCAATTGGACCGCCAACGTGCGCGACGGGCGGGTGGTGGAGTACAAGGTCGACGTGAAGGTAGCCTACGGGGCTGAAGGCGGCCGGTAAGCCTTCAGGCCTTGGGCAACCAGGCGGGATGGAGGGTGGTGTCCCTTGGCGGAGGGAGCGCCGCGGGACCCCGCGGCCCCTTTGCGGGGCCTCACGCGGGAAGAGTACCGGCGGCTCGTGAGCCGGCAGCAGCCGAAGAAACCGCTGGTCCGCAACCTTTGGTGGGCATTCGCGATCGGGGGGACCATCGCGGAGGTCGGACAGGCCATCCTCTGGGGGTTCACCCGGCTGGGCCTGCCCCAGAAGGAGGCCCTTTCGGCCACGGCGGTGGTCCTGGTGGGACTGGGGGCCCTCCTGACCGGTCTGGGATGGTATGACGCCATCACTAAGCTGGGCGGCATGGGCGGCAGCCTGCCCATTACCGGCTTTGCCAATGCCATGGTCGCCCCGGCGATGGAATACCGCCGGGAGGGACTGGTTCTGGGCATCGGGGCCCGCCTGTTCACCATCGCGGGCCCGGTTCTGACCTATACCCTGCTGGCCGGCTTTGTGGTCGGGTTCATCGGCTATTTCCTGGCCGGCTGGCGGTAGCAGGAGGCGGAGGAGCCGTTGCAGAGGGAGCGCGGGATGGAAGCCCTGGGGCCCGGGACCTACCGGCTGTACGGGGTCGGCATCGCGACCACGGCGGCGGTGGTCGGTCCCAAGGAGGGACGGGGGCCTCTGGGCGGCTACTTTGACCGGGTATGGCCGGATGATGAGCACGGGCAGGCCACCTTCGAGGCCGCGGAACTGGCCCTGGCGACCGAGGCCGCCACGGTGGCGGTGGAGCGGGCAGGCCTCGAATGGGAGCAGGTGGAGGCCGTCCTGGGGGGCGACCTGCTGGACCAGCTCATCACGACCAATTTTGCCGGCCGCGCGCATGGCCGCCCCCTCCTGGGCGTGTTCGCCGCCTGTGCCTCCTTCACCGAGGCCCTGGGGCTGGGGGCCTGTCTCATTGCAGGCGGGGGACCGCGCACCGTGCTGGCCATGGCGGCCAGCCATCATTATGCGGCGGAGCGGCAGTTCCGCTTCCCGACCGAGCTCGGCTATCAGCGGCTGCCGACCGCCTCCTGGACCGCCACGGCCGCCGGGGCCACCGTCCTGACGGCGGACGTGCCCCCCGGAGGTCTGATAGTGGAGGCGGTCACCTTCGGACGGGTGGTGGACTACGGGCAGAAGAACCCCAACGACATGGGGTCGGCCATGGCCCCCGCGGCGGCCGACACCATCCTCCGCCACCTGCAGGCCACCGGCCAGCGGCCCGGGGATTTTGACCGCATCGTGACCGGGGATCTGGGTGCGGTGGGGGTCCCACTGGCTGCGGAGGCCGCCCGGCGCAGCGGGACCGAGATCGCGCCGGTGCTGGACGATTGCGGGCTCCTGCTCTACGACCGCGACGATGAGGATGTCCATAACGGCGGATCCGGGGCGGGCTGTTCTGCCGCCGTATTTAACGCCTACCTGGCTACGCGCCTGTTGGGCGGGTCCTGGCGGCACCTTCTGCTGGCGGCCACGGGCGCCTTGTTCTCCCCCACCACCTACCGCCAGGGGGAGAGCATCCCGGGCATCTGCCATGCCGTGGAGATCCGCCGGGGCTAGGCCCGGGGGGAAAGGAGGGTACCGGTGACATTCCTGTGGGCGTTCGTGGTGGGCGGGCTGATGGCGGCCCTGGCCCAGCTGGTGCTGGACGTCTTCAACCTCACCCCGGCCCACGTCCTGGTCCTGTTTGTGGTCCTGGGGGTGCTGGTGGGGGCGGTGGGGCTGTACAAGCCGCTGGTGGCCCTGGCGGGGGCGGGCGCCACCGTGCCGCTCCCCGGTTTCGGGTACACTTTCGTGGAAGGCGTGAAGGAAGGCATACACGAACGGGGCGTGCTGGGCATCTTCGCGGGCGGCCTGGCCGCCACCGCGGGCGGGATCAAGGCCGCGGTGGTGTTCGGGCTGCTGGTGGCGGCCCTGTTCAAGCCCAAGGTGTAACGGCCAAGGCGGAAGGGGCGGCAACATGGCGGAGCGGGTGCCGGTGATCGTGGTGACCGACGGGGACCGCACAGCGGCGGCGGCCGTGGAGGCCGCGGCGCAGGAGTTGGGGTTGGAGGTGCTGGGCCGGTCCGCCGGCAATCCTACCCCTCTCAAAGGCCGGGAGCTGGTGGATGCGGTGCTACGAAAGGCTCCGGGCCCGGTGGTGGTGATGGTGGACGACCGGGGGGATCCCGACACCGGCCCGGGCGAGCGTGCCTTACGGACCCTGCTGCGCAGCCCGGAACTGGATGTGCTGGGGGTGGTGGCGGTAGCGGCCGACACCCGGCCGGTGGAGGGGGTGGAGGCCGACCAGTCTGTCAGCCGGGCCGGGGACCTGGTGGAAGGGGCGGTGGACAAGCGGGGGCATCCCCGGACCGGCCTGCTGCGCGGCGATACGGTGGACGTGCTGCGGGAATTTCCCCGGGTGCCTGTGGTCGGACTGGGTGATCCGGGCAAAATGGACGGGCACGACGCCCCCGGGGCGGGCGCCCCGCTGACGCGGGCCGCGCTGGAGGCGGTCCTGCGGGAGGCCGGCCGCCTGCCGGCCGGGCGGGAGCGGTAGGCCGCCCGGGGGCCCTGGCCCGGATGCCGGCTGCCCGGGGGCTGCGCCGCTCCCGGGCTTTTGCGTGCCCGCCCCGGCTGCTGGCCGCCCGGGCCGGCGGCCCCGTACCGGGCTTGGCCCCGGCCGCATATAGGGGGAATTAGATGAAGGTAGGATACCGGGAACGGGCGTTGACGGGCCAAAAACCGCCATGCTACGCTACAACAAGTGTTCGGGCCGGAGGCATGGCCCGACCGGCGGAATATTCCAGGAAGGCGATGAGGTTTCGCCTATGCAGCCCGACACCCTCGCCATGGATGCAGCGGGGTACCTCAGCATTGCGGGCATCCGGGTGGCGGACCTCGCCCGCCGTTACGGGACGCCGCTTTACGTCTTCGACCTCGAGACCCTGGACCGGCGGCTGGCGGCCTACCGGGTGCCGGGCCTGCCGGTGCCGGTGGATGTGTATTATGCCGGCAAGGCCTTTTTATGCACCGCCATGGCCGGCTTCCTGGCCGATCGGGGCGTGGGCCTGGATGCGGTGTCGGGCGGGGAGCTGTTCACGGCTCTGGCCGGCGGGTTGGATGCGGCCCGGATTGTATTCCACGGCAACGTGAAAACCCCCCTGGAAATCACTCAGGCGGTGGAGGCCGGGGTGGGAGCCGTGGTGGTGGATTCCCTGGACGAGCTGGGTCCCCTGGCCCAGGAGGCCCGCCGTCAGGGGCGCACGGTGCCGGTGCTGGTCCGGGTGACCCCCGGTATCGAGGCGCATACCCATGCCTTCATCCGTACCGGACAATACGATTCCAAGTTCGGCTTTGCCCTCACCGGCGGGCTGGCCGAGGCGGCCGTGCAGGCGGTCCTGGCGGAACCCGCGCTGCGGCTGATCGGCTTGCACTCCCACATAGGATCCCAGATACTGGATCTCGAGCCCTTTGTGGCCAATGTGGAGGTCCTGATGGGTTTCAGCCGGCATCTGGCCCGGCGCTACGGCTGGTGGCCTCAGGTGTTGGATGTGGGCGGCGGGTTGGGGGTCCGGTACCAGCCCGAGGACGATCCCCCGCCAACGGCGGCGGTGCTGGAGGCCATGGCCCGCGCGGCGGTTACGGGCACGCCGGCCGGCCGGGAGCCGCCCCGCCTGGCGGTGGAACCCGGCCGCTCCATCGTGGCGGAGGCGGGGGTGACCATCTACCGTATCGGGGCCATGAAAACGGTCCCTGGCGGCCGGCGCTACTGGGCGGTGGACGGCGGCATGGGGGACAACATCCGGCCCGCCCTTTACCAGGCGCGCTATCAGGCCCTGGTGGACGGGCGCCGGGGCCCGCCGGAGGAGACGGTAACCCTGGCCGGGCGGTATTGCGAAAGCGGGGATATCCTGATCCAGGAGGCTCGCCTGCCGGCGGCGGCGGTCGGCGATCTGGTGGTGGTGCTGGGCACCGGTGCCTACAACTACGCCATGGCCTCCAACTACAATCGCGTCCCGCGGCCGGCGGTGGTGACGGTCCGCAACGGCACCAGCCGGGTCTGGGTGGAGCGGGAGGGGTATAGCGACCTTCTGCGGCTGGACCGGCCTTGGGAGCCGTGGTAGCGGGGCGGGAACGGACACGCGATGCTGCTGTTCGGAACCGGCGTCAAGACAGTCCTGCTGCTGATTCCCGGCGTCATCCTGGCCATGAGCCTGCACGAGTACGCCCATGGTCTGGTGGCCACCTGGCTGGGCGACCCCAGCGCCCGGCGCGCCGGACGGCTGTCGGTGGATCCCTGGGCGCACATCGACTGGATGGGGCTTCTGGCCCTGCTGCTCTTCGGATTCGGCTGGGCCAAGCCCATGCCGGTGGACCCCCGTTACTTCCGCCGCCCGCGGCAGGGCATGGCCCTGACCGCCCTGGCGGGGCCGGGGATGAATTTTTTGCTGGCCTTCCTGTCCGACCTGGGGCTGGCGGTCTGGAGCCGGGCCGGAGGATTGCCCGGGGCCGGTATCGCCGGCAATCTGGCCCGCATGCTGGAGTACTGCGCCGAGCTGAACGTTGCCTTCGGGCTGTTCAACCTGCTGCCGGTGCCGCCACTGGACGGCAGCCGGGTGCTGGCGGGCCTGCTGCCGGAGGCCGGGGCCCGGATCGTGGACCGCCTGGAACGGTACGGGTTCGTGCTGGTGCTGCTGCTGTTTGTGGCCGTGGTGGGCAGCGGGAGCGCCTACGCGGTGCTGGAGGCGGTGGCGGGGGCCATCCAGGCACTGGCGCGCTTCCTGACTGCTTGGGTGTAAGGGGGAAGGGGATGTCCGCAGGGACCCCGGTGGGGATGACGCCGGTGGACGGGGAGCTGGCCGGACTGGCCCGGCAGCTGAAGGCCCAGCCGCACAAGGCCCGTGACCTGGTATTGCGGGCTGTGGTGGCGCGGGCCACCCGGCGTTGGCGTACCGCCCCCGATCCGCTGGCGTGGAGCGATGAGATGCCCCTGTGCGCCTGGATGGTAAAGCGCAAGAGTCAGGCGGTGCTGCCCGGGGCGGAGGCGGACGAGGAGCCGTCGGCGCCCCCCGAACCGGCCCCGGATCCGCTGCCCTGGCGCCAGGCGGGGGCTGCCCTTGCCGCCTTGGCCCGGGAGGGGGCCCGCCTGCGCTACCGGCCCCCCGCCCCGCCCCGGCAGCCACCGCCGGTGGCGGGGGCTGATCCGGCCCGCCTGGCGGCTGCCTTCCCCCGCTTGCGGCCCCGGCCGCTGCCGCCCCCCCGGGTGGTGGTGCGTCCGCCGCTGTTGCTGCCGGATGTCATGGCCCGCCTGGAGGCGGCCCTGGCCGCCGGCGGCATCTACGATCTGGAGGCCCTCTGCCCGGCCCTCAACCTCTGCAGCCGGGGGGAGCGCGGCGCGCGCGCCGCGGTGTTCCTGGCTGCCGTGGTGCTCTGGCATCAGGGGCGCATCACCGCCCGCCAGTCGGAGCCCTTCGGGCCCATTCGCCTGGAAGGGAGGCGGCCGGGTGAGCGCGGTTGACCCCGCCCGCCTGCTGGAGGCCATCCTGTTCCTGCAAGGGGAGCCGGTGGCGGTGGCAGCCCTGGCCCGCCGGCTGTCCCTCCCGGAAGCGGTGGTGGAGGAGGCCCTGGAGCGGCTGGCCCGCCGCCTGGAGGCCGGCGGGTCCGCGCTCCGGGTGGTGCGGGTGGCAGGCGGGGTGGCCCTGGCCACTGATCCGGCCCTGGACGCCGCGCTGTCCGCAGCCGATTTCGGGCAGGAGCCGGTGGCCCTCTCCCATGCCGCCTGGGAGACCCTGGCGGTGGTAGCCTACCGGCAGCCGGTCACCCGACTGGAAATCGAAACCCTCCGGCGGGCCAACCCGGAGCGGGCATTGGCCACCTTAATCGAACGCGGCCTGGTGGAGGAGGTCGGTCGCAAGGATGTTCCCGGCCGGCCGATCCTCTACGGGACCACTCCCTTCTTTCTCAAGGCCTTCGGCCTCAGCGGGCTCGAAGCCTTGCCCCCCCTGCCGGAACCGCCCGCCCCCGACCCGGAGGAGGACGGGACCGGTTCCTCCCCGGGTACATAACCTGTCCGCTCCCGGTCATGCTAGGGCGGGAGGGAGGAGATGGCCGTGCTGTACCTCCTCCCGGTTGCCCTGGCCGCGCTCCTGGGCGCGTGGGCGGCCTGGCCGCTCGAGGTGCGGGCGCGGGCGGCGACCGGCCTCGACCCGGGCGGCCTGGCCGCCCTAGAATGGGAGGTCTGTCTGCGCCATCCCTGGGGGCCCCGCTGGCGGCGCCGCCGGCGTCTGGACTGGCGGGTGCTGAGGCGGCACCCGCGGCCGCCGGCAGGCGTGCGGCCGGTGGCGCGGGCCGACCCCCGGCTGGTGGCACACCGCCTGGCGGCCTACCTGCGCCAGGGGGAATGGGGCCTGGAGATCCGGCTGACGGGAGGCGATCCGGCCCGGCTGGCGCGGCTGGCCGGGCTGTGTTACGGCGGCTTCTGGGCCGCGGTCGCCCCCTGGCTGGAGCAGCGGGCGGGGACGGTGCCAGGCTTGCGGGTCCGGGTGGCACCCGGCCCCCCCGCCCTCACGGTGGCGGCACGGGCGCGGGTCCATATCAGCCTGGCCGCCCTGGCCTGGATCCTGATTTCGGAACGTTGGGCAAGCCGTAGGAGGGGAGGCAGCCGTCATGGCACTGGCTAATGAGCCGGCCGGGACGCCGGCACCGGGAGACGGGCGGACGTCGCCCGCCCATCCCATCGAGGGCCTGATGAAGACGGCCATGGAATCCATCAAAGGCATGATTGATGTCAACACGGTGGTGGGCAACCCGGTCCAGACCCCAGAGGGGGCGACCATCATCCCCATTTCCCGGGTCACCCTGGGGTTCGCCGCCGGGGGCGGTGATTACGGGCATATGGAGGCCGGCAGCCTGCCTTTCGGGGGCGGCAGCGGAGCCGGGGTGACGGTGCAACCGGTGGGGTTCCTGGTGGTCAACGGGGAATCGGTGCGGTTGCTGGCGGTCAATCACACCGACGTGGTGGATGCGGTGCTGAACTACGCGCCCCAGATCATGGAACAGCTCGGCAGTCTGCTGCACGGTCCGGCCCCGGCGGAAGCGGGTGACTCCGCTGCGGGACCTGTTTAAGGGCGTCCTCGGCTTCGGCCTGGTCAGCATTCCGGTGGAGGTCTACAAGGCGGTGGAGGATGAGCACATCCCCCTGCACTGGATTCACCGGCCGTGCGGCACCCGGATCCGCTACCGCAAGTATTGTCCGACCTGCGACAGCCTGGTCCCGGATACGGAGGTGGCGCGGGCCGCGGAAACGGAGAACGGCGGCCTGGTCGTGCTGGAGGAACCGGAGCCGGGCGCGCGGTCGGGCGGGGAGGCGCCGGCCATTGCCATCCTGGGGTTCCATGGTCTGGAGGAGATCGACCCCGTGCTCTACCGGGCCGCATACTGGTTGAAACCGGGCAAGGGCGGACTTAAGGCCTACCGTCTGCTGGGGGAGGTCATGCGGGCCAGCGGCCGGGTGGCAATGGCCGAGCTGGAACGCCGGGGTCACCGCCAGCTGGCCCTGGTGCGGCCGTACCCCCGCTCGGCCGCGCTCCTGCTGCATACGCTGTATGCCCCCGCCAGCCTGCGCCGGGAAGGAGAGGCGTTCGGCGGGGAACCGGTGGCGCTCACCCGGCAGGAGCTCACGGTGGCCACCAGTCTGGTCAAGGCCATGAGCCGGCCTTTCCGACCTGAGGCGTATCCCAACCGCGAGCGGGAGGCCCTCTTGGCCCGCATCCGCGCCGCGGCGCCGGCGGCCGGGCCGCCGGCGGCGGGGGGGGCGGCGGAGGAGCTGCTGGCCCAGCTGCGGGCCTCGGTACGGGAGGCGCGGGAGGAGGCCCGGCCCGCCCGCCGGCGCGCATGATCCCCCGCGATCCGGCGGCTTTCCTGCCGCCGATGCTGGCCGTCACCGCCGACACCCCGTTCGATGACCCGGGCTGGTGGTACGAAATCAAGTGGGACGGGTTCCGGGCGCTCATCCACCGGGGGGAGGACCTCAAGGTCTATTCCCGGCGGGGGGCTAACCTGCTGGCACGCTGGCCGGTCCTGGCCGACCTGGCCGGTCAGCTGCCGGTCCCGCTGGTGCTGGATGCCGAACTGGTGGCGATGGGGCCCCAGGGGAGCGGACGGCCCGGGTACCGGCCGGGCGCCCTGGTGGCGGTGGTCTTTGACTGCCTCTACGGTCCGGAGGGGTGGCTGCTGGACCAGCCCTTCGAACGCCGGCGGGAAT
Source organism: Candidatus Hydrogenisulfobacillus filiaventi (assembly GCA_902809825.1). Taxonomy (NCBI): domain Bacteria; kingdom Bacillati; phylum Bacillota; class Clostridia; order Eubacteriales; family Clostridiales Family XVII. Incertae Sedis; genus Candidatus Hydrogenisulfobacillus; species Candidatus Hydrogenisulfobacillus filiaventi. The sequence goes on from LR778114.1 coordinate 1,117,888, forward strand.
GTCTCTTGCGGTGGATCCCTGGCGGCGGCCGCGTGGTACTGTCGGAAGGGGTGACCGGATCCGGCCTTGCCCTGCTGGAGGCGGCCCGGCGGCGGGGCCTGGAAGGGGTGATGGCCAAGCGGCTCGGCAGTCCCTACCTGCCGGGCCGGCGCAGCCGGCTCTGGCAGAAGTTCCTGGTGCAGGAGGAGGTGACCCTGCCGTGGCAAGGTCTGGTCAGCGGCCGCGACGGCCGGCCGCTATGGGTGCTGGGCCGCCCGGAAGCGGCCCGGGTGCCGGCGCCGGCGGCGTGGCTGCGGCAGCACCCCCGGCCGCCGGTGGCCTGGGTGCGGGTGCGCTACCGGGAGCGCACGCCGGCGGGGCGCCTCCGGCACCCGCAGGTGGTGAGCTGGGGGAGCTCGGGGTAAGCCTGCCCCACCCCGACCGGCTGGTGTTCCCGGCGGCCGGCATCACCCGGGAGCGGCTGGCCCGCTATTATGCCCGGGTTGCACCGGCGCTGCTCCCCTATCTGGCCGGGCGCTGGATCACGGTGCGGCGCTGGCCGGAAGGGGTGGATGCCCCCGGATTCTACCAGCGCCATCCCCTGTCCGCGCGGGAAGGCGCGGGGCCGGGCATCACCATCGCGACGGCCGCCGACCTGGTGCGCTGGGTGGGGTGGGGGACGGTGGAGTTCCACGCCCCCCTGGGGCCGGCCGCCGCCCCCGACCGGCACGATTGGGCGGTCATGGACCTCGACCCCGAGCCCGAGGCCGGGTGGGACCGGGTGCGCACCGCCGCGGAAGGGGTGCTGTGGCTGCTCGAGCGAGCCGGTCTCCCCTACCGGTTGAAGACCTCCGGCCATGAAGGGCTGCACATCTTTATCCCCATCCGGCCGTTGGCGGCCGGGGCGGTGACCCTGGCCATGGGGGCGCTGGCGCGGGCGGTGGCTGCCGCCCTGCCCGAAACGGCGACCGTTGAACGGCAGGTGGACAAACGGGGACCCCGGGTGTACCTGGACTATCTGCAGAACGCCGACCGGCGTAGCATGGTGGCCCCTTACAGTGTCCGGGGCACCGCCGCCGCCCGCGTCTCTACTCCCATCCGGCGGGAGGAGCTGCCCCTGGGGCCGGCCCCCTGGACCCTGGAGGTGGTGGAACGCCGGCTGGCCACCGAAGGGGACCTGTTTGCCTGGGAAGGGCCGCGCGCCGACCTGTCCGCCGCCGTTGCGGCCCTGGGCCTGCCGGCGGCGCCGGGAAGGAGCCGGGCGTGACCGTGCCGGCCCTCAGTCCTCGTGAACGGCTCATCTTTGCCCGCGAGCTGGCCTCCTGGCCCCTGCTGGAGGCGGAAACCGGGCGGCTGGACCTGCACCGGTACCAGCTGATCACCTTGATGCGGGCGGTGCACCGCCTGCAGGGGCGGGCCATCCTGGCCGATGAGGTGGGGCTGGGGAAGACGGTGGAGACCGGGCTCATCCTGCAGGAGTTGCGGGCGCGGGGCCTGGTGCGGTACGCCCTCATCCTGGTCCCGGCCGGGCTCAAGAGTCAGTGGCAGGCGGAACTGGCTGCCCGCTTCGGCTGGACGGCGGGGGAGGACGCCCGCCAGCCCGGGTGGCTGTGGGTGCTGTCGTTGGCGGCAGCCAAACGGTCCCCCCTGCGCGAGCAGCTGGCGGCGGTCCCCTGGGACCTAGTGGCGGTGGACGAGGCCCACCAGCTCAAGAACCCCCGGACCTTCAACCATGCCTTGGTGCGGACCCTGACGGCCCGGTACCTGCTGCTCATCACCGCGACGCCCCTGGAAAACCGCCTCGAGGAGCTGTATGCGCTGGTGGACTTGGTGCGCCCCGGCCTCTTCGGGTCCTACCTGGCCTTTTACCGCCGGTTCATCCTGGCGCCCCGTACCCCCCGCACGCGCGAGGAACTGCGCACCCTGCTCGACCAGGTCCTGGTCCGGCACCGGCGGGAGGAGACGGGCTTGGCGCTGCCGCCGCGGGAGGTGGTGCTGTGGCCCATCCGGCCCGACCCGGCCGAAACCGCCCTCTATCACCGCCTGGAAGCGCTGGTGCGGGCGGAATACCGCCGCCGCCGGGACTCCCGGGGCACGGTGCTGCCCCTGCTCACCCTGGAGCGGGAACTCTGCTCGTCGCCCGCCGCCCTGGCTCCCACCCTGCGTGCCAGCAGCTGGCTGGGACCGCAAGGCGGGGAGCTGGCCGCGGCGGCGGCCGCCCTGGAGGAGACCGCTAAGGCCCGCGCCACCCTGGAGGTCATCCGCCACGCCGACGGCCAGGTGCTGGTTTTCACCGGCTTCCGGGGCACCCAGGAATGGCTGGTGCGTTTCCTGACCGCGCGGGGAGTGGAGGCAGCGGCCTTCCATGGCGGCCTGTCCGCGGCCGAACGGGACCGTCTGCTGGCCTGGTTCCGGCAGGGGGGCCGGGTGCTGGTCTCCACCGAGGCCGGTGGCCAGGGGCTCAACCTGCAGTTCTGCCATCACCTGGTCAACTTCGACCTGCCGTGGAACCCCATGCGCATTGAACAGCGCATCGGGCGGGTGCACCGGGTGGGTCAGGTGCACCCCGTCCAGATCTATAACCTTTTTGCGGCCGGCACCTTGGAGGAGGATATCCTCTACCTGCTGCACGACAAGATCGACCTGTTCCGGCAGGTTATCGGCGAGCTTGACGTCATCCTGCGTCACCTGGAACGGCGGGGCAGCCTGGAGAGCCGCCTGCTCGATATCCTGGCCGGGGAGGAGGACCGGGCGGAAGTGCGCCGGCGGCTGGACGCCCTGGCGCGGGAGTTCGCGGCCGCCCGGCGGCGGATCGAGGGTCTCACGGCCCCGGCGTCCGGGGCAGCAGGGCCTGGGCAGGAGTCCCCGGGGCCGCTACACTGAAAGGCAGGGACTACCGGCGCGGCCCGCCGGGCCGGCGCCAGAAGGACGGGAGCGTATGATCGCCAACCTGGTGTTGGGCAGCCTGGCCGGCTGGCTGGTGTACTGGCAGGTGCGCCCGGTGTTCGGGGTGCGGTTCTGGCGGCCGGAGCAGCTGGCGCAGGCCCTGGCCGAGGGCCGGTCCCTGCAGCTGGTGGACGTGCGCACGCCGGGCGAGTTCGCCGCCGGCCACCTGCCCGGCAGCGTATCCATCCCCCTGGCGCAGCTGCGGCGGCGGACGGGGGAAATCGACCGCGAGCGGCCGGTGGTGCTCATCTGCCGCAGCGGGCACCGCGCCATGCAGGCCTATCACATCCTGCGCCGGCGGCACTATGCGCAGCTGGTGGTGCTGCGGGGCGGGGTCCTGCACTGGCAGGCCTACCGGCGCATGCGGGCGGGTCCCGGCGCCGCCCAAGGGTGGCAATAGGCCGGGCAGGCCGGGCGGAAAGGGGCACGGGATTGGCTTTCCTGTCGGAACGCGAACGGCGCACGCTGGGGGAGATGCTGGCCGGGATGCGGGCGCCGGTGCGGGTGGCCCTCTTCACGGGGGGCTCGCCCCAATGGGACGGGCATGCGCGCGGGCTGCTGCACGAGGTGACGGCCCGGTCCCGGGGGCAGGTGCAGCTCGAGGAGTATGACCGGGAGCGGGACGGGACGGCGGCTGCCCTCTACGGGGTGGAGGAGACCCCGACCCTGGTGCTCCTGTTCCCGGACGGGCGGGATAGCGGCATGCGCTTCGTGGGGGTGCCCTTGGGCTACGAGTTCGGCACCCTCATCAACGACCTGGTCGACCTGTCCCTGGACCGCCACCGGGTGTCGGACGCGCTGGCGGCGCTCGCCCGGCGGCTGCCGCCCGCCACCACCGTGGACGTCTTTGTGACCCCTACCTGTCCCCATTGTCCGCGCACGGTGCACTGGGCGCACCAGCTGGCGGCCCTAAGCGGGGGCCGGGTGCGGGGCCGGGCGGTGGATGCGCTGGAATTCGCGGCCTGGGCGGATGCGCAAGAGGTCTATGCGGTGCCGAAGACGGTGGTCAGCAACCCGCAGGGGCAGGTGGTGCTGGCCTTGGAGGGAGCGCTGCCGGAGGCCGGCTGGGTGGACGCCCTGGCCGCCGCCGGTGGTTCGCTGCCGCCGGCGGGGGAGGGGGAGGTCCGGTGAAGGTTATCCGCACGGTAAGGGAGATGCGGGCGGCGGTGGCAGCCGCCCGCGCCGCCGGGAAGGCGCCGGTAGCGCTGGTGCCGACCATGGGGGCCTTCCACGCCGGCCACCGGGCGCTCATGCGGCGGGCCCGCGAACTGGCCCCCTGGGTGGTGGTCAGCCTATTCGTCAATCCGCTGCAGTTCGGGCCGGCCGAGGACTATGGCCGCTACCCCCGGCCGTTTGACGAGGACCGGGCGCAGGCTGAGGCGGAAGGGGTGGATGTGCTGTTTGCTCCCCCGGTGGAGGAGATGTACCCCGACGGCCCCTCCCGCACCCGGGTAACCATCCCGGGCATGAGCGAGGTGTTGTGCGGACGGGCACGGCCCACCCACTTCACGGGGGTGCTGACGGTGGTGGCCAAGCTGTTCAACATCGTGCAGCCCGACCTGGCGGTATTCGGGGAAAAGGACGGCCAGCAGCTGGCGCTCATCCGGCGGATGGTGCAGGACCTCAATTTTCCGGTGCAGGTGGTGGGCCATCCCACCGTGCGGGAGGCAGGCGGCCTGGCGTTGTCCTCCCGCAACCGGTACCTGGATGCAGCCGAGACCGAACGCGCCCGCAGTCTCTACCGGGGGCTCTCCCGCGCCCGCGCCGCCTGGGAGGCGGGAGAGCGGGACCCGGCCCGGCTGGTGGAGCTGGTCGTAGAGACCCTGGCCGCAGCCGGTGTGGAACCGGAATACGTGGAACTGGTCCGGTCCGACACCCTGGAACCCTGGACCGGGGAGGGGCCGGCCATGCTGGCGGTTGCGGCCCGGGTGGGGGCCGCGCGGCTGATTGACAACGTCCGCTTGGGGAGCTGAACCGGCCGGCGGTCTTGTCCCGTCCCCCTTTGCATAGGATGCCGCGCAGGGGGCGGGAACATGGTCGATTGGGTATGGCTGGGCCTGATTGTAGGCGGGATCCTGACCGCCGCCTGGCACCACAACGTCGCGGCCGTGACCCAGGCGGCCGTCGCGGCGGCGGGCAAGGCGGTCGATATCGCCTTCGGTTTCATCGGCATCATGACCCTCTGGCTCGGGCTAGCACGGGTGGCGGAGGATTCGGGCCTGATGCGTCTGCTGGCACGGGCCCTGGCACCCCTGTTCCGGCGCCTGTTCCCTGCCCTGCCCCGGGACCATCCCGCCATCGGGTCCATGGCCATGAACATCGTGGCTAATATGCTGGGAATGGGCGGGGCCGCCACCCCGTTCGGCCTCAAGGCCATGGAGGAGCTGGAACGGTTGAACCCCCACCCCCACCGGGCCTCCGCCGACATGATCACCTTCATCGCAGTTAACACCGCCGCCCTCAACCTGGTCCCTGCCACCATGATCGCCTTGCGGGTGGCGGCCGGCTCCCGCAATCCCACGGATATTGTGGGTCCCACCATCCTGGTCACCGGTATCACCACTGTGGTCGTGGTGCTGGCTGATCGCTTCATCCGGCGCTGGAACCGCGAATAGCGGCCGGTCGGCCTACCCGAACAGGTGCCGGCAGACGACCAGGGCCGCGGCAAACCCCACCGCATCGCCGAACAGGGCCAGATAAAGGGCGTACCGGATCCGGCGGATGCCCACCGTGCCGAAATACAGGGTGATGACATAAAAGGTGGTGTCGGTGCTGCTCTGCAGGATAGAGGCCAAGTGGCCGATAAAGGAATCGGGGCCGTAGTGGTGCAGCAGCCCGCTGGTGATCCCGAGTGCGGCGCCGCCGGAGAGGGGTTTGACCAGCAGCAGGGGCACCACCGGCGCCGGGATGCCCAGGGTGGCCAAAGGCCCGGCCAGCAGCCGGATCATCGCATCCATGGCCCCGGAGGCCTGGAAGATGCTGAGGGCGACCACAATCCCCACCAGGAAGGGAATCATCCGCACCGCCATGGTGAAGCCTTCCTGGGCCCCGGCTACGAAGCTGTCGAAGACCGGTACCCCCCGCAGTCGCCCGAACAAGGGAATGAACCCGATGAGGAAGGGGATGGACCACACCGAGACCAGTTTCAGGGCTTCCGCCATGGGACACCGCTCCCTCGGCTGCGCTGCGGGGCCTTTTGCTATACTGTCGCTATCGCCCGGACGCCGGCGGCCGGGACGGGCCCCGCGCCTGCCTATCGATATCGCCGCGCCGGGTGCTTTAGACCGACGATCAGGGACGTGAGGCCTGGGATGGACGAACGGCCGAGTGCACGGCTGCAGCGGATGGGGCTGAGCCTGCCGGCGGTGCCGGCCCCCGTGGCGGCCTACGTGCCGGCGGTGGTGGCCGGAAACTGGTGCTATACCTCGGGGCAGCTGCCCTTCGCGGACGGGCGACTCACCGCCGTGGGCCGGGTGGGGGCAGAGGTCCCGCTGGCGGAGGCCTACCGGGCCGCCCGCCAGGCCGCGCTCAACGCCCTGGCGGCCGCTGCGGCGGCTGCGGGGGGACTGGACCGCCTGGTCCGGGTCATAAAGGTGACGGGGTTTGTGCAGGCAGCCCCCGGCTTTACGGCCGAGGCGCAGGTGGTCAACGGGGCCTCCGAGCTGCTGGGGGAGGTCTTCGGCGAGGCCGGCCGCCATGCCCGGTCCGCGGTGGGGGTGCTGGCCCTGCCGCTCAATGCGGCGGTGGAGATTGAATGCCTGTTTCAGGTGCAGGCCTAGGCGGCGAGGGTCGCAACCGGCCCATGCGGGTACAGCGCTACCTGGCCATGGCCGGCCTGGCTTCCCGGCGCACGGCGGAGGCTTGGGTCGCGGCCGGCCGCGTGCGGGTCAACGGCCAGCCGGCGTTCCCGGGCCAACCGGTGGACCCCGCCCGCGACCGGGTGGAGGTCGACGGACAGCCGGTGACGGTGTCCCCCCACCGGCAGTATTGGCTGCTGCACAAGCCGCCGGGCTACACCACCACCCTGGCGGATCCCCATGCCCGGCGGACCATCCGCGCGCTGCTGCCCGCGGGGGCCGGCCGGCTGTTCCCGGTCGGGCGCCTGGACCGGGACACCGCAGGGGTGCTGCTGTTGACCGATGACGGGGAGCTGGCCCACCGCCTGATGCACCCCCGCTTCGGGGTGGAGAAGGTCTACCGCCTGGAGGTAGGTCGGCCCCTGGTCCCGGCCGACCTCGGCCGCCTCCGGCGGCCGGTGGCCATCGGCCAGGGGGAGCAGGCACGGGTTGACCGTGCCCGCCTGGTGGCATCCGGCCCGGACCGCAGCGTGGTGGAGGTCACCCTGCACGAGGGCCGCAAGCGCGAGGTCCGGCGCCTGGCCCGGGCATTGGGCTGGCCGCTCGTCAGCCTGACCCGGGTGCGGTATGCCGGGCTGGATCTGCGGGGGCTGCCCCCGGGTGCGGTGCGGCGGCTGACAGCGGAGGAGGTGGCGCACCTGCGGCGCCTGGCCTTCGCAGCGGATGCGCAGACGCACATAAAGGAAGGGAAGGAACCACATGGCCACAGGGCATGACGGGCTGGAGCGGGTGGAGGAGGTCCGGGCCTGGGTGCCCCCCGATCGTGGCCTGCGCTCAGCCACCCCGGAGGAGATCCGGGCCGGGTACACCACCGATGTCTACTTTGTGGGCACCCGGCAGGTGCTGGCGGCCTTGGGGCGGCAGGATACGCCCGTAACGGCGGAAATCTTCGCGAACGAGGCCGGTCTGCTAGCGGGAGTGGAAGAGGCGCTAAGCCTGCTGGCGCCCCTGCCGGTGACGGTTGAGGCCTTGGACGAAGGCACGCCGGTGGTGTCGCGACAGGTGGTGATGCGGATCCGGGGCCGTTACCGCGACTTCGGTATCTTCGAGACCGCCCTGCTGGGCATCCTGGCCTCCTCCTCCGGCTGGGCCACCCGCACCCGGGAGATTGTAGAGGCGGCCCGCCCTTTGCCGGTCATCTCTTTCGGGGCCCGGCACGTCCACCCGGCGGTGGCCTCGGTGATGGACCGTGCCGCCCTGGTCGGGGGGGCTGCCGGGGCCAGCTCAGTGCTGGGGGCACGCCAGGCGGGGCAGATTCCCCAGGGGACCATGCCCCATGCCCTCATCCTGATCGTCGGGGATACGGTGGAGGCGGCCCGGGTGTTCGACCGCCTGATGCCGCCGGACACCCCCCGCACCGTGCTGGTGGATACCTTTCATGATGAGGCCGAGGAGGCGCTGCGGGTGGCCGCGGCCCTGGGCGACCACCTGGCGGCGGTGCGCCTGGACACGCCGCGGGAACGGGGCGGCGTCACCCCCCACCTGGTCCGGGAATTGAAGGCCCGCCTGAGCCAGGCCGGCTTCGGGCATGTGGGCATCTTCGTCTCGGGGGGCCTTACCCCCGAGCGGGTGGTCGCCCTCAAGGAGGCAGGAGCCAGCGGGTTCGGGGTGGGCAGCTGGATCGCCGGCGCGCCTCCCCTGGACATGACCATGGACCTCAAGGAGGTGGACGGCCGGCCGGTGGCCAAACGGGGACGCATCCCGGGCATTACGCCCTCGCCGGGTCTCCGCCTGCGCCTGGAGGGGTTTTCCGGCGTTTGAGCGCCCTCCGCAGCCGTTCCCAATCCGCAGGATCCAGCTGGGGGCGCAGGGCCTCCAGCAGGGCGGGGTCTCCGCGCTCCAGGGCCTCCGCCACCCGGTACGGCAGCGCCTCCTCCGGCGACAGCAGGGGAAGCAGAGCCTGCCGGACGGCGGCCGCCTGCGGATGGGCAGCATACACCGCCTCCAGGAGGCGGCGGGCCTCGTCGGGCCGGCCGGCCGCCTGCAGCAGACGGGCGCGGTGCAGGCCCCAGGGGTCCAGATCCGGAACCAGTTCCCACCAGGACGCCAGCCGGGCGGCGCCAGCGGGGCCCCAGGCCGCTTCACTCCAGGTCAGGAGCGGGCCGACCGCCCGGCGGGCCTCCCCGTCGCCGGTCAGGGCCCGGGCCAGCGCCTCCAGCACCGCCGGGGCCCAGGCCGGGTTGGCGTCGGCCAGGGCAGGGACCACCGCGGCCAGGGCCGGCGGCAGGTCCCCCACCATGGCCAGCACCACGCCCAGGCGGGCCCGCTCCGGACCGGGCCAGCGGGGGACGGCCACCAGGAGGAGGGGGGCCAGGGCGTCCGTCCAGGCGCGGTCCTCCCACCAGCGGGCGTCCAGCCGGCTCAGGGCCGTCACGAAGGCGGGCGCGGCCTCCGCCGCGGCCGCGGCCCGGGCCGCAGCCAGGGCGGCTGCGCGGGTGTCGGGGCCGGGCGCCCGCTGATACCAGGGCGGCTCCCTGGGGATTGCCTCCCACGGAAAGGCGGTGCCGGTAGCCCAGGCCCAAAAGGGGGGGAGGGGGAGATCCGGCAGCACAAGCTGTCCGGCGTCCACAAAGGGGGTCCCCCGGCCGGCAGCCGCCTCAGCGTGGGCCAGGAGCAGGGCCGCGCTGTGGGCACAGGGCTGGGGCCGCCCGCAGTCGCACCGGCATTGGACGCTGCCGTCCGCGGCCGGCCGGCAACTGGGTACGTGCACCCCGCTGTACCCCTCCAGGCGGCCTAGCAGCACCGGATCCGGCGGTAGTTCGAGGCGGTGGCTCAGGCGGTCGTTAAGCAGGTAGTCGGCGGCATGGCGGAAGACGGAACGCGGCAGCGCCCGGTAGAGCGCCTCCCGGTGCAGGCAGGCCCAGCGGAGCTCCCGGGACCCCGGTACGAACGGACGCACGGAACGGCAACCTCCCCTCACCGGCCGGCGCAGGAGCGGGCATCCCGAATCCCTTCCTGCGGGGGATGGGAGGGCCCGGCCGCTATCGGTATTATATTAAGCGAGGGGGTGGACCGCATGAAGCGGCGCTGCCAGGTCTGCGGTAAGCTTTTCGAGGTACCTTTCTGGAGCGAGGAAGCCGAGCGGGAGAAGAGCGGCAAACCGCCGGCCGTCTTTATTTGCGAATCCTGCCAGGAACGTATCCAGGCCGAGCTGCAGAAGCAGAAGAGCGAGGAATAACGCGCCCGGCCTCCCGGTCCGCGGCCGGCCCGCCGCGGACCGCCCCGGGCCGGCCCGGGGAGGCGGGACGGAAAGCGAGGCATGAAGAACCGGATGATTCGGGGAATACGTGGAGCCACCACCGTGGACGCCGATACGGCGGAGGAAATCCTGGCGCGCACAGCGGAACTGCTGCAGACCATGGCCGAGGCCAATGCGGTGGAACCGGACCAGATGGCCAGCATCATCTTCACCCTGACCCCCGACCTCAACGCCACCTTCCCGGCCGAAGCCGCCCGTCAGCTGGGATGGAAGTACGTCCCCCTCCTGTGCGCCCGGGAGCTGCCAGTGCCCCACGGGCTGCCCCGGACTGTACGGGTGCTGATGCATGCGGAAACCGACCGTTCCCCCCGGGAGATACGGCACGTCTACCTGCGGGGAGCCGCGGTATTGCGGGAGGACCTGGATACCGTTGAACGCGGATGAGGCGGCAGGCCCCATCATCGCCGTCGACGGGCCGGCAGGGGCAGGCAAGAGCACGGTGGCGCGGCGGGTGGCGGATGCGCTCGGGTTTCTCTACCTGGACACCGGCGCCATGTACCGGGCCCTGGCCCTCAAGGCCCTGGCCACCGGGGCGGACCTCCGGGACGAGGAGGCGCTGGTGCGGCTGCTGCAGGAGACCGACCTGGTCCTCACGGCCGAACCGGGCGGGCAGGTGCGGGTATGGATGGACGGGCAGGACGTTACCGACGAGTTGCGGCGCCCGGCCGTGAACGCGGCGGTGTCGCAGGTGGCCGGCTTCGGGCGGGTCCGGGAGGAGATGGTGCGCCGGCAGCGGGGCCTGGCCCGCGGGGGGCGTATCGTGGTGGACGGGCGGGACATCGGCACCAACGTGTTTCCGCAGGCGCCCTTCAAGTTCTTCCTCACTGCCTCCCTGGAAACCCGGGCCCGACGCCGTCAGCAGGATCTGGCCCGGATGGGCTACCATGTGGATACGGCCACCCTGGCCGAGGAGATCCGGCATCGCGATGCGCTGGATGCCGCACGGCCCTATGGCCCCTTGCGGCAGGCCCCGGACGCCGTCGTGATCGACACCACCGATATGGAGGTGGATGCCGTGGTGGCGGAGATCCTGCGGGTCTATCGCCAACGGGCCTAGATGTTCTACTCCACCATGTACTGGATTGTGCGCACCATCTTCTCGCTCTGGTTCCGGCTGGATGTGGAGGGGATGGAGCGGCTGCCCCGCCGCGGGCCGCTCATCGTGGTGGCCAACCACCAGAGCGCCTGGGACCCGCCGGTGATGGGGGCGGTGGTCACCCGCCAGCTCTGGTACATGGCTAAGGCGGAGCTGTTCGAATACCGGGGGCTGGCCTGCCTCATCCGCAGCCTGCATGCCTTCCCCGTCCGGCGGGGCACGCCGGATCGCCGCGCCATCCGGTTCGCCCTGGGGGTGCTGGCCGCCGGCGGGGCCCTGCTCATCTTTCCGGAAGGCCACCGCTCCCGGGACGGCGAATTGCAGCCGGCCCGCCCGGGCACGGTATGGTTGGCCAAGAAATCGGGGGCGCCGCTGGTGCCGGTGGGCATTTACGGCCGCTACGGCTGGGCCCGGCGCATCCGCTTCCGGGTGGGGGAGCCCTTCTTCATCCCGCCGGACATGGACGACCAGGCGGCTCAGGTGCTCATCATGGACCGCATCCGGGAGCTGGTCGAAGCAGGCCGCCGGGAGGCGCTGGCGGCGGGCGGCCGGGGATCCTCCTAGTATCATTGGGGGAGAAGGTATAATATAGGGGCGGTACATATTGGGCCTGATTTCCTTATGCCTGGGTGTGGCCATGCGCGGGGGCGGGCGCCCATGGGCCGGGACATAGGAGGCCAGGTCAGTAGGGGGGCGGCAGGAGCATGAGTGATGAGCGTGAGATGAAGGATCAGCACGCGCAAGCGGGCCGTGACGGGGACGCGGACCGTGAGACCGGCGGGGTGAATCCTGGCACCCCGGAAGAGGCCGGGCATGCTTCTCAACCCCATCCTGAGGCGGAGGCCTCCGAGGGTGATCGCGAGAACGAGAACTTTGGAATGGAAGAATCCATGCAATACGGGCTGCTGGAGGACGTCCACCCGGGCCAGATCCTGGAAGGCAAGGTGGTACACATCTCCAACGACGGGGTCCTGGTGGACGTGGGGGCCAAGTCGGAAGGGGTGGTGCACCTGCATGACCTCAGCCACCGCCGGGTAGACCGGCCGGAGGAGGTCGTAAAGCTGGGCGACACCATCAAGGTGTACGTCATTGGCTGGGAGGGCGAGGAAGGCACCCTGCGCCTGTCCAAGCGGCGCGCCGATGAGTTGGAGGCCTGGGAACGCCTGGAGCAGGCCATGGCCACGGGGGAGGTGCTCGAGGCCCCGGTTACGGAGGTGGTCAAGGGCGGGCTGGTGGTGGATGTCGGGCTGCGGGGCTTTGTGCCCGCCTCCCACGTGGCCCGGGGGTATGTGAACGACCTCAACCCCTTTTTAGGGCAGACCCTGCGCCTCAAGGTCATCGAACTCGATCGCGGCAAGCGCCGGGCCATCCTTTCCCGCAAGGTGGTGCTGGAGGAGGAGCAGAAGTCGGCCCGTGACCGCCTGTGGAGCGAAATCGAGGAGGGGCAGGTCCGGACAGGGGTCGTCAAGAGTTTGACCGATTTCGGGGCCTTTATCGACCTAGGCGGGGTCGACGGGCTGCTCCACATCAGCGAAATGTCCTGGGGCCGCATCAAGCACCCCTCCGAAGTCCTGCATGAGGGACAGGAGGTCCAGGTCAAGGTGCTGCGGCTGGACCGGGAGAAGGAAAAGATCTCCCTGGGACTGCGTCAGGTGCTCCCTAACCCCTGGGACACGGTGGCTGAACGCTACCACGAGGGGGAGATCTATGAAGGCCGGGTGGTGCGGCTGGCCACCTTCGGGGCCTTCGTGGAGCTGGAACCGGGGGTCGACGGGCTGGTGCACATCTCCCAGCTGGCCCCCTACCGGGTGGCGCAACCGGGGGATGCGGTGCAGGTGGGGGACATTATCGCGGTCAAGGTGCTGCACGTGGACCCGGAGGCCAAGCGGATCTCCCTCTCCAAGCGGGAGGCGGATGAGGACCTGGAACGGGGGGCCACCATCACCCGCCGGCTAGGGGAGGCCCCGGCGGCGACGGAGGAGCCGCCGGGGGAGGAAGGCCCCTCCACCATCGGGGAGCACCTGGCCGCCTACCACAGCGGGGACTGGGATGAGCAGGAATCGGAATAGGGCCGGAACCGCCGGCCGCGGGCCGGGGCCGCTGGCGGCCCCGGCCTTCGAGTGTCCGGGGGGCTTCCGGGACGGAGGCTGCCGATGGGGTATGTAGCGTTGCTGGGCCGGCCCAATGTTGGCAAGTCGGCCCTCTTTAACCGCATCACCCAGACCCACCGGGCCATCGTGGAGGATGTGCCCGGGGTGACCCGGGACCGGCTGTATGAGGAGACGGAGTGGGACGGCCGGTCCTTTACCCTGGTAGACACCGGGGGCATCTGGTTCGGGGATGAGGATACCATCCTCGGCATGACCCGGCGCCAGGCGGAGATGGCCCTGCAGGAGGCTGACGTGCTGGTGCTGGTGGTGGACGCGCGGGAAGGGCCGACGGCGGCCGACCAGGCGGTGGCGGAGCTGCTGCGCCGGAGCGGGAAGCCGGTGGTGCTGGCGGCCAACAAGGCGGAGACCGCCGCCCTGGAGGCGGCCGCCCGGGCGGAGTTCGGGCGGCTGGGACTGGGGGACCCGGTGCCGGTGTCGGCCTTGCACGGGCGGGCGGTGGACGAACTGCTTGACCGGGTGGTGGCCGCCCTGCCGGCGCCGTCCCCGGAGGAGACCGAGGAGACCGCCCTCATCCGGGTCGCCCTGGCCGGCCGGCCCAACGTGGGCAAATCCTCCCTGGTCAATGCGCTGTCCGGGCAGGAGCGGACCCTGGTGACCCCCATTCCCGGCACCACCCGTGACGTGGTGGACATCCGGGTGCAAACGCCGGAAGGGGCCTTCCTGCTCCTGGATACCGCCGGCCTGCGCCGGCCCAGCCGGGTGGAGCCCGGCCTGGAGGCCAAGACGGTGGCCCGTAGCCTGGACGCCATCCGGCGGGCGGACGTGGTGCTGCTGGTGGTGGATCTGACGCAAGGGGTGAGTGCCCAGGACCAGCGCATCGCCAGCCAGGTGGTGCAGGCGGGGGCGGCGACGGTGGTGGTGGCCAACAAGGCGGACCTCATCAAGGGTACCACCCTTCCCGCCGTGGGCGCGTTGCGGGATCGGCTCGATTACCTGGACTGGGCCCCGGTGATCGCCACGTCGGCCCTCACCGGCTGGCACCTGGACCAGCTGTGGCCGGCGGTGGCGCAGGCCTACCAGGCCTACTCACGCCGGGTGCCCACCCACCTCCTGAACCAGGTGGTGCAGGAGGCGGTGCATCTGAATCCGCCCCCCGTGCAACGGGGCAAGGCCCTGAAGGTGTTCTATGCGGTGCAGGCCGCCGCCCGGCCGCCCCGCCTCCTCCTCTTTGTCAACCAGCCGGCCCTGGCCCAGCCGGCCTATACCCGGTATCTGGAACGGCGGGTGCGGGAGCGGTTCGGCTTCGAGGGCACCCCCATCCGGATTGAATACCGCGAACGGCGGCGGCGAACCGATGAGCGGACCGGCTAAGGCGGTCACCGTCTTCGGCGGCGGCAGCTGGGGGCTCACCCTGGCCGCGCTCGCCGCCCGCTCCGGGGCCGAGGCGGTCACCCTCTGGGTCCGGCGGGAAGCGGTGGCCGACCACCTCCGGCGCACCCGCCGGCATCCTGACTTCCTCCCCCAGCTGCGGCTGCCGGCGATGGTGGAGGTGACCACCGACCTGGGCGTCGCGGCGGACCGGGCGCCGCTGTGGCTGCTAGCGGTGCCCAGCCAGTATCTCCGCGGCGTGGCGGTCCGCCTGGGTCCGCCACCCCCCGGGGTCTCGGCGGTGTCGGCCGCCAAGGGGCTGGAGCAGCCGCGGGGCTTGCGCATGACCGAGGTGCTGCATGAGCTGTGGGGTCCGGTGGCGGTGGGGGCCCTCAGCGGGCCCAACCTTGCGGTCGAGGTGGCGGCCGGCAAACCGGCCGCCACCGTGCTGGCCCTAGAGGATCCCGGTGCCTTCGGCCCCTGGTCGCAGGTGCTGGGCGGTGCTAACCTGCGCGTCTACCTGCAGACGGACGTGGTCGGGGTGGAACTGGGCGGGGCCTTGAAGAATATTCTGGCTCTGGCAGCGGGCATGGCCGACGCCCAGGACCTGGGGGCCAGTGCCAAGGCGGCCCTCATCACCCGTGGCCTGCATGAGATGGGGCGGCTGGCCGTGAGCCTGGGGGCCCGGGTGGACACCCTGGCCGGGCTGGCCGGGCTGGGGGACGTGGTGGTGACCGCCTTCTCGGTGCATTCCCGCAACCACTGGTGCGGCTTCGAGCTCGGCCGCGGGCGCCGGCTGACGGAAGTGCTGGCCTCCACCAACATGGTGGTGGAAGGGGTGGAGACGGCGCGGGTTGCGCAGCGCATGGGCCACGAACGGGGCCTTTCCCTTCCCATCACCGACGAGGTGGTGGCCATTCTGGATGGCAAGCCGGTACAACGGGCCCTGCGGGACCTGATGGCCCGTACCCTGGTCCCCGAACGCGACTAACCTCCGCTGTCCCCCCGCCGGCATGCTTGTTCCGGCGCCCTCATATGCTCCTACTGTGGCATGGGATGGGGCGGGGTCGCCGCCGGGGGTCCCGGGACAGAAGGGGAGGAGAGGACCGTTGATGGAGACCACGCGGGACGCACGCATGGAGAAGCTGGAAAAGTTTGACCTCTTCAAGGACCTGGCGGAACGGACCGGCGGGGACGTGTACATCGGAGTGGTCGGCCCGGTGCGCACCGGCAAATCCACCTTCATCAAGCGGTTCATGGAGCGGATGGTCATCCCCGCCATCTCCGACCCCAACGACCGGCAGCGGGCCATCGACTCCCTGCCCCAAAGCGGGACGGGGCGCACCATTATGACCACCGAGCCCAAGTTCATTCCCGACGACGGGATTGAAATCGCGCTCTCCGACGCCATCAGCTTTAAGGCCCGCCTGGTGGACTGTGTGGGTTATGCGGTGGAGGGGGCCCTGGGCTACCTGGAGGACGAAGGCCCGCGCATGATCCTGACCCCGTGGTCCGAGACACCGATGCCGTTCGAAGAGGCGGCGGAAATCGGCACCCGCAAGGTGATCGAGGAGCACTCCACCATCGGCCTGGTGATTACCACCGACGGCAGTTTCGGGGAGCTGCCCCGGGAGGCCTACGAGCCGGCTGAGGAGCGGGTGGTGCGGGAGCTGAGCGAGCTGGGCAAACCCTTCGTGGTGGTGCTCAACACCGCCCGCCCCTTCGCGGAGGAGACCCTGGCCCTGGCCCAGGACCTCTCGGAACGCTACGACGTGCCGGTCCTGCCGCACAACTGCCTCGAACTGCGGACGGAGGATATTGCCAGTATCCTGGAGCAGGTGCTCTATGAATTCCCGGTCAACAGCATCGACTTCGAGCTGCTGGACTGGCTACCGGCTCTGCCCGAGGACCACTGGCTGCGCCAGAGTTTCGCCCAGCTCACCGAATCGGTGCGGCAGGGCATCCACCGGTTGCGCGACGTGACCGCCGCGGTGCGCGAACTGGGCAGCCATGAGCTGGTGCAGGAGGTGCGCCTGGCCCACATGGACCTCGGCACCGGCTCCGCTGCCGTCAGCCTGGGGGCGCGGGACGACCTGTTCTACCGGGTGCTGGCCGAGATGGCGGACCGCCACGTGGCCGGCCGGGCGGACATCGTGCGCCTGTGGCGGGAGTACGTGGAGGCCAAGGCGGAATGGGACAAGGTGGCGGAGGCGGTGCGCGACGTGCGGGCCACCGGCTACGGGATGGTGCCGCCGACCCTTTCCGAACTGGTGCTGGAGGAGCCCCAGCCCATCCGGCGCGGCAACCAGTTCGGGGTCCGGCTCAAGGCCACCGCCCCTTCCATACACATGATCCGGGCGGACATCGAGACCGAGATTACCCCCATCATCGGCACCGAACGCCAGGCCGACGAACTGGTGCAGTACCTGATGGAACAGTTTGAGGACGATCCGAAGCGCCTGTGGGAGACCAACCTCTTCGGCCGTTCCCTGCATGAGGTGGTCAAGGAGGGGATCCAGTCCAAGTTGTTCAAGATGCCCGAGAACGCCCAGGAGAAGCTGCAGGAGACCTTGCAGCGGATCATCAACGAGGGCTCCGGCGGGCTCATCTGCATCATCATCTGAGCGGGCGGACCGGGGCGCCCGGCGGCCCCGGTCTAGCCGTCCCGGATGCGGGGATCGGCCCAAGCATAGAGGAGGTCGGCCAACAGGTTGCCTAGCACGGTCAGGAAGCCGAGGAGGGTGACGATCGCCAGCAGCACCGGATAGTCGCGGGACTCGGCTGCGTTCCAGAAGAGGAGCCCCATGCCGGGGATATTGAACACCTGCTCCACCACCAGCGAGCCGGCCAGCAGGCCGGGGAGGGAGAGGCCGCCCAGGGTGATGAGGGGCAGGACCGCATTGCGCAGGGCGTGCACCCACAGCACCCGGGCCTCGGACAGGCCCTTGGCGCGGGCGGTCCGGATGTAGTCCTGGCTCAGGGTCTCCTGCATGGCCGTGCGCACGTACCGGGCCCAGCCGGCGGTGGTGGTGAGGACCAGGGTGGTGACGGGCAGCACCAGGTGGCGCAGGCGGTCGCCCGCCCCCGGATGCATCAGGGCGGGGTTGCTCACACCGCCGGCCGGCAGCCAACCCAGGCGTAGGGCAAACACCGAGATCAGGAGCAGGCCCAGCCAGAACTGGGGCATGGCGTAGAAGAAGTAGCCGGCCGCGGTGAGCAGGCGGTCGAACCAGCTGCCGGCGTAATAGGCCTGCAGTGCCCCCAGCAGGATCGCCAGCAGGTGGCTCAATACCAGCGCGGCCGCCACCAGTTCCAGGGTCCGGGGCAGGTTTTCCAGGATGAGGCGCCGCACCGGTTGATGGTAGGCGTAGGAATAGCCGAAGTGTCCGGCCAGGGCGTGGGTCAGCCAGAGGCCGTACTGCTGCCACAGCGGCCGGTTTAGTCCCCATTGCCGGGTCAGGGCCGCCGCCCGGGCGGGGGTGTAATGCGACCCCAGCAGG
Organism: Candidatus Hydrogenisulfobacillus filiaventi; assembly: GCA_902809825.1. Lineage (NCBI taxonomy): Bacteria > Bacillati > Bacillota > Clostridia > Eubacteriales > Clostridiales Family XVII. Incertae Sedis > Candidatus Hydrogenisulfobacillus > Candidatus Hydrogenisulfobacillus filiaventi. The sequence goes on from LR778114.1 coordinate 1,136,004, forward strand.
ACGCGGGCCGGGCTGCCGGGGATGAGGTGCAGGAGCAGGAAGCTGATGGCAGTGATCCCGACCAGCACCGGGACCGCGGCCAGCAGGCGGCGCAGGAGATAACCCGGCATGGCGGCCCTCCTAGGGCGTCAGGCGGGGGTCGAAGGCGGCGCGCAGGGCATCCCCGACCCAGGTCAAGGACAGCTCGGTCGCGAGGATGGCGAGGCCGGGCGGGTAGACCAGCCACCAGGTGTGCTGGTACATGGTGCCCATGGCGGAGGCGAGCATGCGGCCCCAGTTGGGGGCCGGCGGCGGCAGCCCGAGGCCGAGGAAGCTCAGGACCGCCACCGCCAGGATGGCGTCTGCCGTGGTGAATGTGGCCGTCACCAGCACCACGCCCAGCAGGTTGGGCAGTAATGCCTGGCGCATCATGTGCAGGGGCCCGGCCCCCATGGCGTATTCCGCTTCCACAAACGGCAGCTGTTTCAGGCGCAGGACCTCCGCCCGCACCAGCCGGCTGACCGGGCTCCAGCTGACAGCCCCCAGGATCAGGATAAGGAGCGGGACCCCCGGGCGCAGCACGGCCCCCAGGAACAGGAGCAGGAACAGCGGCGGCACTGCCAGGACCACATCCACCAGCCGCATCAACACCGCGTCCACCACCCCGCCCGCCAGGCCGGCGATCATGCCGTAGGCGGTGCCGGCCACGACCGCCACCGCGGCGGCGGCGAAGCCGGTTTCCAGGGCGGGTTGGCCGCCCCACATCAGGCGCGCCAGCTCATCCCGCCCCAGGCCGTCGGTGCCGAGGGGAAATCCGCCGCCCGGCGGCTGCAGCAGATGGGCCAAGTGGGGCTGGTCGGGGTTGATCGGGTAAACCACCGGCCCCAGAAAGGTGAAGGCGACCAGCAGGGCGAGGCCGGCCCCGCCGGCCCGGGCCAGGGGATGGCGGCGGAAACGCGTCCAGACCCCGGGCCGGGGCATCAAGGCCGGTCCCGCCCCGCGCGGAGGCAACAGCAGGGAGGTCTGCATCCCGAACGGGCACTCCTTTCACCGGCCGCTCAGCGGGCGATCCACCAGTACTGCATGCGCGGGAACCCCACCAGGTAGTTGAAATAATGGTAGGCGTTGTGCACGTTGTCCGCTACCACCGACAGGGTGACGGCGTTGTTGATCCACAGCATCGGCAGCTGACGGGCGGCGTAACGTTCATAGGCCTGAAAGGCCTGCAGGGCGGCGGCCGGGGTGGCCGCAGGCTGGTGGGTGCGGGCGATGAGGCGGTCCATGACGGGATCGGCGTAGCCGTATGTGTTCATGCCGCCCCGGCTGCTGAACATCTCCCCCCCGGTGGGATAGCTGCCCCCGTAGACGATGCCCTGGCCGACGGCCGCCGACCAGGACGCCTTGGGATTGCCGATGGCGGCCGTGATATCGGCGAAGGGCTCAGGCCGGAGGGTGACCTGGACCCCTTCCCGGGCCCAATCCGCCTTCAGCAGCTCGGCATCCTGAGTCAGGATGCCGCTGCCCGCGGGAACCAGGAGGGTGAAGGCCAGCCGCACCCCCCGGCGGGTCATGACCCCATGCACGTCGCGCCAGCCGTGCTGCTCCAGCAATGCCTGGCCCCGGGCGGGGTCGAAGGGATAGAGCGGGTGGTTGAGGCCGGGAGCCAGGAAGGCGGTGCGGGGGATGGTAGGCACCGGCCCGTACTGGGGGGGTGCAAAGCCGTGCCACAGGCGGTCGATGGCAGCCTGGTCGATGCCCATCTCCAGAGCCTGGCGGACGTACAACCGGCGGAAGACCGGCCCCAGCCCTCCGGGGTCGGAGGGGTTCATGTTGAGCTCGACCCCGAAGAAGGCAAAGGGATACGCCGGACGGACGCGGTCGTGGGTCAGCTGGGCCCGCGCCCCCCACTGGGTGGGGTCGAGGCTGCCCACCTGGGCCGCCCCGCTTTTAAGGGCGGCAAACTCGGCCGCGTCGGAGGCCTCATAGGTGAGGACGATGGTGGCCAGGGCCTTGTGCCCGTCGTAGGACGGATTCGGGCTCAGGGTCCAGCTTTGCTTGTCCACCGCCCGGGTGAGGCGGTAGGGGCCGTCCACCACGCGGTCGAAGCCGGGATTGGTCCCGTTCTGGCCCAGGTATGCCAGCTCCCGGGTCATGTCCCGGGGATACCGGTCCCAGGCCGCGGCCGGCATCGGTGTCAGCTGGGCGATGCCATTATAGAGGAACCATTCCTGGTTGACGGGCTGCTTCAAGGTGATGGTCAGCTCGTAGGGGCCGTCGGCGGTCACCCGGCGGATATTGCCGGGCAGGCCGCCCATGCCGGTGTCGGCATAGGGCCAGGGGGCCGGGGCATGGCGGTTGGAGGCAGCCCGGAGGACCTCCCAGGTGAAGAGGACGTTGCGGCTGGTGACGGGACGGCCGTCGGACCAGTGCCACCGGCGGTGCAGAAAGATGTGATACACCGTGCCCTGAGGGTTCCAGGTGACCGCCCTGGCGACGGAGGTGGCCCAGTTGACTTGGTACTGGTGGTTGATCCAAATGAGGGGTTTATACAGCTGATAAATGAGCTGGAAGTTGTACAGGGAGTTGAATTCGGTTCCGGCCAGGGGCAGGTACCAGTTGATATCGGTTTCGGGAGGGGCGGCGTAGACGATGGTACCGCCGGCCTGGGGCCGTTCCGACGGGGCCGGCCCGGCGGCGGGGTGGCGGCCGCATCCGGCGAGGACAGACCCGGCCAGCAGGATGGCGGCGGTGGCGGCCCCCCACCGGCGGGGTAAGCGGCGTGTCAAGGTCATGCTGCGGGGAACCCCCTGTTGTCTGGTGTAGCGCCACGCGGACAGGCAGTACCAACATAGTCCCTCCGCCCGGGGCTGACAAGCGCGAGGGCAAGAACGTGGGCAACTGTTCCCGGCATCCGCCCGTTACCGGGCGGAGGTGCTCGTCTTACGGGGTCCGAGCGGCTGGCGCCTCCCCCTGCGGGCTTCCCGTTTCTTCCGGGACTGCCCGCCGAGCGGTGGGTCTTACGTCCCGTCCACGGGCGTTTTCCGTCTCCGGGCCACTCCCGGCGACGGCGACCGCCAGGGCCGCAAGATTGCGGGCCGCGTTCTCGTCCCGATCCCGCACGAGCCCGCAGGCGTCGCAGCGGAAGGTCCGCTCCCAGAGGGGCAGCGTCTCTTTTACGGTGCGGCACCGCGAGCAGGTCTTGCTGCTGGGATAGAACGGATCCGCCTCTACCAGGTGGGATCCATACCACACCGTCCTGTAGGTCAGCTGCCGTCGGAGTTCGGCCAGGACCGTATCCGCGAGGGCGCGGCTCAAGCGCCGGTTGCGCAGCATCCCCGCCACATGCAGACGCTCGACCACCACCGTCCCGTAGGTGCGGGCCAACCGGGTGGTCAACCGGTGCCAGGCGTCCTGCTGGATGTGCGCGAGGTGGGCGTGCAGACGCGCGAGCCTTCGGCGGGTCTTGGCCCGGTTCCGGCTCCCCGGCTGGCGCCGGGCCAATTCCCGATTGAGGCGGGCGATGCGCTTGAGCGCCCGCTGGAGCGGCCGGGGATTGGGGACCGTTTCTCCCGTGGAGAGGACAGCGAGATGCCGTACGCCCGCGTCCACCCCCACCACCGTCTCCGGACGCCGGGGCGTGCCGGGCTCCCGCTCCACCTCGCAGGCGAAGCTGACGAACCACCGCCCGCCCTCCCGGCTCACCGTAGCCCGCAGGATGCGCGCCGTCCCCGACCGCAGCCGCGCCAGCAGCTTCGTGGTCGGCTCGTGGGTCCGCACCCGGCCGATCCGGGGCAGGACGACGGGGCTTTGGTCGTCCACCCGGATCGCCCCGGTGGTGAAGCCCACCGACTCCCGGCCCCGGCCCTTCTTGCGGAAGCGGGGGAAGCCCATGCGGCGGCCCTTGCGCCGGCCGTGCCGGCTGTCCCGCCAGTTCCGGAGCGCGTCCGCCAGGCCCGCCAGGCCGGACGCATAGGCTTCCTTGGAGTGCTCCCGCCACCAGGGGGCGAGGGCCTCCTTGGCCCGGTTCCACTCCCGGCGCAGGGCGGGCAGCGTCCAGGGCACCGCCACGGCCTCGCCCCGGGCATGGGCGTCCAGGCGGGCCTTGACGAGCGCCAGCCCCCCGTTGAAGGCGAAGCGGCGGGCCCCCACGTGGGAGGCCAGCGCCCGCTCAACGCGGGGAGAGGGATCCAGGGCGAACCGGAAGGCTTGATGCGTCCTCATGGGGATCCCTCCTCCGCCGCGCACGCCAGCGCTCGTTCCGCCGGGCGCCGGGCCGAGCGGCGACCGTAGAGCCGGGCGCAGAAGCTGGTCAGCACGTCGATCCTGTCCTGCACGAGATCGTCCCGCACCTCGTCCGGTTCCAGGACGATCAGCCGCCTCCCGGACGCGGCGAGCGCGGCCTCGATGGACTCCGACCCGAACCGGGCCAGCCGGTCCCGGTGCTCCACGACCAGGGTCCCGTACTCCGGGGCACGGAGCGCCGCCAGCAGGCCCTTGCGGTGGCCGTTCAGCCCGCTACCGACCTCAGCAACCACCTTCGCCACCCGAATCCCCCGCTCGGCCGCGAACGCCGCCAGTCGCGCCACCTGCCGGTCGAGGTCCGTCTTTTGGTCGGCGGAGGAGACGCGAGCATCCAGCACTGCTCCGGCGTCCGGCCGCTCGGGCATGTCCGCCAGGATGGTGCCCGATGGCAGCTGCCGGGCGGGAACGGGTAGCCGCCCCTTCCGCCACCACAGCCAGGCGGTCTTGTAGGACGCCATTGGCGCGAGCCCAGTCCGAGAGCTTCATGAGCAGGGATTACCATATTTGTAGGTGATGATCCATAAAACAAAACCATGAACAGTTGAGAACCCCGGTCCTTCCGGGGAAGGATTCCCCTCCCGGCAGAGATGGGATACAATGCCGCCGATGCGGGCCGGAGGCCCCAAGGGAGGGAAGCGTGGCATGAACGACCTCGTGGCACGGCAACAGGCGCTGCTCGAACAGCAGAACCGTCTCATCCAGAGCCAGCTGGCCCTGATGGTGCAGCACTTGAAGGCGGCCGGGCTGACGCCGGAGGCCCAGGCCCAGCTGGGCACGGACCTGCGGGACCTGGCGCGCCAGCTGCGGGACCAGCAGCAGAGCCTGCAGGAGTTCCTCAACGCCCTCGGCACCGGCGTGGGGGCGGTTCCGGCCGCGGCGGCGCCGGCCCCGGGCGGCGGCAGCTTCTGGGACACCCTCCTGCAGGGCCTTGAGCTAGGGGCCGGCATCCAGCTGGGGGAGGACATCATCGACGACATCTTCGGGGGCTTCTAGGGGCGGGGCCGGGGCCGGCCTGCGGGCCTTGCGGGCCGGTGCCCGGCTGCTCTATAATAAGGCCGCAGGTCATCGGGCTGTGGCGCAGTTTGGTAGCGCGCTACCTTGGGGTGGTAGAGGTCGTGGGTTCGAATCCCGCCAGTCCGACCATGTGCAGCCGGCCGCCGGAAGGCGGCCGGTCTTTTTTACAGCCCGCCGGCTATACTACCCCGGACGACGGTCACGCTGTGCGGGAAAGGGGCGACGCGGACGTGGACCGCAACCGGACCTGGCAATCCGGGGCGGGGCAGCCCGCCGGCGGGCTGCCCGCGGCGGGAGAGCGGCCTGGCGGTGTGCGGTGGGTGATGCTGGTGCATCCGCCGGCTGAAGAGGTGGACCGCCAGGCCCGTAGCCTGGGCCTGGGGGAGGTGGCGCGCCTCGGCCCTGGCCCGCAGCCCCGGGCCAAGCTGGAGCCGGTACGGGGGGGCTTCTATCTGCGCCTGTACGTTTTCCCTCCCGGCCGGGAACGGGAGCCGGTCGCCTTGCATCTGGCCGTGGGACGGCACGGGCTCCTCAGCTGGTCGGAAGAACCCTTGGCGGTCCTGGATCCGGTGCGCGACCGGCACCGGGACCCGGAGGGGGACATCACCAGCCCCGCCGCCCTGCTGTACCATATCGTGGACGCGGTCCTCACCTCCCTGTTTCCCTACCTGGATCGCTTGAACGATGAGATTGTGCGTCTGGAAGGCATGGCGCTCGACGGCAGCAATGCCCGCATCCAGTCGGAACTCTTCCGGGTCAAGCGCGAGGTGCTGGCCCTGCGGCGGGTGCTGGCCTCGGAACGGGACGTGGTGCACCAGCTGCTGCGGGTGTACGGCAGCAGCCTGGGGCCGCGGGAGCAGGCCGACTACTTCCTCGAAAGCTATGACCACGTCCTGCGGCTGTTCGACACCGTCGATACGTTCCGGGAAATGCTGGGGGCGGTGCTGGATGCGCATCTGTCCACCGTCTCCAACCGGCTGAACGAGATTGTGAAAACCCTCACCCTGGTGACCACCGTGCTGCTGCCGGCCTCCCTCCTGGCCAGTCTCTGGGGCACCAATTTCGATGCGCTCCCCGGGCGCGACCATCCCTACGGTTTTTTCATCCTGCTGGGGGTGATGGCGGCGGTCTCGGCCGGGCTGCTCTGGATTTTTCGGCGCCGGCACTGGCTCTAGGAAGGAATCCGCGCCGGCGACCGCGAACCTTGTTGCGCGCAGCAACCAACCGGAGGACAGGGAGCGGACGACATGGGCGGACAGGGTGACTGGCTCGACCGCATGGAGCGGGTAATGAACCCCGGCCTGGCCCGGGTATTCCGGTTTATGGGCCTGGAGGCGGCCGAGGTGGAAGGCGAAGGGGTATGGGTCCGCGACGACCAGGGTCATACCTACCTGGACTGCGCCAGCGGCTATGGGGTGTTCGCCCAGGGCTACCGCCATCCCCGGATTATGGCGGCGGCCCGCCGCCAGTTGGAGCGGCTGCCGCTCTCCTCCCGGGTTCTGGTCAGCCCCCCGGCCATTGAGCTGGCGGAAGCCCTGGCGGAACATACCCCGGGGGATTTGCAGTATTCCTTTTTCTGCAACAGCGGGGCCGAAGCGGTGGAGGCCGCGATCAAATTCGCCCGCATCGCGACCGGCCGCACCGTTCTGGTCAGTGCCAGCGGAGCTTTTCACGGCAAGACCATGGGGGCGTTGTCGGTTTCGGGCCGCGCCCTGTACCAGAACCCGTTCCGGCCGCTGGTGCCGGACATCGTGCATGTGCCTTTCGGGGACGCCCAGGCGGTGGCCGATGTGCTGGACGAACGGGTGGCAGCGGTCATCATCGAGCCCATCCAGGGTGAGGGCGGGGTGGTGGTTCCGCCGGAGGGCTACCTGCGGGAGCTGCGGCGGCTGACGGCGGCCAACGGGAGCCTGCTTATCGCTGACGAGGTGCAGACCGGGATGGGAAGGACCGGCAAGCTCTGGGCCTGCGAGCACGACGGGGTGGTGCCGGACCTGCTGTGTGCGGCCAAGGCTTTGGGGGGCGGCGTCATGCCGGTGGGGGCGGTGGTGGGCCGGCCGGAGGTGTGGCGTTTCTTCGACAGCCAGCCGCTCATCCATACCTCCACCTTCGGCGGCAACCCGCTGGCCATGGCGGTGGCACGGGAGGCCCTGGCGGTGACAGTAGAGGAGCACCTGCCCGAGCGGGCGGAAGCGCGGGGGGCTATCCTCCGCCACGGCCTTCAGCAGCTGGCCGCGCGTTTCCCGGCGGTCATCCGCCAGGTGCGGGGCCGCGGCCTCATGCTGGGCCTGGAGCTGACCGACGCCGGGTTGGCGGCGGCGCTGATGGGTGCATTGTTCCGGCGCCAAGTGCTGGCGGTTTATACGTTGAACAACGACCGCGTGATCCGGGTGATGCCGCCGCTCATCATTGCCGAAGCCGAGGTGGCGGAGGCCCTCAACCGCTTTGAGGCCGCCCTGGAGGAGGTTGCCGGCCTGGCGGACGCCCTCAGCCGGGCGTAACGGCCGGGGGCCAGGATCAGGAGAAGGAGGCGTACGGGGTGCCAACGGTGGAGGTGGCCGAACGGATACCGGCGGCTCCGGAGGCGGTGTTTGCGGTCTTGAGCGACATGAGCCGCTTTCCGGAGTTCATGGACAATGTGGAGGAGATCACCATCCTGGAGCGGGGGCCGGACACCACCGTCTCCCGTTGGGTGACCCGCCTGCAGGGGGCGCGGTTCCGCTGGACCGAGCGGGACCGGTTTTACCCCGGGGAGTGGCGCATCACCTACGAGCAGATTGAGGGCGACCTCAAGCGTTTTCAGGGCTACTGGCAGCTGGAACCCGACGGGGACGGGTGCCGGGTGCGGCTGGTGACGGAATTCGAGTTCGGGATGCCCATGCTGGCCTCCCTCCTGAATCCGGTGGCGGCCCTGGCCATCCGCGAGAATGCGCGCGGCATGATCCGGGCCCTGGGCCAGGCGTTAGCCCCCTGATACCGGGGGAGGTAACAGCCGGGGCGCTGCCGGGGTTGCGCGATTGTGCGACGGAGTGCGACCACGCGAGACATCGTAAGAAGGAGCGAAACGGCGGGAACCGGTTGCCAGAGCCGGTTCCTGCTGTCTTTCTCTGCAATTTTAGAGATTTTGTTGACAGGACGGACCTTTTTGCTACAATGTTGCATGGCCTAGGGGCCGGATACCCCGCCGGGGGCGGGTAGACGGGATATTAAGGGGGTTGGGAATGCAATGAACGCATTGGGTCGGCACATCCTGGCAGAGATTCACGGGTGTGACGCCGCCATCCTCAACGACATGGCGGGGGTGGAGGCGATCATGGTGGAGGCGGCACTCAAGGCCGGGGCCGAGGTCCGGGAGGTCGCCTTTCATAAGTTCAGCCCCCAGGGCGTGAGCGGCGTGGTCGTCATCTCGGAGTCGCACCTGGCGGTGCATACCTGGCCGGAATACGGCTATGCTGCCGTGGATGTGTTCACCTGCGGCGATTCTGTCAACCCCTGGGATGCCTGCAACTACATCGTCGAGCAGTTCCGGGCTCAAAATTTTTCCGCCTCGGAAACCCTCCGTGGTGTATTGGTGGAAGCGAACGCCCAAAAGGCGGCGGTGTAACGTAGGGAGGCCCTGGTGGAGCGTACATTCGTCATGGTCAAGCCCGACGGGGTCCGCCGCGGGCTGGTGGGTGAGGTGGTGCGCCGGCTGGAGGGCAAGGGGCTCCGGCTGGTGGGCATGAAGCTGATGCAGGTCGATGAGGCCCTGGCCGCGCGCCACTACGCGGAGCACCGGGACAAGCCGTTCTATCCGGAGTTGATCGCTTTCATCACCTCGGGTCCCTCGGTCCCCATGGTGGTGGAGGGCCGCGATGCGGTGGCAGTGGTGCGGACGTTAATGGGGGCTACCGACCCCGCCAAGGCGGCGCCCGGCACCCTGCGCGGGGACTGGGCCTTGAGCCTGACCGAGAACCTGGTGCACGGGTCCGACAGCCCGGAATCGGCGGCGCGGGAGATCGCCCTTTACTTTGAGCCGCACGAGCTCCTGCCGGCCGGGCGGTAATGGGCGGGCTGGTGCCCGGCCTGCTGGCGGGCCTGGGCCTGTTCGGGTGGGGGGTCAGGGAGTCCCGGTGGTGGCGCCTGGTGCGCTATGAGGTGGGGATCAGCGGCCTGGCCCCGGCCTTCGAGGGCTTCACCATCCTCCATCTGTCCGATCTACACGGGCGGGTGGGGGTTTTTTCTTGGCCGCCCTTCCGGGCGGCCCTGGCCCGGGCGCACCTGGTGGCGCTGACCGGGGACTACTTCACCCTCAGCCTGCCGCGGGCGCAGGTGGCGGCGGCGCTGGCCGCCCTCGAGGCGCCCTATGGGGTCTGGGCCGTCTCCGGCAACCATGATTACCACCGGGGCCGCCTGCGCCTCGAGCCCTGGCGGCCGCGGGCGGCCTGGCTGGACAACCGGGCGGTGGCGGTGGAAAGGGGCGGATCGCGGCTTTGGCTGGCCGGCATCCCGGACCTGGTGCGCGGGCGCGCCCGGCTGGCGGAGGTGGCGGCCGCCTGCACCGGTCCCGAGCCGGCGGTGTTGTTAAGTCACCGGCCGGATGTGATCACGCGGCCGGAGGCGGCGCGGTTCGCCCTGGTGCTGGCGGGGCATACCCATGGCGGGCAGGTGACGCTGCCCGGAGGGCGGGCGCTGGTCCGCCACACCCGCCTGCCGGCGCCGTATGTGGCCGGGCGGTTGGAACACGGCGGGACCGTGCTGATCACGTCCCGGGGCCTGGGCACCTCGGAGCTCCCGGTCCGCCTGGGGGCCAGGCCCGAGGTGGTGGAGGTGCGGCTGTACTCGAAGCCGGGGACGGAGGTGGCGAACCATGCATAGCCCCACGCGGCGGACGGCGGTGGGGATCATCGGCGGGACCGGGGTGTACGACCCCCGCTGGCTGGAAGGCGCCCGGGAGGAGACGGTCACGACCCCCTTTGGGGCGGTGACGCTGACGGCAGGCCGCATGGGGGAGCAGGTGGTGTACTTCTTGAACCGGCACGGGCCGGGCCATGCGGTGCCTCCCCACCGGGTCAACTATCGCGCCAACCTCTGGGCCCTGCGCGCGGCGGGGGTGACCCGCGTCATCGCCACGGCTGCGGTTGGTGCCGTCAACCGGGCCATGACACCCGGCAGCCTGGTGCTGTGTGATTCCTTCCTGGACTTTACCCACGGCCGGGTGCCGACCTTCTTTGAGGGACAGGCGGCGGACCCGGCGTTGCCGGACCGGTTCCGGCAGGTTGTCCACACCGACATGACCGAACCCTATTGCCCTGACCTGCGGGCCCGGCTGGCCGCCGCCGGCCGGTCCACCGGCGCCCCGGTGGTCGAGGCGGGCACCTACGTGGCCACCGAAGGCCCGCGCTTTGAGAGCCGGGCCGAGATCGCGGCCTTCGCCCGCCTGGGCGGCGACGTTGTCGGGATGACCGGGGTGCCGGAGGTGGTGCTGGCGCGGGAGCTGGGGATGTGTTACGCCACGGTGGCCCTGGTCACCAACTATGCGGCCGGCATCTCCCCCGCGCCCCTGACCCATGCCGAGGTCCTGGAGGTGATGGCCCGGCATCAGGAACGGCTGCGTGCGGTGCTGGGCCAAGTGTTGCCCGAGGCGGGCCTCGAGCGCCGGTGTGCCTGTGCTACAACCGATCCGGGATGGGAGGAGGATCCCGCATGACGTCCACGCTCAAGGATCCGGGCCTGGCCCCGGCCGGGCACGCCAAGATGGACTGGGCGGCCCGGCACATGCCGATCCTGGGGGCCATCCGCCGGCGGTACCAGACCGACCGGCCCCTGGCCGGCCAGCGGATTGCCATTTCCCTGCACCTGGAGGCCAAAACCGCCGTACTGGCAGAACTGCTGGCCCTGGGCGGCGCGGAGGTGGCCATCACCAGTTCCAATCCCTTAAGCACGCAGGATGACGTCGCCGCCGCCCTGGCGGAACGGGGCGTGACCGTCCACGCCTGGCGGGGGATGAGCGACGAGGAGTTCCGGGCTATGCATGAACGGGTGCTGGACCTGGCACCCACCCTGATCCTGGACGACGGCGGGGAGCTGACCGCTTTGCTGCACGACCGCCGCCAAGACCTGGCCGCGGGGGTGACGGGCGGCGCGGAGGAGACGACCACCGGGGTGACGCGGCTCAAGGCGCTGGCGCGCGCCGGACGGCTGCGCTACCCCATGGTGGCTGTCAACGACGCGGAGATGAAGCACCTGTTCGACAACCGCTACGGGACCGGGCAGTCCACCTGGGATGGCATCATGCGGACCACCAATGTGGTGGTGGCGGGCAAGACGGTGGTGGTGGCCGGCTACGGCTGGTGCGGCAAGGGGGTGGCGGGCCGGGCCAAAGGCCTGGGCGCCCGGGTGGTGGTCACGGAGGTGGATCCCATCCGGGCCAACGAGGCCCTGATGGACGGCTTCGAGGTCCTGCCCATGCGGCGGGCGGCGGAGGTGGGGGACATCTTTGTCACGGTGACCGGCGACAAGGATGTCATCACGCCGGAGCATTTCGCCCGCATGAAGGATGGCGCCATCCTGGCCAATGCCGGCCATTTTGATGTGGAGATTGATGTCCGCGGTCTGGAGCGGACCGCGCGTGCCCAGCTGCCCGGCCGCAACCCGGCGGTGCGCGGCTTCGTGCAGGAGGATGGCCGTGCCCTGTGGCTCCTGGCTGACGGCCGTTTGGTCAACCTGGCGGCGGGGGACGGCCATCCCATCGAGATCATGGACCTCACCTTCGGGCTGCAGGCCCTCTCCCTGGAACGCCTGACCCGTGAACGTCCCGCTCCCGGCGTTTATCCCGTCCACCCCGAGGACGACCGCTGGGTGGCGGCCTTGCGGCTGGAGGCGGTGGGGGTGGAGATCGATCAGCTGACGCCGGAACAGGAACGCTACCTGGCATCCTGGTAAGACGGCGAAAAGGAGGCGGGCCATGCGGCGGCAACTGGAGGCACGGGCGGTCCTAACCCTGGACGCCGGCGATCGGGTGTTTGCTCCCGGCCGGATTGTCTGGGAGGGGGACCGGATCCTGGCGGTGGGCCCCGCGGGTGATCCGCCCGATCCGGATGCGGAGCGGCTGGTGCTGCCCGAGGCGGTGGTCCTGCCCGGGCTGCTCAACGCCCACAACCATGCCGCCATGGCCCTCCTGCGGGGGTATGCCGACGACAGCGCCCTGATGCCCTGGCTGCGCGACCACATCTGGCCGGTGGAGAGCCGGCTCACGGCGGAGGACATCTACTGGGGCACCCTGCTGGCGGCGGCGGAGATGATCCGGGGCGGGACCGTGGGCTTCGCCGATATGTACTTTGAGGTAGACGCCGTGGCGGCGGCGGTGGAGCGGAGCGGGCTGCGCGGCTGGATTGCCCGCGGCCTCATCGAAGCGGAGGACCCCCAGCGGCGTAAGCTGGCGGAGTCGGTGGAATTCGCCGCCCGCTGGGGCGGCCCCGAACATCCCCTCATTACCCCGATGCTGGGCCCCCATGCGCCCTACACCTGCTCCCCGGAATACCTGCAGGCGGTGGGGGAGGCCGCCCGCCGCTACGGGCTGGGGGTGCACATCCACCTGGCTGAGAGCCGGGAGGAGGTGGCGGAGCTGGCCGCCCGCTACGGCCAGCGGCCCTTCGCCCTCGCCCGGGGGGCCGGGCTATTCGAGGTGCCGCGGTGCGTTATCGCCCACGGGGTGCAGCTGACCCCCGAGGACCTGCCGGCCCTGGCCGGCCTGACCGGCGGGTTGGTGCCCTGCCCGGTCAGCAATGCTAAGCTGGGCAACGGCATCTTCCCGTATGCCCTGGCCCGGGACGCCGGCCTGGCCGTGGGGCTGGGGACCGACGGCCCTGCATCCACCAACCGGCTCGACCTGTTTACAGAGATGCGGGCCATGGCCTGGTTTCAGAAGCTGGCCCAGGGCCGGCCGGAGAGCTTCGGGGCGCGCGAGGCCCTCCACCTGGCCACCGTCGGCAGCGCGGCGGTCCTCGGTCACGACGGCGGTGTCCTGGAACCGGGCCGGCCGGCCGATTTCATCGCCGTCGACCTGGAGGCCAGCCCCACCACCCCGGAGCACGACCTGGTCTCCAATCTGGTTTACGCCCTCGACCGGGCCCAGGTCCGCTGGGTGGTGGTCGCGGGCCGGCCCCTGCTGGCGGACGGCCGCATCCTCACGTTTGACGAGGCCGAGGTACGCCGGGAGGCGGCCCGGCGGGCCGCCCGGCTGGTGCAGGCCTGAGGCCGCCGGGGCGCAGAAGGAGGTGTGACATGGCGGATACGCCGGCGCGGGACAACCCCTGTCTCATCTGCGGGCCCCGGACGGCGGTAGGGCTGCACGTCCGCTTCCGGCCCGGGCCGGGTCCGGACGAGGTGCAGGCCGATACCACCGTCGATGCCCGCTTCAGCGGCTTTCAGGGCGTGGTGCACGGCGGGATCGTGGCCGGACTGCTGGACGACGCGATGTGGTACACCGCCTTCTTCCGGGACCGCCGCATCACCATGACGGCCGCCTTGGAGGTGCGTTACCGGGCGCCGGTGCCCGTCGGGCGGCCGCTGGTAGTGCGGGGACGGCTGGAGCAGTTGCGGGGGCGGCTGGCCGTGGCCAGCGCCCAGGTGGCCCTGGCATCGGCGCCGGAGGAGCCGCTGGCCACCGCTCAGGGGCGGTTCCTGACCGTCAAGGACCCCGGCGCCCTGGTGGCGCCGGGGTGGGATCCGGGGGCGGACCGCGCTTAGAGGCGGCCGCCGTGCTGGCGGATGAGGGTTTCCGCCCGGCGCGCATCCTCCTCCGGGACCACCGCCGTCAGCAGGTAGGACTCCCCGTCGATCAGGCCCGGGGGACCTTGATGGTCCCACGCGGAGGCCGCTGTCCATTTGTCGTCCAGCACCTCCGGCTGGTAGCCCTGCCGGCCCCACTCCACCGCCGGGGCGTGGTTGAGGGCATCGGGCGGGGTGGAGGGCACGTAGTCCACCTGCACCACATCGAAGCCGGCCCCGCGCAGGGCCTGCTCGCAGGCATAGGCGTGTTCCGGAAAGGTGAACGTCGCCAAGAGATTCCGGTAGCCCACGCTGAACCTCCCCTTCACGCTGCGGCGTGGCCCTAGTATGGGCGGGGGAGGTTCGCGGCATGCAGGCGCAAGGGGCTGCCGCGGAAAGGGGATGGAGGCGTGATTTTGTACCTCCTGCGGCATGCGGAAACGGAGTGGAACCTCCGCCGGGTGGTGCAGGGGGCGCGGGACATCCCCCTGTCGGAGGCCGGGCGCCGGCGGGCCGAGGCGGCCGGGCGGGCCCTGGCCGCCATCCGCTTCGACCGGGTCCTGAGCTCCGACCTCAGCCGGACCCGGGAGACCGCGCAGCGGGTAGCGGGTGCGGCCGCGCCGGTGGAGGCGGTGACCGCCTTGCGCGAACAGCATTTCGGCCGTTGGGAGGGCCGGCCCCTGGAGGAGCTGCTGGAAACGGAGGCCTTCCGCCGCTACAGCCGGGATCCTCTGCACACGCGGCCCCCGGGGGGCGAATCGTTTGCGGAGGTGATCCTGCGGGTGGGGCTCTGGTGGGACCGCGATCCGCGCCTGCAGCCCGACACGTCCTCCCGGCACCTCCTCATCGTCGGCCATGGCGGCAGCCTGCGGGCGCTGGTCTTCCACTTGCTGCCGGCTATGCGGCCCCTGCGGGCGGCGACCGCCTGGGCCAACTTGGGGCTGACCCGCCTGCGCTACGAGCCAGGTCGCATCCAGCTGTTAGAATGGAACCGGCCGTTGGTGGAGGAGTAGCCGCGGCCGCGGGAGGGAGGGGCGGCGTGGAACACCCTGTGGTGGCGGTGGTGGACCTGGAGACCACCGGGCTGGATCCCGGGCGCGATGCCATCATCCAGGTGGCGGTCATCCGCCGCGAGCAGGGCGCGGTGCGCCGTTTCGCCAGCCTGGTTCGCCCGCCGGCGGGGGTGCCGGAAGTCGTGTTGCGCCTCACCGGCCTCAACCCGGACGCCCTGGCCGCCGCCCCGCCCTGGCCAGTGGTGCAGCCGCAGGTGGCGGCGCTGCTGGAGGGGGCGGTGCTGGCCGGGCATCAGGCGGGGTTCGACCGCGCTTTCCTGGGAGAGACGGTGCCGGCGGGGTCGCCCGTGCTGGACACCCTGCTCTGGAGCCGCATCGCCTGGCCCGGCCTGGCCTCCTACCGCCTGGAGAACCTGGTGGAGGCGCGTGGCCTGACCGTGGAACCCTGGCCGGGCCTGCCCCGGGCGGACTACCACGATGCCCGCACCGACGCCGCCGCTGCTTGGGCCCTGGTGGAGGACCTGGCCCAGGACCTGGCGGGACTGCCGGTGGATGTGCGCCAGGACCTGGAGCGCCTCCTGCCGGAGGAGTGGGGGGTGTGGCAGGCGCTGGCCGGGGATGCCCCCCGTTCCGCCGCACGCTCGCCCCTGCGCGCGCCCTGGCGGGAGGAGGCAGGCGGGTCGGAGCCGGAAGCCTATGACGGCCCCCTACCCGGTGCGGGATGGTGGCTGGGCGCCGAAGGCCCCCTGGCGGCCTCCTGGCCCGGCTATGAGCCGCGCCCGGCGCAGGCCGCGCTGGCGCGCGCGGTGGAGGCGGCCTGGGAACAGGACCGGTTGCTGGTGGCGGAGGCGGGCACCGGGACCGGCAAAAGTTTGGGCTACCTGGTGCCGGCGGCCCTGGCCGGGTTGGGCCGGGGCGAGCGGGTGCTGGTGACGACCCATACCGTGGCCCTGCAGGATCAGTTGTGGCAGAAGGACCTGCCGGCGGTCACCGGCCGGTTGCCGGTGCGGACGGCACTGCTCAAGGGGCGCGGCCGGTATCTGTGCCTCTGGAAGGCGGAGGAGGCCTGGGGCCGGGCCGCCGGCCAGGAGCTGGCGCTCAGCCTGCCCGAACGGCAGGCCTGGGCCCAGCTGCTGGTCTTCATGGCCCGTGCGGAAGCGGGCGACGCCGATGAACTGCACGCGGTCAATGGCGAGGTCCGCCGCCTGTGGCCGGCCTTACAGGCCGACCGCGAGGCCTGCGCCGGGCCCCGCTGTCCCTTCTCCGGCCCCTGTTTCATGCGCCGGGCCTACCGCCAGGCCCAGGCGGCCCACGTCGTGGTGACCAACCATGCCCTCTTCCTGGCCCATGCCGCCCTGGGGGAAGGGGGACTGCCGCCCTACCGCCGGCTGGTGGTGGATGAAGCCCATCATCTGGAGGACGCGGCGGCGCAGGCTTTCGGGTTCCGGCTCGACCTGGCCGAGCTCGACCGGGTCCTGGGCACCCGCTTGGCGGTGCGCCGGGGTGCCCAGGTGGCGGAGGTGGCGGCCGGCCTGGAAAACCTGCGCGGACGGGCGCGGGCCGTCCGGGAGGAGGCCGGCCGGCTGGGAGCCCGGCTAGCGGCGGCCGCCCCGGCCGGGGAGGGCCCCCGTCCGGTGCGGGTGGATGCGGCCCGTTGGACCGCGTGGGAGGCGGACGGCACGGCGGCGGCGGTGGGCTCGCTGGCCGCCTCGCTACAGGCCCTGGCGGGCGCCGCCGGGGACGTACTGGAGGTGGCCCGCGGCCTCTTCGGCGAGGGGGTGCGGGAGGACCCGGCCTGGTTGGCGGTGCTGTCCTGGCAGCGGGACCTGGCTGCGGCCGCCCAGGGCCTGGGGGAGTGGGGCCGCCCCCACCCGGCCTGGGTGTCCTGGTGGACCCCCGTTGGCGAGGCCGGGGCGGTGCTGGAGCGGCGTCCCCTGGTGGTGGCCGGGCTGCTGCGCCGGCTGATATGGGACCGGGTACGCTCGGCGGTGCTGACCTCCGCCACCCTGCGCGCCCCGCGGGGGCGGACGGAGGCAGAGGCCTTCGCCTTCATCACCCGGGTTCTGGGGCTGCCCCCCGAGCGGTTGGATACCCTGGCTATCCCGACCCCGTTCGACGTCCCCCGGCAGGCCCTGCTCGGGGTGGTGGAGGACTTTCCGGGCGTGGATGAGCCCGGCTACCTGGACCGGGCGGCCGGATTTCTGGAAACGGTGGTTCCCCCGCTGGGCGGGCGGACGCTGGTGCTGGCCACCAGCCACCGGACGGTGCGGGCCCTGGCCGGCCTCCTGCGTCCCCGCCTGGAGGCCCGCGGCTTGCGGGTGCTGGCCCAGGGCCTGGACGGGCCGCCCGGGCGGCTGGTGCGCGCATTCCGGCAGGGGGGCGGAAGCATCCTGATGGGGGCGTCCAGCTTCTGGGAGGGGGTGGATGTCCCCGGACCGGCCCTGGCCCTGGTGGTCATCCTGCGCCTGCCCTTCGCCTCTCCCGGGGATCCCCTGCGGGAAGCCCGCGATGAGCGTTTGCGGCAGGAGGGGCGCTCCCCGTTCCGGGAACGGGCGCTGCCCGAGGCGGTCATCCGCTTCCAGCAGGGGTTCGGGCGCCTCCTGCGGACCCCGGCCGACCGGGGGGCGGTGGTGGTGCTGGACGGCCGGCTGGGTCCAGCTGCCACCCGCTACAGCCGCGAGTTCCTGCGCGCCCTGCCCGGTCCGCGCCTGGTCAGCGGGCCGGAATCCGAAGTGGTGGCGGCCTTGCGGGCCTTCTGGGCGCAGGGCGGGGATTGAAGGCGGGGAGGAGGCGGAAGGATGCCGCTGAGTGTCCTCATCACCAACGACGACGGCGCCGACGCGGAAGGCATCCGGACCCTGGCGGAGGAGCTGGACCGCGACGCCCGCTTCCGGGTGATGGTGGTCGCCCCCTCCGAGGAGCGCAGTGCCAGTGGGCACGCCATCACCATGCACCGGCCCCTGCGGGCGGCGGAGGAACACCTGCCCTCGGGGGCCCCACTCTGGCGCATCGACGGAACCCCGGCCGACTGTGTCAAGCTGGCCCTGGAGGTGCTGATGCCACAGCCGCCCGACCTGGTGATCTCCGGCATCAATCACGGGCTCAACCTGGGGCGGGATGTATTTTATTCCGGCACGGTGTCGGCAGCCATCGAAGGCATGTTCTCGGGCATCCCCTCCCTGGCGGTGTCCCTGGAGGCCCCCGATCCCGTCGGCTTCCGCTGGACCGCCGCCTTCCTGCACTGGTGGGTGCTGAGCCCCCAGTTCATCCCGCCCCCGCGGGAGGTGCTCTACAACATTAACGTGCCGGACGTCCGCCAGGGCGAGCCGGAAGCCATGGTGACGGTCCCGCTCGGCCGGCGGGAGTATGACAACGAGTTCCGCCGCCAGGTGGATGCGCGCGGGCAGGTGTACTTCTGGCTGGAGGGCCGGCCGCGCGGGGAGGGCGACGGCCGGCAGGCCCCCCCGGACGGTACCATCGCCACCGATGTCACCGGCATCCGGGCGGGGCTGGTCACCCTCACCCCCCTGCGGTTGGACGTTACCGCCCATGACCTCATCGTGCCCCATGCCCGCCTCTACATCCCGCCCCAGTTTTAAGGCGCCTAGACCCCGTCTGCGGCGGACACCCTACCTCCGGGAGGTGAGGAGGATGCCCGGGGAGGAATCGCGCCCGCCCCTGGAGGAGCTCAAAGAGGACGTGGTCGAGGACCTGGGTCTGGCGGATGCGGTCCGCCGCAAGGGTTGGGCGCAGATGACCACTGCCGCCGCCGGACGGGTCGGCGGGCAGATGGTGCGCCGGCTGGTGCAGGCCGGCAAACGGGTCCTGCGCCGCCGGGAGTCCTAGCCCGCCCGCCCCGGGCGTAGGATGCCCGGGGAGGGATGTCTCGTGGACCTGGGAGCGGTTCTGCGGGGGGCGGGTGCCGGCCTGGCGGCGGCGGCCGTCCTGGCCCTCGGTCTGGCGGTGACCGCCTGGAACCTGGAGGTGCCTGCCCCCTGGTGGCCTTTCATCCTGCTGGCCGCCACCGCAGCGGCGGCCGGCCTGGCCGGCTGGGTGGCGGGGAGGCGGGCGCCCGGCGGGGGCTGGGCCCATGGCGCCCTGGCGGCGGTGACCCTGACCCTGGTGGGGCTGGCGGCCGGCAGCAGCCTCGGCACCGGTGACCATCACCTCTGGCGGACCCTGGCCACCGCGGCCCTGGCGGGGCTGGTCGGCGGCGTGCTGGGCGTCAACCCCTGAGCGGGAATAACCTGCCACCGCTCCGGGCATCCTGGAAGGGACGGGGAAGCAGGCCCGGGTCCCGCCAGGAGACGGGGGGAAGGCAGGTTGGCGGCACTGAACGGCTCGGTCAGCTGGTTGCTGGCGGCGGCGCTCACCACAGGGGCCCCGGGCGTGCCCGGCGCCGGGGCAGGGACGGGACCGGCGGCAGTCGCCCAGGTGCAGGCGCTGCTGGCCCTGGACGGGCGCCTGCCCGCCGGGGCGGTGACGGGCCGCCTAGGATCGGCCACCGGGCAGGCGCTGGTGCAGGCCTTGTGGGCGGCCGGTGCCGGCAGCTGGGAGGCGGGGTTGGCGCGGGCGGCGGGGGCCGGTCCGGAGCCGGCCGCCGCCCGCACCTGGCTGGCGGCCTGGGGTCTGAACGGGCCGCAGGCGCTTGGGCGGTTTCAGGCCGCGGTGGGATTGCCGGCGGACGGGCACTGGAACGCGGCCACCGCCGGCTTGCTGGCCCACCTGGAGGCTGTGCGGCTGGCCTACCGACACCACTGGGCCTACCGCGCCCAGGCCGGGGACTCCTTCTCCCGTCTGGCGTGGGCGGCGGGGATCCCGGTGTCCCGCCTGATGGCGGCGAACCCCGCCCATGGCAGCCGGCTGTGGGTGGGCCAGGCGGTGACCTGGCCGGGAGCGGCCCCGCCGCCGGCGGCCCCTCCGGCTGCGCCCGGAGAGGGGGAGACGCCTGCTTCCAGCGGCCCCTTCGGCCATCTCGAACCGGCCGGCGCGGTGGTGCTGATGGCCCCCGGGACGGATACCCTGCGGGCCCTTTTGGCTGCGGAACGGGGCGGGTTCCGGCACTTGCGGCCAGACATTGCGGTCAGCGGCCAGTACCTGCTCCTGCACCCTCGCCTGTTGCGGGCGCTAGTGGCAGAAGGCAACGCCATCGACGTGATCGGCTATACCGGCCTGCCCCTTAGCGGGCTGACCCCGAAGGAAACCACCCAGGAGATCCAGTGGGCGGTGACGGCAGGCGAGCGGGTGCTGGGGACCCCTCCAGCAGCCCTGGTATTGCCGGCGCCCGATGGGGCGGCTGCGGCGGCGGCCCGTCGGGCGGGGCTGCCGGTGGCGGTGCCCCGGCTCACGGTCCGGGGTGCGGCTGCGGCCGCGCGGCTGACCGCCGCCCGGATCGCGGCGGCGCAGGCGGCAGCGTGGGTGCAGCCCCCTGTTACGGCTTCCGCCTGGCGGCGGTGGATGGCGGCACTGGCCCGCCGGCATGCGGTGCTGTTGAGCCTGGCTCAGCAGTGGGATGCGGGGGCCGGGAGCAACTAAGGGTCGACGGCCACACGGCGCGCCCGGTGAGACGGGTGAGCAGCAGGGCCGCCAACGGCCACAACGCGATGGCAATGGCCCAGTGCACGGCGAAACTCAGTGCCACCCCGCTTACCAGCAACAGACGCGACCAGGATGAGCACACGGGCGCGGCCTCGCTTTCATGCCTCGCATGGGATTCCGCTCCACTATACAAGCTTGGCAGGCAGCCCGGCAAGGGCCGCCTGCCGGCTTATTCCCCGTCCGACCCGGCCAGCTGCTGTTCTGCGGCCCGGATCATGACCCGGACGATGTTGCCCCCGATCCGGCCGCCGATGCGGCCGAGTTCCCGGGCCGGCATCCCCGCCCAGCCCTGGGCGGCGATGTCATCCACCAGTCCCAGCTCCTCCGCCACCTCCGCCTTGAACCGCCGGCGGACCTCGGCGGGGAGGAGCGGCTGGCGCGTGCGGCGCGCCATGCCCTCATCCCCCTTCCTTGAGCCGCAGGGCCCGTGCCTAGTGTCGGGCGCCGACCGGGCCGGGCATGCTAGGACCCCGGCGGGAGCGCTGCCACCCGGGAGGCGGGGGTGGCAGATGTTATAATGAAACTGCCTGATTATGCACGACCGGATGGAGAGGTGCGGTATGGAGGGACGCAAGGCGGAACCGCTGCAGCTGGCGGCGCGCCACGAAAAGCTCATGATCCTGGGGCAGCGGCGGTTCACCAATGGGTTCTCCGCCTACCAGGTCGTGACCTTTCTCAACCAGGTGCTGAAGGAGCGCGGCTTCATCGTGGGCCTGCGGCAGATCGACGAGGATTTCGAGCTCACCATCTATGATGCAGCCCGCGGGGGCAGCGGTCCGCGGTCATGACCGCGACCGGGCTCCGGATTCCCCGCCTGGGGGTGGCGGCGGTGGTGCGGGACCCGGCCGGCCGGGTGCTGGTGGTGCAGCGGGCGCACGCCCCGCAGCAGGGCCGCTGGGCCCTGCCCGGCGGCCACGTGGAGTGGGGTGAGACCCTGGCGGACGCCTGCCGGCGGGAGGTCGCGGAGGAATGCGGCATCCGGGTGGAGGTGGAGGGACCGCTCTACGTGGCCGAAATCCGCGACCCGGAAGCAGGGTATCATTTTGTGGTGATCGACATGGCGGCGGTCTGGGACGGGGCGGATCCCCCGCCCCGGGCCGGCTCGGACGCAGCCGCCCTGGCCTGGGTAGGACCGGACGCCGTGGGGCGTCTGCCCTGGGCGACCGCCATGAGCGGATTCTGGCGGGACCGGCGGGTGCGGGAGTACCTGGGATGGCCCCCCGCCTGATTCTGTTGCTGGCCGTCGGGCTCTGGCTCTGGAGCGGATGCGGTCCCGCCGCCTACCTGGTCCCGGCATCGGCCGGGGGGAGCCCCGGTGCCCGGGCCGGGCAGCAGGCGGTGGAACGGCGGTTTCAGGAGGCGCGCCAGGCCTTATGGCGGGCGGCGGCCGACGAGGAGGCCGTGATCCGTGCCCACCCCGACTGGGCGCCCGCCCATGCCCGCCTGGCGGCCATCCTGTGGGAGGCGGGGCAGCCGAAGGCGGCGCTGGCCGAGGCGCAGGTGGCGGCCGCCCTGGACCCCGCCTCCGCCACCGACGGGGACAACCTGGCCTGGCTGGCGCTGAAGGCGGGGCAGCCGGTCTTGGCCCAGCAGGCGGTCGCGGCGGTCCTGGCCCGGCATCCGGCGGATGCCGAAGCCCGGGTGCTCCAGGCGCAGCTGGCGGAGCGGGCCGGGGACCGGGCGGCGGCGGTGCGGGCGCTGGAGGCCGCGTTACTGGCCGGCGGACCCCAAGGCCCGGTCTATGAAGCCTGGGGGCGGTTGTATCAGGCCGAAGGGCGCTGGAACCTGGCGGCGGCCTACTACCTCGACGCCCAGGCCGCGGCGCCCGGCTGGTGGCGCCCCCCGTACGATCTGGCGGTGGTGGCGGTTCACCAGGGCCGCACCGCCCGGGCCGTGACGGACCTCAAAGCGGCCCTGGCGGACAATCCCCTGGCCGGCGCGGCCTGGACCCTGCTGGACCGGCTGCCCCGGACCCGCACCGTCAGCACACCCCCGGCGCAGAGACACTGAGAGGAGGAGGCGGGAGTGAGCGCACCGCGTTACTTTATCCGCACCTACGGCTGTCAGATGAACGAACGGGACTCCGAAATCCTGGCCGGCCAGCTGGAGCAGCTGGGCTATCGTCCGGCCAAGGACGAGACGGCCGCCGACCTGGTGGTGGTCAACACCTGTGCCGTGCGGCACAGTGCCGAAAGCCACGCCTTCGGGTACATCGGCGGCCTCAAGGAGCTGAAGGATCAACGCCGCGGCCTGCGGATTGCCGTGGCGGGCTGCATGGCCCAGGAACCGGAAACCGTGGCCTGGTTGCGGCGTCATGCCCCCCATGTGGACCTGGTGTTCGGCACCCACAACCTCCATCGCCTGCCGGAGCTGCTGGAGAGGGCGGAGGCGGCGGGGGAGATGGTGGTGGACGTCTGGGACAGCGCCGGCGAGGTCCAGGAACACCTGCCCAGCCGGCGGCGGGCGGGCCGCCGGGCCTTCGTTAACGTCATCTACGGCTGCGACAAGTTTTGCACCTTTTGCATCGTACCCTATACCCGCGGGCGGGAACGGTCCCGGCGCCCGGAGGCGGTGCTGGAGGAGGTCCGGGCGCTGGCGGCCGAGGGATTCAGCGACGTCACCCTGCTGGGCCAGAACGTCAATTCCTACGGGCATGACCTCGACCCGGCGGCGGACCTGGCGGATCTCCTGACCGCGGCCGCCGCGGTGCCGGGCATCCGCTGGGTGCGCTACCTTACCTCGCACCCCAAGGATTTCTCGTCCCGGCTTATTGCCGCCATCGCCGGGGACCCCCGCATCACCCGCCACCTGCATCTGCCGGTGCAATCGGGCAGCACCCCGGTGCTGAAGCGCATGAACCGCAAGTACACGGCTGAACAGTACCGCGACCTGGTGGCCCGCATCCGGGCCGCCATCCCGGACGTGGTCCTCACCACCGACATCATCGTCGGCTTTCCGGGGGAGACGGAGGCGGACTTTGCCGCCACCCTGGACCTGGTACGCGACCTGCGGTTTGATGCCGCCTTCACCTTCCTGTACTCGGCGCGGGCAGGGACGCCCGCCGCCCGCTGGGAGGCCCGGGAACCGGTGCCCAACCCGGTGAAGAAGGCCCGCCTCAACCGGTTGATGGAGCTTCAGTACGCCATCAGCCTGGAGGCCAACCAGGCTTGGGTGGGGCGGCAGGAAGTGGTGCTGGTGGAAGGGGTCAGCCGGAAGAATCCGGGGGTCTGGAGTGCCCGCACCCGGGACAACAAGGTGGTCCTGCTGGACCGGGATCCGGGGGTGGAGCTGGCGGACCGGTTCGTGCCGGTCCGCATTACCGGGGCACGCACCTTCTACCTGACCGGGGAAGTGGCCGGAGCCCCGTTGGATGATCCGCTGCCGCCGCGGGATGTGGCGCTGCCGCTGGCCTGACGGGAGGCGTCACCGCGATGTGGGCCGGCCGGGGATGGCAATGGGTGGTGGCGCTGTTCCTGCTGGCGCTGGTGGCGGTCTACTGGGTGCAGGAGGTCCGGCTCGACCGCTGGCAGCGGAAGGTGGCGGAGCTGTACGACCAGCTGGGCAGCCTGGACCTGATGCGCTCGCTGGGCCAGGCCGGGCCCGCCGATCTGCCGCGGGCGGTGGCGGAGCTGCTGACCGACCTGGTGCCCCGCTGGGGACTCAGCTGGGCGGCCGCCTGGTCCTGGCAGGGGGAGGGGCTGGAGCTGGTGGCCGCTACCCGGGAGCCGTTGCCCGGGCCGGGGCCGCGGGTGCCGGGAGCGCTGGTGGTCCCGGAGCAGGGATTGGGGGTGGCGGTGCGGACGGGCCGCCCCCGCTATACCGGGCGGGAGGAGGAGGCCGAAGGCTTCCTGCCCGGGGTACGGAGCGGCCCCTGGGCCGCGCTGCCGCTGGGTGAGGGGCCGCCCTGGGGCGTGCTGCTGCTGGTGCGCACCGAGGGAGGACGGCGGGGCGATCCCTGGCCGCCCGAGGTGCGGGCGGGGCTGGAGCGCTTTGCCCGGCAGCTGACCCTGCTGCTGGCGCAGTGGCAGCTCCGGGAGGAGCGGGCCCGGGCCGAGACCGACCGCCGGCTGGCGCGTCTGCGCAGCGAGCTGCTGCAGACCGTCTCCCACGAGCTGCGGACCCCCTTGGGCCTCATCAAGGGCTACAGTGCCACCTTGCGCACCCAGGCCGACCGTCTGGCCGAGGAGACCCGGCGGGAGTTCCTGGCGGTGATCGAGGAGGAGGCCGATCGCCTGAGCCTGCAAATCGATCGCATCCTGGAAGCCTCCCGGCTGGAGGCTGCGGGGGCCCCGTTGCGTCCGGAGTGGGTCAGCGCCGCCGGCCTGCTGCGGGAGGCGGCCCGGCGCTCCGCCCGCACCGTGCCGGGGGCGGCGGCGGTAGAGGTGACGGCGGAAGCCGGGATGGTATGGGGAGACCCCCAGGACCTGGGGATGGTGCTGGACAATCTGCTGGAAAACGCCCTCAAATACGGGGCTCCACCGGTGGAGCTGCGGGCGCGGCGGCAGGGGACGGAGTGGGTCTTCACGGTGGCCGACGCCGGACAGGGGGTGGAAGAGGGGGAGGTTGACCGCCTGTTCGAGCGCTTCTACCGCAGCCCCCGCCATCGTACCCGCTGGCGGGGGACCGGTCTCGGGCTGGCCATTGCCCGGCGGGTGGTGGAGGCGCATGGCGGGCGCATCACCGCCCGCAACCGCCCGGGCCGCGGGCTGGAGGTAGAGGTCCGGCTGCCGGCAGGCCCTCCGGTAGGGGGACGGGAGGAGGGTGCGGCGGATGGTCCGTGAGGGGGAGCTCATCCTGGTGGTGGAGGACGAGCCCAAATACCGCCGCCTGCTGGCGGTCAACCTCAAACTGGCGGGATTCCGCGTGGCCGAGGCCGCGGACGGGGCAGCCGCCCTGCGGTTCCTTTTTGAGGCCGAGCCGGACCTGATCCTGCTTGACCTGCTGCTGCCCGATCGGGACGGCTTCAGCCTGCTGGAGCGGGTGCGGGCCTTTACCCGGGCGCCGGTGATCATGGTGACCGCCCTGGACCGCAAGGACGATATCATCCGTGGCCTCAACGAAGGGGCCGACGACTACGTCACCAAGCCCTTCAGCCCGGAGGAGGTGGTGGCGCGCATCCGGGCTGTGCTGCGCCGGGGCCGCGACCCGGGACCCGCTCCCGCCCGCATCCTGGAATGCGGCCCCCTACGGCTGGACGGGGATCGCCGGCGGTTGGAGGTAGCCGGCCGGGAGGGGGTCTCCCTTACCCCCACCGAATGGCGGATGCTGGCCGAGCTGATGCGCCACTGCGGGCGGGTGCTGACCCATGAGCAGCTTCTGCAGCGGGTCTGGGGACCGGAATACCGGGACGATCTCGAGTACCTGCGGGTATATGTGCGCCGGCTGCGGGGGGTAGTGGAGCCCGACCCCCGGCATCCGCAATACCTGATTACGGTGGCAGGTGTGGGCTACGTGCTGTACCCGGCCCCCCACGGGGCGGCGGGTCGTGAGGGGAGATAGGACGAGCGGTGGCATCCATCTACAAGCGCCGCACGCCGGAGGAGATCCTGGCCGATATCCGCCGCATGAGCCGCGGCAAGCACCGCATCTACCTGGGGGCGGCCCCCGGCGTGGGCAAGACCTATACCATGCTGGAAGATGCACACCTAGCCAAACGGCAGGGCATCGACGTGGTGGTGGGGGTGGTGGACGCCCACGGGCGGGCCGAGACCCAGGCTCTGCTGGAAGGGCTGGAGGCCATGCCCCTTAAACCCGCCACCTACAAGGGGGTGCCGGTACAGGAACTGGATGTGGAGGCGGTGCGGGAGCGGGCTCCGGATGTGGTGCTGGTGGACGAGCTGGCCCATACCAATGCCGACGGCATGCCGCACGCTAAGCGGTGGGAGGATGTGCAGGAGCTGCTGGACGCCGGGATCAGCGTGTGGTCGACGCTAAACATTCAGCACCTGGAAAGCCTCAACGACACCGTCCGGCAGATCGTCGGCGTGCGGGTGCGGGAGACGGTCCCGGATTCGGTGGTCCGGGAGGCGGACGAACTGCGGCTGGTCGACCTGCCCCCGGAGGCGCTGATCGAACGGCTGAAACAGGGCAAGGTATACGCGGGCCGTACGGCCGATCGCGCCTTGCAGCATTTCTTCCGGGCCGGTAATCTGACGGCGTTGCGGGAGCTGGCGCTCCGGATTGTGGCGGACGAGACCGACGACCGCCTGGAGCGGTACATGGACTCCCATGATATCGAGGGGCCCTGGCCGGTGCAGGACCGCATCATGGTGGCCATCACCCCCTCCCCCAACGGGGCGCGGCTCATCCGGCGCGGCTACCGCATCGCCCGCCGCTTGAAGGCGGAGTTTTATGTGGTGATTGTGCGGCCGCCGGAGGGGTCGTTCAGCGCCCGCGACGAAGTCAGCCTGGCCACCAATCTGGCCCTTGCCCGCCAGTTCGGGGCCAAGACGGTGGAGCTGCGCAGCGCCAACGTGGCGCGGGCACTGGTGGATTTCGCCAAGGAGCACCACATCACCCAGATCGTGATGGGGGAATCATTGCGCACCCCCTGGCAGGAGTTCACGCGCGGGTCGGTGATCAACCAGGTGCTGCGCCAGACCAGCAACATCGACATCCTGGTGGTCGGTAAGGAATGGGATCGCGGGGAGGCCTGAAGGGGTGCACGGATGTCCTTGACGTTAAGCCATGTCTTATGGGTGGTCCTGACCACCGTAGTGGGGGCGGTGGCCGGGCGGGCGGTCCGCACCCGTTCCCGCCGGCTCCGGTTCCTGAAGGATACGGTGCGGGCGTGGGTGTTCGGGCTGGGCCTGGTGGCGGTCGTGGCCTATCTGGCGGCGGTCCACGCCTCCGATATCGCCAAGTTCGGTCTGGCCGGCCTGTACATCGGGGCCTTGTACGGTCTGTTTGCCTCCGATCCCCGTCCCCGGCCGGGGCGGGCGGCGGGCCCTAAGGACGGCTCAGGGCCCCGCTGACCGCATTCCACCATTTCGCGTCCTCGTAGCCCAGCCGCCAGAACGCCACCCCGGCCAGGTGCAGGCGCTTGGCCAGCTCGATGCGGGCTACCGCTCCCCGGTCGGGTACGAACCAGATGATGTGCGTCACCCCGTGCTTCACCAGGGTGTCGGTCCCCTCGTCCACCCCCGGCACCCACCGGTAGGTGCCATAGATGTGCTGGTGCATGGCCTTGATGGGGATGGTCACCGCCTTGGTGGACCCCTGGCGCCATTCGTAGCCGTAATCGGCTATGCCGAGGTAGATCTTCGAAGGCGGCAGCCCGGCCCGGATGCTGTAGCGGACGGCCTTTACCACCCAGGGATAGGGGCTGACCGGACCCGGCGGGGTGCCGTTGCCATGCAGGTCGTAGGTCATCAGGACCACGGCATCGCTCACCTTGGCCAGGGCGGCCAGGTCGTAGGCGGCCGCCGGCCCGTTGCGGTTACTGGAGACGGAGGGGATGACCGACATGGAGACCAGACTGCCCTTGGGCAGGGCGTGGTCCAGTTCGGTCATAAAGGCGGTCAGGTCGGCCCGGTCGCCCGGCTTCAGCAGCTGGAAATCGATGTTGACCCCGGCGAAGTGCCGGCTGCGGACCAGATCCACGATGTGATGCACGGCCGCGGTCCGGGTCAGGGGACTGTGCAGGAAGGCATCATTGCCGGCCAGGTTGTTGAACAGCGGCACCAGCTGCATGTGTTCGCCGGCGGCGATGGAGGCCACCGGACCTTCCGGTTTGGCCACCACCGATCCCGTCGGCCCGACCTCGTACCAGAAGGGGGAGAGATAGGTCACCAAACCCGGATGGGCCTTCAACAGGCTGAAGGATTCCGGGGTCTTATTGGCTGCCGACTGGTCGTAGAACGCGATGACCTTGAGGCCGCTCCGCAAGCGGGTGGGAGCGCCGCCCCGGCCGGCCGACCGGATGGCCCCGCCGCCCTGGGGTCCGCCTGCTGCGGGACGGCCGCAACCCGCCGTCCCCAGCAGGAGGCCGGCCGCCGCCGCCGCCAGCAGGCGCCGGCCCGGAAGTGTGCGCATGGCCCTGCCTCCTTCTCCCGCCGCCTGCCGCGGCGGATGATGTGGGCCTAGCATGCGCCGGGGCCGGCGGGATCATGCCGGGGCTGCCGCCCCGGCCTTGAGGACGCCCTAGGGCCGTGGTATAATCGCTCGGCATCCAAAATAGCACGCCGGAGGGTCCTGGTGCCTGTTGCGACAGGCCACTGCCGGCGGAAGGAGAACCAGGAGGCGAGTCATGGCGGTAATCTCGATGAAGCAGCTGCTGGAAGCCGGGGTGCACTTCGGGCACCAGACCCGGCGCTGGAACCCGAAGATGAAGCCCTATATCTTCACCGAACGCAACGGGATTTACATCATTGATCTGCAGAAGACCGTGCGCAAGGTGGAGGAAGCCTACAACTTCATGCGCCAGGTGGGCCAGGATGGCGGCCGGGTACTTTTCGTCGGCACCAAGAAGCAGGCGCAGGAGACGGTGGCCCAGGAGGCGGCGCGGTCCGGGGACTATTACGTCAACCAGCGTTGGCTGGGCGGGATGCTGACCAATTTTGAGACGATTAAGCGCCGGGTCAAGCGCTTGAGCGAGCTGAAGCAGCAGGAGGCCGCCGGGGATTGGGAGCGGCTGCCGAAAAAGGAAGTCTCCGTGCTGCTGCGGGAGAAGCAGAAGCTGGAGAAGTACCTGGGCGGGATCGAGGGCATGAACACCCTGCCTGCTGCCCTCTTTGTGGTCGATCCGCGTAAGGAGCACATCGCGGTGATGGAGGCGCGCAAGCTCGGTATCCCGATCGTCGCCATTGTGGACACCAACTGCGACCCGGACGAGGTGGATTACGTCATCCCCGGCAATGACGACGCCATCCGGGCCGTGCGGCTGCTGACCTCCAAGATGGCGGATGCTCTCATCGAGGGCCGTCAGGGCGAAGTGTTGGCGGAAGCGGAGTAGGACAGGGAGGGCAGCCGAAAGCGACCCTTGCGGTCGCTTTCGTCATGATCAGGTCCCGTTCCCCGGCCCGGGCAGGATGAGGAGGATGGTTGCGGGTGGTACCGGCATCCAAGGTGAAGGAACTGCGGGAGCGCACCGGCGCTCCGATGATGGACTGCAAGCGGGCGCTGGAGGACGCCGGGGGTGACATGGAGCGGGCCGCCACCCTCCTGCGCGAGCGCGGGCAGCTGAAGGCCGAGAAGAAGGCCGGCCGCACGGCGCAGGAGGGGCTGGTGGAGAGCTACATCCACCTCTCGGGCCGCATCGGGGCCCTGGTGGAGATCAACTGCGAAACCGATTTCGTAGCGAATACCGAGGACTTCCACAACCTGGCCCACGACATCGCCATGCAGGTGGCCGCCGCCAACCCCCGCTGGGTGTCGCCGGAGGAGGTACCGGCCGAGGTGCTGGAGGCGGAGCGGGAGACCTTGCGCCGGCAGGCGGAGGCCGAGAACCCCGGCAAGCCGGCAGCGATTGTCGATCGCATCGTGGAGGGCCGGCTCAAGAAGTTCTACGAGCGGGAATGTCTGTTGCAGCAGCCGTTCATTAAGAACCCGGACGTGACGGTGGAGCAGGTCGTCAAGGACGCCATCGCCCGGCTGGGGGAACAGATTGTCGTCCGCCGCTTCGCCCGCTTTGAGCGCGGCGAGACCGGCCGCTGAACAGGCGGGAGTGAAAGTATGGAGGAGCAGCGGCCCCAGCCGCGGTACCGGCGTGTGGTCCTGAAGTTGTCGGGGGAAGCGCTGGCGGGCGAAAAGGGCTACGGGATCGACCCCCTGGTGGTCGATAGCATCGCCCGCCAGATCCATGAAGTCTCGGATCTGGGGGTCCAGGTGGCGGTGGTGGTCGGGGGCGGCAACATCTGGCGGGGCCTGTCCGGGTCCTCCCAGGGGATGGATCGCGCCACTGCCGACTACATGGGCATGCTGGCCACGGTCATCAATGCCCTGGCCCTGATGGATGCCCTGGAGAAGCACGGGATGTCAGTGCGGGTGCAGACCGCCATCGAGATGAAGGAGGTGGCCGAGCCCTACATCCGACGGCGTGCCATTGCCCACCTGGAGAAGGGGCGGGTGGTCATTTTCGCGGCCGGGACCGGCAACCCCTATTTCTCGACCGACACCACCGCCGCCCTGCGGGCGGCCGAGATCGAGGCCGACGTCATGCTCAAGGCCACCAAGGAGGCTGGGGTGTACGACCGGGATCCGCGGGTGTATCCCGATGCCCGCAAACTGGATGAGATCCGGTACCTGGACGTGCTGAAGGCCAACTTGAAGGTGATGGATGCCACTGCCACCTCCCTGTGCATGGACAACGAGATTCCCATTGTCGTGTTTGATATGAACGTGTACGGTAACATACGGAAGGTCATCATGGGCGAACCGATTGGGACCTTCGTGAGGGGAGACCGGCATGATTGAGGCCATCCAGGACGCCGAGAAACACATGAAGAAAAGCCTGGAGGTGCTGCAGCGGGAGCTGGCCGGCCTGCGGGCCGGACGCGCGCACCCGGCCATCCTGGAGAAGGTGCAGGTCGACTATTACGGGGTCTTGAGTCCGATTACCCACCTGGCGACGGTGAGCGTGCCCGAGCCGCGGGTGCTGGTGGTGCAACCGTTCGACAAGAGTGTGCTGCCGGCCATGGAGAAGGCGATTCAAAAGGCCGACCTGGGGGTGGGCATCCGGAACGAGGGCACCATGCTGCGCCTCACCTTCCCGCCCCTGACCGAGGAGCGGCGCAAGGAGCTGGTGCGGCAGGTGCACAAGCTCGCCGAGGAGGGCCGGGTGGCAGTGCGGAATGCACGCCGGGATGCCCTGGAGCGGCTGCGCCAGATGCTGAAGGACCATCAGCTGTCGGAGGATGAGGAGCGGCGGGCCCAGAACGACCTGCAGAAGCTCACCGACCGCTATGTAAAGGAGGTCGACGACCTGGCCGAGGCGCGCGAACTGGATATTCTGACCCCATAGGCGGCGGGGCCGGACGTGCGCGGCCGGACGGGGGATGCGGGCCATGGAGAAGGGGACGGTCGACATGCACGGGCGCGCTGAGACGATCCACCGGCCGCTGGCGCCGGCAGGCAAGCCGGCCCGCCGGGCGATGCCGGTGCACGTGGCCATCATCATGGACGGCAACGGCCGCTGGGCTCAGCAGCGCGGCCTGCCCCGCACGGAGGGCCACCGGGCGGGGGTCCGGGCGTTGAAGACCACCGTCAAGGCCGCGGCGCGCATGGGTATCCGTTATCTGACCGTGTATGCCTTCTCCACCGAGAACTGGCACCGGCCCCGGCTGGAGGTCGGGGCGCTGATGTCGCTGCTGGTGGAGACCCTGGAGCGGGAAACCCCGGAATTACGGGCGGAAGGGGTGCGCATCCATGGCATCGGCAATGTGGAGGGCCTACCGCGGCCGGTGCGGGAGCGGCTGGCCTGGGCGGAAGCGGAAACAGCCGGGCAGACCCGGCTGGTGCTGAACCTGGCCCTCAATTACGGGGGCCGCGACGAGCTGGTACGGGCGGTGAACCGCTGGCGCCAGGCGGAGGGGGCGGAGGGGCGGCCCCTGACCGAGGCGGTGCTGGCGCGCTACCTGGACACCGCGGGGCAACCGGATCCCGACCTGCTGATCCGGGCCAGCGGTGAGGAGCGTCTGTCCAACTTTTTGCTCTGGCAATTAGCCTATACCGAAATCTACGTCACCGGCACCCTGTGGCCCGATTTCGGGGACGCCGACCTGGAGCGGGCCGTGGACGCCTACATGCGGCGGGAACGCCGTTTCGGTGGCATCGGCTAGGAGGGGCGGCTTGCTGACGCGAAGGCTCCTTACGGCCGTCGTGGGGGTGCCCGTGCTGGTGGCTGCCATCTGGCTGGGCGGGGTGGTGCTCTTCCTGGTGGCGGGGGTCCTCATGTCGGTGGCCGTGATCGAGGTCTACCGCATGTTCCGGGCCCGGGGGGTGGAGCTCTTCCCCGCCCTCACCGTGCTTTGGATCTGGGCGCTGCTGCTGCATCCGCTGCTAAAATGGCCCACCCGCCCCGTGGTGATGGCGGGGGCGCTGGCCGCTGCCCTCCTGACCCTGGTGCGGGCCAATCCGGTGGACTTTCAGGCGGCCTTTACTAGCTCCTGGGTGGCACTCTACCTGGGGGGGTTCTTTTCCTTTCTGCCGGCCTTGCGCCGGCTCCCGCACGGGCGCTGGCTGGCCCTGGGCGCCATGGCGGTGGTGTGGGGCACCGATACCGCCGCCTACTTTGTCGGCCGGGCCTGGGGTCGGCGCAAGCTGTGGCCCCGCATCAGTCCCGGTAAGACGTGGGCGGGTGCGGCGGGCGGGGCGGTGGCGGGGACCCTGGCGGGCCTGGTGTGGACCGTGCCCGGCCATCTTGCCCCCGCGCCGGCCCTGGGCCTGGGCCTGGCGGTGAGCCTTGCCGCCCAGCTGGGGGACCTGGTGGAATCCAACCTCAAGCGCTTTGCCGGGGTGAAGGACTCGGGCGACATCCTGCCCGGTCATGGCGGCATCCTGGATCGCTTCGACTCGGCGCTGCTGGCCCTGCCGGTGGCGTACTACCTTCTGCGCGGGCTGGGTATATCGTAGGGGGCAGCGGGCGCGGAGGGGAGGGACCATGGGCGGGGCCGAAGGCCGGGAATATCTGCGGGCGGTCTTGATCTGGTTGGCCCTGCTGGCCGGCACCTATGTGTTCTGGCGCTGGCTGGTGGGCTTCGTGCTGCCCTTCGTGGTGGCGGTGGTGGTGGCGCTGGCTGTGGAACCGCTGGCGGCCCGGTGGGAGCGGCACCTGTCGCCGGGCCTGGCCTCGCTGGCAGCCCTGGTGACCGGGGTAGGCGGGACCCTGGCTGTGGCGGGCCTGCTGGTGGGAGCGGTGGTGACCGAGCTCCTGCAGCTGGCGCATGAGATCCCGCACTACCTGCGGCAGGTGGAACATGCCCTCCTGCACACCGTGGCCCGCCTGGGTCAACTGCGCCAGGCCATCCCCGTCAACCCCTCGCTCTTGAGCGGGCAGCTGGCCTCGGTGGCCAAGGTGGCGGAAGGGGTGGTGCGGGACGTCCTCAACCTGGCGGCGCATCTGCCCGACTTCCTGCTCATGCTGCTGGTGGCCATCATCGCCGCCTTTTTTGTGCTGCGCGACCGGCGTCTCATCGGCCGCCTGGTCCAGGCCAGCGTGCCCCCGGCCCTGCGGCCCCGCCTGCCGGCCTTGCGCCTGGATATGGCCATGGGCTTCTTCGGGTTTGTGAAGGCCCAGCTGCTGCTCATGCTGATCACCGCGATCACTACCACTCTGGGTCTTTTCCTCGCCGGCTCCCGCTATGCGATACTATTAGGGTTGGTGGCAGGCCTGCTGGATCTGGTCCCCTACATGGGGCCGACCGGCTTGTTGCTACCGTGGACCGTGATCCTGTTTCTGACCGGGCATACCCTGGGCGGCGTGAAGATTGCGGCGGTCATGACCGGGGTGGCCATGGTCCGTCAGCTGGTGGAACCCCGGCTGGTGGGAGGCACCACCGGCCTGCATCCCCTCACCGCGCTCTTTGCCCTCTACGTCGGGATTAAGGTGTTCGGGCCTGTGGGCTTCCTGATCGGCCCGGTCTCGGCCGTGATCCTGAAGGCCCTGGCCCGGGCACTGGATGTGCTGCCGGGCTCCGGGTAGGGCCGTCAGCCAGGCCGGCGGGGGGCGTGTCCCCGGTTGCAAGGAGGCAGACGACATGACGGGCAGGGCGGCCCGTTCCCCGTCCGGGGACGAGCGTACGCGGGTCATCGTGCTGGGGGCTTCGGGTTCCGTGGGCCGGCAAACCCTGGAGGTGCTGCGGGCCCAGCGCGAGCGTTTTGCGGTGGAGGGACTGGCCGCGCGCCAGGGTTGGCAGCCGCTGGTGGAGGCGGCCCGTGAACTGGGCGCGGCCTGGGTAGCCCTCACGGCGTCGGAGGCGGCCCGGGCCGCCCGCACGGCCCTGGCCGGCAGCGGGGTGCGGGTGTACGCCGGCCCTGAAGGTCTGCTGGAGGCCATCGCCGACGCGCGGCCGGCCAAGGTGGTGGCGGCCATGAGCGGGTTTGCCGGGCTGGAGCCGGTGCTGGCGGCGGTGGAACGCGGGTTTCCCCTGCTGCTGGCGAACAAGGAGACCCTGGTGGCGGCCGGGGCGCTGGTGACGGCGGCCGCCCGGGCGCGGGGCGTACCGCTCATCCCGGTGGACAGCGAGCATTCCGCTATTTTTCAGGCCTGGGCTCTGCCCCAGCCGGTGCGGCGGATCATCCTCACCTGTTCCGGGGGGCCCTTTCTGGGATACACCCGCGCTCAGCTGGAAACGGTGGGGGTGGAGGACGCTCTGCGGCATCCCCGCTGGCGCATGGGGCCCAAGATCACGGTCGACTCGGCCACCCTCATGAACAAGGGGCTGGAAATCATCGAGGCCCATTGGCTGTTCGACCTGCCCTTTTCCCGGATCGATGTGGTGATCCACCCGGAAAGCCTGGTGCACTCCCTGGTGGAGTTTGTGGACGGGGCGGTGCTGGCCGAACTGGGCTGGCCGGACATGCGGGTACCCATCCAGGTCGCCCTGACCTGGCCCGACCGGCTGCCGCTGGACATCCCCCGCTTTGACCTGGCCGGGCAGACCCTGCGGTTCCTGGAGCCGGACCCCGGGACCTTCCCCGCTCTGCGGCTGGCGCGGGAGGCGGGGGAGCGGGGCGGCCTCTTCCCGACGGTGCTCAACGCCGCCAACGAGGTGGCGGTGGCGGCCTTTTTGGAGGGGCGCCTGCGGTTTGCGGATATTCCGGCCGTGGTGGAGGGAACGCTGGCCCCGTTCCAGGGCGGTCCGCTGCGGGATCTGGCTGACGTGCGCGAGGCGGACCGGTGGGGACGCGAGACGGCGCGGCAGGTGATCGCCGCCCGGGTCTAGGGGAAGGGGGCGGCTTATGACGACGGCCGTGGTGATTATCCTGGTGTTCGGGCTGCTCATCGCCTGGCACGAGCTGGGGCACTACCTTATGGCCAAGGCGGTGGGCATGCGGGTGGAGGAGTACGCGCTCGGGTTCGGCCCCGCCCTGGCGTCCCGGCGCTGGGGGGAAACCCTGTATGCCCTGCGGGTGGTGCCGTTGGGAGGCTACGTGCGCCTGGCCGGGATGGAGGGGACCCCGACCGCGGACCCCCGCGCCTTCCCCAACCGCCCCCTTTGGCAGCGGTTCGTGGTCATCCTGGCTGGACCGCTGATGAACCTTATCCTGGCCGTGCTGCTCTATGCCATCCTGTTCGGACCGGTGGGGATCCCTGCTGCCACCACCACCATCGCCGGGACCGTGCCCGGCTACCCGGCCCGCCAGGCCGGTATCCGGCCGGGGGCACGCATTGTAGCGGTGGATGCGCGGCCGGTGCGGGACTGGAACACGGTGGTGCGCCGCATCACCGGCCGCAAAACGCGGCCGGTCCGCCTGACCGTGGTGCAGGACGGGGTGCGGCGCACCGTGACCCTGGTGCCGCGCTGGGACCCGGCCGTCCGGGCTTACATCGTCGGCATCGTGCCCCGCACCTACCAGCTGCACCTGCCCCCCGGGCAGGCGGTGGTGGAGGGGGCCCACCAGACCGCCTATCTGACCGCCGCCTGGGCGACGGCGCTGTTTGCCCTGGTTACGGGGCGGGGTCCCTTCCAGTTGACGGGTCCGGTCGGTATCGCCCAGACCATCGGACGGGCCACGGCCGTGGGCTGGTGGGACGTGGTCAATGTGGCCGCCGCCCTCTCCGCCAACCTGGGGCTCTTCAATCTCCTGCCCATTCCGGTGCTGGACGGCAGCCGGCTATTCCTGCTCGGGTTGGAGGGCGTGCGCCACCGGGCGCTGGACCCCGAGCGGGAGAACCTGATCCACATGGTGGGTTTCGTGTTCCTGCTGCTGCTGGTGCTGGTGGTCACCGTCCATGACATCGTCCACCTGCTGGGGGTGCACGGGTCGGCCTAGGGGCCTGCGCCGGCATGTATAATAGGGACAGATTGGCGGCGGCCGGGCAGCGGGATGGAGGCAGGCGGATCATGGCAGCAGCAAGACGGTCACGGCCGGTACGGGTGCGGGACCTGGTGATCGGGGGCGGGGCCCCGGTGGTCGTGCAGACCATGACCAAGACCGATACCCGCGACGTCCGGGCCACGGTGGACCAGATCCACCGGTACGTGGATGCCGGCTGTGAACTGGTGCGGGTGGCGGTGCCGGACATGGAGGCCGCACAGGCGGTGGGGGCGATTGTGCGGGCGTCCCCCATCCCGGTGGTGGCTGATATCCATTTCGATTACCGCCTGGCGCTGGAGGTCCTGCGCCAGGGGGTCGATAAACTGCGCATCAATCCCGGCAACATCGGCGACCCCGACCGCGTCCGGCAGGTGGTGACCGCCGCGCGTGAACGGGGGGTGCCCATCCGCATCGGGGTCAACGCCGGCTCCCTGGAAAAGACGGTGCAGGCCGACCTGGGGCGCACGGCCGATGCCCTGGTGGAAAGCGCCTTGCGCCACATCCGCATCCTGGAGGACCTCAACTTCACCGATATCGTGGTGTCCCTGAAGGCCTCCGACGTCCCGACCATGATCGCCGCCTACCGGCGCATGGCCCGGGAACGGGATTACCCCCTGCACCTCGGGGTGACGGAGGCGGGCACCCCTCGGCAGGGCACCATCAAGTCGGCGGTGGGGCTGGGGACCTTGCTGGCTGAAGGCATCGGGGACACCATCCGGGTGTCCATCACCGCCCCCGGCGAGGACGAAATCTGGATCGCCTGGGAGATTCTCAAGAGCCTCGGCCTGCGGCAGCGGGGCCCCAACATCGTTGCCTGCCCCACCTGCGGGCGGCTACAATTTGACATGTGGCCGGTAACCCAGGAACTGGAACGGCGCCTGGCCACGCTGGACGTCCCCCTGACGGTGGCGGTGATGGGGTGCGCGGTCAACGGGCCCGGCGAGGCGCGGGAGGCCGACGTCGGTCTGGCCGGCGGCCGCCAGATGGGCCTCATCTTCCGCCACGGGCAGATTGTGCGGCGGGTGGACCAGGCGCGCATGGTGGAGGCGTTGTGGGAGGAAATCCAGGACGCCGCCCGCGAAAAACGGGCCCGCACGCCGGGACCCGCAGCCGACAAGGAGGCCAGCGACGCAATTGCAGCCAGAACAGGCGCTCAAGGCGATCACGCCTAAAGCCACCGACTTCTCCCAGTGGTATGTGGACGTGGTCCGCAAGGCCGAGCTGATGGACTATGCCCCCGTGAAGGGGTTCATGGTCATCCGCCCATACGGGTACCGCATCTGGGAGCTCATCCAGGCCGAGCTGGATGCCCGCTTCCGGGCCAGCGGGCATGAGAATGCCTATTTTCCGCTGCTCATTCCCCAGAGCCTGCTGGAGCGCGAGGCCGCCCACGTGCAGGGCTTCAGCCCGGAAGTGGCCTGGGTGACCCGGGGGGGAAGCGAGGAACTGGCCGAACCCCTGGCGGTGCGGCCCACCTCGGAGACCATTATCGGGGCCATGTACGCCCGGTGGGTGCAGTCCTACCGGGACCTGCCCCTGCTCATCAACCAGTGGGCCAACGTGGTCCGGTGGGAGAAGGCCACGAGGCCGTTCCTGCGGACCACCGAGTTCCTCTGGCAGGAGGGGCACACCGTGCACCGGACGGCCGAGGAGGCGCAGGCGGAAGCCCGGCGCATGCTCGACATCTACCGGGAGACGGCGGAGTCGTTGCTGGCGGTGCCGGTGGTGGCCGGGGTCAAGAGCGCCGGGGAACGGTTTGCCGGCGCGGTGGATACCTATACCATCGAGGCCCTCATGTCCGACGGGCGGGCGCTGCAGGCGGGCACCTCGCACTTCCTGGGCCAGAATTTCTCCCGGGCGTTTGATATCCGCTTCCTGGACGAGGACGGGCAGGAAAAATTCGGCTGGACCACCTCCTGGGGAACGTCCACTCGCCTGATCGGGGCCCTCATCATGGTGCACGGGGATGACCGCGGCCTGCGGCTGCCGCCGCGCGTGGCCCCGGTCCAGGTGGTGGTGGTGCCCATCGCCGCCGGCCCGCGCGGACCCGAGGTGCTGGAGGCAGCCCGGGCCCTGACCCGGGAGCTGGAGGCGGTGGCGCGGGTACGCCTCGACGACCGCCCGGAGTACACCCCGGGGTACAAGTACAACGACTGGGAGATGCGGGGGGTGCCCCTGCGGGTGGAAATCGGCCCCCGGGATGTGGACGCGGGGACGGTAGTCCTGGCCCGGCGGGATGTGGGCACGAAGGAGACGGTACCGCGGGCGGGGGTGCGGGAGGCGGTGGCCGCCCGGCTGGAGGCCGTGCAGCAGGAGCTCCTGGAGCAGGCCCGGCGGTTCCGGGACAGTCACACCTACCCGATCACCCGCGAGGCGGATATGGAGGCCTACGGCTTTCGCGGCTTCTTCGCCGGGGACTGGTGCGGGGAGGAAGCCTGCGCCCAGGCGGTGAAGGAGCGCCACGGCATCACCATCCGCTGCCTGCCGTTCGGGGAGGAGCCGCAGGGTTCGGGCTGCATCGTCTGCGGGCGTCCGGCCCGGGCCCGGGCGTGGTGGGCGCGGGCGTACTGAGGCGGCCGCCAGCCATCCTCCGCGCGGCCAGGTCGCAGCGAGGTCAGGTGGAAACCGTGCAGGACAAAAACCAGCGGCCGGGGGACGGGTCCCGTGAGGGGCAGGGTGCGGGATTCCCCGCCCCCGCCGCGGATACGGAAGTCAGTGCTGAAGTGGCGGCGCCGCCGGCGGGTGCGCGGGTAGCGGCGGTGGTGCCGGCCTACAACGAGGCGGAACATATCGGGGCGGTGCTGGCGGTCTTGCGGGCGGTGCCCGAGCTGTCGGAAGTGATCGTGGTCAGCGACGGGTCCACCGACAACACCGCTGAGGTGGCGCGCGCCTATGGGGCCCGGGTGGTCGAGCTGCCCGAAAACCTGGGGAAGGGGGCGGCCATGAAGGCCGGGGCGGAAGAGGCCCGAGCCGATGTGATCGTCTTCCTGGACGCCGACCTGGTGGGGCTGACGCCCGCCCATGTGCGGGACCTGCTGGCACCGGTCCTGGCCGGGGAGACCGATGCCACCGTCGGCATCTTTGAAGGGGGACGGCCCAGCACCGACCTGGCGCAGGCCATGGCGCCCTTCCTCTCCGGGCAGCGGGCGGTGCGCCGGGAGATCATGGCGCGGGTCGACCATCTTGACGAGGCCCGCTTCGGGGTGGAACTGAAGCTGCACCGGCAGCTCAAACGCATGGGCAAGGAACCCCGGGCGGTGATCCTGAAGGACGTCACCCAGGTGCTGAAAGAGGAGAAAATGGGCCTGGTCAAAGGATTTGCGGCCCGCATGCGCATGTACTGGGAAATCCTGCGCGAGATCCCGCGCATGTAGCCGGCCGCCGGAAAGGCGGGGAGAAACGTGGCAGGGAGAGGCCCCCGGGAGTGGCGGCCGTGGGCGGGATGGGACGGCCCATCCCGGCCGGGGCTGGAGCCCCTGGTGGTCCGCCGCACGGCGGCCGGGGTGGAGGTGGAGTTTGCCGACCTCGGGCGGGTGAGCGCGGAGGAACGGGCGGCTCTCGCGGCGGGGCTGGCGCGGCGGTTGGGGGTACCGGTCACGGTATCGGAACGCCGCTGGCCGAGCGAGCCGCCGGAGCGGTTCCGGGTCCTGATGGCGGAAACGGGCGGGGCCCTGGGGGCGCTGCTGGCCGGGGCCTGGCAACCGGCCGCCAGCGGAGAGGGTTGGGACCTGGTCCTGCCCGGGGAGCCGGCGGCCAGCCTGTTCCGCCGCTGGGGCGGCCTCGAACGCCTGCAGGCGTATTGGCCTGACCTGCCCCCCTTGCAGGTAACGGTGGCGGTGCCGGCCCCGGCGCCGCCTCCGGAACCGGTGACCCTGCCGGCCCCGGCCGTCCCGCCGGCCCCGGGCTGGCGGGCGGGCAAGGGCCGCGCCGACGGGCCCGTCCTGCCGCTGGCGGAGGTCCTGAGCCGTAACGGCGACAACGGGCCGGTGGTGGTAACCGGCACCGTGTTTGGGGTGACGGTGCGCAACGGCCGGGAAGGGGTGCGCCACGCCACTTTCGGGGTGGGAGCGGGCAACTCGGCCTTGAAGGCGCACCTGGTGCTGCGGACGGGGGAGGAGCCGCCGGAGGAGGGCAGCCAGGTCCGCCTCAAGGGGACGGTGGCACCCGACCGTTTCTCCGGGGAGCCGACCCTGGAGGTGCGGGAGGGGCTGGCGGTGGCGGAGCCGGCCGCCCCCGCCGATGACGGCGCGCCGGAGCCGCGGGTGGAGCTGCACTGTCACACCAAAATGAGCGCCATGGACAGCGTCGCCGACCTGGAGGACCTGTTCCGCAAGGCGGCGCGGTTGGGGCATCCCGCCCTGGCTATTACCGACCATGCCGTGGCCCAGGCCTTTCCGGAAGCGGCTGCCCTAGGCCGCAAGTGGGGGGTGCGGCCGCTTTACGGGATCGAGGTCCACATGGTGGAGGACCAGCTGCCGGTGCTGACCGGCCCGCCGGCGGGCCTGCCGGAGGCGCCGGTGGTGGTGGTGGACCTGGAGACCACCGGCCTCACCCCCCGCACGCACGAGGCCATTGAAATCGGGGCGGTGAAGTTGGCCGGGGGGGAGGTCATCGACCGCTTTCACGCCCTGCTGCAGCCGGAGGGGCCCGTCTCCCGGGCCTCCCTCCAGATTACAGGGCTGACCGAACGGGAGCTGGAACGGGCCGAGCCGCCGGCCGAGGTGTGGGCGCGTTTCTTCGCCTTCGCCCGGGGCGCGGTGCTGGCCGCCCACAACGCCCCCTTCGACCTCGGCTTCATCCGGGCGGCGCACCGGCGTTACCAGGGCAGCAGTCTGGCCGTCCCCGTACTGGACACCCTGGTGCTGGCCCGGGCCCTGTTGCCCGACCTGAAAGGCTACGGGCTCGCCACCCTGACGGACCATTTCCGGGTGCCCCTGACCCGTCACCATCGCGCCCTGGCCGACGCCGAGGCCACGGCCCTGGTGCTGCTGCGCCTGCTGGAAGGGCTGGCGGCGGCGGCCGGGCGTGAGGGCGACAGCTGGCGGGAGACGGACCTGCGGCGGCCCTGGCCCATGCCCTGGGCGGCGGGGCGGCCCGTGCCGGCGGTGCTGCTGGTCCGCCACCAGCACGGGCTGGAACAGTTGTACCGGTTGATCAGCCGCTCCCACCTGGAGACGTTCTACCGCGTGCCCCGGGTGCTGCGCAGCCAGGTGCAAGCCGGCCGGCAGGGGCCCGATCCCGACTGGCTGGTGGGGGCGCCGGTGCACGGGGGAACTGGCGGACCTGTTGTGGCGGGGGGCGGAAGCGGAGGAGTTCGCGGCCCGCGCCGCCGACTACGACTATTGGGAGGTAGCACCACCCGACGCCCTGCGGCCGTGGCTGGAGGAGGCGCACCTGGCCCGCGAGGAGGCGGTGCGGGCGCTGTTGGAGGACCTCGTCGCCTGGGGGGAACGGCTGGGGAAGCCGGTGGTGGCGGTGGGGGACGTCCATTATGTGGAACCGGAGGACGCCATCGGACGGGAGATCCTGGCGGTCACCGCCAAGGGGGAGCTGCATGACGCCGGGGCCGCGCTGCACTACCGCACCACCGGGGAAATGCTGGAGGCGTTCGCCTGGCTGGGCCCCGCCCGCCGGCAGGCCCTGGTGGTGGACAACCCGCGCCGGCTGGCGGAGGAGCTGGCGCCGGTCACCCCGGTGCCCGAGACGCTGAGCGCGCCCCGCCTGCCCGAGGCGGAATCGGTGGTCTCGGAGATGCCCTACGCCCGGGCCCGGGAATGGTATGGGGATCCCCTGCCCCCCCTGGTGCAGGAACGGCTGGACAAGGAGGTACAGGCCATCCTCCGGCATGGCTTCGCCAGCATTTATTACATCGCCCACCGTCTGGTCCGGAAGTCGCTGGAGGACGGCTACCTCGTGGGATCGCGCGGGTCGGTGGGCTCGTCCCTGGTGGCCACCCTGCTGTCCATCACCGAGGTCAATCCCCTGCCGCCCCATTACCGTTGTCCGGCCTGCCGTTTCACCGAGTTCGTGACCGACGGCCGCGTGGGGTCCGGCTACGACCTGCCTCCCCGGCCATGCCCCCGGTGCGGGACCGCGCTCATCGGCGACGGCCAGGACATCCCCTTCGAGACCTTCCTGGGCTTCGAGGGGGATAAGGTCCCCGACATCGACCTCAACTTTTCCGGTGAATACCAGCCCGAAATCCACCGCTACACGGAGGAGCTGTTCGGCCAGGGCAAGGTCTTCCGGGCCGGGACCATCGCCACGGTGGCCTCCCTGACCGCGTTCGGGCTGGTTAAGGCCTGGGCGCGGGAGACGGGACGGGACCTGCCGGCGACCACGGTGGAGTGGCTGGCGCGGCGGCTGGTCGGGGTGAAGCGGACCACCGGACAGCATCCCGGCGGGTTGATGATTGTGCCCCAGGAGGCCGACATCCACGCCTTTACCCCGGTGCAGCATCCAGCGGACGACCGCGAGGCGGATGTGGTCACCACCCACTTCGACTATCACGCCATCTCCAGCCGCCTGCTTAAGCTGGACCTGCTGGGCCATGACGACCCCACCGCCATCCGCATGCTGGAACGGCTGACCGGCATCCCGCCCCGGGAGGTGCCGTTCCAGGATCCGGCCACCATGAGCCTTTTCTCGGGGGTGGAGGCGCTGGGGCTGTCCGATCCCGACCAGCTGGGCAGCTCGGTGGGATCGCTGGGCCTGCCGGAGTTCGGCACCCGCTTCGTACGGGGCATGCTGGAGGAGACCCGGCCCCGGACCTTTGCCGAGCTGGTCCGCATTTCGGGTCTCTCCCACGGCACCGAGGTGTGGGCCAATAACGCCCAGGAGCTCATCCGCCGCAAGGTGGCCGGGCTGTCGGAGGTGATCGCCACCCGCGACGACATCATGACCTACCTCATC
Source organism: Candidatus Hydrogenisulfobacillus filiaventi (assembly GCA_902809825.1). Taxonomy (NCBI): domain Bacteria; kingdom Bacillati; phylum Bacillota; class Clostridia; order Eubacteriales; family Clostridiales Family XVII. Incertae Sedis; genus Candidatus Hydrogenisulfobacillus; species Candidatus Hydrogenisulfobacillus filiaventi. Next base: position 1,179,551 of record LR778114.1, read on the forward strand.
AGCAAGGGGCTGCCGCCGCGGGAGGCCTTCGCCATTTCGGAGTCGGTCCGCAAGGGCAAGGGTCTCAAGCCCGAGCACATCGCGCGTATGCAGGAGCATGGGGTACCCGACTGGTACGTCGAATCGTGTCAGAAGATCAGCTACCTGTTCCCCAAGGCTCATGCCGCCGCCTACGTGATGATGGGCTGGCGTATCGCCTGGTTCAAGGTGCACCACCCCCTGGCCTTCTATGCCACCTATTTCTCGGTGCGGGCGGACGACTTTGAGCCGGAACCCTTTCTCGGCGGGGTACCCGCCATCAATGCGCGCCTGCAGGACATCGAGGCCAAGGGCAATGAAGCCACCGCCAAGGAACGCAGCCTGGTCACGGTGCTGGAGGTGGGCCGGGAGATGCTGCTGCGGGGCTTTCACTTCGAGCCGGTGGACCTGGAGCGGTCGGATGCCCGGCAGTTCCTCATGCGGCCCCAGGCCCGGGCGCTCCTGATGCCGTTCATCGCCTTGCCCGGCCTGGGGGCCAGTCAGGCGGAGGCCATCGTGGCGGCGCGGGCCGAAGGCCCGTTCCTGTCGGTGGAGGACCTGCGGGAGCGGGCGCGGCTCAACCGGACCGTGATCGACCTCCTGCGCCGGGCGGGCGCGCTGGGGGACCTGGGGGAGACCAACCAGCTGGCCTTCTTCTGAAGCCGTTGCGGACGGGGCCCGGTTGTGGCCGGGAAGGCAAGTATGCTATGCTGAGGGGGAAGCCAGGCAGGGGCCCGCCAAGGCCCCGCTGCCGGCAGGACGGCGTGGACGGCGATGGTCGGAGTGGGTGCAGATGACCCACTCTTTTCGCTTGACAAGGGGCGGACGCGATTTCAGGCACCGCCCGGGGTATAAGAGGTGACGGCGGATGAATGCCGAGTTTCTCGGCGCCCTGGAGGATCTGGAGCGGGAAAAGGGCATCGAAAAAGAGGTGTTGCTGGAGGCCATCGAGTCGGCGTTGATCTCGGCTTACCGCCGGAACTTCGGATCGGCGCAGAATGTCTCCGTGCGCATCGACCGCGAGGACGGGGAGCCGCACGTCTATGCCCAGAAGGAAGTCGTAGCCGGCGAGGTGACCGACCACCTGCTGCAGATCAGCCTGGAGGAGGCCCGGGCCATAGCCCCCGGGGCCCTGGAGGGCGACATTGTGGAGCTGGAGGTCACGCCCAAGAGCTTCGGCCGGATTGCGGCCCAGACGGCAAAGCAGGTCATCGTACAGCGCATCCGGGAGGCGGAGCGCGGCATCATTTTTGAGGAGTTTTCGGGCCGGGAGGGCGACATTGTCAGCGGTCTGGTCCACCGGACGGAGCACCGGGTCGTGTACCTGGATGTGGGGCGGGCCGAGGCGGTGATGATGCCCAATGAGCAGGTGCCGGGGGAGGTGCTCCGGCCGGGGGAGCGGGTGCGGGCATATGTGACCGAGGTGAAGAAGACCACCAAAGGCCCGCAGATCTATGTCTCGCGCAGCCATCCCGGGCTCATCAAGCGCCTGTTCGAGCTCGAGGTGCCGGAGATCCACGACGGGGTGGTGGAGATCAAGGCCATCGCCCGGGAGGCCGGGTCCCGCACCAAGGTCGCGGTCTGGGCGGCCAACCCGGATGTGGACCCGGTGGGAGCCTGCATCGGGCCCAAGAAGGCGCGGGTGCAGGCCATTGTGCAGGAAATCCGGGGCGAGAAGCTGGACATCGTGCGCTGGGACCCCGATCCGGCGGTCCTGGTGGCCAACGCCCTCTCCCCCGCCCAGACGGTGGGGGTGACCCTGGACCCCATCCTGCGCCTGGCGCGGGTGGTGGTCCCCGACAACCAGCTGTCCCTGGCCATCGGCAAAGAGGGCCAGAACGCCCGGCTAGCGGCCCGGCTGACCGGCTGGAAGGTCGACATCCGCTCGGAGTCGCAGGTGGAGGACGGTGAATGGTGATGGCGAAGACCCGGCGGGTGCCGATGCGGACCTGCGTGGCCTGTGGTGCGACCCGGCCCAAGCGGGAGCTGGTGCGGGTAGTGCGCACGCCGGCAGGCGAGGTGGTGGTGGACACCACCGGGCGTACCGCCGGGCGGGGGGCGTACGTCTGCCCCCAGCCGGAGTGTCTGGAACGGGCCCTGGGCGGCCACCGCCTGGACCGGCACCTGAAGCGGCCGGTGGGGGAGGAGCTGCGGCCGGCCCTGGAGGCAGCCGTGCATGCCGCCCGTGAACAGCCGCGGACCCCCCGCATCTTTACCGTTTCCGCCCAGGGTGGGGCGGTGTCGGTCCGGGCCCAGGCGGAGGCGCGCCGGCGGGGCAAGGGCGGCCGGCCGCAATGAGCCCGCAGCCGATGTGGATGAACTACCTGGGGCTGGCCCGCAAGGCCGGGGCGCTGGCCCCGGGGAGCGACCGGGTGGAGGCGGCCTTGAAGAACGGCCAGCTGCGGCTGCTGATCCTGGCCACCGACGCCGGGGGGGCGGCGGTACGCAAGTTCCGGCTCTGGTGCCGGGATGCCGGGGTGGCGGTAGTCGTCGCCGGCACCAAGGATGAGCTGGGCCATGCCACCGGGCTGCCGGCGCTGGCCGTGGCCGGCATCCTGCGCCGCAAGCTGGCCGACGCCCTTTTGAAAAGCTTGCCGCCGGATACGGTGGTGGAGATTCCGCGCAGGGAGGGGCCCCCGCCGCCGGCCCCGCTGCCTGCGGATGCGCAACCGGGACGGAAAGTCTCATCGGGAGGTAAGGCCTTTGGCAGAAAACCGGGAGAGCACCAAGGACACCAACAAGGATAAGGATCGGGTCCGGGTCTACGAGCTGGCCAAGGAACTCAAGCTGGACAGCCGCCGCCTCATTGACCTCCTGCACCGTTTGCATGTGCCCAACATCAAGAATCACATGAGCACGGTGGAACCGCAGGCGATTCAGGTAGTGCGGGATATTATGGAAGGCAAGTTGCCGGCGGATCCACCGGGGGGAGCGGCGCGTCCCGCGGCACCGGCTGCGTCCGCGGCCGCGGCGGCACCGGCTGCCCCCGCCCGGGGACCGGCCGGGGAGGGGACCGTGCCCCGTGCGGCCGCCGAACGGCCTCCGGTACCGTCCCGGCCGGCGGCCGCCCGTCCCGCCGGAGGAGCCGGACCGGCGGCCGGCAGCAACCGGCCCGCCTACGGCGGGTCCCGGCCGGGAAGTGGTCCTGCCGGGCGGCCGGCCGGCAGCTCCTCCCCGCCCCCGCGTCCCGCCCCGGCCGGGGGCCGGCCGCCCATGGGGCGCCCCGGAACCGGAGCGCCGGCGGCCCGGCCCTCGGGCCCGGCCCCGGCCGGCGCCGGCCGCCCGCCGTATGGCGGGGCCCGGCCGGGCGCCCCCGTCCGGGGGCCGCCCCGCCCGGCAGCCGGCGGTCCGTCCCGGCCGGCCGGAGGCGGCGCCGCCCGGGGTGGCCGGGGCGGGCGCCCCGCCCCCGCCCTGCCCGAGCCGGTGCGCAAGGAGCCGTCCCGGCGGGGCGCCCACGGGACGGACCGCTTTGCAACCGACCGGCGCAGCCGCGACTGGCAGGAGGACGAACCCGCCCTCTTCAAGAACCGGCAGAAGGGGCGGCGCAAGCCGCGGCCGGCGCATGAGACCATGCCGCCCGTCCAGCGCAAGGTGGTGTTGAGCGGGCCGATCGCCGTCAAGGACCTGGCGGACCAGCTGGGCGTCAAGGCCACCGACCTCATCAAGCGGCTGATCGGCATGGGGGTGATGGCCACCCTGAACCAGGAGCTGGATCGGGACGTGGCCTTGATTGTAGCCCAGGAGTTCGGGGCGGAAATCGAGGAGCGGGCGTCGGCCGAGGAGCGGGAGGAGACCATCCTGCAGGGCGAGCCTGACCGGCCGGAGGAGCTGCGGCCGCGGCCGCCGGTGGTCACGGTGATGGGTCATGTCGACCACGGCAAGACCTCCCTGCTGGACCGCATCCGCTCCACGCGGGTGACGGAGGCGGAGGCCGGCGGTATCACCCAGCATATCGGGGCCTCGGTGGTCAACTGGAACGGGCACGCCATCGTGTTCCTGGACACCCCGGGCCATGAGGCCTTCACGGCCATGCGGGCCCGCGGGGCTCAGGTGACCGATATCGCGGTGCTGGTGGTGGCGGCCGACGACGGGGTCATGCCCCAGACCCTGGAGGCCATCAACCATGCCAAAGCGGCCGGGGTGCCGGTAGTGGTGGCCATCAACAAGATGGACCTGCCCGGGGCCAATCCCGACCGGGTGAAGAACGCCCTGGCCGAGCACGGGCTGGTGCCCGACGACTGGGGCGGGGACACCATGATGGTGCCGGTCTCGGCCCGGACCGGCCTGGGCTTGGACGACCTCCTCTCCGCCATCGTGCTGCAGGCCGAGATGCTGGAGCTCAAGGCCAATCCCGATCGCCCGGCCCGCGGGACCATCATTGAAGCCAAGCTGGACCGCGGCCGGGGCCCGGTGGCCACGGTGCTGGTCAAGCGGGGGACCCTGAAGGCGGGCGACGTGTTCGTCTCCGGCACCGTCTGGGGCCGGGTGCGGGCTCTCATTGATGACCGCGGCCGCCGGGTCAAGGAGGCGGGCCCCTCCATGCCGGTGGAGGTGCTGGGTTTCACCGCCCTGCCCGAGGCCGGGGACGACTTTGCCAGCCTGGCCGACGAGCGGCAGGCCAAGGCGATCGTGCAGGCCCGCATTGAGCGGCAGCGGCGCGCCAGCGGCGAGACCGGGCAGCGGGGGGTCAGCCTGGACGAGTTCTACCAGCGCCTGAAGGACGAGGAGATGCGGGAGCTCAACCTGGTCCTCAAGGCCGACGTCTCCGGCTCCCTTGAGGCCCTGGCCGAAGCGCTGGGCAAGGTCGCCAATGAAGAGGTGCGGGTGCGCATCCTGCACGCCGCGGTGGGGGCGGTGTCCGAATCGGACGTCATGCTGGCCCAGGCCTCGCGGGCCATCATCATCGGCTTCGGGGTGGGGGTGGACCCCAAGGCCCGGGCGCTGGCCGAGCACGACGGGGTGGACATCCGCCTTTACCGGGTGATCTACGAGGCGCTGGACGACATCCGCCAGGCCCTCACCGGCATGCTGGCCCCCAAGTACCAGGAGGTGCTGCTGGGCCGGGCCGAGGTGCGGGAGGTGTTCCGGGTTCCGAAGGTGGGGACGGTCGCCGGGTGCTATGTCACCGACGGCAAGGTGCTGCGCAGCGGCAAAGTCCGGGTGCTGCGCAACGGCTCCGTGGTCTACGACGGGGCGGTGGCCTCCCTCAAGCGCTTCAAGGACGACGTGCGGGAAGTGCCCAGCGGGTACGAGTGCGGGCTGGGCCTGGAGAAGTTCAACGACCTCAAGGTGGGGGACATCCTGGAGGTCTACACCGAGGAAGAGGTCAAGGCCAGCTGAGGCGGGCAACGCCGGCGGCCGGGATCGGGGTTGAGGGCACATGAACAAGGCACGGGCGGAACGGATCGGCCAGGCCATGCAGCAGGAGATCGGTGCCATGCTGCAGCGGGAGGTCAAGGATCCCCGCATCGGGTTCGTGAGCGTGACCCGGGTGGAGGTCAGCCGGGACCTGTCCCGGGCCCGCGTCTACGTTAGCCTGTTCGGGGACGCCGGGGAGCAGGCCGACAGCCTGGAAGGGCTGCGCAGCGCCGCCGCCTTCCTGCGCGGGGAGGTGGCGCGCCGGCTGCACCTGCTGAAGGCGCCGCAGCTGGAGTTCGTGCAGGACCACGCCATCGACGCCAGCCTGCGGGTCCATGCCCTGCTGCGGGAGATTGAACCCCGCCCCGGCAAGCCAGGGGACGGGGAGCCGCCGGCATGACGGCGGGCCCGGAAGGCATCCTGGTGGTCCGCAAGCCGGCGGGCCTGACCTCCTTCGCCGCCGTGCGGGAGGTGCAACGTCTGACCGGGGCCGCCCGGGCGGGTCATGCCGGGACCCTGGACCCGGCCGCGGAAGGGGTGCTGCCGGTGGCCCTGGGCGCGGCCACCCGCTGGCTGCCGTGGCTGAAGGCGGAGCCTAAGCGCTACCGCGCCGAGGTTGAGTTCGGGCGCGCCACCGCCAGCGGCGACGGGGATGGTCCGGTGGTGGCCCGTTCCGGTCGGCCCTGGCCGGGGCCGGAGGCGGTGGCGGCGGCCCTGCGCTGGCTGGAGGGGCCCCAATGGCAGCTGCCGCCCAGCTTTTCGGCCAAGAAGGTGGGCGGCGTGCGGGCCTATGCCCGGGCCCGCCGCGGACGGGGGGTCTTTCCGGCGCCCTGCCGGGTGGACGTCCAGGCGCTGGCCGCCCGGGGAGGCGGGGCGCATTGGACCCTCGAAGCCACGGTTTCAGGCGGCACCTACATCCGCAGCCTGGTGCGCGACCTGGGCGAGCTGCTGGGGCAGGCAGCGGTGCTGACCCGTCTGCAACGGACTGCGGTGGGCCCCTTCCGCCTCGAGCAGGCCCTGACCCTGGAGGCGGTGGCCGCCGGCGCCTGGCGCGAGGCCCTGCTGGGGCCGGAAGCGGCGTTGGACCTGCCGCTGATTCCGGTGGAGACGGCGGTGGTGCCGTATCTGGTCCAGGGCCGGGCCCTGGCCGGGCTGCCGCTGCCGCCGCTGCCCGCCGCCCCGGCGGTGGGACTGGCGGCCGGCGGTCGGCTGGTAGCGATCGTGGAGGGGCCGCCCGGCCTCCGGTACCGGGCGGTGTTTCCCCCGGTTCCGGCGGGGTCCCCCTAGGCGGAGGGGACGGCGGATGCGACGGATTCTGGCGGAGGAGATGTTGGATGAGCCGACGGTGGTGACCGTCGGCAGCTTTGACGGGGTCCACCGCGGGCATCAGGCCCTGCTGGCCGCGGCCCGGGAGGTTGCTGCCCGAGAGGGCCTGCCCATGGTGGTACTGACCTTCGATCCACATCCGCGGGCGGTGTTGAAGGGGCCCCTCACCCGGTACCTGCTGACCCCCACCCCCGTCAAGCTGGCGGTGCTGGAGGAACTGGGGGTGCCGGCGGTGAAGGTGATGCCCTTCACCCCGGCGGTCGCGGCGCAGCCGGCGGAGGAGTTCCTGGAGCAGGAGCTGGCAGGCCGGTTGCGGGCCCGGGTCGTCGTGGTGGGGTACAGCTTCACCTTCGGGGCCCGGGCCCAAGGCACCCCCGAGCTCCTGCAGCACTGGATGGCGGCCCGGGGCGGGGAGGCGGTGGTGGTGCCACCGGTGCGCCTGGCCGACGGGACCCCGGTCTCCAGCTCGTACATCCGGGAGCGCATCCTGGACGGGGACCTGGAGGCGGCCGAGGCCGCCCTGGGGCATCCCTTCCGGGTGGAGGGACCGGTGCGGCCCGGCCTGGCGCAGGGACGCCAGCTGGGGTTCCCCACCGCCAACGTGGAGGTGCCTCCCGAACAGATCATGGGCCCGTACGGGGTCTACGCCGGGTTTGCCCGCCTGGCCGGCGAGGCGGAGCCGCGCCCGGCGGTGGCCAACTGGGGCGTGCGGCCGACGGTGGTGACGGGGCACGGCCACCCCTGGCTGGAGGTTTACCTGCTGGATGCCGACCGGCGTCCGGTCGGGGATCTCCGGGGACAGGTGCTGCGCTTCGACTGCCGCAGCCGCATCCGTGCCGAGCGTCGGTTCCATTCCCTGGAAGCCCTGAAGGCCCAGATCGCCCGCGACGTGGAGGAGGCCCGGCGGCGGCTGGTCGAGCTGGGGTGAAGGGCCGCGTTGTGGCACTGGGGTCAGTATGGTAAAATAAGCTGTCTTGCGGCAAACCAAGGCACACGTCGGAACGAGGAGGTGGGACGATGGCCCTGGAGTCACAGAAGAAGCAGGCCATCATCGCGGCTCATCGGCTGCATGAATCGGACACGGGGTCTCCGGAGGTGCAGGTCGCCATCCTGACCGAACGCATCGCGCAACTGACGGAGCACCTGAAAAACCATCCGAAGGACCATCATTCCCGCCGCGGGCTCCTGAAGATGGTCGGACACCGCCGGGCCCTTCTCAATTACCTGCACAAAAAGGACGTCGCCCGCTACCGGGACCTGGTGCAGGAACTCGGACTACGGCGCTAGAGCGGGGCTGCCCGCTCTTTTTCTTCTTTCCGGCCGCGGGGGATGAACGCCGAGCGGCCCCCAGGGGGGTATAACGCGAGCAATGGAGATTCATAGGACAACCTTCGAGGTCGGGGGCCGCCCCATGACCTTGGAGACCGGCCGCATGGCCCGCCAGGCCAACGGTGCGGTCCTGGTCCATTACGGCGACACCCGGGTGCTGGTGACGGCGGTGGCCTCCAAGACCCCGCGGGAGGGGGTCGACTTCTTCCCTCTCACCGTGGATTACGAGGAGCGCCTGTACGCGGTGGGCAAGATCCCGGGCGGCTTCATCAAGCGGGAGGGCCGGCCCAGCGAACACGCCATCCTGGCGGCCCGCCTCACCGACCGGCCTATCCGGCCGCTTTTTCCCGAGGGCTTCCGCAACGATGTCCATGTGGTGGCCACCATCCTGTCGGTCGACCATGACCACAGCCCGGAGGTGTGCGGGATGGTGGGGGCGTCGGCGGCCCTGGCCATCTCCGACATCCCGTTCGAGGGGCCCATGGGGGCGGTGGTCGTAGGGCTGGTGGACGGGGAACTGGTCATCAACCCGACATCCGAGCAGGCGCAGCGCAGTGACCTGGCCCTGACGGTGGCCGGCACCGAGGAGGCCATCCTCATGATCGAGGCCGGCGCCAACATCGTCCCGGAGGCGCGCATCCTGGATGCCATCCTCTTCGGGCACGAGGCCATCAAGGGCATCATCGCCGGCATCCGGGAACACCAGGCCGCCTGCGGCAAGCCCAAGGCGGAGTATCCGCTATTCCTGCCCTCGCCGGAGCTGGTGGAAGCGGTGACCGCCCTGGCCACCGGGCCTCTGGCGGAGGCGGTCCGCCATCCCGACAAGCAGACGCGGGAGGCCCGCATCGAGGCTGTCAACCAGGAGATCGCCGCCCAGCTGCTGGAACGCTTCCCGGATGAGGCCCGCATGATCCCGGTGGTCCTGAAGAAGGTCCTGAAGCAGGTGGTGCGCAGCGCTATCATCCACGAGTCCATCCGGCCGGACGGCCGCGGGCTGCGGGAGATCCGGCCCATCAGCATCGAGGTGGGCGTACTGCCCCGGGTGCATGGGACGGGCCTGTTCACCCGCGGGCAGACCCAAGCCCTGACCGCCATGACCTTGGGGCCGCTGAGCGATCAGCAGATGCTGGACGGGATCGGGGAAGAGGAATCCAAGCGCTACATGCACCACTACAACTTCCCGCCCTACGCCACCGGCGAAGCCGGGCCCATGCGGGGACCCAACCGGCGCGCCATCGGGCACGGGGCCCTGGCGGAGCGCGCGCTGCTGCCGGTGATTCCGCCCGAGGAGGAGTTCCCCTACGCCCTGCGCCTGGTGTCCGACATCCTGGAATCCAACGGATCCAGCTCCATGGCGTCGGTCTGCGGCAGCACCCTGGCCCTGATGGACGGGGGGGTGCCCATCAAGGCCCCGGTGGCGGGCATCGCCATGGGCCTGGTGCAGGACGAGGCCAGCGGCCGCTACGCCATCCTGACCGACATCCAGGGGCTGGAGGACGCGCTGGGGGACATGGACTTCAAGGTGGCGGGCACGCGGACCGGGGTTACCGCCATCCAGATGGACATCAAGATCAAGGGGCTGAACCGGGCCATCCTGGAGGAGGCGCTGGAGCAGGCGCGGGAAGCCCGCCTGTACATCCTGGACCGCTTCCAGGAGGTCCTGCCGGCGCCACGGCCGCAGCTGTCCGCGCACGCTCCCCGCATTATCACCCTGCACATCGACCCCGAAAAGATCCGGGATGTGATCGGACCGGGGGGCAAGACCATCAACCGTATCATCGAGGCCAGCAAGGTGGACGACAAGAAGGTCGAGATCGACATCGAGGACGACGGCACCATCTACATCGCCGCCGTGAACCAGGAGGCGGGCGAAAAGGCGGTGCGCATGATCAACGACCTGACTCGCAACGTGGAGGTGGGCGAGGTCTACGAGGGCCGTGTGACCCGCATCATGAGTTTCGGGGCCTTTGTGGAAATCCTGCCCGGCAAGGAGGGGCTGGTGCACATCTCCCAGCTGGCGCCGCAGCGGGTGGCGCGGGTCGAGGATGCGGTGCAGGTCGGCGACGTGCTCAAGGTCAAGGTGACCGAGATCGATCATATGGGCCGCATCAACCTCTCGCACAAGGACACCATGCCGGAGGCGGCACGGGCGGTAGCAGCCGGGCACGAGCGGCCGCGGCCGGTCGGCAACCGCGACCGGGGGCGCGGACCGCAGGAAGGCCGCCGCGAGCGGCCGGGAGGACCGCACGGGCGGCACTGAGCCGGGGGCCGGCAGGCGCCGGGTCCCGGTCTTTTCTTTTTTGCGTGCGGCCCGGTTTCAGATCCTGGGCCGGGAGAGCCCCTCCAGGCGGCGCACCAGCTCCCCCACGGTGACCAGGCGGTAGCCTTCGGCCTGCAGGCGGGGGATGATCTGCTCTACCGCCTGCACGGTAGCGGTCGAGGAGTTGGTGCCGTCATGGAAGATGATGATGCTCCCCGGGCGGATCTCCCGCAGCACCTGGCGGGCCATGTGGTCGGCCGAGTAGCGGCGCTGCCAGTCCCGGGTGTCGATGGTCCAGCCGATGACGGTATAGCCCATCCGCCCCAACACGTCCAGGGACACGGCATCGGAACGCCCGCCGGGCAGGCGGTACAGGCGGGGCTTCGGCGCGCCCAGCGCGGTCAGGATGGCGGCGTTCTCCTCCACCTCCCGCTGCACCTGCTCGGCGCTGCGGGCGCGCAGGGTGAGATGGGTGGCGCCATGGCTGCCGATCTCCATCCCGGCCTTGACCTCCTCGCGGATCAGCTCCGGGTACCGGTTGGCCTGGCTGCCGATGATGAAGAAGGTAGCGGGAACGTGATGGGCCGTGAGCACCTGCAGGACCCGGGGCGTCCATTTGGCAGTGGGCCCGTCGTCAAAGCTGAGGGCCGCCACCTTGTCGGTGGTCGGCACCCGGCTGACCACCAGGGCCGAGGCGGCCCGGGCCGGTGCGGCGGCCGCCGCCGCCAGCAGGACGGCCGAAGCCCAGCCGGCCAACCGGCGGGCGATAGGGGTGAACATGGTCTGCCTCCTTCCACCTGGCGTCGGCGGCAGTATGGCCGCCGCCCCGGCGGGTTATGCTGGGCCCGAACCGGTAGAGGGGGGACGCAGCATGACCGGGTGGGGAAAGCGTTTACGGACCTGGGTGGTGGCCGGGGCGGCCGCCGCCGGCCTCGTGGCCGGGGTGCCGGTCCGGGCCCAGGCCCCGCCGTTGCCGGCGGCCGTGCCGGTATACCGGGTGGAGACCGCCCATCCCGTCATGGCTCTCAGCATCAACGTGGTGTGGGGAACCGAGTATGTGCCCCAGCTGCTGGCAGCCCTTAAGGCGGCACACGCCCACGCCACCTTCATGCTGGGCGGACGCTGGGCCGAACAGCATGCCGACCTGGCCCGCAGCCTGGTGCAGGCCGGGATGGAGGTGGGTAACCACGGCTGGAACCACGCCCATCCCAGCCTGCAGGACCCGGAGGCGCTGGCCGCCGACATCCGCCGATCCAGCGCGGCCATCGCGGCCGTGACGGGAGCCCAGCCCGCGCTCTACGCCCCGCCCTACGGGGAGCTGAACCCCCGCATCCTGGGGGCGGCGCGCGCCAACGGCCTGACGTTGGTCATGTGGACCATCGACACCATCGACTGGCGGCCGGCCAGCGACCCCGCCACCATTGTGCGCCGCGTGCTGGGACGGGCACGACCGGGGGCCATTGTCCTCATGCATCCCACCGACCGCACGGTGGAGGCCCTGCCGGCGGTTCTGAAGGGGCTGGCCGCCAAGGGATACCAGGTGGTGACGGTGAGTGACCTGCTGCGGACCGGCCAACCGCGCAATGACGGCGAATGAGCCGCTAGGGGGATACCATCCGGGGCCGGCCGCGGCATAATGGGGACGGCGAGAGGCCCAGGGCGTAGGGGAAGGCGGGTGGTCGTCCCATGTTGAGCCGGAAGTGGACGCGCCTGGAGCGGAGCCGGCCGCAGCTCCGGTGGGCCCGGTGGGGCATGATCGGGGGCGCGGTGGCGGCCGTGGCCGGGCTGGTGGCCGCCCACGGGCTGATCCTGCCCGGGGTAGCGGTGGCCGGTGGCTCGGCGGTCTGGGCCTACCGCATCCTCACCGGACGCCGCGATTAGGCGGCCCCGGATGCGCGACAGGAGGGAACGGCCATGGAGGAAGGGGCAGTCCGCGAGGAAAGCCGGCTGAACTGGGTGGAGCACTGGCGCCGCGCGCTGAACACCCTGCAGCCGGAAGGTTCGCTCCTCGAGCAGGGGCAGCGCATGACCGCCGAGACCGTAGAATCCTGGCAGGTAGAGGTCCATCGTACCTTGCGCGAGCTGGCCGAACTGGCCGACCGCATCGCCACGGTCTGGATGGCGGAACGCGAGCGCAGCCACTAGGCCGGCGGAGGGCGGTGGCCGCGCTGGCGGGCGATCTTGGCCACGATAAGGGCACGGACCTCGTGCCAGTCCTCGGGGCTGAGCGCCCGGCGGGCCTCCGCCCACACATCTGCTAGCTCCTGTACCCCCGGCGTACAGGGCGGTTCCCCGTCGCAGGCCCGTTCCCCGTCCAGACCCAGCAGGGCCATCAGCACCTCGGGTTCAAACCGCAGCACCCGGCTGAGCTGGGCCAGCTGGTCCAGGCTGGGACGCCGGCGCTGATTTTCCAGGCGGGAGAGCTGGGCCGGGCTGATGCCCGTCCGCTCCGCCAGTTCCTTCAGGGAAAACCCATGTGCACGCCGCGTCTCGCGCAGCAGTCTGCCGAATTCCATCCCCACCCACCCGGATTCTTTCCCCCATCCTAGCAGGACCATTGCCAATTGGCAATGGCGGCGCGCCCGTCCCCGGGTTGACGTTCGCTGGCCCGCCCCCTATGCTGGCGGCACGACGTCCGCCACCGGCGGGGGAGGGAGGCGCGGGATGGCCGATATCACGGCGCTTATCGGGAACACCCCCCTGGTCCGCCTGCAGGAGCTGTCGGAGCGGACCGGGATCGAGGTGTGGGCCAAGCTGGAGATGTTCAACCCCGGGGGGTCGGTCAAGGACCGGACCGCCTGGGCCTTAATCCGGGACGCCGAGGCGCGGGGGCGCTTGGGCCCCGGAACTGTCCTGATCGAGGCCACCAGCGGCAACACCGGCATCGCCCTGGCGATGGTGGCAGCGGCGCGGGGGCTCCGGCTCCGGCTGTGCATGCCGGCCGGGCAGAGCGAGGAGCGCCGCCAGCTGTTCTGGGCCTATGGCGCCCAACTGGAGGAAACGCCGCGGGAGGAAGGGACCCCCGGGGCCATCCGCCGGGCCCGGGAACTGGAGGCGGAACTGCCCGGCGCCCTCTGGTTGCGCCAGCATGAGAATCCGGCCAATCCCCGCGTCCACGAAGAGACCACCGGGCCGGAGATCTGGCGGCAGACCGGCGGGCGGGTGGACCTGGTGGTGGCGGGGGTCGGTACCGGGGGGACGATCACCGGGGTGGGCCGCTTCCTTAAGCGCTGCCGGCCGGCGGTGCGGCTGGTGGCGGTGGAGCCGGCCGCGTCGGCGGTGCTCTCCGGCCGCCCGCGCGGGCCCCACCGGATTCAGGGCATCGGGGCCGGCTTCGTGCCGGCGGTGCTGGACACCGGCCTGCTGGATGAGGTGGTGGCGGTCGAGGACGAGGCGGCCTGGGAAGCGGCCCGCCGGCTGGCCCGGCGCGAGGGCATCCTGGCCGGCCTCTCCTCGGGCGCGGCCTATGTGGCGGCGGAACGGGTCCTCAACCGCGACCCGCGGCCGGGTTCGGTTTGTGTGGTCATCTTTCCCGACTCGGGTGAACGGTACCTGTCCCTGGGACTGTACCGGCCGTCTCCGGAGTAAACCCGGCGCCCGCCCGTGGTTGCCCAATGGAAACCAGGCCGCTATAATGTTTCCAATTGGCAAATCACGGAATGAGGGCGATGGTGGCCATGGCGGAGACGGTGCTGGCCCGGATTGACGTCATCCGGGCCTTCATGCGCGAGCGGCAGTGGGGGGAACGGGAGCTGGCCCAGCACATGGGATTGGCCCATTCCTATGTGAACCGGGTCCTGGCCCGCAAGCGGCGGCCGGGGCCCAAGTTCATCGCCGGCATCATCCGGCTGGGTCTGACCTGGGACGAAGCCTTTTACATCGGCGAGGATGCCGAGCCGGAACGGGCGGAGCCCTGACCCGGCCGGCACCGGGCTTCCCGGCCCGGTTGCCCCCGGCCGCCGTTCCGCCTAGCATGGAGGCAGGTCCGGGGAAGAGGGAGGCGCGAGCATGCGCATACTGCTGGCAACCGACGGATCGGAGGGGGCTATTGATGCCGCCCGCTGGGTCGGGGAACACTTCACCGAGCAGGATCAGATCACCGTGGTGCTGGTCAGCCGTCCGACGGCGGAGACGGCCGTCAGCGTCATCGGATACGGCATTACCGAGGAGACGTGGGAGGAGGTGGAAAAGGCCAACCGGCGGGTGGCACTGGCGCAGCTGGACCAGACGATCAAGATCCTGGAGGACGCCGGCCTGCGGGCGGAGAGCGTGCACCTGGAAGGCCTGCCCGTCGATGAGCTGGTACGGTACGCCCGCACCCACGAGGTGGACCTCATCGTGATGGGCAACCGCGGGCGCAGCCTCCTGGCCGGTCTGGTGCTGGGCAGCGTCTCCCTGGGTGTCCTTACCCATGCCCCCTGTCCGGTGCTGGTGGTGCCGCCCCGCCATCATCCGCCGGAGTAGGATCCCCGCCCAAGCCGGCCGCGGCCAGCAGGGTGTAGCGGCGGCCGCCGGGGGTTGCCTGGCTGAGGTAAAGCCCGATGGCGGTAACAGCCAGACGCCGGGGCCGCCAGGGCGGAAGCGGGGCCGACGGCACGGGCGGCCGCGGCCGGAGCACGGTGATATGCGGCTGCCAGGGGCGGGGGTCGGCGGCGGGCACCGCCCTTATCGCCGCCGCCCCCGCCTCCAGCTGCCGCTGCAGCCCCCGCAGGACCCCGGCACCCGGCCGGGGCCCACCCAGAGCACATGGGGCTCTCCGGGGGGGCCGAAGCGGCCCCAGCGGCTCAGCCAGAGGGCGGAGGGCGGGGTGGCGGCAGCGGTGGCCTCCAGCAGGCGGGTGAGGGCGGGAATGTGCTGCTCCGGGACCTCGCCCAGAAAGGCGAAGGTGAGGTGCAAGCCGGCCGGATCCGGGAAGCTGCCGCGGTAGCCCCGCCGGCGCAGATGCTGTTGCAGGGCGGCGATCTCGGCGGCCAGGGCGGCCGGCACGGCAGCGGCAAAAAACAGGCGCGGCATGAACGGATCCCCCCGCCCCCAGCTTAGCAGAGTGCGGCAGGGCCGGAACGGCATGACAGGGCCCAGGATGGAACGGGGCTGTTCATCCTGGGCCCTGCCTTTTAAGGTGAGTGGATTCGGCTAGTCATTCGTTTGGTTCCGGACCGCATAACCCTGAACTCCGACGCTGCGCGTCGTCCCTCCGGTTCGCGCCGGACCAACACGCTGCTCGGAGCAGCTTCAGTATGATCCCGCCGCGCGGGCCTGTCGCCGGTCGTGGGGGTCAAAGCGGCCGTTCCATTTGACCCTATTCACGGATGACCCGAAGGCCGCAGGATTGCGGGGAAGACGACGTTTTCCGCGCACGATCGGAGTCCGGGTTCAGTCCACCGGCGGTTTAGTGCGGGTCGCCCTGACGGGCCCCGGAAAGGCGGGGGCACAGACCATCTGGCCCTGCCCACGCCCCTCCCGTGGACCCTGTTGACGGCGGCCGGGAATGGCCGACAATGGGAACGACAAGCCATCACAGCCGTGCACAACGTGGGAGGCGGGCAAGATGTTCCGGGTGGCGCAATGGCTCGAAGCGGCAGGTGTGCTGAAGGCCCCGCTGCGGTCCCGGGTGACCGGGTCCTGCGAGCGGCGGCGCTGGGTCATCTTCCGGGGCCGTGACGCGCAATGCTGGGCACTGCCGGAAGAGGCGGGACCGCCCCCCGCCGCCGCCGACACTGCCGACCTGGCGGTGCTGGTGGACCAGATGGGAGAGGCGGGGGTACGCGACCTCTTCTGGATGCCGGGCCACCTGCTGGAAGGCGGCCGGCTGATGCCCCTGCTGGCGCGCGCCCGCCAGGCGGGCCTGGTCAACCACGTGCTGCTTGAGGACCTGCTGCTGCCCGGCACCCTCCTGCGGGCCCTGCGGCGGGCCCGGGTGGGGGAGGTCCTCGTGCCCTGGCCGGGGGAGGAACTCCCGGGCCCGAAGCTGCCCGGCGAGTGGACCCGGCAGGTGCTGCGGATGGCAGGCGAAGGCCTGCCGGTCACCATCCTCTTCCCGTTGATCCCTGCCACGGCTGGCGGGCTGGCGGACCTCTACCGGGCCCTCATCGCCCTGCCGGTGGTCCGGCTGCTGGCGGTGCACCCGCCCCTGGCCGGGACCGCCGGCCCGGAGGGCACAGGGGCGGTGGGAACGGCCATCCGGGAGACGCTGGGGGTGCTCCTGAGCCAGACCGGTCCCCGGCCGGTGCCCGACCTGGTGTTGTGGGGAAACGGCGCCGATGTGGCGGTGGCCGCGGAGGCGGCCCCGGCCGCAGTGGCCCGCCTCCCGCGCTGGAACCAGGCGGATGGGCTGGTGGTGGAAGCCAGCGGGCTGGTGCATCCCTGGGACCTCCCGGAAGTGGTCTACGGGTCGTTGTGGGCCGTGCCCCTGGCCGAGCTGTGGGAACGCCCGGAGGACAGCCACGCCTGGGCCTTGAGCCAGCGGGCGGTGCTGCTGCCGGAACCCTGCCGGGCCTGCGCCTGGGAACGCGTCTGCGGCGGCAACTCCCGGGGCCGGGCGCTGGCGGCCGGACGGCCGTGGGGCATGGATCCTGCCTGTTACCTGGGACCGGAGGAACGGCACCGGGCCGTAGAGCTGCCGCCGGCCCTCCCGGGTCCCTGGCAGGAAATCCCGCCGCGGGTGTGGCAGGCCCTGCGGCAGGTCTATCCCTCCCTGGCCGAAAAAGCGGCTGAAGGGGCGCGGGTGGTACATCGCCTCCGGCACCGGGACGAGGTACTGTGGGGCATGATGGGCTCGGAGGAGCGCTTTGTGGAGGAGCTTTACCGGCTCCTGAGCGGAAGCGGGGACGAGATTGCCCGCCTGCTCACCTTTGCCCGCCGTCTCGGGGAGGACGAGCCGGGGGCGGTCTACGACCTGGGCGCCTGGGCGTTGTTCCTGGCCCGCGGGGGAGCCTTCCTGCCCTCGTGGCTGCACAATCCCATCACCCGCACCGGCCTGCTGCATGCTCCCTGGCTATGCTGGCGGCTGCCGGAGCACCTATGCGGGCGGCACGACGATGCCACCGCTCGCAAGCGCCTGGCCTGGCTGGAGCGGTATCTGAGCCGGGAAGGCCCGGCTCCCTTCGGGGAGCTTTCGGTGGCGATGTGGCTGAGCGCCCTGGATGCCGCGGCCGCCGCCCGGCCCTTAAGCCGGCTGGAGGAGACCTGGGACGCGGTGTTGAAGGTGGTGTGGCCCTTCGAACTGCTGCTGCCTTATGTCTAGGGTCATGCTTCCGGTCCCGGCAGCGGTCCCACCGTCAGGGAGGCGGAGGGGAGGGGCACCCGGATCCGCACCAGGGTGCCCTTCCCGGGCCGGCTGGCGATAACCACCTGGCCGCCGAGAGCCCGGGCGCGGTCCCGCATGTTGGTCAGGCCCTGATGGGTGGGATCGCGGGGGGCATCGGGGTCGAAACCGCGGCCGTTGTCGGCCACCGACACCGTGAGGCAGCGGGCGGTCCAGTACCAGGACACCCGGATGTCGGCGGCCTCGGCGTAGTGCAGCGCGTTGGACAGGGCTTCCTGGATATGGAGCAGGACGGTGCGGGTGAAGGGGACCGGCAGTTCGCCGGGCGGACGGGGATGGCGGGGGGCCACCACCCGCACGGGACGGTTCATCGGATTGAGGCGGCGGACCAGGTCCTGGATGGCATCGGCGAAGTCGATGCGGGCACCCTTCAGGTCCTGGATGAAGAACCGGATCTCGCTCATGCATTGGCTCAAGGTGTCGATGGCCACCGTCACCCCGCGCTCCACCGCCGGCGCCATGGGTTCGGTATCGAGCAGGTTCTCCAGGTTGAGGCGGATCCCGTAGAGGGACTGCAGCACCCCGTCATGCAGCTCCATGGCGATGCGGTTGCGCTCGCTCAACATGCCGGCCTCCTTGACCTGGGCGCTCAGCTCGGCGTGGGCCACCATCACCGCCGCCTGGCGGGCGAACAGTTCCGCCGTCTGCTGGTCCTCCAGGGTGAAGCCGCCCGCCTTTTCGGTTAGGTAGAGGTTGCCGACCACCCGATCCCGGTAGACCATTGGCACCCCCAGAAAGGATTCCATGGGCGGGTGGTTGGGGGGGAAGCCGACCGAGGCCGGATGGTCCTGCAGGCGGTCCAGGCGGATGGTACGCGCCTCGCGGATCACCAGGCCCAGGATGCCCTTGCCCTCAGGGAGGGAGCCGATGCGCTCCTGCTCCTCCGGCGTCAGGCCGGAGATGTAGATGGACTTGAGGAGAGGGGCATCGGGATCGCCGCTTTCCAGGGCCGCCCGATCGACAATGCCGAGGGCCGCATAGCGGGCGCCGATGAGGCCGCGGGCGGTGTCCACCACCGCCTGCAGCACGGCATCCAGGTCAAAGATGGTGGAAAGGGTGTAGGTGGCCTCCCGCAGGGCATCCAGCCGGTCGCGCTGGGCCCGGATGCATTCGTGGCTTTCCTCCAGCGTGCGCTGCTGGCGGTCGATAAGGCGGAACATGAGCAGGGTGTAGCCGGATCCCAGGAGGGCCAGGATGGATGCCACGGTAGCGGCGCCTTGGGTGGAGGCGAGGGCGGTCGGCCACAGGGTATGGGCGGCCAGGATGATGAGGGGCAGCAGCACCAGGGAGACTCCCGCCACCCAGCGGCGGGTCCGGGCCAGCCGGTTAAGGGAGGACTCCGCCTCTGCCGGCGCCAGCCCCCCCACGGCTGACGGCGGCGCGCTGCCGGCCGTTTGCCGGCTGTCACTGTCCCCCTTGCGTGCGTTGGCGCCCTCGATGCTCATCTTGCGCCCCCTTGGGCAAATCAGTGCGGCCAAAGGTCGCGCCCGGCCTCAACCCCATTATAGCGATTCATAGCCCTTAAACCCTCTCATTGTCCACATTTGATCCATTCAGCCCTTGTGTCTCATCTTGGCCTTTCCGGCGCTGTGGCATGCGGACCTGCTTGCGGGGTCAAGCCGGGGAGGGCACAATGACCAGCGGGCCCTGGGCCCGGAAGGAGAGGGACGCATGGCGCAATGGGAATGGCTCCGGGAGCGCCTGGAAGCCGAACTCTGGGATGATGTGGTAGTGTGGGTGGCCGGCGAGGACCCGGCGGCACCGGCCTGGCTGGAGGAGATGGCCACCCTGCATCCGGCCTTGCGCGTCATCCGCGCCGCCCGGGTGCCGGGAGCGGAGCCGCCCTGGGCCTGGTTCCCCCGGGCCCGCGTCGAATATGCCCTGGCTTATCCGGAAGAGGAGCCGCGGGTGCGGTTTGTGGGCCGCCCGCAGGGCATGGAGCTGGACCTGCTGGTGGAGGAAATCCTGGCCTTTTCCCGGCACCGGCGGCTGTTGGACCCGGCGGCCGCGGACGCGGCCCGTGCCTGGCAGGGGCCGCACCGGCTGGCCGTGCTGACCACCCCCGACTGCCCGCAATGCAGCCGCACCGTCCGCACCGCCCATGCCCTGGCCCGGGAGGCGGCGGAGACGGTGGCCTGGGAGGTGGACCTGGATGCCCATCCCGACCTGCTCCGCCGGCTGGACATCCGGGGGGTGCCGGTGACCTTCGCCGACGACCTGCGGCGGGACGGGCCGGTGCCGGAATGGATCCTGGCCCAACTGGTGGCGGGGCTGGACCGACCGGTCCGGTCCTGACCCGCCCGGGCGGACCTTTTTTCCGATATCACGACGGAATGATACAGGATGGGGTATATAGTAATGTTCGGGTTGCCCAGGGTACGCCGCCCTGCGGCCGCCTTGGCATTGCCTATCTTGCCGAAGTTCCCGGCCAGGAGGAGGCCCAAAAAGGATGCACGAAACGGCCCTGCAGGCAGTGCTGGCCATCTTCGCCGGCAGCCTGGTCGGGTTCTCGTTGGGATTGATCGGAGGCGGCGGCTCGATCCTGGCTGTGCCGCTCCTCCTGTACCTGGTGGGCCTGCACGACCCGCACCTGGTCATCGGCACCACGGCCCTGGCCGTGTCCTTTAATGCCTTCTTCAACCTGCTGCCGCACTGGCGGGCCGGCCATGTCCGCTGGTGCGCGGCCATCGCCTTTTCCATCCCCGGCATCATCGGCTCCTACCTGGGGTCTACCCTGGGCAAGGCCATCAACGGCAAGGCGCTGCTGTTCCTGTTCGCGATCCTGATGCTGGTGGTGGCCTTCAACATGGTCCGCAACCGGCGCGTGACCGGCAGCGGCGGGTTCGGATGGCGGCCGTCCATGCTGCGCCGCATCATCCCGGCCGGGCTGGGC
Source organism: Candidatus Hydrogenisulfobacillus filiaventi (assembly GCA_902809825.1). NCBI lineage: Bacteria > Bacillati > Bacillota > Clostridia > Eubacteriales > Clostridiales Family XVII. Incertae Sedis > Candidatus Hydrogenisulfobacillus > Candidatus Hydrogenisulfobacillus filiaventi. The sequence goes on from LR778114.1 coordinate 1,200,059, forward strand.
GTGGGCCTGCTCTCGGGCTTCTTCGGCATCGGGGGCGGGTTTCTCATCGTTCCCGGCTTGGTGTTCTCCACCGGCATGTCGATGATCAATGCCATCGGCACCTCCCTGTTTTCGGTGGGTGCCTTCGGCCTGACCACCGCCCTCAATTATGCCGCATCGGGCCTGGTGGACTGGCTGGTAGTGGTGGAGTACATCGCCGGCGGCATGGCGGGGGGTGTGCTGGGCGCCATGCTGGCGACCCGCCTCAGCCATCGCAAGGAAGCGTTGCAGTACATTTTTGCGGCCGTAGTGGTCGCGGTGGCCATTTACATGCTGTACAAGAACCTGGCGGTGCTGCACCTCTAGCCACCCGCCGGCGGTGGGCGCCGGCCCGGCCGGGGCCGGCGCCAGCCGGGGGCTCAGGCGCCGGCCGGGGCCAGCTGCTGCAGCACCGCCGGCAGGATGCCCCCCTGCCGGTAATAGTCCACCTCCACCGGCGTGTCGAGGCGCAGCCGTACCCGGAAGGTATGGACCCGGCCGTCCCCTGCGGTGGCGGTCACCTCCAGCAGCTGACCGGGCTCCAGCCGGCCCGGGTCATCCAGCGCCGGGATATCGTACCGCTCTGACCCGTCTAGACCCAGTTCCTGCCAGCCTTCACCATCCAGGAACTGCAGGGGCAGGATGCCCATGCCGGCCAGGTTGCTGCGGTGGATGCGCTCAAAGGAACGCGCCAGCACCGCCCGCACCCCCAACAGCGCCGGACCCTTAGCGGCCCAGTCGCGGGAGCTGCCGGTGCCGTATTCGCGGCCGGCCAGGATGAGGAGAGGGATGCCTTCCGCCCGGTAGCGTTCCGCCACGTCATAGATGGTCCCGGTTTCCCCCTCAGGCCAGTGGCGCGTCACCCCGCCTTCGGATCCCGGCACTAGCAGGTTACGCAGGCGGATATTGGCAAAGGTCCCCCGGACCATGACATGGTGATTGCCGCGGCGCGATCCGTAGGAGTTGAAGGCCTGCGGTTCCACCCCCCGCTCGCGCAGATAACGGCCGGCCGGGCTGTCGGCCGGGATGCTGCCCGCCGGGGAGATGTGGTCGGTGGTGACGGAATCCCCGAAGGCGGCCAGGACCCGCGCCCCGCGGACCGGGGGCGGGGGTACCCGCACAAAACCGGCGTCTACAAACGGCGGCTCCTGGATGTAGGTGGATCCAGCCTGCCAGGGGTAGCGCAGCCCGCCCGTCACCGGCAGGGCCTCCCATGGGGGGGTAGGATCAAACAGGTGGGCATACCGGTTCCGGAAACGGTCGGCGGTCACGGTAGCGGCGACCACCTCCGCCACTTCGGCGGGGTCCGGCCAGAGGTCGAAGAGGAACACGGGCTGCCCGTCGCGATCCTTGCCGAGCGGTTCGCGCTCCAGGTCGATGGTAACGCGGCCGGCCAGGGCATAGGCGACCACCAGCGGGGGGGAAGCCAGGTAGTTGGCCCGGGTCAGGGGATGAATGCGGCCTTCAAAGTTGCGGTTGCCCGAGAGTACCGCAGCGGCCACCAGGTCGGCGTTGCGGATGGCTGCCGCCACCTCCGGCGCCAGAGGGCCGCTGTTGCCGATACAGGTGGTGCAGCCGTAACCCACCAGGCCGAAGCCCAGGGCCTCCAACGGCTCCAGCAGGCCCGCCGCCTGCAGGTAATCGGTGGTGACCTGCGAACCCGGTGCCAGACTGGCCTTCACATAGCGGGGCGGCCGCAACCCGCGCTTCTGGGCGCGCCGGGCCAGGATCCCGGCCGCCACCATGAGCGCAGGATTGGAGGTATTGGTGCAGCTGGTGATGGCCGCGATCACCACCGAGCCATCGGTCAGGGTCTCCTCCTGGCCGTCGGCATACCGGACCCGGGCCTCGCGCCGGCCGGCACCCGCTTCCACCCCGAAACCGGCCGGACCGGCCGGGGCATGGAGGGCGAGGCGGAAGCGCTCCCCGACCTGCCCCAGCGGGATGCGGTCCTGGGGCCGTTTCGGTCCCGCCACACTCGGTTCGATGCGGTCGAGAGGGAATTCGAGCACCTCGGAATACGCCGGTTCCGGGCTGCCGGGGGTGTAGAGCAGCTGCTGGGTCTCCAGGTACCAGGCGACCAGCGCTACCCGGTCGGGGTCGCGCCCGCTGAGGGTGAGATAGCGCAAGGTCTCCTGGTCCGGGGGGAAGAAGGCGAGGGTGGCCCCGTATTCCGGGGCCATGTTGGCCATGGTGGCGCGGTCCGCCAGCGGCAGGCCGGCCAGGCCCGGCCCGAAGAACTCCACAAATTTGCCGACCACCCCGTGCCGGCGGAGCTGTTCGGTGAGGGTCAACACGGCGTCGGTGGCAGTGGTGCCCGGGGCCAGGGTGCCGGTGAGCCGCACTCCCACCACCGCCGGGATCGGGATGTAGAGGGGCTGGCCCAGGAGGTTGGCTTCCGCCTCGATGCCGCCTACGCCCCAGCCCAGGACGCTCAGGCCGTTGACCATGGTGGTATGGGAATCGGTGCCCACCACGGTGTCCGGGTAGAGGAGCGGGGTCCCGTCGGCGTCGCGGCCTTCGGCCACCACAGTGGCCAGGTACTCCAGGTTCACCTGATGCACGATGCCGCGGTCGGGCGGGACCACGCGCAGATTGCGGAAGGCCGACTGGGCCCACCGCAGGAAGGCGTAGCGCTCGCGGTTGCGGGCAAACTCCTGCTCGACGTTATAGGCGAAGGCATCCGGGGCGGCCCAGCGGTCGACCTGCACAGAATGGTCGATGACCAGGTCGACCGGGACCAGGGGGTTGACCCGGGCGGGATCCCCGCCCCGGCGGGCGACCTCATCGCGCATGGCGGCGAGGTCGGCGACCACCGGGACGCCGGTGAAGTCCTGCAGGAGCACCCGCGCCGGCTTGAACGGGATCTCCCCTTCCGGCCGCGCGGGATCCCAGGCCGCCAGCCGCCGGATGTGGTCCAGGGTAATGTGGTAGCCGTCGTGCTGGCGCAGCAGGGATTCCAGCAGCACACGCAGGGAATAGGGCAGACGGCGGACAGCCCCCAACCCGGCCGCCTCCACCGCGCCCAGGTCGGCCCAGGCGACGGTGCGGTCCTGCACGCGGGCCTGACGGCGCGAGTGGAAGGGAAAGGGCTCCTGGGGGGACGGGATGCTCACGACAGCTTCACCTCTTTCGCAGGCTGCAAAACCGGCCCGCCCGTGGGCCGGCGGGTTGACCTTCCCCATTATGCCGTGCGGGGACGGGCCTGACCAGCCGGGGGCCGGCGGGCGGTTGTCCGGGGACGCCGGCCGGGGTACGCTGGAAGGAAAGGCGGCAGAGGGAGGGCGACGGCGGATGACGGGGGAAACGGTCGATACGGGGGCGTGGCGGCGGATCCTGCAGGAACTGCTGGGTATCGAGGGGGTGGCGGTTCCACCCGATCGGCTGCCCCCCGGTCCCCCTGGCGACCCGACGGACCCCACCCGGGTAGCGGTCCCGCGGCCCGAGGGGCAGGGCCGCGCATGAATGGCGGGGAGCTTCCGTGGACGGTGGCCGCCCTGGCGCGGGCGGTCCGGGACCGTCGCCTGCGGGCGGTGGAGGTGGCGGAGGAGACCCTCCGGCGCATTGCACGCCGGGACGGGGGCCATCTCAATGCCTTTCTGGCCGTGGACGCCGGACGGGCCCGCCGGGAGGCGGCGGCGGTGGACCACCGCCTGGCGGGGGGGACCGCCCTCCCGCTGGCGGGGGTACCGGTCGGGCTGAAGGACCTGTTTGAGACCGCCGGCGTGCCGACCACAGCCGGGTCGCGCATCCTGGCGGGGTATGTCCCGACCACGGATGCCCGGGTGGTGCAGCAGCTCTCGGAGGCAGGGGCGCTGGTGCGCATCGGCAAACTCAACCTGCATGAATTCGCCTACGGGCCCACCGGCACCGTCTCGGCGGCCGGACCGGTCCGCAATCCCCATGACCCCGCCCGCATGGCGGGGGGATCCAGCAGCGGCTCGGCGGCAGCGGTAGCGGCCGGCATCCTGCCGGCAGCCTTGGGGACCGACACCGGCGGCTCGGTGCGCATCCCGGCCGCCCTCTGCGGGGTCCTCGGCCTCAAACCCACCTACGATCTGCTGAGCCGGCAGGGGGTCATCCCGCTAGCCTGGTCCCTCGACCATGTGGGCATCCTGGCTGCCAGCGCCGAGGACCTGGCCCTGGTGCTCCGGGTTCTGGCCGGTCCCGGGGTGGCCGGGACGGTTCCCCCACGCACGGAAGGCCTGCGGGTGGGGCTGCTGAGCGGGGTCAGCGACGGGGACGGGGTATGGGACGCGGAGGCCCGTGCGGTCTACCTGGAGTCCCTGGGTCGGCTGGAAACCGCCGGGCTGGTGCCGGTGCCGGTGCCGGCGCCCGGGAGCGCCTGGCCGGTGCTGTTCGACCGCTGGCGGGAGGCCCAGGCCGTGATCCTGGCTGCCGAGGCCGTTACCTATCACCGCCCCTGGCTGGCTACCCGCGCCGGCGAGTACAGCCCGGAGGTGCGTGAGCGGCTGCTGGCCCGAGCCGGTCTGCCGGCCGTCTATTACCTGGAGGCAGGCCGCGAGCGGGTGCGGGCACGGGCACTTTGGACCGCCCTGTTTCAGCAGGTGGAGCTGGCGGTGCTGCCGACGGTCCCGGTGCCGGCCCCGGTCCTGGGTGCCCGGGAGGTGCCCGGGCCGGACGGGCAACCCCGTCCGGTGGTGGCGGCGCTGTTGTACCATACCGCCCCGTTCAACCTGTTGGGCCTGCCCGCCATCAGCCTGCCGGTGGGACGCACCCCCGGCGGCCTGCCGGTAGGCCTGCAGCTGGTCGCCCCCTGGTGGGAGGAGGCGCGCCTGTTAGCCGTAGCCCGCCGCCTGGAGGAGGCGGGGGTGGTTCAGGCCCCCTCGCCCCGCTGGTAGCGGGCGATGGCTTCATCCAGGATGCGCCGCCCTTCTTCGCGGTCCCGCCAGTCCCCGATCTGGGTCTTGACCCCCTGGAGCTCCTTGTAGGTGGCGAAAAAGTGCGCGATCTCCTTCAGGATGTGCGGCGAAACGTCGTTGAGGGTTTCGATATGGTCATAGCGGGGATCGTCCGCCGCCACCGTCAGCACCTTGTGGTCGACGCCGTTCTCGTCAGCCATCTCCAGCAGGCCCACGATGCGGCCCCGCACCAGGCAGCCGGGGACGGTGGGCTGACTGATGAGCACCATCATGTCCAGGGGGTCGCCATCCTCGCCCAGGGTGTGCTCGGCAAACCCGTAGTCGACGGGGTAGTGGAACGGGGAATACAGCACCCGGTCCAGCCGCAGGCGTCCCGTTTCATGATCGATTTCATACTTGTTCTGACTGCCTTGGGGAATTTCCACCACCACGTCCACCAGGTAACGCGCATCGTCCATGGTCCCGTAGCCTCCTCTCAAGGGCGGCCAAGCCGCCTCCGGGGGAATCATAGCGCAATGCCCGTCCCCCTGCACGGCAGGCGGGGGCGCCCGCCGGGTGAAAATGTGCCGCTGGGCGGCCGGGTGGGATAAGATGGCTAGGACGGCCCCGGCGGGCGGGGGCCCGCCGCGGGCGGGGGAAAGGCAGGTTGACCATCACCGTGCAGCGACGCTGGGCCAATGTCTCCTTGCTGATTGCCCTGCTGGTCTTTGCCCTGGCCCTGGCCTTCCGGCATCTGCCCCTTTCCGGCTACCTCAAAACCATGGCCCTCGCCGCCCTGGCCGGCGGCATTGCGGACTGGTATGCCATCACGGCCGTCTTCCGGCATCCGCTCGGCATCAAATGGCTGCCGCACACCGCCATCATCTCCGCCAACCGCGAACGCATCATCGCTGCCATCGCCTCCCTGGTGGAGCAGGAACTGCTTTCCGTCCGCTATCTGGAGGACATCCTGAGCCGGGTGGAGCTGGTGCCCATGCTGCTGGCCTGGTTGCGCTCGCCGCCCTCCCCGCATTCGCAGGGGTTGTTGCGGGAACTCCTGGCCCCCCTGCGGGACAGCCTGGATGCCGCCCGGGTGGGCGAGGGCCTGAAGCGTTTCCTGGAGCCGGCCCTGGAGGAGTTCAATGCGGCCGATGCCCTGGTGGGCGGGATCCGCTGGCTGATCCAGAGCGGCCGCGATCGGGCCCTCTTCGAGTTCCTGGCCCGCCAGCTGCATGAGGTGCTGGATACCGTGGAGTTCACGGAGGAGATGGAGGCCCGGCTCAAGGAGCTGATCGAACGCTACACCAAGACCGCGACCCAGAAATTTGTCCTGGGTCTGCTGGAATCCCTCGGCACTGTCGACTACCGTGAGCTCAGCCGCACGGTGCGGGAGAGCCTGAAGCAGTGGCTGGCCTCGCCCCAGGCGCTGGAGCAGTTCGAGCTCCTGCTGGTGCGGGTGATGATGACCCTGCGCGACGATGGCCGGGTGCGGGAACGGGTGCGGGCCGCACAGACCGCCTTTGTGGGGGCGATCCCCTGGGAGAGCCTGGGCCAGCGGGCTTTGGCGGCGTTGGAGGCCCAGGGGCCGTTGGACGCCCTCACGGATGCCTGGGGCGAGCTGACCGGCGTGTGGGCAGCGGCGGTGGAGGCGGATCCCAACCGCCGCCAGAGCATCGAGATGCTGCTCAAGCACACCTTGATTGACGCGCTGCGCCGCTATCATCCCGTCATCGGGCAGCTAGTACGGGACAACCTGGAACGCATGAACGAGCAGGAATGGATCGACAAACTGGAATGGTATGTCGGAAGGGACCTGCAATGGATCCGGATCAACGGCGCGGTAGTGGGGGGTCTGGTGGGCCTGCTGCTGGCGGTGCTGGTGCGGCTCGCGTTCGGATTCTAGCCGCCCGCAGGGCGGCCGCCTCCGCCCCGGTGAGGATGGCCCAGCCGACGTAATAGAGGTAGAGCAAGAGGGCGATCACGGTGCCCAACGCACCGTAGAGCCGTTGATAGCGGGGAAAACTGCGGGTCAGGAGGGTCAGCAGCCAGGATCCCCCGAGCCATAGGCTCAATGCCACCACGGTGCCGGTCAGCACCGCCCGCCAGGGCGGCGGCCGGTCCGGTCCCCACCGGTACAGCACCGCCAGGGCCGCCGCCAGCCCGATGGCGCCTACCAGCCAGTGCACCGGCGTCCCCCGCGGGCCCGCCTGCAGCAGGGCTGCCAGCAGCACGGTCAGGCCGGCAAATCCCAGCCCCAGCCCCAGGGCGACCAGCCGCGTCCGCCAGAAGGAGCGCCGGTAGGGCGGGTGCCAGCCGAAAGCATGGTTGAGGGCGTCCATGAGGGCGTTGACCCCGCCGAACACGCCCCAGAGGACCCCCGCCATGCCCAGGGACAGCAGGCCGGGGTGCTCCTGCCGGACCGCCTCCGCCAGACTGTGCAGGACCAGGCGGCGCACAGCCGGATTGAGGAGGGTGGTGAACGGCTGCAGGAGCCGGAACAGGGAGGGCAGGTGCAGCAGGCTCAAAAAGGCGGTAATGAGCAGGGCCAGCGGGAACACCGTGAACAGCAGCCGGTAGGCCAGCGCTGCCGCATAGGCGCCCACATCGTCCGCGGCGGCGTGCCGCCAGAGGGTCCAGAGCACCTGTGCAGGGCGCATCCGCTGACGCATCCAGGTGTCGCCTCCTTTCCACGCCTTAGCTTACCCGCCCGCCGGCCGGCATGGGCGGCTGCCCCGCCGGCGAGACTAATCCCCGACGAGGACGCCGGGGAGGGACCTTCATGGTGGCGGGGGCAGGCATGTTGCACGCGGCGGCCCGGCTGCTGCCGCGGTCGGTGCCGTTGCCGGCCCTGGTGGGGGCGGGGATGCTGGCCGGCCTCGGGTTCGCCTGGCTGGGCAGCGCGGGGGCGGTGCTGGCCACCCCCCTGCTCATGCTGGGGGTGCCGGCACGCTGGGTCCATCGCCTGATGGGCCTGCACCTGCTGCTGGTGGTGCTGGGCGGGTTGTCCGGTCTGGTCCGCCGTCCGCGCCTGGCGTTGCCTTGGCATCTGCTGCGCCGGTTCCTGCTGCCGGCCCTGGCCGCCCTGGCAGGCGCAGCCTGGCTGGGCCCCCGCCTGGGGGGCCGCTGGCTGTGGGGGGTACTGGCAGCAGCGTTGGTCTGGCAGGCGGTAGCCCTATGGCGGCCCGGAAGGCCGAGCCGCCACCCGGGCCTGCGTGCCGCCCTGGTAGGGGGGCTGATGGGGCTGGCCGGCGCGGGAGCCGGGCTGTTTGTGCCGCCCGCCCTGGCGGCGATGGGGCCGGAGCTGCCGGTGCCCGTGCTGGCACGGGGCTCGCTGGTCATCACCGCCCTGCTGGCGGGCGGCAGTGCGGGGGCGTATGTCCTGCACGGCTGGATCCGGTGGCGGGCGGCCCTCTGGCTGCTGGCGGCCTCGGGGGTCGGGAGCGCCCTGGGCGGCCGGCTGGAGGGACGGGGCCGCCTGCGCCGGTTGCAGGAACCGGCGGTCTACCGGCGGCTGGTGGGCTGGTTATGTCTGGCCGCGGGCGTGATGGCCGCCTTGCGCGGGCTGGGAGCCTGGCGCTAGGCCACCCAATGAGCGGTGGCGTAAAGGGTGATGAGCAGCACCGCCAGGGGCAGCGCGCTCAGGAAATAGACGCGGCGGGCCAGGCGGCTGCGCACCAGCAGCAGGCCCAGGGCGGGGAAGAGGGGAAAGACCTCCAGGGCCAGACGCGGCATCGACATGAGGGGGGTGCCGTAAGCGGGGTAGCTCAACGGCACCGCCAGGGCCAGCCAGGCGTAGGACAGGAGGTAACCGGGCAGCCGGCGCCGGAGGGTGGCCCAGATCAGGATCCCCAGCACCGCCAGGGCGAACAGCAGGTTATAGACGTTGCTGGGACCCAGGGAGGGCGATCCGGGCGCGAACAGCGCCCCGGGGGAGATGGCCTGGCCCAGGTTCTCCCAGGCGTGGACGGCCGCCCGCCAGAGGGTCACGCCAAAAAAGGCCAGATGCCGGCCCCAGTTGGACTGGGCATGGTCGAACACCAGCGGGTCGCCGAACAAGGGGGTCAGGTAGGCCATGTAGGCCAGCAGGCCGCCGGGGACCAGGGCCAGAAAGGCGTAGCGCCGCGGCCGCCAGCCCTCCTGGACCCAGGCAACCCAGGCCAGGGGCACCACCAGCAGCACCCCGTAGGTGCTGACCAGTCCGGCCAGGGCTGCTGCCAGGCCGGCCGGCCAGTAACGGCGGCGCCGGGCCAGGTACAGGCTGCCGGCGGCCAGGGCCAGGAAGAGCGATTCCGAGTATGCCGCGGTCAGGTAGAAGCTGGTGGGAAAGGCGGCCAGGGCCAGGAGGGTGTACCAGCCTACCCGCTCCCCGAATTCCAGGCTGGCCAGGCGGTAGAGGATCCAGTAGGCGGCTGCAGCCGCCACCAGCGCCGCCAGCACCGCCGAGAGGGCGGTCCCGCCGAACAGGTCGATGGTCAGCGGATAGAGCGGAAAGAAGGCGGTCGCGGTGGCGCGGCCGGCATAGCCCTGCTGGGCGATGGAGAGGTACCACAGGCCGTCCCAGTGGGTCCAGAGCCCTACCAGGGCCCGGAACAGCAGGCTGCCCTGGGGGGGCAGGGTCCCCGGCGGAGACTCCACCCAGGCGTGGGGCAGATAGATGTACGCCAGGCTGCCGACCTCCATGGTCAGGATCCGGACCAGCAGGACCAGCCCCAGCACCTGCCACGAGCGGGGCCGGGCAACCGGGAGCCGGACCGGCACGGCGGAGGTCCGGGGCGGCGGCGCAGCCCCCGTCCGCTCCCCAAGCGACGGTTCCATGCCTGCGTCTCTTGCCATGTCAGTGAACCTCTTTCCGTAGCGTGGCCAGCGGTTCCAGCTGCAACTGGCCGCCGCGGATGAAATTGCCCAACTGGAAGAGCTGGTAGCCGCTCAGATTGGTGTCCGCATTCTTCACCACCGGCCACAACGGGCCGACCGCCTGGCTGCTGAGCTGGGGCAGACCGGCGATGATGGCGTCGAGCAGCGCCAGCTCCTGACGGGGATGCAACGGGCCGGAGGGGTAGCCGAAGGTAGTCAGGGCGGCATCGGGGAGGCGGAGGGGGACCAGGCGGGGTCATCCTCGTAGAGGGTGGAGAGAACCGCATTCAAGCCGGCCAGGTCATCGAAGAAATAGTAGCGCACCGGCACCCCGGTAGCCGCCGCGATGTCCGCCTGCACCTCCGCCGGGGTCTGGGCTTGGGACACTGCCAGCCACAGGGGCTGCAGCCCCGTGGGCGTGTTCACCGGCAATTGGGGCGGCAAGGGCACCACGTCCAGGGTGCGGCTCCGGGGATGCAGGTCGGCGATGAACCCGATGAATCCCGGGGCCTGGGGGGTGCCGGTGATGGCCACCACCACCCGGGCCGGGGGACGGTCATTGGGCACGATGGTGGAACGGACGGCGGCAGGCATCCGGGCATGGTAGCGGAGTGAGACTCCCACGGCCACCGCTCCGGCCAGAGCCAGTCCACCGAGCAGCCACCAGCCGCTGCGCGAGAAGCCTGCCGCCTCCTGCCGCCGCTGAACACCCAATCCTGCAGGCCTCCTCGCTTCCAGGCACAACCGCCGGTGATCCCGTGACCGGACCGCCGATTACGTATGATACCATAGCCTTCGATATGCCCGGTGGCAAGGGGAGGCGGGGCGCATGTGCGGGCGGTACACGTTGACCCTGCCGGTGGACCGGCTGCCTGCCCTGTGGCCGGGGCAGGCCTGGGAATGGGCGGGGGAGGCGGCGGCCTGGACCCCCCGCTACAACATCAGCCCCGGGGAACGGGTCCTGACGGTGGTCGCCCGCGGGGAAGCCGCCCGGGCCGGTCTCATGCGCTGGGGCCTGGAGCTGCCGGCACGGCCGGGGCAGCGCCTCATCAACCTGCGGTGGGAAAGCCTGGCGGGACGGCCCGGATTCCGCGACCTGGCGCGCCGCGGGCGCTGCCTGCTGCCCGCGGACGGCTTTTACGAGTGGAGCCCGCCGGCAAACGGACGGCTGCCCTTCCGGTGCGTGCCCCGGGAGGGGCCGGTGCTCTGGCTGGCGGGGGTGTACCGGATTCTGGCGGACGGCCCGGCGGTGGCCATTGTCACGGTGCCCGCGGTGGAACCCGTGGCGGCGGTGCATGCCCGGATGCCGCTGGCTCTGGAGGGGGCGGGGCTGAAACATTGGCTGGATCCGGCCTGGGAGCCCCGGCAGGCCGGGGAGACGCTGCCCTTCGCTACGCCTCCCCTCTCCTGCTATCGGGTTTCCTCCCGGGTCAACCGTGCCGGCGTGGAGGATCCCGGGCTCATCCGCCCCTGGGAAGCCTCCTAGGCCTTCTCGTGGCGGGCCAGGAACGCCGCCGCCTCCGAGCGCCGGGAGAGACCCAGCTTGGAGAGGATGTTGCTGACATAGTGCTTGACCGTCTTGTCGCTCAGGAAGACGATCTCGCCGATTTCCTTGTTGGTCTTGCCCTCGGCAATCAGCTCCAGGATGCGGCGCTCCTGGCTGGTCAGGGTGTCGAGGGGGTTCTCCTTGGCGTTGACGTTCGCGTGCCGGATCCGGCTCAGGACCTTCTCGGCCACCCCGGGGTCCAGCAGGGACCCGCCGCTGGCCACGGTGCGGATGGCATCGATCACGGCCCGGCCCCGGGTCTCCTTCAGGAGGTAGCCGGCGGCGCCCGCCAACAGGGACTGGAAGAGCACGTCATCGTCGCCGAAGGAAGTCAGCATAATGACGCTCACATCGGGATCCTCGGCCTTAACCTGCCGGCAGACCTCGATTCCGCTCTGGTCCGGCAACCGGATATCCAGGATGGCGACATCGGTACGGCCGGGAATGAGCCGGAGGGCCTCCTGGGCCGTGGCCGCCTCGCCCACGAACTCCATATCCGGCTGCCGTTCGATCATGCTGCGCAGGCCCACGCGCACCACCTCGTGGTCGTCCACAATGGCGACGCGGATCTTCTTGCCCTCTTCGCTCATGACCTCGCCCTCGCTTTCTTGCGACCCGGTCCCAAGGCGGTCCCGGACCCTGAACTGTTCCCGGCCGTCCTGCGCTAGTTTACGGCGGATCCTTACGGACCCCGCTGAACCCCTGTCAAGACCGCCCGCTTCTTAAGACATCATACCGCAGGCCCGGATGGGATCAATGTGTAGGGTGTGCCTGCAGGACCAGTTCCACCAGTTCCGCGACCCAGGATCGGTAACCGTCCCCGAACAGCCACCAGTGCACCAGGGCATGGTACAACTGGTAGGCCGGCCGCAGCCAGGTCCGGTAATCCGGCGGCAACGGCCGCAGGGCCCGGTAGGCTTCATAGAAGGCGGCCGGGAAGCCCCCGAAACATTCGCTGAACGCCAGCTCGGATACCGGGTCCCCCCACAGGACCGCCGGGTCGATCAGGTAGGGGCGGCAACGCCCGTCGGGTCCCCGGCCCGGCAGCCAGTTGCCGGACCAGAGGTCGCCATGCAGCAGGGCAGGCACCGGCGAAGGCAGGCGCCGGGCCAGCACCTCCCGGGCCGCCTGCAGGCGGTCGAGCAGCGCTGCCGGCGCTCCCCGGGCGGCAAGGGCGGTGACCAGGGGATCCAGGCGTTCCCGGACATAGAACAGGCCCGCCTGCTCGTAGGAAGGTGTGGGGCCGCTCAGCACCCCCACCGCGTTGCCGAACGGCAACCCGTAGGCGGGTGCAGGCAGGGCATGCAAGGCGGCCAGGTCCTCCCCTAGGGTGCGGGCCAGGGCGCCCCCGGCCGGGCAGCCGGCCGGCTCGATCCAGTCCATCACCAGCCCGTCGGGCATGGCGGCCACCACCGCGGGGACCGCCACCGTCCCGGTGGCGGCCAGCGCCTCCAGCCCCCGCCGTTCCACCTCCGCCTTCGCCGCGGCCCGGCGTCCGTTATAGACCTTGGCCAGGGCCAGAGGCCGCCCCCGCGCGTCCTCGAGGCGCAGCAGCTCCGCCTCCCGGGCCTGACGGTACGGCCGGCAACGCCAGCCTTTCCGGCCGTCCGGATCCACCGCCGCCAGCGCCCGGGCGCAGGGCCCGTGCCCGCTCACGCCGATCCCTCGGGGGCCGGGGCCAGATGCCGCCGCCGGATAGCCTCCAGCAGGGCCTCCGTGGCCGGCCGGATGAGCTCGTAGGTTTCCTGGAAGCGGCCGGTGTAGTAGGGGTCCGGCACATCCAGCTCCCCGCCCGCAGGATCCCAGCTGCGGAGGAGGGAAATGCGCGCCGGGTCGGCGCCGGGCATGCGCAGCAGGCGGTCGCGGTTGCTGCGATCCAGGGCAATGACGTAATCGTATTCCGGCAGCTCCCGGTGGCGGATCTGGCGGGCCCGCTGATGGCGGGCGTCAATGCCGTGGGCATCCAACACCGCCAGGGTTCCTTCGTGGGGGGGTTCCCCCTCGTGCCAATCCTCGGTCCCGCGGGACGCGACCTCGATGACGTCCCCAAGGCCGGCCTGGCTGACCTGCTCCCGGAAGACGGCCTCCGCCATCGGCGAACGGCAGATATTGCCGGCACAGACAAAAACCACCCGGACGGGCCGGTCACTTCGCACGCTGGTCAGCCTCCTTGACGGGCCCGCCCGGGCGGGCGGGACCCGGATTGCAGAATGGTGACGGAAAGAATCCGGACCGGATCCCGGGGGCGGCTCAGCTCGCCCCCATAATCCGGGTTGGGGCCGAGCGGCCCATGGGCGATGGCCTCCACCACCGCCATGCCGCTGGTGACCCGCCCCAGTTCCGTATAGACCGGACTATGATTGAGAGCGTCCGCGGCGGGGCCGGTACAGATGAAGAACTGACTGCCACTGTTCGCCCGTCCCTGGCGGGCCAGCGCGACAATACCGGGCTGGTAGGGGAAGGGCGGCGGCAGTTCCGGCGGTAGCCGGTACCCCGGCCCGCCGCGGCCGTCGTTCAAGGGGTCACCAGCCTGGATGAACAGCGAGGGCAGTACCCGGAAGAAGCGGTCGCCATCGTAAAAGCGGTGCCGGGCCAGGAAAACGAAACTGTTGACAGCCGCCGGGTCCTGGCGGGCGAAAAGGCGGATGGTAAAGCTGCCGGCCGAAGTCCGGACGACCGCCTGATACCGGCTGCCCGGCACCAGGGTCATGGCCGGGGGGTGGGGCCAGCGGGCGCCGGGTCCCGTGGGATCGGGGGACGTACCGCACCCGGCCAGGAGCAGCCCGCCGGCCAGCACCAGCGCCCTCCACCGGCGGTCCCGCCCACGGCCGCCGTTCCTGAACCAGACTGGGTATCTCACAGGGTTGGCACACGCTCCAGCGTCTGCAGATTCACTCACCCTGACGGGTTTTCGGGTGTTATTGTCGCGCCAACCGGCATGGCGCGCAACGGGATTCGACAGGCCGGCCGACCGGGCGGCGGGGCAGGCCGCCGCAGGCTAGGGAAGCAGGGCGGGCTGGGGTTCCTGGCCGGTCGCGTCCCGTAGCAGGCGCCGCAACACCTCCACTGCCCCCTCGACGCTGCGGGAGAGCCCTTCCGGCAACTGCCCGCCGGCGGCGCGGGCATGTCCGCCGCCCTGGAATCCGGCCTGCATGCGTTCGGCCACATTCACCCGGTTGTTGCTGCGTGCGGAGAGCCGCCCGTCCGGTTTCAGCAGGATGACCACATCAGCGCCAGCCTCCAGCAGGCGGTGAGCCACCTCATTGACCGGCCCTTCATCCTCCAGGGCCACGGCCGCGCCGGTGAGGCTGCCCGCTCGCCACCATTGGGCCCGCTTGAGATGGGCGCGGACGAATTCGGCTTCGTGCCGGATAAGGTCCGCCAGCTGGTCCCCCAGCTCCGGGGTGAGAGGCCGCCAACCATGGGCGTAATAGGTGCGGTACCAGTTATAACCCCGCTCGCGCAGCAGGCGGTTAAGATCCTGCCCCAGCCCCCGGCCCGGCTGCCAGAGGTCGTAGCGCTCCACTTCCTGCACCAGCCGGTCCCATTCCGGCGTAGCGGCCAGCCATCCCCGTTCCACGCAGAAGTCATACCAGAGGTGGGCGCCGGAGCGGTGCAGGTCCACCGTGACCCGCGGATACCGGCTCAGGGGCAGGGCGGTCTGGTGATGGTCCAGGATGCGGCTGATGGCGTCCTGCCAGGCCGGGAACAGTGCCTCCGGGACCGACACGTCGGCCAGATACAAGGGACCGGTCCACCCCCGCTGCCGGAAGGCCTCCAGGGCGGCCGGCGCCCCGTCCGGTTCCACAAAGACAGGAAAGAGGCCGGCGGCTTCCGCGACCACCCCGGCGGTCGCGCCGTCCAGACAGCGGTCGTGGGTGATGAGGTAGCCGTGTGCCGGCGGTTCGGCCGGCAGGACAAGGTCGGCGGCGGTAACGGTCATCGGCCTGTCTCCTTCGGGTTGCAAAGTGGGGAGGTGGAGGCCCGCCGGTCGGCCGGATGGCAGGCCTGGAGCCGTCGGGCCTCCAGGGTCCGCCCACGCAGGCGGCCCCAGGCCCGGACTTGCAGGCCGGGCCGTAGATGCAGGCCGCTGCACCGGGAGGAGGCGCGGACCACCACCGTGAGGACGGGGCCGGGGGCCGGCGCCACCGGCACCGCCAGCAGGCGCAGGCGCCCGCCGGGGCCAGGGGGCAGATCGGCGCTGGTGAGCAGGATCAGGCCCAGCACCGTTTCCACTGGGTCCGGCCTGCGCGATCCGCCCCCCATGCTTCCACCTCCGTTCCGGAACCTGCGCCGCAAACTTCGCGGTCGGGAGGAAAAACTCCTGTCTCTTCCGCACGGTTCCCGCCAAGGGCCAACATTATCCAGCTTAAAACGGGCTGATCCCCCCATAGAGGGTATCCGGCTGCGTTATCATGAGCCCAAAAAGGCCGACCGGGAGGGCTGGCAGTGGTGACACGGCTCCAGCGGCGGGCGGGCCTGGTAGTGTTGACCGGTGCCCTTATCCTGGGCGCTGCTGTGACCTGGCGCTGGCAACGGCCCGGGCTCGGGGTGCGGGTAATCCCGGGTCCGGGCCGGCCGGTCATCCGGATCCAGCCCCGCGGCTGGCTGGACGTCCGCCGCTGGTGGGTCACGGCGGGTGGCGGGATGGTGTGGCAGGGGAGCGGGCCGGGGAGGCAGGCCTACCGGGCAGCGGTTCCCGCCGGCAGCGGCAGGATGACGGTCCATGTCAGCGGGCTGGCCTGGGGGCTCTGGCCGGCCCGGTGGGAGCGGCGGGTATACGTGGCGGCGCCCCTGGCCCTGACGCGGGCTGCTCCGGGTTGGGTGGGGGAAGGGCACCCGCTGGTGCTGGAGTTCGACCACCCGCCCCGCCAGCTGACGGTGAAGGTGGATGGCCGGCGGGTGCGGTGGCGGTTTGCCCCCGGGGGCTCCCGGGTGCTCATTCCCATCGGGGGGCCGGCTGGGGCGTCGGAGAGCGTCACCGTCACCGCCCGCGGGGCCGGCGGCGGCCGGCTGGTCCGGACGCTGGTGGTCCACACCGCCCCCTCCCTGGCGGTCCACCTGGCTTCCGGTCCGTACCTGGCGGGGCGTACCCCTGTGCTGCTGGTTTGGAACCAGCCGGTAGCACTGAGCGAGGCGGCCCGCGCCGCCTTGAACTGGATTCCGGCGGTCCCCGGCCGTTGGCAGCAGGCCGGCCCCCGCTGCTGGGCGTTCCGGCCCCGGGCGCCGTGGGAGGCCGGCCATGCCGAAACCCTGGCGCTGGCGGCGGTACCGGGCCTGGTCTCCAGCTTCGGGCGCCACCTGGAGGCCGGCCGGGTCTGGCAGTTCTTCGGGTATGTCCCCCCGGCCCCGGCCTACTGGCTGCTGCCCGGTCATCCGCATACCGTCTACCTGACGGTGGACGGCCTGACCACCGTCCGGCCCCCCCGCAGTCTCCTGCAGGCGGTTGAGGCGGGAGTGCCCATCACTGCCTTCCTCCCGGCCCGCCAGGTGCGGGCCGATCCCGGGTTCTGGCGCCGGTGGGTCGTCGCCGGCGGCGTGATGGAGGACGGCACCGAAGACGGCCGGCTGCTGGCGGACCTGCCCTGGGACCAGCAGCGGCGGGCCTGGGCTGTTGCCCGCCTGCAGGAGGCGCGCTGGCTGGGGATTGACCCCGGCCTCGGTCGGCCGCCCGGCGGGGTGGTGACGCCAGTGGAACAGATGGCCGCCGCGGAGGCCGGCATCCGGGCCCTTATTCTCTGGAGCGCCGTGCTGGGGCCGGGGGACCGGCTGCAGACCTGGAACGGCCGGCCGTTAAGCGGCGGCGAGATCATCCGGATGACCTGGGGACCGGGATCCGCCGCGGCCCTGCGGGTGCTGGAGACCCGCCTGCGGGCGGCCCACCTGCACCTCGGCCGTCTGCCGCAGGCGGTACCGGGGGCCCCGGTCCCGGTCAAGCCCGTCGGGGGTTCAGCGGATCCCACCAGTTCCACCGCCCCAGCAGGCGCATGATAGCGGGCACCAGCACCAGGCGGACCACGGAAGCGTCAAGCAGGATGGCCAAGCCCAGCCCGAACCCCAGCTCCCGCATGAACTCCAGGCCGATAGCCCCGAAGGCCCAGAACACCGTCACCATGATGAGGGCGGCACCGGTGATGATGCGCCCGGTTTCGGCCAGCCCCCGCACCACGGCCTCCTCGTCCTGCAGTCCGGACCGGTGATGCGCCATCACCTGGCTGAGCAGGAACACCTCGTAGTCGGTGGACAGGCCGAACAGCACCGCAAACAGGATAATGGGGGTCGTCCAGTCGATGGCGCCGGTGCCCTTCCAGCCGAGCACGGGGGCGAGCCAGCCGTCCTGGAACAGCCCGACCAGCAGGCCCAGGGAGGCGCTGACCGAAGCCAGGTTCATCAGCACCGCCTTCACGGGGAGGGCGGCGGATCGGAACAGGATGTACAGGATGACCGCGGTCAGCCCGCCGATGAGGAAGGCGATGCGGGGCAGCCACCAGCGGATGAGATGGATGACATCCACCGTGTAGGCCACCCCGCCCCCGACCATCACCCGGGCCTGCGGCGGTGCCTCTAGCCGGCTGCGCAAGCGCCGCACCAGCTGCTGGGTGGCCTGGGATTCGGCCCGGGAATCCGGAAACACCGTGAAGAGGGCGTCATGGCCGTCGGCCGACAGGAAATCCGGCACGGCCACCGGATCCGCCAGGGCCAGCGGGGACGGGGATACAGCGTAGACGTCGTGCACCCGGGCGAGACGGGCGGCGAAGGCGGCCAGTGCCGCCCGCCTGCCGGGACTGCCCAGGTCGTGGCGGGGGTCCTCCACCAGCACCCACAAGGCCCCGCCCACCCCGGGGAAGGTATGGCGGATGAGGCGATCATAGGCCACCCGGGTGGCCGAACCCGGCGGCAGGGTATCCACGCTGGGGTTCCAGAAGCGGAGGGAGAGGGCCGGGGTGGCCAGCAGCAGCAGGAAGAGGCCGGCCCCGGTGAGGGCCAGCCAGGGATGGGCCATCACCCCCCGGCCCAGGCGTTCCCAGAACGGGGACACCAGCACCGGCTGCCGCCAGGGCCAGTCGAGGTACCGGTCCAGGACCACCAGGACCGCCGGCATGATCAACACCGCACCGGCCACCGTGAACACCACTGCCACCACCGATCCCAGGGCCATGGAACGGATGAGGGGCTGGTTGACCAGGGTGACCACCAGGAAGGCGGCCGCCACCACCGTGCCGGAAAAGAGCACCGCCGTGCCGCCGTGACGGGCGGCCACCACCGCCGCCTCCGCCGGTTCCGCTCCGCCGGCCCGGGACTTGCGGTACCAATGGATGAGGAGCAGGGCATAATCAATCCCCACCCCCAGGCCGATCATGGCGGCAGCATCCTCCACCTCCGGGGCCAGCCGGATGAGATGGCCCAGCAGGTGCAGGGCGGCCAGGCCGATGGTGATCCCCCCGAACCCGATCAGGAGGGGGCCGGCCGGTGCCACCAGGGAACGGAAGATCCAAATGAGGGCCAGCAGGGTGAGGGGCAGACTCCAGATTTCCGCCACCTTCAGGTCGGTGTTCACACGGGCGGTGAAGGCGTGTTCCAGCGGTACCAGCCCGGTGAGGCCGGCCCGGACCCCGGCCGCGGACCGCAGGCTCCGCCGCAAGCCGGGAACGGCGTTGACGTCGCGCAGGGATCCCGGGGGCGCTTTCTGGAAGAAGATGGTTCCCCACGCCAGGCGACCGTCGGCGCTCATGGCCAGGGCGGCCGGGTCCGGCACCGAAGCCAGCAGAGGGTTCCGCCGCAACGCCGCCAGGTCGGCAGCGATCACCGCCCGGGCCGCGGGGCGTCGGATGCCGTGCGGGTCATAAAACACAACCGTGGCGCTGGGGTTGCTGAGGACCCCGAAATGGCGCTCCACGACATGGTCCACCGCGGAGGAGGGGCTGTGGGGGACCCCCAGCCCATCGGTGCGGAAGACGCGGCTGAGGGAGAGAGCGGAGGGGGTACACAACGCCACCAGCAACAACCAGGCTGCAATCAGCCACCAGGGCCGGCGTACCGACCAGCGGACGTAACGGGCGAGCACACTGCCACCTCTTTTAGGATCTCAAACCCTTTCGGGTTAGGGTACCCGGATGCGGGAGCGGTCATGCCGGCCTACACCTTGTCACACATCATACCTCCCCAGCTTACCCCAGGCCGCCGGGGAGGGGGAAGGCGCACGCCGGCCACCGATAAAGAACGGCTTATAGCCGCGCCGGCATTCTGAATTGGAGGCGCGGCACCCCCCGGATGTAGACTAGGAAGGGAAAGGGACCCTGCCGGACCGGAGGGCCGGCAGGGGGAGGGGGGCCGGCCATGGTGGCGGTATTCGTGTCTGATGGGCTGGTGTCCCGCATCCAGGCGCGGGGCCGGGAGCTGCACGAGCCGGCGGGGGCGGTGTTCCGGGCCCACGCCCGTCGGCTGGGGCCGGCTTCGGGCCTCGAGAATCCTGCCGAGCTCATGGTGTGGTCGCTGGTCCCGCTTGCTACGGTGCGCAGCCTGCTGCTGATGTCCTATACCCTGGCTCCGGACCTGGTGCCGAGTTTGCAGGCGGCCTTGGCGCCGGAACGGATCCTGCGGTTTGCCGATACCCTGCCGGCCTCCTATCCCGCCGGCCGTTGAGGCGCCGGCTGGCTGGCCGCCCGCCGCCGCTTATGCTAGAGTGGCGGCGGACGGGAGGCGAGGTGCGGCATGCCGGTTGAACGCCGGATTGTGCAGGCCCTGGGAGGACTGGCGGTCCTGGGGGCCGTCGTCTTCGGGGTCTGGCATGTGTGGGCGGTGACCTTCTACCTGGGCCTGTCCGGCGTCCTGTTCTGGGCCGCCAGCTGGGGATGGCGGGCGCGGTTTCAGGAGGTGCTGGCCCAGCCGCCGACCGGAGCCGAGCCCACACCGGAAGTCTACCGGGATCCGGGCCGGCAGCAGCGGGTGCGGGTCTGGCGGCTCGGCGACCGGCGGTGGTATGTGCTGGAGCCGCCGGGGGGGCAGGGCCGATGAAACGCCGGGGACCCGGGCCGGCGGTGCTGGCGCTGGTGGGGGCCAACCTGTTGTGGGCCGGGAACTACCTGGCCGGCCGGGCCTTGCGGGACAGCATCAATCCGTACACCTTGAACGGGTTCCGCTGGGTGATGTCCGCCCTGCTGTTGTGGGGGCTCTCCCGGGCCCGGGGCATCCGGGTGCCCTTGTGGCGGCAGGCGCCCCGGTTCCTGCTCCTGGGCCTGACCGGGATGTTCCTCTTCTCCGGTCTCACGTACTGGGGTCTGGCACGGGTGGGCGCGGCGCCCGCGGGACTGCTGGCCGGTTTTACCCCGGTGGCGGTGCTGCTGATGGGGCGGCTGCTGGCCGGAGATCCCGTCCGGCCACGGCAATGGCCCTGGATCGTGCTTTCCATCGCCGGGGAAGGCGTCCTGCTGTACAGTCCTGCCGCCTTGGGCGGCATCAACCCTACCGGTGCGGCCGCCCTGGTCGCGGCGGCCCTGGCCTGGGGCGTGTATACCGCCCTGGGCCGGCGCTATCGGCATCAGCTGACCCCCTGGACCCTGACCATCGGGGCTGCGGTATGGGGGGCGGTGCCCGCGGCCGCTGTCGGCGGCTGGGCCTGGCTGGCGGCCGGACAACCGTTGGCGCTCACGGCCGGCAGTCTGGCGGCTTTGCTCTATGTCAGCACCCTGGCTTCGGTGGTGGCGTTCCTGCTCTGGACGGCCGGCACCCACCGGCTGGGCAGCGCCGTAGCGGGACCGTTCCTCAACCTGTTGCCGGTATTGACGGTAGCCCTGGCGGTAGCGGTGTTGGGGGAAGGAGTGGAGTGGCACCAGCTGGCGGGCGGGGCCCTGGTGCTAGCAGGCGCCACCGGCACCACCCTGGCCGGGTGGCGTTCCGCGCCGGCCCTGACCGGGACTCCGGCAGAGACCCCATCTGGGCCTTAAGGGCGGCCCGCGGGCCCGGCCGCGGCTTCCAGCAGCCGTTCCGCCAGCACCGGGGGCGGAATGTTCCCGATGAGCCGAAGGTCCCCCGGCAGCAGCAGGGTCGGCACCGCTCGGATCCCGGCCTGCCGGGCTTCCTCCAGGAATTCCCCGGTGGTCACCACCTCGGCCGTAAATCGCGGCTGCCGGCAGGCAAAGGTCAGGACCAGGCGCACCACCTGGGGGCAGAACTGTCAGGTCGGGGAGACGTACACCCGGGCCGGGACCGGCCGGGGGAGGGCCTCCAGCAGGCCGGCGGTGACGGGATCGAGGCGCGGGGGCGGAGCGCCTGCACTCAATTCCAGCGCCCGGATCCATTCGTCCAGCTGGAAGCCGGTCGGGGAACCCCGGAAGGTAACCCGGCACGGGCCGGCGGGCCCGGCGGCCTCCAGACGGGGGGTGGGATGCGCCCCCTCCGCCCGCAACACCATCCGCAGGCGCCGGGGCGCCAAGGCTACCAGATATTGCACCAGCTCAACCGCCGCAGCGTCCGCGGGGCGCCGCACCGGGGCCACGGTCAGCGTCATGGTCACCGCTGCAGGGAGGGCTTCCAGCCGCGCCCGCAACCGTTCCTCCTGCCTGGCGGAAAGATAGACGCCCACCCCGGTTTCGCCCCCCGACCGTTCCGGCATATCCCGCCGCCCGGATGGCCCCGCCCCGTATTATAGCCCCGGGACCGGCTTAGGGGGCAGTGACGGTGCGTTCCCGCAGGGCGGCCGGCAGGTGAAACCGCAGACTGGCGTTGAGGTCGCGGCCGGTGCCCCAGGCGTGCTCCAGGCGGATGCCCGGGTCCAGCTGAGCCAGACGCTCCCGCAGCTCCTCGAGCACGCTTTCCCAGGCGGGGGCTGCGATGGCCTGGGGACTTAAGGTCAGGCGCACGAAGCCTTCCCGCCCTGCGTCAGCGCCCGCCGGGATGATCGACCACGCAATGCGTACACTGTCACTGCCGTGCGCCAGGGGAACGAGGGCGCGCAGGAAGTACATCACCGCCAGCATGTGGGCGGTCCCCAGCCGGTGCTGTCCTTCAGAGATCTCCACCTGCACGTTGCGGCCGCCGGGGATGTTGGCCAAGGTCTCCCGGATAGCGGTTTCCACGTTGATGTTGGCGCTTTGCAGGGCGTAGGCATACCGGCGCACATCCTCGAGAAGCTTGTCCAGCACATCAATCACCCGGTCCAGCTGCCGGGCCACCCCCGGCGCCCGCCGCTCCGCCTCGCCGGCCAGGCTGTCGAGCTGCAGGTTGATGCCATACAGGACCTGCACGATGCGGTCGTGCAGGTCGAGACCGATGCGGTGGCGTTCCTCCAGCACATCCAAGCGGGCCAGCCGCTGGCGCAGCCGTTCCCGGCCCAGCAACATGGCGGCGTGGTTGGCCAGCAGGTCCAGCACCGGCGTACCGTCGTCCTCCACCATGCCGTTCTGGGGCATGACCACGATGAGGTAGCCCAGGACGGTGCCGTCGTACGTCAACGGCCGCAGCCGCACGCCTCCCGAGGGGGCCAGCCCGAACAGCCGCTGCAGGATAGCCGGGTCCGGCACGGTGGTGAACGGGCCCGCTGTCCCTTGCGCGAGACAGAGCGGCAGGTCGCCGATGGTGTCGCTGTCGAGGATGCGGCTGGCATGCCGTTCCGCCAGGTAGCCGGCCGGTCCGCCCTCCTCGTTATCGCCGGCCAGGCAGAGCACGACCCCTTCCGCATTGGTGAGGGTCCGGGTGGCTTCCGTCAACTGCCGCAGCAGGCCGACCACATCGCCCTGGGAAATCATGGCGTAGGTGGCCTCCTGAATGGCTTCCAGAGCGTCGCGCTGCCGCCGGATGATCTGGTAGCTGCGCTCGGACTTTTCCTGTTCCCGACCCAGCCAGCGGGTCATAAACCAGGAATAGGCAATGGTGCCGCCTACCAGCACCGCGCCGAGGATGAGGTCGGCGACATCCGCCGACGATCCCTTCCGGATGAATAAATGAAACACCAGGGCTATGACCAAAAGACTCGCGGACGGCAGTACCGTGCCGAGCCAGAACAACTTGCCCCGTTTCACTGCCGCACCTCTTCCTCACGAGGCCTCCGGTCGCCGGCCTTCCGCCAGTCCTTCCGCCAGTCCTTCCCAGTATGCCCTGCCAAGTCTATCTCCCTTTATAGTCAACGCCAGAATGGTCCAGAAGGACCAAGTGTCGTGACGTAGCGAGGGTCACCTGTACGGAGTTGGCCCCCGTTTCCGACATCCCCTGCCCAACCGGGGAGCAGAGCCGGAGGGCATCCGTCTAGGGGCCCGGGACCCGGCAGGTGCTGCCTGCGGGCTTGACGGTAGCGGCCCTGCTTGGGGATCATGGGAAGGGTCCGGAACGGCAGCCGGAACCGGGAGAGGGCGTGGCAACAGCAGATGGCGCACACGTTGATGGGCCTGGGAGCCCTCTTCGGCTTCCTCACGGTCGCGTTAGGGGCGTTCGGCGCGCACATCCTTCGCGCCCGCTGGTCTGCCGAGCAGATGGCCTGGTTTCAGACCGGGGTGCAGTATCAGGGCCTGCACAGCCTGGCCGCCCTGGTGGCGGGGGGTCTGATAACGGGCCCGGCCGGTTCCTCCGCCCTCCTGGCGGCTGCCGGTTGGGCGTTTCTGGCCGGCATCCTGCTGTTTTCCGGCAGCCTCTATCTTTTGGCCGCCACCGGGGTGCGCCGCTGGGGCGCGGTCACCCCGTTCGGCGGGCTGGCCTTTCTGACCGGCTGGGCCCTGCTGCTGGTAGCCGCCTGGCGCTGACACCGCCGGAGCGGGGGGAAGCCGGCGCCAGGAAGGGGAGGCACCGGGAGCGTGAGGGGAGCGGATCGCCGGCAGCGCAGGAAGTCCGGGTGGATGCTGGCCTCCGCCCTCTTCAACGGCGTTCTGGCGGCGGCCAAGGTAGGATGGGGGCTGTACTCCGGCAGCACGGTGGTGCTGGCGGACGCCGTGCATAGTGTCTCCGACGTCCTGGGCGCCCTCCTGATTCTGGCCGCCATCCGGTTTGCGCCGCATCGCTCGCCGCGGTTTCCCTACGGTCTCTTCAAGGTGGAGGACCTGGCCGCCCTGGGCGGGGCGGAACTGGTGCTGGTGGCGGTTTATGAGATCGTGGCCGGCGTTTTCCTGGCGGGCGGGGCCCAGGCCCCGCGCAACCCGGTGGCCACCCTGCTCTTTATCGGGGCGGTGCTGGTCGCGGAAGGGGTGTTTTTTGCCTTCGAGCGCCGCGCTGCCATCCGGCTGGCCTCCCCGGGCCTGCAGAGCGATGTGGCCAACTGGCTGGGGGACCTGGGAGCAGGCCTGGTGGTGATGGCGGGTATCGGAGGCCATCTGCTGCGCATCCCGTATGCTCAGGACGTGGCGGTGGTGATCATCGTGGTCCTCATTCTGCTGGGGACCTGGGGAGTGGTCAAAGGCGCCGTGCTCTCCCTGCTGGATGCCTCCGTGGACCCGGACCTGTATGCCCGGGCCCAGGCCATCCTGGCCGCCACCCCGGAGGTTGACGCCGTGAAGGAGCTGCGCCTCCGCCGGGCCGGCAGTGTCCTCTTTGCGGATGCCACGATTGCCGTGAGCGAAGCCAGCTTCCATCGCGCCCACGATGTGGCCAGCCACGCGGAAGAGCGCCTGCGGGCGGGATTCCCCCAATTGGAGACGGTGACCATCCACTACGAACCGCCCGCCCGCCCCTTCCGGCGCCGGGCCTATCTCCTGGCCCCGGATCGCGGACTTTCCCCCCATTTCGGCGCCGCCCCCCTCATCCGCTTCGAGGACGAGGATCCCGCCGGCGGACCCGTCACCGCCCGGGTTCTGGCCAATCCGATGCTGAAGGCGGAACGCGGTACCGGGATCCGGCTGGCTGCCTGGCTGATCGCCCAGGGCGTAGAGGAGATCCACCTGGGACCGGGCCGCATGGAACCGGCATTGGAGGCCTTATTGAACGCCGCCGGGGTGAGTGTGGTGGTGGAAGGAGGCCACCCCCGGCCATCGACCGGCGGCCCCTCCGGACCGGGCGGATAACGGGGAAGGGCAGGGAAGGGGGTAGGGGAGCGAAGGAGGGGAGACACCGCCTATGCGCATCTTTGTCGCCGGAGCCACGGGGGTGATCGGGCGGCAGTTGCTGCCGCTCTTGTCCGCCGCTGGTCATCAGGTGACCGGCATGAGCCGCTCCCCCGAGGGAGCCGCCCGGCTGCACGCAGCCGGGTTTGACGGGGTGGTCTGTGATGTGTTCGACCTCCCGGCGTTGATGGCGGCGGTAGCCGGAGCTCACCCGGACGTCATCCTCCATCAGCTGACTGATCTGCCTGATGATCCACGCGGCCTGCCGGCGGCCATGGCGGCCAACAACCGCATCCGGCGGGAAGGCACCGCCAATCTGCTGGCGGCCGCAGCCGCAGCGGGGGTCCGGCGCATCCTGGTGCAAAGCGTCGCCTGGGAGCTGCCGGGCGAGGCCGGGGCAGCGGTGGCCGCGATGGAGCGCCAGGCCCGGGCGGCGGGGGCGGTCATCCTCCGTTACGGGCGTTTCTATGGTCCGGGCACCTACTATACTACGGCGCCGCCGGACCCGCCCCGCATCGCAGTCGCATCGGCGGCCCGCGCTACCCTCGCCCTGTTGGAGGCTCCCTCGGGCGTTTATCCGGTGGTGGAGTGACAGCCTGCCCACGGCACCTCCCTGACACCGGCCGGGCCGGCCGCCGCCTTAGCGCCTTTTCCATCGGGCCTGGGCAGGTTTGCTGCATCCCGGGGTTTAACGGGCAGCGGTGCGGGAATATTCTTTAGGTCCGATAAGAGGCATTATGTAAACAAGAAGAGCGGAGGTGCCGAAAACATCCCTTGCGCCTTGCAGGCTATGGGCTTAACCGATCCCTGGAGCGCCGAAAAACCCTCCACGGGGTGCACGCTGACCTGCGGGCCCATGCCGGCCGGTCAGTTTCGGGCCATACGCCGGGCCTGCGATCCCGGCGGGTTACCGGCTCTGGCCGGCTTACTGCCCTCAGCCTGACCTGAAAAAAGGAGAGAGCCGGCGGGCCGGTGGCCTGGGCGCCCTCACGACCCCGGGCCGGGGTGCCGAGGTTGGCGGCGCAGCCAGAGATACCAGCAGCGGGCCGGGATTTTCTCTCCGCCGGGGTCCGGGTTTTCCCTTGGGGCCCGCGACCCGGCGCCGCCCCGGATTCATGGCGCTTGAAGGGCCCGCCAACGCCTTTGCACCGCGCTTCATGACGGATGAAGTCTGATGGTGGCGGGATGGGCCATCCGATGCCTAGCCGCCGCCGGGAACCGGATTTATAGTGAGCACGCCGTACGGCTTACCGCTCCCGGAAGGGGCGGCCCCCCGCCGGAGGTGGAGCGGCGGTTTATCGGTCCCTGTGGCGCCCGCGCGACGGCCCTGTGTGCGGTGTTTCACCATCCGGAAGCGGGAGGAGGCGGGGATGCATGACCCAGCTCGGTCTGGCACGGCTGCAGTTCGGCATCACCACCGTTTATCATTTCCTCTTTGTGCCGCTCACCATCGGTCTCTCCTTCCTCATCGCCATCATGGAGACGCAGTACTACGTCACCCGTAATCCCGTTCACCGCCAGCTGGCGCGATTCTGGGGCCAGCTTTTCCTGATCAACTTCGCCCTCGGCGTCGTCACCGGCATTTTGCAGGAATTCCAGTTCGGGCTGGATTGGGCGAACTATTCCCGTTTCGTGGGCGACATCTTCGGAGCACCGCTGGCGGTCGAAGCCCTGCTGGCGTTTTTCCTGGAGTCCACCTTCATCGGCATCTGGGCCTTCGGCTGGGACCGGGTGTCCGCGGGCGTGCACCTGCTGGCCATCTGGCTGGTGGCCTTGGGCACCATGCTGTCCGCCCTTTGGATCCTGACCGCAAACGCGTTCATGCAGGAACCGGTGGGCTACGTGCTGGTACACCATAAGGCGGAGATGGCCAGCTTCGGGGCCCTGCTGGCCAATCCCCAGCTGTGGGTGGAATTTCCGCATGTCATTATGGCCGCCTGGCTGACCGCCTCCGTCTTTGTCCTGGCAATCAGCAGCTACCGGCTCCTCCAGCACCGGGACGGGGAGGCTTTTGTGCATTCCTTCCGGCTGGCGGCGGTGGTGGGGGCGCTGGCCTCCCTGCTGGTGATCGTCATCGGCGACCTGCAGGCGACCCTGCTGGTGAGTTCGCAGCCTATGAAGCTGGCGGCGGCTGATGCCATCTGGAACACCACCCCCGCCCATGCCCCCTGGGAGGTGTTCTCCATCGTCGAGGGCGCCGCCCACCGCAATGTGGCCGTCCTCGCCATCCCTGACCTCCTGAGCCTGCTAGCCTACAAACGGACGGTCGGGGCGGTGGAGGGCATTAACCAGATTCAGGCCCAGTACGTCCACCGGTTCGGGCCCGGCAATTACATCCCCCCGGTGGCCCCCACCTTCTACACCTTCCGCGTGATGATCCTGGCCGGGTTCCTGATGCTGGCCATGACCTGGTGGGCTCTTTTCCTGCTGAAGGGGGACCGTTTCATGGCCCGCCGCCGCTTTCTGCGCCTGATGGGGTGGACCCTCATTCTCCCCTACCTGGCCAATACCGCCGGCTGGATCATGACCGAGGTTGGGCGGCAGCCATGGGTTGTCTACGGGATGCTGCGCACCGCAGACGGGGTCTCCCCCCCGGTCACGGTGCCGGCCGCCGACATCTGGTTCTCCCTGATCGTGTTCACCCTGGTCTACGGCCTCATGGCCGGTTTCGCCGCCTACCTCTTCCGCCGCTATGCGGATGCCGCCCTGGGACCCGAAACCGGGACGGCGGAGGCGGGCGGGGCTGCACCGGAATACCCGCGGCTGGTGTAGACGGAGGGAGGCGGCACCATGCCACTGGCTGACCTGTGGTTCCTGCTGCTGGGGGTGCTGTTCGCCGGCTTCTTCTTCCTGGAGGGCTTCGACTACGGGGTGGGGATGCTGCTGCCCGTCGCGGGCCGCACCGACACCGATCGCCGCGTGGTCCTCAATACCATCGGTCCGGTATGGGGGGCTAACGAAGTGTGGCTGATCACCGCCGGCGGGGCCCTGTTCGCCGCCTTCCCCCAATGGTATGCGACCATGTTCAGCGGGTTCTACCTGGCCCTGGTGCTGATGCTGGTGGCGCTGATCGTCCGGGGCGTGGCCCTGGAATACCGCAGCAAGGTGGCAGCCGCCCGCTGGCGGGCCTGGTGGGACGGGCTGGTGGTTTTCGGCAGCCTGCTGCTGGCCCTCTTATGGGGCGTGGCCCTTTCCGACCTGCTGCACGGGCTGGCCATCAATGCAGCCGGCAACTACGTGGGCGGGTTCCTGGGCCTGTTAAGCCCTTATTCGTTGTTCGGAGGTCTCGCCAGCCTGGCGATGTTCGCCCTCAGCGGCGCCCTCTACCTGGATCTCCGCACCCGGGGCCCGGTGCAGGATCGCGTGCGCGGGATCCTGCCCCGCCTGGGCGCCGTTACCGTGGTGCTGCTCGGCCTTTATCTGCTGTGGACCGCGCGGCTGCCCGGGGTGCTGCACCACTGGGGGCCCGCCGGCATCGGGGCGGCGGTGCTGGGCTGGGTAGCCCTCCTTGGCGAGCGCGGGCTGTTGGTCCGCCGCCCTGGGTGGGCCTTCATCCTGCAGGCGGTGGCGGTGGTGCTGACCACCGCCGCCATCTTCCTGGGCCTCTTCCCGCGGGTGATGGTCTCTAGCCTCAACCCCGCCTGGAGCCTGACCGTCACCGGCGCCGCCTCCAACCCCTACACCTTGGGGGTAATGACCGTCGTTGCCCTGGTGCTGGTGCCCATCGCCCTGGCTTATCAGATCTGGGCGCACTGGCTCTTCCGGGCACCCGTGCAGCGGAATAGCCCGCTGGAATATTAGGGGCCAGGCCGGGGCCCCTGGCCAAGGGTGCGGCCCCGGCCACGGTCCTGACGGACTAGCCCGGGGATTGTTGCAGGTGGACGTCCGCTGGTGAACGGCAAGGGTCCACCTTCCCAGCGTTCCCGGGCCGCCCGGAGCGAAAGCGGTGACCTGCCCCGGCTTTGTGACCTGGCACACAAATTCCGTCTTCCGTCCGGACTTGTAATGAAGCTGGCGCCCAGAGTCACCTGGCGTCGGCGGGACGGGAGCACAGCGCACGCAGACGGGAGGATGCCCTCTCCCTTCCCGCCGGGCTCGGGCGGACCGTACCGGTCCGCTACCCTCATCCGGAAAACGGGAAGGGTGGTTCCTTATGTTCATGTTCGCTCCGCGCTACGGCCGGCGCACGGCGGCTGCCCTGGCCGGTTTCCTGGCCCTGTCGGTGGCCGGGGCTGGTTGCGGCCCGGCGGCGGCCCCCAACGCCCCAGCCCCGGTTGCCCCCGCCTCCGCCTTAGCCGGGAATCGCGCGAATGGCATCAGCTCCGCCGCCGATCCCGGCCTTAACCAGAAGCCCATGCCCATGACGGTCGCCCGGCAGGGATCCCAGGTCTTCATTCATATGTATACCGAGGAGAATTGGGTCACCATCGCCCCTGGGGTCCGGTTTCATGCCTGGGATTTCGACGGAACCGTACCCGGGCCGGTGCTGCACCTGCAGCAGGGGGACCAGGTCAGCCTCACCCTTACCAACCTCGACCCCCGTCTACCCCACTCCATCGACCTGCACGCCGCCCAGATTGCCCCCAGCGCCAATTACATCGACGTGATGCCCGGCCATTCCTTCACCCTTCACTTCACCGCCCGCGTGCCGGGGGTCTACATGTACCATTGCGCGGACGGGTTGGAGCACATGGGCAAGGGCATGTACGGCATGGTGGTGGTGCAGCCGGCAGGGGTTCCGGTCACGGGGCCGGAGTTCGACCTTGTCCAGAGCGAGTTCTACTCCAGCTACCAGGCGATGCTGAACGGTTCCCCCCAGTATGTGGTCTTCAACGGGGAGGCCGACCGCTACATGACGCATCCTCTTACCGCCACGGTGGGGGAACCGGTGCACTTTGCGGTGGTTAACGCCGGCCCCAATCAGTGGTCCGCTTTCCATGTGATCGGGGCCATCCTCCAGAATGTGCGCCCTAGCGGCAGCCGCGAGACTGTGTTCCACAACCTGCAGACCTGGAGCATCGCGCCCGGGGACGGGGCCTGGATTACGGTCGTCTTCCGGCATCCGGGTACCTACAAGTTCGTCACCCACGACTTTGCCGATGTGGCCAAGGGCGCGGTGGGCGAGATCGTGGTCAAGCCCTGACTGGTGTGCCGGGTATGCTAGGCCGGTCGGGATTGCTGCGAAAGGAGCGCTGGCCATGACCATGGCTTTTCGGATCCGGCACGGGAGCATCACGCTGGCAGTATTACTGGCGGGCGTGGCCGGGGGTGCAGGCGCCTGCGGCCGCGCCCCCGCTCCCTCCCCGCCGGCGGCCCCGGCTCCGCGGCCGGACATCGCCGCGGGCCGAACCTTGTACCGGCAGACCTGTAGCACCTGCCACGGCCCTGCCGGCGGCGGGACCCCCTCCGGCCCCGCACTCAACCGCGGGCGGCAGGAGCCGATCCCCTTCGCCAGTCAGACCGCCTTGACCGCTTTCATCCAGGCCAATATGCCCGCCAACGCTCCCGGCAGCCTGTCCCCGGCCCAGGCGGCCGATGTGGGCGCCTATGTGTGGACGTTAATGTATCCCCGGCATTAAGAGGTGCCGCCGGGGCGAGGAGGGAAAGGCCAATGTCACGCGGACGCGGCCGGCCGGCGGCCGGAGTACTAGCGGCCGGCTGGCTGATGCTGGCCGCCTGGCTGGGCGGTTGCGGCCCGGCAGCCGGCCCCGTCCCCATCCATTACGGCAGCGACCGCTGTGCGGAGTGTCACATGCTGATCGTGCACCGGCGGTTTGCAGCCCAGCTGCTGGAACGCGACGGCCGCCGGGAAAAGTTCGACGATCTGGGGTGTCTGCTGCAATGGGTGGCGGCCCACGGCGGCTGGGGCGGGGTACAGGCGGCCTGGGTCAAGGATTACCGGACCCGCCGCTGGCTGCCGGTGCAGCAGGCCGCCTATGTCTATGACCCCGGGGTGGCCAGCCCCATGGGCTATGACCTCCTCGCCTTCCGCAGCCGGGCAGCCGCAGCCGCTGTCATGGACCGGCAACGGGAGCCGGGGCTGGTGCTGTCCTTCGCCGGCCTGCTCCACCGCCGCTGGCAGCCGCACCTCCCGCGGCCGATGCGGACCGGGAGCGGCTAACTGGAAGGAAGGGGTGCACATGGCGGTCTGGCGTGCGGTAGCCCGGCGGGAGATGCGGCTCGGGTTCCGGAGTCCCTGGGCCTACGGCTTTCTGGCCCTGTTCACCGGCTTCGCCCTCGCGCTCTGGCTCATCGGCCGCGAGAGTCTGCTGGGCCTGGGCGGGTATACGCGACCAGTGGGGGCCTTGCTGAACCTGATCCTGGAGCTGGTCCCCCTCATGACCCTGATGCTGGGCACCCAGGCCCTGGCCGGCGACCGGGAGGACGCGACCCGGGAGCTGCTGGCGGCTTACGCGGTACCGGCCCGCCCCTACCTGGCCGGTAAGGCCGCCGGCCTCCTGGCCGTCCTGGCCGCGGTGGAGGCCACGGGATTCGGGGCGTACGCCCTGGCGGATGCCCTGGCCGGTGGCCCCGGGCCGGGCTCGCTGGCCGGCCTGGCCGCGTTCTCCTTCGGCCTCACGGTCCTGTATCTGGCCTGGGCCCTCTGGCTGGGGGCCCGTGCCGCCGACCGCTGGCAGGCCCTGACCTGGTCTGCAGCCTTCTGGTTCCTGACGGTGCAGGTGTGGCCCACCCTGCTGGTGGCGGTCCTGAGCCTGCTGCCCTACCCCTGGATCACCCCCGTCCTCACTGCCCTGGAGCTGGTCAACCCGGCGGAACTACTCCGGCTGACCGCCGTCCTGCTGCTGGGGGCCGGCAGCGTATTGGGCCCGGCCTATCTGCGGCTGGTGCAGGCCGGGCCCGGGGTGACGGCGGCCTTGGGGGCGGTGTGGGCAGGAGGGCTGTTTCTGCTGGCCGCCCGACGCTGGGAACGGGGGCGAGGGATATGACCACGCCCGGGCTGGTCGTGGAGGAGGTCAGCCGGCACCTGGACGGCCGACTGGTGGTCCACCCGCTCAGCTTCACCCTGCCTCCCGGCCGGATCCTGGCCCTGTGCGGGGCCAACGGCGCCGGCAAGAGCACCGTGCTGAAGATGGTGGCCGGGGTGCTACCCCCGTCCGGGGGCAGCATCCGGCTGGACGGTCTGGCCCCGGCCGCCCGCCCCCGGGACTATGCCCGGGCCCTGGGCTACCTGCCCGACCGCGATCCCCTGCCGCCGCGGCTGACCGGCGCGGAAATCCTGGCCTTTTTCGCCGCCCTCAAGGGCATTGCCCGGCCGCAAATAACGGCGATGGCGGTTCGCCTGGGACTGGAGCCGGTGCTGGACCGCGCAGCCGGGTCCCTCTCCCAGGGCTACCGCCGCCGCCTGCTGCTGGCGCAGGCGCTGGCGGGCCGGCCCCGCCTCCTGGTGCTGGATGAGCCGGGCAACGGTCTTGATCCCCGCTGGAGCCGGGAGCTGGGCCGGTTGCTGGCGGAGGCCCGGACGGCAGGGGCGGCGGTGCTGCTTTCCACGCACTTCATGGAGGAGGCCGAAGAACTGGCGGACGAGGTGCTCTTCCTGCATGAGGGACGGGTGTTAGGCCGGGGACCGGTAGCGGCCTTCCAGGCCCGCTTCGGGGTGCCCGGGCTGCGGCGGGCCTTTTTCGACCTGCTGGCGGCGGCCGGGGTCTAGGCATGGCGGAAACGAGGCCTATGCACGGCGGCTGGCGGTACCTGATGGCGCTGGCAGCATGCGGACCCCTGGCCTGGTCGCCGGCCTTCGCGGCCGGGATCCCGATGCGGGCCCCAACGGGGGCCGTGATTCGCCTGGCGCCGGGCACCTATCGCGGACCCCTGCACCTCACCCGCCCGTTCACCCTCACGGGTGGCGGCCGGGTAACCCTGACGGCGCCGCCCGGCGGCGGGGCGGCGGTGACCATTACCGCGTCCGAGGTCACCCTGTCCGGGATCCGGATCCTCGATCCGGACCCGGCGGCCACCGCCGTCGTAATCCGGGGGCGGGACGACCGGGTCCGGGACTGCCGGATTGTTGCAGCAGGCCGGGGGGTGCTGGTGGCCGGAGGCGCCGGCGTCACCCTTAGCGGGCTGGATATCCGCCCGCCGGCCGGGCGTGTCGCTGCCGGGGATGGGGTTGACCTGGAGGATGACCGCCGGGACACGGTCCGGCGCTGCTCCATCCGGGATATGCGCTGGGGGGTTTATGTGGGGGACGGGTATCGGGACCGCATCGTCGGCAACCGGATCGCCGGCAGCAGCTACGGGATTCACCTGATGTTCTCCCAGGGGACACAGGTGACCGCCAACCGCTTCCGCCGGGACCTCATCGGGATCCTGGTGATGGAGGACAGCGGCAGCACCGTAACCGGCAACCAGGTGACCGGCAACCGGGGCTCCTCCGATGCCGCCGACCTCGAACTATATGCTGCTCTACATGACCGGATTACCGGCAACCTGCTGGAAGGCGGCCGGGTCGGCTTGTTTGCCGACAATGCCGTGGACGACCGCATCCGCGCCAACCGCATCATCGGCAACTTCCTCGGTCTGCGCCTGTCCGCCGCCAGCGGCAACACCATCAGCGGCAACCTGCTGGCCGGCAATGTGGTGGAGGCGGAGGCGCTGGCCAGCGCCGGCAACCGGGTCGCGGGCAACTACTGGGACGGGTTTCAGGGGCTGGAGGTAACCGGCGGCAGCCGCTCGGCCCTGCCCTACCGGGCCTCCCCTCTCCTGCTGGCCCTGCGGGAGGCGGTTCCGGCCTATCAGGTGTTCTTTCAGGCTCCCGGCCTGCAGCTGCTGCAGTCCCTCTTTGCCACCGGAGCGCGCCACTGGCTGACCGACCCTGCCCCTCTGCTCCACCCTCCAGCCGGAACCGTTCCCCCCATCCCCCGCCGCCCCCTGGCGGCGGGAGCTGCGGGCCTAGTCCTGCTCATGGCCGGGCTGGGTTCCTTTGCCGCCAGCAACCACCCCTTCCGCCGCCGGGACCGGCCGCGGTAACCCCCCGCCGGCCTCCTCCCCGAACGGCACGGCCCTGTCCCATCGCCCAAAGGATCCGCCCGTCCGGACGCAGCCTCCGCCCCGCTCGGGTGTTATATTTAGTGTCGCTATATAACATCAGGCAAGGGGGGATGCCCCGGTGACCAGCAACAGCGGTCGCGCCGAACGGCTGGCGGTGGCCTTGCAGGCCTTGCACCGCTACTTCCGCTCCGGGCTCCTGGTCGACGACCGCCGTCCCCTGACCCGGGTGCAGTGGATGATTCTGCGCCTGGCGGCCGCGGACCCGCCGCCGACCGTGGGCATGCTGGCGACCCGGCTGGACGTCCGTCCCAGCACTATGTCCCAGATGCTGGACCGGCTGGAAAAGGAGGGGTGGGTGCAACGGACCGCGGCCGCGGGGGACTCCCGGGTGCGGCGGGTGGTGCCCACCAGCGAGGGGCGGGCGCTGCTGGAGCGCCTGAATGCACGCGCCCTGGCCCGCCTGGAGGTGCCCCTGGCGCAGCTGGGGGAGGAGGAGCAGGAGCGGCTGCTGGCGCTGCTGGAGACACTGGTGGCGGCCATCCGCCCGCAGCGGGAGGAGGCCCGCCCATGAAACCCGCTCCCGCGCCGGCCGCCCGTCCCCGCTGGAGCCGCCTACACCCGGTCACGCGCCAGCTGATCGCCACCCGCTTCCTGCGCAGCGTGGCCCAGGGGGCCCTGAGCGTGGACTTCACCCTCTACCTGCGTGCCCGCCAGTGGAGTGCGGGCCAGGTCGGCCTGCTCCTGATGGCCGCCGGACTCACCGCCGGCGCCCTCGGTCTGGGAGTGGGGATTGCCAGCGACCGCCATGGCCGCAAACGGTTCCTGCTGGTGTATGAAGCGGGGCTGGCCTTGGCCACCCTGGCCGTGCTGCTGTTCCCCCATGCCTGGGTGCTGATCCTGACCGCTACCCTGTTCGGTTTCGGACGCGGGGCCAATGGCTCCTCCGGCCCCTTCAATCCCGCCGAACAGGCCTGGCTGGCCCAGAACATCCCTGCCCCGGAACGGGGGCCGGTGTTCAGCCTGAACGCCATGCTGCAGTTCTGGGGGATGGGGATAGGCGGCCTGCTGGCCGCGGTGCTCCCCCACCTCCTGCCCGGGGTACGCGGCCCCGCGGCCTACCGGCCGGTGTTCGCCCTCACGCTGCTGGTGGCGCTCATCAACCTGGTCCAGATCGCCTGGATTCCGGAAACCCCACCCCCGCCACCCGAGAAGTTGCCGGACCCGCGGGCGGAGGCGGAGGACCGCCGCGTGCGCCGGCAGGAGAACCGGGCCCTCGTCCTGCTAGTGGGCGTCAACATGGTGAACGGCCTGGGGGTGGGGCTCATCGCCCCCCTCCTGCCCTACTGGTTCAATCTGCGCTTCGGGGCCGGCCCCGCCTCCATCGGGCCGGTCTACGGCCTGGCTTTCTTTGTGACCGGCTTTTCCTCCCTCCTGGTCGGCCGGCTGTCCCAGTTGGTGGGTCTCACCAAAGCCATCGTCTGGCCGCGCCTGATCGGGGTGGCGCTGCTGCTGGCCATCCCCTTCGCCCCCGCCTTTTCCTGGGCCGCCGCGCTCTACATCCTGCGCTCGGTGGTGAACCGGGGCTCGCTGGGGGCCCGCCAGGCTTTCAGTGTCGGTCTGGTGCGCGACCGGCGCCGGGGATTTGCCAGCAGCCTGAACGCCCTCTCCTGGAGTCTGCCGGCAGCGTTGGGTCCCGCCCTGGGCGGCTGGCTGCTGGACCTGGGTTCGCTGACGGTGCCGTTTCTGCTCGCCGCCGGCCTGCAGCTGGCCTACGTAGGGCTCTTCTCCCGGGTAATGGGACCGTATGCGCCCGAAGCCGGCAATGGGGCCGTGGACGGCTGAACCCGGCCGACCGGCGCTTTCGGGCGTCGGATCGCGGGGGCCCCCGGGTTCACCGGTTCCAGTGCTGTTCCCGAAGGAGCCAGGGAGGGGAGGTGCCGGGTCAACGGGCAAACGCCCCGCCGGTTCGCCCCTTCCTTCGGGACCGTCCGGCTGGGGCCCACACGGGCGTCTGGCGTCTTGGGGTCCGTCCCGCCGACGGCAGCGCATTCATCAGCTGGCGCTTCCACCATGGCCAGTCGGGCTGCCAGGTGGATGGATGCGCTGGCCGCCCGGCTGCTCCCGCCGGTGCGGCGCGTTTTGGGGAAGGTGGCACCTCTACACCCCGCCCAACCGCCCGCAGGAGGAAAGAGGCCCCCGCCTGCGAAGGGCTTTCCGGCCCATGGCATCAGCTGTGGTGGGTTCACGCCGCGCGTCATTCGAAATGTGGGGCATCCTGAGG
Source organism: Candidatus Hydrogenisulfobacillus filiaventi (assembly GCA_902809825.1). Classification (NCBI taxonomy): domain Bacteria; kingdom Bacillati; phylum Bacillota; class Clostridia; order Eubacteriales; family Clostridiales Family XVII. Incertae Sedis; genus Candidatus Hydrogenisulfobacillus; species Candidatus Hydrogenisulfobacillus filiaventi. Next base: position 1,236,650 of record LR778114.1, read on the forward strand.
AGGGAATGGTTTGGTCGCAATGGTGGTCGTTACGAGCCCTTACGTGCCCGGTTATCGCATTCTGCAGGTGCTGGGACCACCTGGGGAACCGTGGTACGGAGCCGGGGCATCGGGTACCAGGTGGCGGCCGAACTCCGATCGTTAGCAGGGGGCGAATCCACGAGTTTACGAATATGCTGAATGACGCCCGGCAACGTGCCCTGGACCGGCTAAAGGAGCATGCCCGGACGCTGGGGGGAACGCGGTGATTGGTGCAGCTTTTGATTCGTCGCATTTCGGTCGCAATATGTCGGAAATTTTGGCTTACGGGACGGCGGTGGTCATTGAGGCGGAACCGGGCCAGTCGTCGCCGGTCCGGCTGGTTTAGGCCGGGTATGGGGCGTTCCCCGGTTGCCCGGAACGTAGCACGATACGGCATGCGCCCGTTACTGGGGAGGTGGCGGGCTTACGCACCATTGCGCCTTCCGGGCGGTCTTGTGGACAATGCCGTGGCCGTGTCCCATCCGGGAGTTTCACACATCCTGGCCTACAGCAGGAGCAGGGCGGCGGAAAAATTGAGGACCAAACTCAAATCCCATCCCTGGTAGCCAGACCCGCCTTCCGCGGGCAGGATGACGCTCACAGCGACGTACCGGGTGGCGAGGAGCCCGACGGGCTGCCCCGCCGGCGGCCGGTTGACCAGGTCGGCCAGGCAGCCGGCAAACAACGGTGTCACCACCGGGTCCGGGGTAACCGGCGGCGACGCTCACCACCCGTTCCGTGGCCAGGCGTGCGGCCGCCCCCAGGCTGGTGGCCCCGCCCGGGGACCAGGGCGCTGAGTTCTGATAGGTCTGGGCCAGGGACAGCAGGTTGGTCACCGTCACCCGCCCGCTCAGGGCCATGCCGGGGGTGATGTCCTGGGCACTGATGACCGGACCGGACGGCGACACGGCTAAAGTGAGGGGAACGTTGCCGGGCCCGGTCGGGCCCCGCACCGGAATCGAAGGGCACCGCCAACGGGATCGCCCCCTAGCGGCATCTGCCACGGCATAGACCAAGGCGGCCTGCACCCGGCCTTTATATCTTAGTAACATAATAATATTTGTCTGGCCGTAGCACGGCGGTTCTGGTATGCTGAAACTGCACCGTCCCCCCGGGGCGACAGGAATGGGAGGAGGCAGTTCCTATGCGTATCTACGGCCACCTCACCGAACTCATCGGGCGGACACCCCTAGTGCGGCTCAATCATCTGAGCGAAGCTACCGGTGCCGAAGTGGTGGGCAAACTGGAAGCGTTCAATCCCGGCGGTAGCGTCAAGGATCGCATCGGCCTGGCGATGATCGAGGCGGCGGAAGCGGAAGGCCTGCTGCGGCCGGGCGGCATCATCGTGGAGGCCACCAGCGGCAATACCGGCATCGCCCTGGCCTTCGTGGCTGCGGCCCGCGGCTATCACCTGATCCTGACCATGCCTGAGACCATGAGCCTGGAACGGCGGGCGTTGCTGCAGGCATACGGCGCCGAGCTGGTGCTCACCCCCGGCAGCGAGGGCATGAAAGGCGCCATTGAGGCCGCCGATGCCATCGCCGCCAGCCGGCCCGGTGCCTTTGTGCCCCATCAGTTCGATAACCCTGCCAATCCCGCCGTGCACCGGCGGACGACCGCCGAGGAAATCTGGGCGGACACCGACGGCCGCGTGGATGCGGTGGTAGCCGGCGTGGGGACCGGCGGCACCCTGACCGGCGTCGGGGAGGTGCTGAAGGAGCGCAATCCCCGGATTCACATGGTGGCGGTGGAACCGGCCGGGTCGCCCGTCCTGTCGGGTGGCAGCCCCGGTAAGCACGGCATCCAGGGCATCGGGGCCGGCTTCATCCCCAGCATCCTCAACCGGGCGGTCATCGACGAGGTCATCCCGGTTGCGAACGAGGAGGCGTATGCTGCAGCCCGTGCCCTGGCCCGGGAGGAGGGTATCCTGGCCGGGCAGTCGGCCGGAGCGGCCGTGCACGCTGCCGGCCGCTTGGCGGCACGGCCCGGGTTCCGGGGGCGCCTAATTGTGGTCATCCTGCCCGACACCGGGGAGCGTTACCTCTCCACCCCCCTGTTCCAGCCCGTCCCATCCGCCTGAGCCGGCCCGGTTCAGACGCCCTCCTCCAGCGGACGGGCTGCGGCAGCGGCTGCGGGCGTCCGTTCCGGGTGGTGAAAGACCAGAACGGCCAGCACCGCGCTCAGCAGGAGCGCCCCCAGCAGCAGGAAGGCGCCCTGAAACCCGCCTGAGGCCTGGACCAGGAATCCGGTTACGGAAGGGGCCACAAAGCCGGCCACGGCAAAAAACGTGTCCATCACCCCCAGGGCGGTGCCGGTGCGGGAGGGGGCGAGGTCGACGTTGACCGCATAGTAGGCGCTGTTGGCGGCCATGCCGAACCCGACCGCCAGGGAGATGCCCAGGACCGCCACCTCCAGCCGGTGCACCAGGATAACCGGCAGGAGGGAAAGTCCGGACAGCAGCAGGCTGATCCAGATGGGGTAGCTGCGCGCGTAGCGCAGGTTACCGGTGCGCTTCAACACCAGGTCCGAGAGGTAACCGGTCGCGGCCAGCAACACCGTGGCGAACAACCAGGGCAGACTGGCGAACAGCCCGACCCGCCCCAGATTGAGGTGATACTGGGTGCCGAGGTAGGTCGGCAGCCAGCCCAGGAAGAAGAACAGCAGATAGCCGAACACGAAGAAGGCCCAATCATTGGCCAGCAGGGTAGGGTTGGTGAGCAGCTGCCGCCAGGGGCTGCCGGCCTCGGCCAGCTGGCGGGCCCGGCGGGTGCGGCTGCTGACCTCCGGCGGCTCCCCGGCGCGGATGTGCAGCAGCTCGGTCCGGCTGACCCGCGGGTGCTCCTCCGGCACATCCCGCATCCCGGCCAGCCAGAACGGCAACCAGAGGAGTCCCAGGGCGCCGAGGATGAGGAACATGGCCCGCCAGCCCACCCGCACCACCAGCTGGGAGACTAGGGGGGCCCCGATCATGAGGGCAAACGGCACCCCCACCAGCCCCCAGCCGAGGGCAATGGCCCGTTCCCGGGGGGCTAGCCAGTCCCCCACCACCCGGTTCATGCTGGGGAAATTCGGGCCTTCGGCCAGGCCGAGGAGCGCCCGCACGCCCCACAGCCAGGCAAAGCCGGCGGCCAGGGCGGTGCCGGCTACGCTCAGCGACCAGACCAGGGCCGACAGCGACCACACCCGGCGGGGCCCCTGCCGGTCCACCCAGATGCCGCCGAAGAAGGTGGTTACAGTATAGCCCGCCCCGAATGCCCCCAGCACCAGCCCCACCTGGGCCGGATCCAGGTGCAGCAGGCGTTGCAGGGGTCCGATGGCATAGGCAATGGCGGAACGATCAATATAATTGATTACGGTGATCACGAACATGAGGCCTACTACCGTCCAGCGGTAGCCGCGCATCAGCCTCGCGCTCCCTCGTGGCGGATTGAAGGAACGCGCGCCCCGCGCCCCTTCCCGCTCATCGTGGATCGGGAGGGGGCCGGCGACCGCGGCCGCCGGGACCGGTTTTGCGGGCAAAAGGAGGTACCCCTGGACGTGGGGAGCCCGTTCCGGGTGCAGCCGGGACTAGGCCTTCAGGAACGCCTCCAGCTCGGCGCGATCCGGCAGGGAGGCGATCCCGCCCCGCCGGGTACAAGCCAGGGCCCCGGCAGCCGCAGCCTGGCGGCCGAGGGCGCGGAGGTCCGGCGCGTCCAGAGTTCCCGCCTCCCCTGCCCCCAGCTGCCGGTCCAGCAGCCAGGCCAGGGCAGCGCCCATGAACGCGTCCCCGGCACCGGTGCTGTCCACCGCCTGCACCGGGAAGGCCTCCATCTCCACCTGTGCCCGGCGGCTGGCCAGCCGGGCCCCCGCCGCCCCGCGGGTAAAGAGCACCAGCCCTGCGCCCTCAGCCAGCAGCCAGTCCACCGGGTCCGGTTCCAGCTGCAGGGCGGCGGCATCCTCGTCGCTCAGCTTCACCACCTCGGCCAGGCGCAGGGCCTCCCGCGTGACCGCCGGCAGTTCCTGAGGCTGCGGCCACAGGCCGGGCCGGGCATTGACGTCCAGGGACACCACCAGGCCCCGGGCCCGGGCCTCCCGCAAGGCGGCCAGGGTGGCCTCCCGGGCCGGGAGGGCGGCCAGGGAGACGGACCCCGCATGCGCGATCCGCATCCCCACCCAAAGGCCCTCCGCCAGGCCGGCGGCATCCAGCCCGGCATCGGCGGTGTCCGTATGGTAGAAGCGGAACCGGCGCTGGCCGGCGGCGTCCAGCTCCACCACCGCCAGGGCGGTGGGGTCGTCAGCCCGTTGCACGAAGCCGGTGTCCACCCCTTCCTCCTCCAGGGCCGCCAGCAGCATCTGCCCGAAGGCATCGCGGCTGAGACGGCCCCAGAAGCGGACCCGCCGCCCCAGGCGCGCGGCCGCCACCGCGGCGTTGGCCGGAGCGCCGCCGGCATATGGCCGGTAACAGGGGGGACCACCGGCCGGATGCGGCTCGGGGATGAGGTCGATCAGCATCTCCCCTATGGCCAGCAGGCCCATGGCTTCGGCCTCCCGCGGCTTAGTTGACCAACGCCCCCTCCGGCAGGGGCCCCACGTACTCCGACTGCGGCCGGATGAGACGGTTGTTGGCCGCCTGTTCCAGGATATGCGCCGTCCACCCCACCACCCGGCTGGCGGTGAAGGTGGCGGTGTAGAGGCTGGGGGGCATGCCCACCTGCCGCAGGATAGCGGCGGCCCAGTACTCGACGTTGGTGTACAGGCGCCGGCCGGGCTTGTATTCCTGGAGCAGGCGAACCGCCACCTCCTCCACCCCGGCGGCCAGGGCGAACCAGGCGTCCGCACCGGCCAGCTCGCGCACCACGTCCCGCAGGGCGGCGGCGCGTGGATCCTCCGTCTTGTAGATGCGGTGACCGAAGCCCATCAGCCGTTCCCCGGCTTCCAGCCGGGCCCGGATCCACGGCTCGGCCTGGGACAGGTCCCCGATCTGGTCCAGCATGTCCATCACCGCCGAAGGTGCCCCCCCGTGCAGCGGTCCCTTCATCGCCCCGATGGCGGCCGTCAGGGCCGACGCCATGTCGGAGCGGGTGGAGGTGACCACCCGGGCGGCAAAGGTGGAGGCGTTCATACCGTGCTCCATGGCCAGGATGAGATAGGCCTCCAGCGCCCGCACCTGGGTCGCCGTGGGCCGTACCCCCTGGAGCATGTACAGGTAATTGGCCACATGCGACAGGGTGGGGTCCGGGGGCACCGGGGTTTTGCCCTGCAGCCGGGCGTGCCGGTGGGCGATGATGGTCGGCACCACCGCCAGGAAGGTGGCAGCCTGGTCCAGGGTCGGATCCGGCTCCGGCACTCCCATGGCGGAGACGGCGGTCCGCAGCACACTCATCATGTCCTGATCCGGCGGCAGCAGGTCGATGATGGCCGCCACATGCGCCGGCAGCACCCGCCGTGAGGCGAGATCCCTGCGGAAGGCGGCGGAGCGGGCGGCATCCGGCGCCGAGCCGTACCAGAGCAGGTAGGCGACGTCCTCAAAGCTCCACTGCTTGGCCAAGTCCCGCGCCCAGTACCCCCGATAGACCAGGCGCCCGTTCTCGCCGTCCACCAGGCTGAGCCCGGTTTGGGCCGCTACCACGCCTTCCAGGCCGGGTACGTAGGTCATCGCTGACTCCCCCTCTGCATATTTATACGGCGCTTATGCGGCCAGCCGCGGAGCGGCCCCGGCCGGATCTCAACTTCCGGCCGCCTCCTGCCACAGGGGGTACGCTCCGGTCCGCCGCTTTAATGTGGCCCATTCCGGGAACTTTACGGATGCCGGGCGCTGTCCCTGTCAGGAACCGGGGAGCCGTGCAGCCGTCCCCCGGCAGCTCTGACTTCAGCATAGCAAGTCGGCAAAATAATGTATAATGAATTTAAATAACCACCGTGATAATGGATGCCAATCAGGAGGCGGCCATGGACCTGGACTGGGTGCAGACCTTTCTCGTGGCGGCGCAGGAGGAAAACTTCCACCGGGCGGCTGCCCGCCTGAACCTGGCTCAGCCGACCGTGACCCAGCAGATCCGGAAACTCGAACAGCACCTGGGCATGAGCCTCTTTGAGCGCCGCGGGCGCCGGGTGGTGCTGACCCAGGCCGGCCGCCGGTTTCTGGGCCACGCCCGGACCCTGCTCGACACCTTTGAGTCCGGCCTGGACGACCTCATCCGCTGGCACCAGGGCTACCGTCAACGCCTGGGGATCGCCGTCTCCCCCCTGGTGGCCACCACCGTGCTGCCCCGCTGGATCCGCCGCTTCGGCGCCCAGCACCCCCAGGTGGAATTCGATATCCAGGTGATGGAATCCCGCGACATCCTGGACAGTGTCCTGCGTCAGGAGGCGGCGGTGGGGTTGAGCCGGCAGGCGGTGCGCCACGCCCATGCCGTCTGCTGGCCGCTCTATCCCGACCCCGTCATGCTGGTGGCACCGCCGGGCTCCCGCGAAGCCTATCCCGATCTGGCCGCGCTGCTCCAGCATCTGCCGGTGTTGAGTGACAATCACCCGGAGTATTGGGACGGCATCCTGCTAAGCCTGCGCCGCCGTTATCCGATGGTCCGCAGCATGCGGGTCACCCAGGTCCACGTCACCATCCATTGGATCCAGGAGGGCCTGGGCGTCTCCTTCCTGCCGGCCAGCACCGTGCGCACCGCCATCGAGCGTCGGCAACTGGCGGTGTTCCCGGTGCCGGAAGACCTGCCGTTGCCCGTGGCCCATACCTACCTGGTGCACGCCGCGGCGCCGCACGTGCTGGCGGCCCGCTTCGCGGAACTGGTGCGCAGCGATCCCGGGGCGGGGGCAATCCGGGCCTGAAACGGCGGGGCGGGCCGGGAAGCCTCCCGGCCCGCCCGTTGCCGGGGCCTGCTACCATGCGGAAACCGGCAGCGGTTCCCCCGCCTCGCGGAAACGGTCCGGCCGCATGTCCGCCAGCGGAAAGCCCGGATCCTGGCCCTGCACCGTCTCCGCCACCAGGCGGGCGGTTCCGGCTGCCAGCAGGATCCCGTGCCGGTAGTGCCCGGTGGCCACCACCAACCCCGGATGGGTCGCCACCGGTCCCAGGTACGGCAGTTCATCCGGGCTCTTGGGCCGGAATCCGGTCCAGGCGGACGCCCAGGGCAGGTCGGCCAGCCCGGGGGCCACGCGCGGCATGGGCTCCAGCAGCCGAAGCAGGCCGGCTGCCGTCACCCGGCTGTCGAATCCGACCCGCTCTTCCGTGGCTCCCACGATGAGGCGCCCGTCATCCTTGGGCACCAGATAGATGCCATCCCCGAATACCACGCTCCGGAAGAGGGGGCGCGTCTGCTGCAGAGCCAGGATGTGCCCTTTCACCGGCTCTAGGGGCAGCGCCAACCCGATCCCGGCAGCCAGCAGACCGCTCCAGGCCCCCGCCGCCAGGACGGTATACGCGGCGGCAAACGGCCCGGCGCTGCTTTCCACCCCAGTGACCCGGCCCCGCTGCACGGTCAGGGCCGTCACCACAGCGCCCTGGATGAGGTCCGCCCCCCGCCGCACCGCCGCCCGGGCGGCGGCGTCACTGAAGGCAACCGCCAACAGCTGTGACTCTTCGGGGGCCCAGATGCCCCCCAAGGTGGCGGAGGACAGGGCCGGCTCCAGCTCCCGGGCCTCGGACCCGTCCACCCACCGGACCGAAGGGTCCTCCTCGCGCAGCCAGGCAAATCGCCGGCGCAGGAGATCCAGGCGTTCGGGGGTGACCGCGGTCTGCAGGACCCCTTCCCGCCGCCAGCCCAGCGAGCGGGCGGCGTCCGCCTCCAGTTCCTCCCGCAGGGCCCGGGTCTCCTCGAGGCTCCAGCGCATGAACCGGTACAGCGTTCCGGCCTCCAGCCCCTCGGCGGAGGGGGAAAGAATGCCGGCGGCGGCGGCAGTCGCCTGCCCGCCGGTCTCCCCCTGCTCCAGGATGGCGGTTCGCAGGCCCCGCGCCGCCAGGCGCCAGGCGCTGAGGCGGCCGATGATGCCGCCGCCCACTACCACCACATCATATGTCCGCATAGGTGCCTCCCCTTGTTTCCGGCCCGCGGGAGGCCCTCCGGCTCCCGCAGACCGCACAATCCTCCCGGGGGGGCATCCGCACCACCCGGGCGTGGTCGTGGAACAGGTCCCAGCTCCAGAGACGGCCCCAGGGCGGTTCCCCGACCTCCAGCAGCACCTTGAGCGCCTCCACCGCCTGCAGCACCCCGGCCAGGCCCACCACCGGGCCCAGGATGCCGTCCCGCGCGCAGCTCCGGTCCGCCTCCTGCACCGGCCCGAACGCACACTGCAGGCAGGGCCGGCCCCCGGCCCCGACCCCGTACACCAGGGCCTCATACCCGACCGCCCCGGCGAAGATCACCGGAATCCCGGTCTCCACCGCCACCCGGTTGAGCACCTCCCGGGTGGCCCCGTTGTCGGTGCCGTCCAGGATGAGGTCCACCTCCCCGGGGGCAAAGCCGTCCACGGCCGTAAAGGCGCGGGCCACCGGCCGGATCATGCAGGCCGGATTCTGGCGGGACAGGCGGGCGGCCGCGGCCTCCACCTTGGGCAGCCCGACCTGGGTGGGGTCGAACAGTACCTGCCGGCCCAGATTGGAGGCCTCCACCCGATCAGGATCCAGGAGCAGCAGCTGACCGACCCCCTGGGCGGCCAGGTACTGGGCGGCGGCGTTACCGAGGCCGCCCATGCCGATGATGGCCACCCGCGCGGCCGCCAGGCGCCGGGCCTGCGCCGGCCGCACCTGGGGCAGGGTCAAGAGGCGGCGGATGCGCTCCCGATCCCCGGCAACGGTGGTCATGACTACTGCCCGATCTGCCCGCTGACGGGAGAGGACGGCGCGGCCAGTTCGCGGGCGGGCATGCGCCCGGCCAGGAACCCGGCGCGCCCCGCCTCCACCGCCAAGCGCATGGCGCGGGCCATGGCCACCGGGTCCCCGGCCAGGGCGATGGCGGAATTGATGAGCACCGCGTCCGCGCCCGCCTCCATCGCCAGAGCGGCATCGGAGGGCACGCCGATGCCGGCGTCGACCACCACCGGCACCCGGACCCGTTCCTTGATGCGGCGGACACTGGTCACGTCGAGCACCCCCTGCCCGGAGCCGATGGGGGAACCCAGCGGCATCACGGCATGGGCGCCGGCCGCCTCTAGCCGCATGGCCACCACCGGATCGGGGGTGGTGTAGACCATGACCGTGAACCCGCGCTCTACCAGGGTTTCGGTGGCCTGCAGGGTCTCGTAGACGTCGGGCCACAGCAGCGGGGTGTCGCCGATAATTTCCAGTTTGACCAGGTCCCCCAGCCCCGCCGCCCGTGCCAGCTCGGCAATGGTGACCGCTTCCGCCGCCGTGCGGGCCCCGGCTGTGTTGGGCAGCACACGGATGCCCTCCGGCAGGAAGTGGAACAGGTTCTCCTCATCGGGCGCATGCAGGTCCACCCGGCGCAGGGCGACCGTCACCAGCTGGCTGCCCGAGGCCGCGATGGCCTCGCGCATCAGGGGCAGGGTGGCATACTTCCCGGTCCCCACAAACAGACGCGAGGTGAACCGGTACGACCCCACCTCCAGGACATCGGATGCGGCCGCGACTGCGGCATCGGTCACCGCCATGAATCTCCCCCTCCTTCTCCTACCCGGACCCCCGGGCCTCACCGCCGCGTCCCCGCCGCGGCGCGGGCGGCGGCTAACCGCCGCCGACAAATCGCACGATCTCCAGCTCATCGTCCGCGGCCAGGGGGCGCGCGTCGAACTGATCCCGGCCGAGGGGGGTGCCGTTGTGCAACACCGCCACCGCCCGTCCGGATACCCCCAGGGCTTCCAGCAGGGCCGCCACCGTCAGCGGACCGGGGGCCGGCTCCGGAATGTCCTGCCATTCCCCGTTAATGCGAAGCCGCATGCGGGTTCTCCTTCCTCGGGACCGCCGCCCAGCCGGCCAGGGCTGCCCGCAGGGCACGGGCGGCCGCGCGCGGGTCGGGGGCGGTCCACAATGCGTCCACCACCACCACCCCGGCCAGACCGGCCGTGGCCAGCCGGGGCACCGTATCCGGGGTGATGCCGCCGATGGCCAGGACCGGCAACGGGGCGCCCGCAACCGCTCGCGCCACGCCGGCTTCCCCCAACGGTGCCAGCCCCGGCTTGGAGCGGGTGGGAAAGGCGTGTCCCAGCACCGCCCAGTCGGCAGCGGGCGGATAGTGCAGACCGTCCCGCACATGCACGCTGACGGAGATAAGGGCCGACGGCCACCAGGCCCGGACCGCCGCCGGCGGCAGCCCGTCGCCGGGCAGGTGCACCCCAGCGGTGCCGGCCGCCCGGGCCACATCGGCCCGATCCGCCACCAACAGCGGCGGGCCGCCGGCGAGTACCTGCAAGAGCCGGGACGCCACCTGCAGCTGTTGGCCGGCGCTTAGCGCCTTGGCCCGCAAGATGACCGCGTCGAGGTCGGGCGCGGCCGCCGCGACCCGCTCCAGCCAGTCGGAGGGGCGTCGCGGCCAGTCGATCATCCCGACCAACCGGGGACGGAACATCGGGCTGCCTCCTCCCCGCACCCGGTGAGGCCGGGATCCGGATGGATATGCCATGGAAACCTGCAGCCGGGCAACAAAAAACCCAAGCCGCAACGCTTGGGTAGCAAATGACTCGCTTCCCTTCGCTGGTATGACCCAGATCAGGTTCAAAGGGTAGGATTGTTTGCACAATCCTTCTCAGCTCGCATGAGCACCCCTAGCGTCGAGGTTATGATACCACACCGGGCGGGGGGAAAGGGATGCGGGCGCAAATTTCCCGCCACCGGCGCCCGGGGGCGCTACCCGCCGCCCGGGGCGGCCGGCCCCAGCAGCCAGGCCCGGTAATTCGCCGCCAGGCGCCCCACCCAGTCCACCTCCGGCTGCAGGGCGGCCAGGGCGGCATAGACCGCCGCCACATCCGCCGGTTCCGACGGCTGCCGCCGGGCCGGGTCATGGGCGCAGGGGGCGTCGGTTTCGGCCAGGATCCGGTCGGGGGGAATGTGCGCCAGCAGGGCCCGGTCCCGTTCCCGCCAGACGACCTCAGGCGTCACCGACACCCAATGCCCGTCGGCCACAATGGCCTCCACCACCTCCGGCGGCGCTTTCAACCAATGGAAGACGGCCCGTACCCGGAAGCCGGCGAGCTGGCGGCGGGCAGGATCGGCCGCCCCGTGCACCGCGTGCACCACCACCGGCAACCCGGCCGCCTCCGCCACCGCCAGCTGCCGGGTGAAGGCCTCGGCTGCCCGGCGGCGGCCGGCGGCCCCCACCGGCGTGTAGGACGGAAGGCCCACCTCCCCCACGGCCGCCGTCCCGGGGCCGGGAGCAAACCGTCGTGCGCGCTCCAGGGCGGCCACACCGGCCGCCCCGTCCCAGTCCTGCTCCGGATGGATCCCGCGGGCGGCGGCCCAAGGCAACCCCGCCGCCCGCACCGCCGCCTCCGCCCCATCCCCGGCGTCCTCGCCCAGCACCGCCAGCACCGCCCGGACCCCGGCGGCGGCCGCCCGCCGCAACGCGCCTTCCGGATCCGGCAGGCGGGCCAGGTGGGCATGAGCATCCACCAGCCCCGGCCCCGTGCCGCTCAGGCCCATCGCCGCGTCCTCCCCGTTCACGGCATGATCAGCGCCCGCGCCAGCACCTCGCGGAAGAGGGGCGCGGCGCCCGGCGGGCCGCTCAGGACCAGCCGGAAGCGGTCGCCGGCATTGGTCTGAACCTGCACCCCCATCGTCAGTAGCGGGCCCTGCCGGCCCTGAAGCTCCACCCGGTGGTCCCCCAGCCAGCGGACGCTGCCTGGCGGCAGACCGGCGGCCGCATCTAGGTGGGGATGCCCGGGGCCGGCCGGCCGGATGGTGACCACCGCCGTGCCCCCCAGGCGGGGTTCCCGGAAGGTGCCATGGCCGGCGGGAACCCATCCCGCCGGCAGCGCCAGGCCTTGCCTGCCCCAACCCGCGACCGGCCACCATCGCCAGCCCGGGGGCAGGGCCGGACGCGGGGGGCGCAGGAAGGGCAGCGTGAGCGGCCGGCCGTCCACCAGCGGCCACCCGCCGGCAGCGGCGGTGAGGTCGTCCGGGGAGGGCACCCCCGAGATGCGGGCGGTAGCCCCGTCCGCGAGATCCAGCGCGGTCGCCTGAGCGGTTCCGGGGTTCCACATGACCACCACTCCGCCCCAGGCCACGAACGGCGGTGCGGTGACCTGGGCCGGGTCCCAGCGCCCGGCCAGGGCGGCAAAACCGGTCCGGGTGTCCACGGCCCACAACTGCCACTCGGCGGCCGTCCCCGGCAGGGGACGGGCCAGCAGGAGGACGTCGGGTCCGGTCAGACCGGCGATCCGGAGTTGATGGCGGCGCATGGTCCAGCGGTGGAGGACCCGGCCGCCGGGCCCGCGGCCCAGCCGCAGGGTCCAGCGGTCCGCGCCCGCGCCCCGCCGGCGTTGCAGGGTAAGGGGGCCCCAGGGGCCCATGGCCACGTCCATCACCTGGGCCGGCCCCACCGGTGCGGAGACGGCCGCCTGGGACGGTGCAGAACGCACCGGCCGCGCCACGGCGGCGGCGGGAGGCCGCCCGGCGGGCCCGGAAGCGGCCCGTCCGCCGGGCACCCCGCATCCGGCCAGGAGCGGCAGGGCTGCCCACCACACCCACGGTTGCGTCCGCCTGCCTGCCATTGTGGCTGTCCGCCCTTCCGCCGCGGCGCCTGCCGCCTCGGTTTCCCTCGCACCGTTACAACGTTGCCGGGGGCCGGGATGTCACCCGGGCGTCCCCAGTATAGCAAGGCGCGGGAGCCGGCCCCGGATCGTAACCCCTGACGGTTCCGGAACGTTTACAATAAAGATTGCAGGGGCTTGGGCCCCCGCTAGGCAGGTGACCGCCAAAGGGGCTGGGTTCAACGAGTACGCCGGACGTGGAACGCGAAACCTGGTTCCGGGAGTTTGTCGACCAGTACGGGGACCGTGCCTTCCGTTACGCGTTCGCTTCCCTGCGCCACCGGCAGGAGGCCGAGGATGTGGCCCAGGAGGCCTTCCTCCGGCTGTGGCGCCATGCCCGGCGCCAGGGGACGGAGAGTGTCACCCCCGCCCTGCTGTTTCATACCCTGACCAACCTTTGCCGGGATCGTCTGCGATACCAGCGCCGCCATCCCGAGGATCCCACCGACCTGTTGGAGACCGGCTTTGCCGACCGGCACGACAACCGGGTGGTGGAGGAAATGGCGGTCCTGGAGGCGGTCCTGCAGCTGCCGCTGCCGGAGCGTCAAAGCGTGCTGCTCTTCTACTACATGGACCGCTCCCTCAAGGACATCGCCGAAGCCCTGCACGTCTCGGAACAGGTGGTGAAGACGCGGTTATACCGGGCGCGTCAGCACCTGAAGCCGCTGCTGGAGCCGGTGGTGAGGGAGGGACTGCTGTGAAACCCGGCCCGGACGACTTTCTCCAGGTCAGCCTGGACAGGGCCTTCCACCGGTTGGGGGTTGACTGGGACCGCTCCTGGGATCCGATTGCGGAGGTCCGCCGCCAGCAGCTGCACCGCCGTCGCTGGCTCACCGCCAGCACTGCGGCCATGGTGTTCATGGCCGGGATTCAGGTCTGGCGGATGACCCGCAGCGTCCCCCGCCATGAGGCCGGTACCCTGCAGGTCGCCCTTCCCTCCCTGAGCCCGCAGGTGCGCGCGACCGTGGCCCGGCTCCACGTGCCGCCTTCAGCGGTGCGGGCCTGGGTCCCGGTCTACGCCCGCTATCCCCAGGCCGCCCCCAGCGGGTTCAGCCTGGCCTTCGCCGGCCGCTTCCGCCTGCCCGACGGCCAGGAAGCCAGCGACCTCACCCTGGAGACCGATGTGCACCACCGCGTAACGGGCGGTACCGCGTTCAATGCCGCCGGCACGCCCATCTGGGGCTTTACGGGTTCGGTCGCGGCCGGCCGGCCTATCCCCGCCGCGCCGGTGCGGGGCATCTGGGCCGGCCGGTGGATGGCGGGCGGGGCGGGGGCCCTTAATGCCTTCAGCGCCGCCGGCCCCTTTGTGTATCTGGCCGCCGGTTCGGAGTGGACCCGCCTGCAGGCGGGACGGCCGGCGTACTGGCAGACGGCCCCCTTCGCCCCTGCCGACCCCGGCCTCAGCGCCAGCATTGCCGCCCTGCCGGCCGACCCGCGCCGGGTGCTGCTGCTGGAGGAGACCCCGGCCGGACTGGACACGGGCTACGTCAGCCCCGATGGAGGCCACACGTGGCGTCCCTGGCTGCAGGGGACGGTCCCGGTCAGCGGCCTGGAGGCCCTCGGCAGACGCTTCTGGGCGGTGGTGGACGGCGCCCTGGCCACCAGCCGGGACGGCCGCCGGTTTACGGCCCTGCTGGCGCCGGATCCGCGCCGTTGGGAGGTGGCGGCCTACGCGGTCAATCCGGCCCGGCCCGGCAACCTGGCAGCGGCCCTGGCGCCTGTGACCGGGCCCGGCCCGGGACCAGTGCTGGTAACCCGGGACGGCGGCCGCCGCTGGCACGCCCTGCCGCCCCTGCCCGTGCCGGGCATGCCGCCCTCCACCCTGACCGTCTCCCCCCGCGGCACCGTCACCGCCTTGCTGAACCTGGACCGGCCGGTGCTGGCCCGCTGGACCCCCGGCGCGGAAGGCTGGCAGCTGTGGCCGGTGCCGGGGGTGCACGGCACCCCCGGGGCAGGGACCCTGGCGGCGGCCCCCGACGGCAGCCTGTTTTACGGATCCCCCAGCGGCACCCTCTATCGGATGGGCCCCGGCCATCGCAGCTGGCGGGTGATTGCACCGCCACCCGCGGTGCGCCACCAGACCCCGCTCATCCTGGAGGCCATCGGACGCCACCAGCTGCTGGCCGCCTATGAAAGCGGCTGGTACATCTACGTCAGCGCCGACGCATCCTGAGCTATTCCGGCTTCAGGATGTCCCCCAGGCGCATGGCCAGGCTTAGGTTGCCGGTAATCTTGAGCCGGCCGCTCAACACCAGTCCGAAGGGCCGGATGCGTCCGCCGGCCAGGTCGCGCAGGTCCTGCATGGACAGCCGGAACTGCACCGCCGCCGGCCGCACACCCCCCGTCTCCACCTCGGCCCCCCCGGCCTCTACGACCAAGGTCATGACCCCCCCGCCTTCGCCGGTAATCTCAAAGCGGTAGGTCGCCGCCGCCCCCGCCCGCACTGCCGGCGGTTTCCGCAGCACGCGGCTGCGGATATCGGCGAAAATGGACTCCAATGTTTCCGCCATGGCCTTTACGCCTCCCCATCTGTCCCGGGGGCGGTCCCCCCGCTTTCCAGCAGCGCCGCCAGCACCGGCAGGCTGGGCGCCCCGGTCCCCAGCACCGTATCATGGAAGGCGGCCAGGGAGAAGGCCGCCCCTTGCCGCTGCCGGGCCTGCTCCCGCAGCCGCAGAATCTCCAGCTTCCCCCAGGTGTAGACCAGGTAGAGCGGGTCCTGGGCTCCCCGCCAGGTCTCGCGACGGGCCGCCGGGGCGGTGAGCCCGCAATGCTGCCGGAAGAAGGCCTCCGTTTCCGCCGGGCTCCAGGCGCCGGTATGCAGATGCACCGCTGCCAGCAGCCGGCCGACCCGCTCCAGCGCCTCCAGGACCCAGGCCAGGTCAAGGCGCGGGTCGGATCCGCCCAGGCCCTGCTCGCGGACCAGTTCCTCGGTATAGTGGGCCCAGCCCTCCACAAAGGCCCAGGACCACACCGCCTGCCGGATGCTGCCGCCCGCCCGGCGCAGGCGGGCCAGCTGCACGAAGTGGCCCGGGTAGGCCTCGTGGGCGGCGATGACGGCCAGGCTCCAGGGGGAGAACCCGCTCAGGTAGGCCGCCGTACTGCCCGCGTCCCAGCCGGGGTCGGGCAGCGTGACCTGGAAATAGGCGGTGGGGTCGCCTTCCTCGAAGGGACCGGGCGGGTCGAGAGAGGCCATGGTCACCGCCCGCAGGAATCCCGGGCTTTCCACCACCACCGGCGGGGGATCCGGGGGCAGGGTCAGCAGGCGCCGTTCCCGGCAGAACGTCTGCAGGCGCTCCACGGCCGCCGCGGCCGCCGCCGGCAGCCCGGCGGGCGAGGGCCGCTCCGCGGCCAGACGGGCCCGCGCCGCGTCCAGGTCGCCGCCGGGGACCAGCTGGGCCACGGCCCGCTCCCGTTCCGCCTCCAGGCGGGCCAGTTCCGCCCAGCCCCGTGCGGCCAGCTGCTCCAGCGGTTCCGCCAGGTCCTCCGTCACCGCCAGCCGGCGGGCCAGACGCCCGGCCCCCCACGCCAGCGGTCCCCGCGCCCGCGGGCCGAGGTCCGCCTCCAGAAAGCTGAGGAAGGCCCGGTAGGCCTCCGCCGCCGCCGCGGCGGCCGCCTCCGCCCGCCGGCGGTGCGGGGCGGGGGCCGCCGTCCAGGCGGTAGGCAGCTCCCCGGTCAGCCAGGGCAGGGTGTCCGCGAACTGCCGGCGGGCCAGGTCCACCAGCAGGGCGGGCGGGTCCTCCAGCGCCCGGCGGGCATCCCCCAGCAGGCCGGGGACCCCCTCCAGCCAGGCCGCCAGACGCCCGGCACGCGCAGCCGGGTCGGGCAGCGGCCGGCGCACCTCCGCCAGCAGGGTGCCGGCAATGAGGGCGTTGTAAAAGCCCGGGTCGCGAGCAAAGGGCCGCTGGGCCTCCAGGTCGTCAATCTCCGTCTCCAGCCGGCGGCGCAGCGTCCGCACGTCTGCCGTGGGGGGGAAGGCCTCGAGCCGTCGCCGCAGCCCGCGCAGGGTCCGCAGGTCCCGGCTGACGCCGGCCGCATCGACGGAGGGCCACACCGGATCCCCGTCGTGGATGCCGAGGGCCAGGGCCTCCTCCGGATGCCGGATCCAGACGGTCTCCAGCACGGTCCGTGCCGCCGCCGCCAGGGCCGCATCCGCCGGCAGTCCGGCCAGAAACCGCCGGTTCCGGGTCATGCTGCCACCTGCCTTTCCGCCGTCAGGGAACCCCACTACAGCCGGCCCATCGCGCCCAGCGCCAGCAGCACCGCCACCCCGTTGAGGGTGGCGTGGGCCACGGTAGAGGGGATGAGGGACCGGGAGCGCTCGTACAACCGGTTGAACCACCAGCCGGCCGCCCAGAGGGGCACCAGGAGGGACAGGTTGCGGTGCATGAGGGCAAAGACGGCTGCCGCAGCGGCCGACGCTACGGGGCGCGGGAAGTACTCCCGCCACACCCCGTAGAGGATCCCCCGGAAGAGGGCCTCCTCCGCCAGCGGCGCCCCCACCACCGCCGCCAGGGCCACCAGGATTGTGGCCACCGGATGGCTGCCCAGGCTGCGTTCATACACAAACGGATTGTCCGACACCACCCGGAACCGGTGCCACGCCTCCTCGAGGGCGGTGAGTCCGGCCGTGAGCGCCAGCACACCGAGCCCGTTCCACACCCCTGCCCGGATGAGGGGGCCTGCCGGCTGCAGGCGGTAGCCGGTGCGCAGGAAATCCCCTAGCCCCTGATGCCGGGCCAGGACCATGGCACCGAAGCCGGCCTCGGCCACCGGCGTGAGGGCGTAGAGCAGCCCCAGGGCGAGGGGCCCGGGCGGCCGCGGCCCCAGCGGCGCCGCCAGGGCCAGGGCCAAGCCCAGATCCAGCAGCAGGGCCGGCGGCAGCACTGCCTCCCACGGACCGGGGCCGCCGGTCCGGGGCGCCCGCAGCACTGCGGCGGTGACGGTCAGGGCGGGCAGGGCCAGCAGGCCCGCCGCCCAGGCCGCCGGCGTCCAATGCCCTGCCCCGCCCCGCAGGACGGCGAGCGCCACCCCGCCTGCCGCCCCGGCCCACCACCGGTTGCCCAGCCAGGCGGCCAGCACGGCCAGGGCCAGCCAGGTGAAGGTGCCGGCCACCGGCACCGCGGCCGGCCGGGCCGGCAGGTACACCGCCAGGCTGCCCGCCGCCAGCCAGGCGACCCCGGCCGCGGCGGCCGCCGGCCGGCTGCCCGCAGCGCGTGCCCCCGGCGGGATCATGGTAAGATGAAGGGGAAACCGCGCCTGCGTACAAGGAGGCGGCCATGGCCCGGCGATCCGACAGACGGGAACAGATCCTGGCCTATATCGAAGAACACATTCAAAGCCACGGGTATCCCCCTTCCGTTCGGGAAATCGGGGCGGCCGTGGGGCTGCGCTCCTCCGCCAGCGTCTTCCGCCACCTCCGCATCCTGGAAGCCGGCGGCCGCCTCACCCATCAGCCGTCCAAACGGCGCGCCTGGCAGCTCGACCCCGGGCGGGCTGGCGGGCCGGCGGGAGCGGAGGTGGCCCTGGTGCCCCTGCTGGGGCGCATTACGGCCGGTGTGCCTATTCTGGCCCAGGAGCAGGTGGAGGATCACCTGGCCGTTCCCCGCCACCTCTTCCACGGCCGGCCCGACTTCCTGCTGCGCGTGATGGGGGACTCCATGCAGGAGGCCGGCATCCTGGACGGCGACCTGGTGGTGGTCCAGGCGCAGCCGGCAGCGGACGAAGGGGACATCATCATCGCCCTCCTGGAGAACGAGGCCACCGTCAAACGGCTGCACCTCACCCGCGAAGGTCCCTGGCTGATGCCCGCCAATCCGCGCTACCAGCCCCTGTTCGCTCCCGACCTCAAGGTACTGGGCCGGGTGATCGGGTTGCTGCGCGGCTATTAGGCCTCCGCCTGCACCGCCGCCAGGGCGGCTTCCGCCGCCAGCACCGTGTGCCAGCGGTTGACCCCGCCCTGCAGGTAGACCCAATACGGCGGCCGCAAGGGGGCATCGCAGGACAATTCCAGGGACCCGCCGGGCACGAACCCCCCCGCAGCCATGATGACCGCATCCCGATAGCCGGGCATGTCCCAACCGGTGGGCACCGCCCCCGCATCCACCGGCGACCAGCGTTGCACCGCCCGGCAGAAGCGGGCCACCCGGTCCGGATCCCCCAACCGGATCGCGACGACGATGTCGTGCCGGGGCCAGCGCTCGGGTTCGGGATCCACCGCAAACCCGGCTTCCCGGAAGAGGGCGGCGGCGTAGATGGTCCCTTTCAGCGCCTCCCCCACCGCCAGGGGCGCATAAAACAGCCCCTGCAGCATCAGGCGCAACACGGATCCGGTCGGGCCCACCTCGCCCCCCAGCCCGGGGGCGGTCAGCCCCTCCGCCACCCGCTCCACCAGCTCGCGGCGGCCGGTCACATAGCCGCCGGTGGGGGCGATGCCGCCGCCGGGATTCTTGAGCAGGCTCCCGGCCGCCAGGTCCGCCCCCCAGGCCGGAGGTTCCCGGGTGCCGGTAAACTCCCCGTAGCAGTTGTCCACCACGGTCCAGGCCCCCGCCTCCCGGGCCCAGTCGAGCACCGGGCGGCACTCCTCCTCCCCCCAGGAGGGCCGGGCCTGATACCCGCGGGACCGCTGCAGATAGACCACCCGCGGCCGCGGTCCCCGGAAACCGGCCGGCGGCACCGGCCGGCCGCGGTCGTCGGTGTCCCACTGTTCCACCTGCACCCCCCGCGCCGGCAGGCTGAGCGGATGCGCCGCATCGAACAACAGCGGTTCCAGGGTGTCGTAGACCGGGCCCCCTGCCAGCGCTAAGCGGTCGCCGGGGCCGAGCAGCGCCCGCAGTACCGTGGCCAGCACATGGGTCCCCGAGGCCCATTGCGGCCGCACCAGGGCCGCCTCCCCCCCGAAGACCGCCGCCCAAATCCGCTCCAGGGCCGCCCGGCCGCGGTCGTCGTAACCGTACCCCCAACTGCCCATCAGGTCCGGGGCCGCCAACCCGGACGCGGCGAAGGCCTCCATCACCCGCCGGCTGTTCTCCATCACCACCTGGTCCACCGCCGCCCACCAGGGCTCCACCGTGGCCAGGAGCCCCTGCCGCATCCCCTGCACCCCGGTCCTCCTGCTTCGCACGTACTGTACGGACGTGGGGCATTATACCATAGGCCTGAGCGGTCCCGGCGCCGCCTGCCCCTTTCCCGTCCGCTTCCCGGAAGGACTATACTGGAAACGGGAGGGCCGGCCCCGGGCTGCCGGACCCGGCGGTCGCGCCGGCCGCCGCCCGGGTACCATGGGGCCTTGCGAAGGGGTGAAAGCCATGCTGACGACCCGTACCGCGTGGTGCTTCGTTTCCGGGCGTGTGCTGGCAACCCTGCATGATGCCGGCCGCCGCTGCCTGCGTGACTACCCCGAGGCGGTCGACCTCCAGCGCGGGGTCCGCCGGCTGATGCCCATCACCGCGGCACCCAGTCCGGGGGAGGACGGGTATTTTCTGCTGCCGGTCTATGAGCTGAAGTGCATCTTCGCCGCCTTCGTGCGCTTCTTCAACAGCCTGGGCGAAGTGCCCGACAGCCAGGCGGGGGCGATTAGCGACCTGCTGGCGGCTCTGCGGGTGGTGGCGGGGCTTTTGGATGAACTGCAGGCGGAACCGGCCCGGCGGATTCATTTTCCGGATGCCTAGGCCCGGGCGCGGCCGCCGCGCCGCACAGCGGACAGCGGCCCTCCTGCAGGAGATGCCGGCGCAGGTCCAGGGGCGCCTGCGCCCGTCCCTGCTGCCGTCCGTGCCGGAGCCCGCGTCCGTATCCCCAGGCCGCACCCAGCCCTAGCAGGGCCCCCCCCGTCCCGATGGCCTCCAGCAGCGCCCGCCAGGAGGCCGGAAGCACCGGCCCGCACTCCCCTATTCCCACGCCGGGGCCCCCCTCCGGAACCGCCTCCCCTTCAGTCCCCAGGTGAACGCCCCCCAGGTCAGGAGGGCCGCCCCCAGCATGAGCGGGCTCAGGGCGGCGGCCCAGGCCAAGGCCCCCGCCCCCAGCGCCCGGGCCCGCCAGGAACCCGGCGGACGGCCGTCCCGGCCGTCGACCTCGTTGTCCACCCATTGCACCGCCAGGACCACCGCCAGTGCCGCCGCCAGCACCCCCCGCACCAGCCAGGCCGTCCCGGCCAGGACCAGGGCCGACTCCTGCCAGGCGGCGAGGCCGCTGGGCAGGCGGTCGCGCGGGTGCGCGAACATGCCGGCCGCGTAGGCGGCGGCGAACAGGCCGAGGGTCCAGCCCGCGTCCAGCCTGCCGGCCAGGGCCAGGGCCATCCCGGCATAGGCGGTGAGGCCGCGCCCCCCCGCCAGCAGTACCAGGTTGGGCCGGCCGGCGGCGGCATCCGGGACGGTGTCGGCCTCGTCATCCGCCAGCTTGATGGCCCCCCCGGTGAGGATCACCGCCAGAACGTGCAGGAGATCAGGCCCAATGCCGGAAGACAAAGGCCTTCACCTCCCGGAAGCCGCGGCCGGTACGCGCCGACAGGGGAATCAACACCGGGGCCGGCAGCAGGCGCCGCACCCGGGCCAGGCCCGCCTGGGCGGCCGGCAGGTCCATCTTGTTGGCCAGGACCGCGTACGCCCCTACCAGGGGGGCATACGCGGCCAGCTCGCGGTCGAAGGGGCCCACCGCCGCCTCCGCCCGGCTGGCATCCACCAGGTGCAGGATGAGGCTGCTGTGGGTGACGGTCTCCAGGGTCAAGGCCATGGCATGCCGCACCGCCTCCGCGGCCGGGATACCGTCCAGCACCCCAGGGCTGTCGATGAGGACCAGCTCCCGCCGCACCTTGCCCGCCGCCACCGGCAGCCGGATGCGCTGCAGGTGCAGGGTGCGGTGGGGCAACGGGGAAACCCACTGCCGGCGGGCCCGGGCCACCGGCCACTGCCGCCGGCTGACCCGCCCGTCGCTGTCCACCACGTCCACCGCCACGGTGGCCAGCCCCAGGTAGGCGGCGAAATTCAGCACAAACAGGGTCTTGCCCGTGTTGGGGCGTCCCACCACCGCCGCCTCCACCTCAGAGGCTCCCCTCGAAGTCGGCCCAGGTCAGGGTCATGAGCGCCTCCCGGGAGAGGGTGTCCAGGTGCCCGCTGCCGGCGAGCCGCACCGCCTGCCGCCGGATGGCGGCCTCCACCCAGTTGCGGATGAGACGGGCGTTGCCGGCGTAGGGGTGCAACCCGCCGCGGGCGCCCTCCAGGCGGGCCAGCAGCCGCTCCTCGGCTTCGGGGGTCAGCCGGTACTGGCGTTCCCCAACCATCCGGGCGGCAATGGCCACCAGTTCGCGGGCGGAATACTCGGGAAAGGTGAGGTGGATCGCAAAACGGGAACGCAGGCCGGGATTGGTGCCGAGGAAGTACTCCATCTCCGCCGAATACCCAGCCAGGATGACCAGAAATTCCCCCCGATGGTCCTCCATGGCCTTGACCAGCACATCGGTGGCCTCGCGTCCGAAGTCCTTTTCGCCCCCCCGGGCCAGGGAGTAGGCCTCGTCCACGAACAGCACGCCGCCCAGGGCACGTTTCACCATCTCGCGGGTCTTCTGGGCGGTATGCCCGATATACTCCCCCACCAGGTCGGCCCGTTCCACCTCCACCAGGTGCCCGCGCGGCAGCACCCCCAAGGCCTGGAACAGGCGCCCGAACAGGCGAGCCACCGTGGTCTTGCCGGTGCCTGGGGCCCCCCGGAAGATCATGTGCAGGACCTGCGGCTGCGCCGCCAGACCGCGGGCGCTGCGCACCCGCTGGACCTCCACGAACGCGGTCAGTTCCCGCGCCAGGCGTTTGACCTCGTCCAGGCCCACCAGGCGATCGAGTTCGGCCAGCACCGCCTCCACGCTGTCCTCCGTCCCCTCCAGCGCCCGCCGGGGAGCGGTGCGCGGGTCGAGGTCCCGCAGCCGCCGCACCGCGGCCGAGGCCGGCAGCCGGCCTGCCTCCAGCCACCGGAAGACTTCCTCCGGACTGCCGGGGCCGCCGGCCTCCTCGCGCCCGGGGGCCATGGGGGGATACCGTTCCGCCATGCCGCTGCCCCCTCCCTGCGTGCGTTCCCCCTATGGATATGCAGGCGGGAGGGGAAAAGATCCGGCCGGCTAGGGGACCGGCCGGCCCAAGCGCAGCAGCCGGGGCCGGGGGATCGTCGGCCGGCGGGGAAGGCGGTTCCTGGAGGGGGCTCGCCCCTTTGGGGGAGGCGCGGGTGACCAGGATGCGGGCCCGGATGCCGTAGGCCCGGAACTGCTCGCCCATTACTTCCGCCACCCGCACCACATGCTCCCCGTCCACCAGCGCCAGCACAGTGGACCCGGACCCGGACAGGGTGGCCATCTTAGCCCCTTCCGCCTGCGCTGCCCGCAACACGCTCTTGAGGCCGGGAATCAGGGGGGAGCGGGCGGCCTGGTGCAGGCGGTCCTCCGCTGCCCAGCGCAGCACGTCCCAGTCATGGCGGGCCAGCGCGTAGACCCACAGGCCCACCCGCTGGGCATTGAACACCGCATCGCTGCGCGAGACCCAAGGGGGCAGGATGTCCCGCGCCCGGCGGGTGGACACCTTGAAGTCCGGCACCGCCAGCACAATGGGGAAGGGTGGGGCATCCAGCCGGCGGTAGCCCTGGGTGTCCTCCCCCTGCCAGACCAGGGTCACGCCGCCGACGATAGCGGGAGCAACATTATCCATGTGGCCCTCATAGGGCCATGCCCACTCCAGGCAGCGCTGGGCGTCCAACGGTTCCCCCGCCCAGTGGTGGCCCAGAATCACCCCGGCAACCACGGCGGCCGCACTGGAGCCCAGGCCCCGGGAGACCGGGATGCGGTTCTGGATGGTCAGGCGCCCCCCCGGCGGCGGCTGCCGGCGCAGGCGGTCCAGCACCCCGGCCGCCACCTGGTAAATCAGGTTGCTGGTATCATTGGGCAGATCCCCGGCGCCTTCGCCCAGCACGTGGACATGGGTCTGGGGAGCCGGTTCCCAGACGACCTCCAGCCACAGGTTGATGGCCAGGCCCAGGGTGTCGAACCCGGGGCCCAGATTGGCGGAGGTGGCGGGCACCGCGATGCGGACCGCAGTCGGGCTGTCCATGGGGTTATATCAGCGCCTCCAGCCGCGCCAGGTCGGCGCCGTCCCAGCGTACGCTGCGGATGGGGTTGTGGGCCAGCGCGGTGGCCGGGTCCTTGAGCCCATTGCCGGTCACCACCAGCACCACCCGCTCCGAGGGCCGGAACACCCCTTGCGCGGCCAGCAGCCGGTAGCCGGCGTACGGGGCCGCCGAGGCCGGCTCCACGAAAATACCCTGGCGGGCCAGGGCCTGCTGGGCCTCCAGAATGGCGGAATCGCTCACGGCCAGGAAGCGGCCGCCGCTGGTTTCCATCGCCTCCTGCGCGTAGGCGCGGCTGGCGGGCTTGCCGATCTGGATAGCGCTGGCCACCGTCTGGGGATGCTCAAGGTCGCGCCCCAGGACCATGGCGGCGGCCCCCTCCGCCTGGACCCCCACCAGTCTGGGCAGCCCCCGGCCCCGCCGCCGGAAACCGCGGAAATAGGCGGTGATGTTGCCGGCATTGCCGACCGGCAGCAGCAGCCAGTCCGGCGCCCCTTCCAGGGCATCCACCACTTCATAAGCGGCCGATTCCTGACCCAGGATACGGTACGGGTTGATGGAATTGACCAGTTCCCATTCCGGATGGGTGGCCACCGCCTCCCGCACCAGCGCCAGTGCCCGGTCGAAGCGGCCTTCCACCTCCACAATGCGGGCCCCGTACATCTGAGCCTGCAGCATTTTGCCGGGGGCGATCTGTCCCTCGGGGACCACCACCAGGGCGGTCAGACCCGCCCGGGCCCCGTAGGCTGCGGCCGAGGCCGAGGTGTTGCCGGTGGAGGCGCAGATCACCACCCGCTTGCCGGCCGCCCGCGCCATGGTGACCGCCACCGTCATGCCGCGGTCCTTGAAGGATCCGGTAGGGTTCTGTCCCTCCACCTTGACCCACACTTCCGGTTCCCCGGGGAGGTGCGGTAGGGGCACCAGGGGGGTATTGCCCTCACCCAGGGTGACCGGTTCCACATCCCCCAGATTCCATTCCGTCCCGTAGCGGGCGATAATGCCGATTTGCAACGCCTATGCTCCTTTTAGGGGCCCCCGGGGGTTCCGGCGGGCCCGTGCCATGGGATACCCCGATTTTAACATGGATTGGGCGCCCGTCCCGCCCCGAGGCCGGACTGCGGACGCGTCCCAGTTCTGGGCAATTTTGCCCCGGCTGCCGCATACCCTGTTCCCACAGCCAGCCACCGGTCCGCCCGTCCCCGGACAGGCCGGGACCGGGAAAGGGGTGTGCCATGGCCGACCACTATGCCTCCCGCACGGCACCGGTCCCGCTCTCCGCTGCCGGCCCCCGGGACCCGGAGGGGGTGCGGATGCGGGCCCCCGTGCTCCTGGCCCTGGGGTCGATGCTGATGAGCGTGGCCTCCTCGGGGCCGGCGGTCCCACCGTCCTCCTCCCCGGCTGCGGGTGCCGGCGGCCCCGGCCCGGCAGCCCAGACCCGGCGCCCGGTTTCCCCCCTGCCGGGGCAGCTGGAGGGCGGCTATATCGCCGTGGACCTCGTGCACCGGGCCGGCACCGTCCCGGCTGCCGCCCCGCCCCCACCCGCCGGCCGCCTGTACCGGATCCGCTGGGGTGATACCTTGTGGGGACTCAGCCGGCGGTTTCACGTGCCCCTGACCGCTCTGGAGGCCGTCAACCACGTGACCGCCGGCACGGTCATCGAGGCCGGGCGCGACCTGGTGATCCCGGAGGAATACACGGTGCAGGCAGGGGACACCCTGCCCGCCATCGCCCGGCGGTTTCACGTGCCCCTCCTCCTGCTCTGGCACATCAACGGCCTGACCAGCGATCAGCTCACCCCCGGCCAGGTGTTGACCATCCCCTACACCGGTCAGGTGCCCGATCCCGTGTACACCATTCCGCCCGCCCCGGATCCGCCTCCGGCCCTGCCCGCGCGCGGGCTGCCGGCCGCGCCGGGGCTGGACGCGCGGGACATCCTGCTGCTGGCCCACCTCATCCAGGCCGAGGCCGGGGATCAGCCCTTCCTGGGGCAGGTAGCGGTAGGCGCGGTGGTGCTCAATCGCCTGCACGCCCCGGGGTATCCTAAGACCGTCTCCCAGGTCATTTTTGCCCCCGGCCAGTTTGAGTCGGTGAGCAACGGGACCTTCTGGGCCCCGCCCGGCCCGTCCGCCCTGCTGGCGGCCAAGGCGGCGGCCGCAGGCTGGGACCCGGTCCCGGGCGCGCTCTACTTCTACAATCCAGCCCTGACTGCCTCCACCTGGATGCGCGACCTGCCGGTGGTGGCCGAAATCGGCCAGCAGGTCTTCGCCCGGTGAACCGGCTACGCCCGGAAGCCGGGGGCCGGGTGCACCGAGGCCGCGATCCGGGCCACCGCTTCCTCCGGGTCCAGCCGGGACAGGTCGAGCCAGCGCGCGTCGGGCTCAGCCCGGAACCAGGTCAGCTGGCGCTTGGCATAGCGGGCGGTGTGGCGGATGAGCACCGGCAGCAGTTCGGCATCCGCCAGCCGGCCGTAGAGCCAGTCGACGCATTCCCGGTAGCCGAGAGCGGTGAGGCTTTGCGCCCGCGGCGGTACCCCTGCCGTCAGCAGGGCCGCGGTTTCCGCCTGCAGGCCGGCCGCCAGCTGGGCTGCCGCCCGTTCGGCAATGCGCCGGCGCAATTCGGCCCGCGGCCGGGTCAGCACCCAGAAGACCACCCGGTACCGGGCCTCCCCCCGGCTGCGCGCCGGGACCTCCCCCGTCCCCCAGAACACCTCCAGCACGCGGGACAGGCGCCGGTGGTCGGCGGGATGGATGCCCGCCGCCCCGGGGTCGGCCAGCAGCGCCAGCCGGCGGACCCGTTCCCAGCCCCACCGCTCGGCGAACTCTTCCACCCGGCGCCGCCAGGCCAGGCGCTCCGGCTCCTCGGGCGGAAAGCGGTAATCCCAGAGCAGAGCCCGGATCCAGAGCCCGCTTCCCCCCACGACCAGGGGGATACGGCCGCGGACCAGGATGTCATCCAACGCCAGGCGGCCCAGCCGCTGGTAGTCAGCCACCGAGAAGGGTTCCCGGGGATCCGCCACATCCACCAGATGATGGGGTACCCGGGCGCGGTCGGCGGCAGAGGGCTTGGCGGTGCCGATGTCCAATCCCCGGTAGACGGCGGCGGAATCGGCTGAAACAATCTCCACCGGCAGCACCCGGGCCAAGGCCAGGCTTAAGGCGGTCTTGCCTGCCGCGGTGGGGCCCGCCAGCACCACCACCGGCCCCGGGCGCTCAGGAGGAGCGGCCAAAGCGGCGGTCCACCTCCTCCAGGGTGAGGCGCAGCATGGTCGGACGCCCGTGGGGGCACGACCGCGGGTCGGCGGTGGCGGCCAGGGCCGCCAGCAGGGCCCCCATCTCCTCCCGCCTGAGCCCGCGGTAGGCCTTCACCGCGGCCTTGCAGGCCGCCATGGCCAGGGCGCCCTGATCCGGACCGTCCCAGCTGTGCCCGGGCCCGAAGCCGCCCTGATGGTAGGCATCGAGCAGGGCGGTGAAGGTATCCGCCCGTACCTCGCCCCAGCCGCGGGGAATCGCCCGCACCGCCAGGGTGCGCCCGCCCAGGGCGTCCACCGCAAAGCCCCATTCCGGCAGCAGTCCGTCCTTGAGGGCCTCGTAGGCCGCCCACTGCTCCGGGCTCAGGCTCACCGTCCAGGGCAGCAGCAGGGGCTGAGCCAGACGGGCCTCCCGGGCCAGGCGCCGGAAGTGCTCGTAGTAGACCCGCTCATGGGCGGCGTGCTGGTCGATGAGATAGAGACCGTCTGGCCCCTGGGCGATGATGTATTTGGCCTGCCATTGGGCCAACGGCACCAGGTCCGCCACCGCCTCCCGGAGGGGGGCGGCCGGCTCCCGCGCCGGCGGGGCCGGCACGGGACCGGGGACGGCCGGCACAGGGGCCTCGCGGGCGACGGCCGGCGCCGGGTCGGGAGCGGAAGTCGGGAACACCGGCTGCCACAGGGGCACGGCAGGGCTGGAACCGGCCAGGGCGGCAGCGACGGCCCGGTAGAGGCGGCCCGCCACCAGTCGCTCCCCGTCCACCCGCACCTCCAGCTTGGCCGGGTGGACGTTGGGGTCCACCCGGGCCGGGTCGAGGGTGACCCACAGCCAGAAGCCGGGATGGCGCCCCTCAGGGACCTGGGGCCGGAAGGCCTCCTCCACCGCCTGGCGTAGCGTCCAGTTGGCCACCGGGCGGCCGTTCAGGTAGAGGCCTTGCCAGCGGCGGTGGGGACGGTGCAGATCCGCGGGCAGGACGAAACCGGAGACCGTAATCCCGTCCCCCTCGCCGGCTTCGGAGGCCAGCGGCAGGAGCCGGTCCGCCACCTCGGTGCCGAAAACCGCCAGGAGGGCGGCGCGGGGGTCCTCCCCGCCCTGGGTGGCGAGCTCCTCCCGCTCGGCCCCCGGGTCCCCGCGCAGCAGCCGGAACCGTACCCGGTAGTGGCCTACCGCATAGCGGGCCACCACCTGGTGTACGGCGGCATACTCCGCGGAGGGGCTCCGGAGGTACTTGGCCCGCGCCGGCAGCCGCCCGAACAGGTCCTCCACCGTCACCCGGGTGCCGGGTCCCATAGCCGCAGGGGCCGGGGAGCCCGCCTCTCCGTAGGCCACCGTCAGCACGGCCCCGGCGGGGGCCTGCGGGGGGCGGGAGCGGACGGTCAGGCGGGCGACCGCCCCGATGGCAGCCAGGGCTTCGCCCCGGAAGCCCAGGCTGGTGCAGGCCAAAAGGTCGTCCGCGACCCGCACCTTGGAGGTGGCGTGCCGGGCCACGGCCAGGGGCAGGTCCTCGGCGAGGATGCCCTCGCCGTCGTCCTGGACCTCGAGCCGCACCCAGCAGGGGTCGCCGACCCGTACCGTAATGCTGGCGGCCCCGGCGTCGAGGCTGTTCTCGACCAGCTCCTTCACCGCCGCTGCCGGCCGCTCCACCACTTCCCCAGCGGCGATCTGGTTGACCAGGCCTGCATCCAGCTGCCGGATCCGTCCCATGCCCGCCCCCCTTTCAGCCCTGCGCGGTGCGGGCGGCGCTCAGTCGCCGCTTCCAGTCTGCCAGCCATTCCCAGGCCTCCCGGGGGGAAAGGCTGTCCAGGTCGAGGCGGGCGAGGGTGGCCAGAACCTCGGTGCTGAGCGGCTCGGCCTCAAACCAGGTCAGTTGGCCGCCCCGTTCCGGGGGCTGGGGCCGGCCCTGACGCTCCCAGTCCTTGAGCAGCCGTTCGGCCCGCGCCACCACTGCCGCCGGCAGCCCGGCCTGGCGCGCCACCTCCAGCCCGTAGGAACGGTCACCGGTACCCTCCCGCACCCGATGGGTGAAGACCGGTCCCCCGCCCGTCTCCGCTACCTCCACCGCCAGGTTGCGGACCGGCCGCAGGCCGGCCAGGGCGGTAAGCTCGTGGTAGTGGGTGGCAAAGCAGGTCCAGGGCCCCTCCTCGCGGGCCAGCCGTTCCAGTACGGCCCAGGCAATGGCCAGGCCGTCGTAGGTGGAGGTGCCGCGGCCCAGCTCGTCCAGCAGCACCAGGCTCCGGGGGCCGGCCTGCCGCAGGATGGCCGCCACCTCCTCCATCTCCACCATGAAGGTGCTCTGCCCGCGCAGCAGGTCGTCCCCGGCCCCCATGCGCACGTAGACCCCGTCGAAGATCGGCAGACGCGCCCGGCGCGCCGCGGCCATGCCCACCGCCTGGGCGAGGACCACATTAAGGGCCAGGGCCCGCATGTAGGTGGACTTGCCCCCCATGTTGGGACCGGTCAGTACCGCGGCCTTGACCGGCTCCTCCAGGATCAGGTCGCTGGGTACATAATCCGGGATCAGGGTTTCCAGCACCGGATGGCGCAGGTCCTCCACCCGGATGGCAGCGGGGTCCCATTCCACGGCCACCCAGCCGTGGCGGGCCGCCGCCTCCGCCGCCGCCGCCCAGGCGTCCACCTCTGCCACCCAGGCCGCCGCCTGGCGGAGGGCTTCAGCCCGCTCCAGCACCCCGTCCCGCACCGCCACCGCCGCCTCCCGCTCCCGCCGCACCAGCTCCAGGGTCCCCTGCTGGATGGCGTCCGCCAGCTGGATCAGCTCGGGGGAGGTGAAGCGTTCCGCATTGACCAGCCCCTGACGGCGCAGCCACTCCTGCGGCACCGCCCTCGCCTGGCTGCGGGGAACCTCCCAGTAGTAGCCGAAGGTGCGGTGGTAGCCCACCTTGAGCCCCTTGAGCCCCAACCGGACGCGTTCGCGGGCCTCCAGTTCCACCAGCGCCGCCTGCCGGCGCTCGATCGCCTCCCGCAGCCGGTCCACCTCGGGGTCGGAGCCGGGGCGCAGGATCCCCCCCTCCTCCCAGTCCCCGGCCGGCCGCTCCAGCAGGCGGTTCAGCAGCGCGGCCGCCTCCCGCCAGGCGGCCCGCGCGGCCGGGGGCGGCCCCTCCCAGCCCAGGGCCGCCGCCGCCTCCACCACCCCGTCCAGGGCCTGCAGGCCGGGGGCCAGCGCCGCCAGATCGCGGGGGCTGCCCTGACCGGTGCTCAGCCGGGCCAGGGGCAGCTCCAGGTCGCCCACCGCCCCCAGCCGCTCTCGCAGGCGGGCCCGCCCCACCGGATCGGCGAGCGCAGCCGTGACGCGCGCCTGGCGGGCCGCCAGCGCCGCCGGATCGGTGAGGGGGGCGGCCAGCCAGCGTTCCAGGAGCCGGGATCCCATCCGGGTACGCGCCTGATTGAGCACCCGGTAGAGGGAGGGCTCCCCGGCGGGGGCAAAGACGGCCAGGGCGTTGAGTTCCCGGCGGCTCAACATGAGCGCCTGGCGGGGATCGTAGACCGTGAGGCGGGCCAAGGGCGGCCCTGAGGCCGCCTGGGGGCTGCGGGCCAGATAGGCGGCCAGCAGGCCCAGGGCTTTCAGCGCCCGCGGCCGGTCCTCCAGACCCAGCCCGCGGGCGCTCTCCGCCCCCAGCCGCCGGATGGCTTCCCGCGCCCGGGCCGGGTCGGGATCCACTATGCGGGGGCTGGCCGGTAGCGGCAGCTCGGGGAGGCGGTTGGCCACCACTTCGGCCGGCCGCCAGCGCGCCCATTCCGCCAGCAGGGTGCCCTCTCCCCGTTCCCGGCCCCATTCCGCCACCGCCACCTGTCCCGAACCCAGTTCCAGCACTGCCCAGCCCCAGGCCAGCCGCTCCACCCAAAGGGCGGCCAGGCGGGGGAGGGCCGTGGCCTCCGCCGCCTCCTCCTCCCCGGGCACATAGGTGCCCGGGGACAGGACACGCACAATGCGGCGGTCGACCAGGCCCCGGGCCAGCGCGGGGTCTTCCATCTGCTCCGCCACCGCCACCCGGTACCCCGCATCCAGCAGGCGGCGCGCGTAGCCCAGCCAGGCGTGGTGGGGCACGCCGCACATAGGCGTCTCCCCATCGCGGCTGGTCAGCTGCACCCCCAGCAGCGGGGCCGCCACCAGGGCGTCCTCGGCAAAGAGCTCGTAGAAGTCCCCCAGGCGGAAGAACAGGAGGGCATCCGGCTGCTCGGCCTTGAGCGCCCGGTATTGGGCCATCATGGGCGTACGGCCCGCCTCCCCGTTGCCCCGGGCTGCCACGATTGCCTGCGCCTCCCTGCGTTGTGCTCTCGCCGGTATTATACCGGACCGGCCCCGCCGCCCGGGGCCGGCGTAGACGGCGCCGCGCACCTATGCCAAGATGAAGGGGACAGCATATGGGGGAAGGACGGGTTTCAGGTGGATGGCGCACAACGCCGGCAGGCCATCGTAGCGGCGCTCCGGGCGGAGGGCAGCCTCACCGGCCGTGAACTGGCCGACCGTTTCCAGGTCTCCCGGCAGGTGATCGTACAGGACATCGCCCTTTTGCGCGCGGAAGGCGCTCCGCTGCTGTCCACCCCCCGCGGCTACGCCTGGTGGGAGCCCCCTAAGGGGGTGATCCGTGCGGTGCTGCCGGTGGTGCACGGCCCGGAGCCGGAGACGGTGCGCCGGGAACTGAGCGCCCTGGTGGACGCCGGGGTCACGGTAGTGGATGTC
Organism: Candidatus Hydrogenisulfobacillus filiaventi; assembly: GCA_902809825.1. Classification (NCBI taxonomy): domain Bacteria; kingdom Bacillati; phylum Bacillota; class Clostridia; order Eubacteriales; family Clostridiales Family XVII. Incertae Sedis; genus Candidatus Hydrogenisulfobacillus; species Candidatus Hydrogenisulfobacillus filiaventi. Next base: position 1,268,402 of record LR778114.1, read on the forward strand.
GTGGTCCAGCACCCCCTCTACGGCGACCTGTCCGGGGTGCTCAACCTGCGTACCCCTGCGGATGTCGACCTGTTCATGGCCCGGCTGGCTGAAGGCCGGGCCACCCTCCTCTCCTCCCTGACCGGCGGCTTGCATCTGCACACCGTGGAAGGGAGTCCCCAGGCCATCGCTGCCGCCCGTACGGCCCTTGACCGCCTGGGCATCCTGCTGCGCGAAACCGAGATCCGCCGGCCCTAGGGCCGGCCAGAAAGGCGGGTGCCTGTGCACACCTTGTCAGCGCTGACCACGGCTATCCTGGGCCTGGGCTTGTGGGGCGTGTTCTGGGGCATGTTCCTGGAAAGCGCCTACATCCCCCTGCCCTCCGAGATCATCCTGCCCTACGCCGGCTACCTGGTCAGCAGCGGCCGGGCCGGGTTCTGGACCGCCACCCTGGCCGCCTTGGCGGGGGGCATGCTGGGGGCCACCGCCGCCTACCTGGTGGCCCGCGCCGGCGGCAAGCCCCTGCTGGAGCGCTACGGCCGCTACCTTCACCTGTCGGCGCGGGAGGTGGCCCGGGCGGAGGCCTGGTTCCGCCGCTACGGGGACGGCGCGGTGTTCTTCGGTCGTCTGCTGCCGGCCGTCCGCACCTATATCTCCCTGCCGGCCGGCCTGGCCGCCATGCCTCTGGGCCGCTTCCTGCTCTTCTCCCTGGCCGGGGCCCTGCCCTGGACGCTGCTGTTCGTCTGGCTCGGGCGGCAGCTGGGCCAGCACTGGCAGGCGGTAGGCGGGGCCGGCCGTACCTTCGCCCTCATGGGACTGGCGGCGGCGGGCCTGTGGGCGCTCTGGAGCTGGTGGCGCGAGCGGCGGCCTGCCGCCAGTCCCAGACGATAAGGCCGGGAATGGCCCAGGCCGGGCTGGGGTGAGTGGGGGCGGGGGCGCCCAGCAGGGCGTGTACCGCCGCCGCCAGCCCCAACCCTCCCCAGGTGGCCACCGCCCAGGCGCGCTCCACCCGGGCCTGAGGCGCGCCCTGCGGGCGCCCTAAGGCGATGCGCAGGGCGAAGCCGGCCAGGGCGCCGGCCGCCACCGCCGCGCTGTCGCCGGCCGCCAGCAGCAGAGCGGTGAGCGAGAGCCCCACATCGAGACCATCGACCGCGGGCCCGGCCTCCCCCTGCATGCGCCGCCACGCCCCGGCCAGCAGCACCGTGCCGGCGGCCAGCGCCCACAGCCGCCCCGCCAGCACCTCGGGCCGGACCCACAGGCCCGCCACCAGCACTGCTGCCAGGAGCACGAAACCCGCCCGCTCCCGCCAGGGGCGGTCGACCAGGGCCCGCTCGCTTTCCCAACCGGTCTCGGCCGCCGCCAGCAGGGCCCATAGGGCCACGGTCATCGGCTGCGTCCCCTCCTAGCCCCCGTTCCGGGCTAGCATATGCCAGAAGCCCATCTCCTCGTCCCCCAGTTCCCAGAGGGCGATGCCGGCCAGGCGGGTACGGCGGGCCAGAGCCAGACGGGCGGCAGCGGAGCGGTTGCCCATGAAAAAGACCACATGCGGGACCCCGCCTGCGCTGTAACGGAAGGTCTCCTGGTCCCCATCCACCACCACCGGCCGCACCCCGTGGGCTGCCGCCAGGGCGCGCGCCCCGTGGTCGGACAAGGTGGCGGCCGGTCCGGCCTTACCGTTGTCCACCCAGTCATAGCCGTATAGGCCGACGCCCAGGATGAGGTGGTCGGCCGGGATGACCTTGAGGGCGGTAGCCACATTGGAGGCGACCCAGCTGTAGGGGGCGACCGGTCCCGGGGGGCCGCCGCTGTAGTGATGGTCATAGGCCATCATCACCAGGTAGCGGGCACTGCGCGCGAGCGCGGCGTAGTCGTCAGGCGCGCTGATGGCGAACGGGACCCCCTGCAGGGGGAAGACCGACACCATCAGCATCCGTCCCTGGGCCTTCAGGGCATAGTTGACGTCGGCCACAAACCGGCTGAGCTGGGACCGATCGGAGGCCGGCAGCAGCTCGAAGTCCAGGTTGAAGCCGGCGTAGCCTTCCCGCGCCGCCAGCGCGGCCAGGGTGTTGGCCGCCCGCCAGCGGGTGGTGAAGGAATGCAGCATGCCATCGCCCAGGTTGGTGACCAGCGGTACCACCGCCACCCCATGGGCCCGGGCGGTGGCCAGTACGGCCGGATCGAACCCGCTGACGCGCACCGAGCCGTCCGGCGCTACCTGGTACCAGAGGGGGCTGACCACGTTCAGCTGCCCGGCATGGGCCTGGAAGGAAGCCAGGGCCCCCGGCTGATCGGGGACCAAGAAGCCGATGACCTGAAACCGCCGGCTGAGCCGGGAGGCAGCGCGCGAACGGTAGGCCGCGATCCGGTGCTGGTGCGGCGGGCGGGTGGCCAGCAGACCCATCAAGGTCAGCACCGCCGCCAACGTGACGAGGCCGGCGCCCAGTGTGGGGTACCGCCGGCCCCAGTCGTGCCTGTGCATGTCCTTTCGCCCCCCGTGCCTCGGTAGGGGTAGTTTCCCGCCCCAGGCCGGAGGTATGCGCGCCCTATTCCGCCAGCAGACGTGCCGTCTCCACGAAAGTGCGCACCCCGACCCCGGTGGGACCGGCCTCGGCGTTGAGGGGCCCTTCCTTAGTCCAGGCCGTCCCGGCGATGTCGAGATGCACAAAGGGCACGTTGCCGGCGAACTCGGCGACGATGAGCCCGCCGGTGATGGTACCGGCGTCCCGCCCGGGGGCGTTCTTGAGATCGGCGATGGCCGACTTGTAGAGCTCCCGGTATTCCGGATAGGCCGGCAGCCGCCAGATGCGCTCCCCGGCCCGTTCCCCGGCCGCCAGCACCACGTCCGCCAGGTGGTCGTCGGTGGCCACCATGGGGGTGGCCTCGTGCCCGAGGACAATCAGGGCCGCGCCGGTGAGGGTGGAGGCCTCCACAATCCAGTCCGCGCCCAGATGCACGGCATAGGAGACCGCATCCGCTAGCACCACCCGCCCTTCGGCGTCGGTGTTAAGGATCTCGATGGTCTTGCCGTTGAAGGCGGTCAATACGTCGCCCGGCTTGTAGGAGGTGCCGGAAGGGATATTCTGGGCGATGGCCATGATGCCGATCACGTCGATGGGCGGACGGTCGGCTGCCAGGGCCACCATCGCCCCCAGCACCGCCGCCGCCCCCAGCATGTCGTACTTCATTTCCTCCATGCCCTGGCTGGGCTTGATGGAGATGCCGCCGGAGTCGAAGGTGATGCCCTTGCCGACCAGCGCCAGGGTCTTTCCCCCCTGGCCGCCCCGGTAGCGCAGGATGACCATCCGGGGCGGGTAGGCGCTGCCCTGGCCCACCCCCAGGATGGCGCCCATCCCCAGCTCCCGCAGGCGGACCTCGTCCAGGACCTCCGCCTCCAGCCCCGCCTGGGCGGCCGCCTCGCGGGCCTCCTCCGCCAGACGTTCCGGGTACAGGTAGTTGGAGGGCATGGCCCCCAGCGCCCGGGCCAGGTTCTGGGCCCGCGCCACTGCCGTGCCGCGGGCCAAGCCCCGGCTGAACAGCGGCTCCTCCGCTTCCAGACAGAGGTTCACCGCCGGCAGGGTGCGCGGTTTCGGCGCCTGGTGATAGCCGGGAAAGCGCCAGGCCCCCAGGTGCAGGCCCTCGGCCACCGCCTCCCCGACCAGCTCCCAGCCGAGGCCGGTGTCCGGCACGGCTATCACCAGATTCTGCGCGCGGACGCGTTCCGCCTCCTGAATCAACCGGCCCATGGCCCGCCGCAGGCCCTGGGCACTGACCGCGGCCCGCTTGCCCAGACCGAGCGTGCAGACGCGGCGGGCGGTCAGCCGCCCGGCCGCGGGAGCGATCCACACCCGTTCGGGGGCAGCCGAGGCCTCCTCCCGGGAGAGGGCCTCGGAAAGGGCGCCGTTCAGGTGCCCATCCACCTCCGCTGCCCAGCCCTCCAGCCCCTCCCCTTCGTACAGGGGCAGGACCAGCACATCGGCCGGTTGCTTCAAGGGCGATCCGTACACCTCGCTGACGGTCAACTCTGCGCTATGTTCCACCATCTCTGCCTGCCGCCTCCCTCATTGGTCAAGGTGCTGCGGGGTCATAGCCGGTAATGGAGGGCGGGGGTGCCGCCCCACACCTGTTCCAGGTACCGGAGCCAGTTTCCCCCCATCACGCGGGCGACCGTGGCCTCACTGAGGCCGCGGCCGCTCAGGCGCTCGGCGAGGGCGCCCACGCGGCTGACGTCCTCCAGACCCGGGACCGCCTCCTCCACCCCGTCGAAATCGGACCCCAGGCCCACGCTGCTGTCGGTGCCGGTGACATCCAGCACGTGCAGTACATGATCCACCACCCGCTCCAGGTCCGCAGTGCCGCCCAGGAAGGCCCGCACATAGGTAATGCCCTGCACCCCGCCCCGTTCTGCCAGGGCCCGGATCTGCACATCCGAAAGGTTGCGGGGATGGTCGGCCAGGGCCCGGCAGTTCGAGTGTGAGGCCACCGGCGGCAGGGCCGCAATCTCCAGCAGCTCCCAGAAGCCGCGCTCCGCCAGATGGGAGACATCGGGGATCATGCCCACCCGGTTCATGGCCTCCACCATGCGCCGGCCGGCGCGGCTGAGGCCTCCAGCCCCCGGCTCCTCCGCCCCGTCCGCCAGCTGGTTGCGTCCGTTCCAGGTGAGGCTCAACATCCGCACCCCCAGCCGGTACAACAGGCTTACCCGCCCGGGGTCGGTGCCCAGGGCATCCCCCCCCTCCACCGCCAGGGCTACCCCCAGGGGGGCACCCGCCACCACCCCGGCCAGGTCCTCGGCAGCGCGCACCGGCCGCACCAGTCCCGGGGCCGCCTCCACCTCCCGCCAGAAGGCCTCGATGTAAGCAAGAAGCCGGGCCAGCGCCCGGTCGGGCACGTACTCCGGCTCCACCCAGCAGGAGAGGAACTGCAGGCGCTGCCCGCTCTGGGTCGCGCGCACGAAATCCCACTGTCCTTCCGCGGCGGGATCGAACAGCCGCCGACGGCCGGCCAGCACGGCTCCCAGGCTGTCGGCGTGGGTGTCGACGATGGTCATGCGTGCTCCCATCCGTGCCCCTCCTGATCCCCTCCCGCCGCCTCCTCCCACCGCAACAGGCGCTCGATATGATACGCCCGCCCGTCGGCCGGGTTGATATCCACCAGCAGCCCGGAGAAGACCCCCGGGCCCCCAGCGGTTTCGAACCGGACCGGCAGCTGGGTGGTCAGCTTCTGCAGCACCAGCTCGGTGCGCACCCCGATCACGGAAAAGGCCGGCCCCGTCATGCCGAGGTCGGTCAAGTAGGCGGTGCCGCCGGGCAGGATACGGGCGTCGGCCGTCTGCACATGGGTATGGGTGCCCGCCACCACCGACACCCGACCATCCAGGTACCAGCCCATGGCCACCTTCTCGGAGGTGGTCTCGGCATGAAAGTCCACCACCACCACCCGCACCTCCTCCGGCAGGGAGGCCAGGACCGCGTCCACCGCCCGGAAGGGGTCGTCGTACTGCACAGGCATGAAGGCCCTGCCGGCCAGGTTGATCACCGCGGCCGGCACTCCCCCGGCGGCCGTCACCACATAACCGTGGCCGGGCGTCCCCGGCGGCAGGTTGAGGGGGCGCAGCAGCTGAGGGACCTCATCCAGGAAGGTGAGGACCTCCCGCTTGTCAAAGATGTGGTTCCCCGAGGTGACCACCTGGACCCCCTGGGCCAGGATCTCATCCAGGATCTCATGGGTGATGCCATTACCCCCGGCGGCGTTCTCCCCGTTGACCACCACCAAGTCGGGGGCCGCGCTGGCGCGCAGGCGGGTCAGTTCAGCGGCCAGCATGCGCCGGCCGACCCGCCCGACCACGTCCCCCACCATCAAGAGCCGCATGGGCCGCCCTCCGCCCCGTCAGGTATTAAACACCACCACCCGGCCCTCCTCGCGCAGCGCGATGAGGTTGCGCTCGGTGCCCATGCGCAAGGCCTCCAAGCCGGCCTGGATGGTCTCCTCCTGCAGCACCAGCTCCTCCTCCATGAGGTCGTGGGGATCGGCTAGCAGGGCGGTGTCGTACCGGTCATGCAGCACCTCGATGGCCATGCCGATCTCTTCCACCGACAGGGTGCCGGTGTCGCGGATGAGGGAGACGACGGAGATGCCTTCGAAGGGGGTGACCTGAAACTCGATCCGGCGGGCCGGGTCGCCCATCAGGGCCCGGTAGGCCTCCAGCATCTCGCGCAGTCCGGATTCCAGCTCCTCCCACCCCTCCAGGGGGCCCCGGATGAGGAAGGACACCGTCAGGGCGGCTTCCCCCGGGTCGTATTGCACGGTGCTGACCTCCGGATACCGCACGATGAGCGCGATCAACGCCCCCAACCCGCGCAGGCTGGTGCCCCAGCCGGATGTCATTCCCTGCATCGGACTTCACCCCTTCTCCGGCTCACCGTCGCTGTCCTGCGGCCGTGCGGGGCCCGGGCCCGGATCCGTCACAAGGGCGGCCACCAGAGCCGCCGGGAATCCCTGGCGCTGGAGCTGACGGGCACAGCGCGCGCGCTCCCGCGGATCCTCCATATCGTAGCGCCGCCGCATGCCTTCGGCAACGGCCCGCCAGTCGCTTTCCCCCACCGTGGCCAGGGTCTCATCCGCCAGCTCCCGGTCGATGCCCCGCGCCAACAGGTAGCGGCGGAGCGCGCCCGGACCGTAGCGCCCCCACCGCACCGCCTGTTCCACCGCCGCCCGGCACACGCGGCGGTCATCCAGCAGCCCTTCGGCCTCCAGGTCGGCCACCACCGCCGCCGCCGCGTCCGGTTCCACCCCCCGCCGCAGCAGGCGCAGCCGCACCTCCGCGGCCGAAAGGTCCCGGCCTGCCAGCCAGCGCAGGGCCGCTACCCGCGGGTCAGTCGGCCTCCGGGAGCGCATGTCCGTCCGCCGCCGGCGCAGTGCCGAAGTAGCGGGACCGGATCCGCTCCTCCAGCTCCTCGGCCAGTTCCGGGTTTTCCTTCAGATACTCGCGGGTGTTCTCCCGGCCCTGTCCCAGGCGCAGGTCGCCATAGGCATACCATGCCCCGCTCTTCTGCACCAGGTTGAGGTCCACCGCCAGGTCCAGGATGGCCCCTTCGCGGGAAATGCCCTCCCCGTACAGCACATCGAACTCCGCCTGTTTGAAGGGCGGGGCCACCTTGTTCTTCACCACCTTGACCCGGGTGCGGTTGCCGACCACCTCGTTACCGGCCTTAAGGCTGTCCACCCGCCGCACCTCCAGGCGCATCGAGGCGTAGAACTTGAGGGCCCGTCCGCCGGGGGTGGTTTCGGGATTGCCGAACATCACCCCCACCTTCTCCCGGATCTGGTTAATGAAGATGGCAATGCTGTGGGACTTGCTGATGACTCCGGTGAGCTTGCGCAGGGCCTGGGACATCAGGCGGGCCTGCAGCCCGACGTGCGCGTCCCCCATCTCGCCCTCGATCTCGGCCCGCGGCACCAGCGCCGCCACCGAGTCGATGACCACTACGTCCACTGCGCCGCTGCGGACCAGCGCCTCGGCGATCTCCAGCGCCTGCTCGCCGGTGTCGGGCTGGGAGATGAGCAGCTCATCGATGTTCACCCCCACCCGGCGGGCGTACTGGGGATCCAGCGCGTGCTCGGCATCGATGAAGGCCGCTACGCCGCCCATCTTCTGCGCCTGGGCGATGACGTGCAGGGCCACCGTCGTCTTGCCGGAGGATTCCTGCCCGTAGATTTCGATCACCCGGCCGCGGGGCAGGCCGCCAACCCCGGTCGCCAGGTCCAGGGTCAGGCAGCCGGTGGGGATCACCTCCACATGCATGCGCTGGGACGCCTCCCCCATGCGCATGATGGACCCCTTGCCGAACTGCTTTTCGATTTGGGCCAACGCCAGGTCGAGGGCCTTCTCCCGGTCCATCGCCATGGGGCCGTCGCCTCCTCATCCCTCCCGTCCGCGGCGGTTAGCTGCGCGGACGCGCCGGTTCCATGTTGACGGACCGCCCGCGGATGGCGATGGACTCCAGCGAGGCCAGCACCTTCTGGGCGGCCGCCTTGGGCATCTCCACAAACGTAAAGCGGTCGTAGATGTCAATGAGCCCGATCACACTGCCGGAGATGCCGGACCCTTCCGCCAGCCCGCGCACGATATCGGAGGGGGTTACCCGGTCGGCCCGCCCCATGTTGAGGAACAGTCGCACCATGCCGGGCTCGGCCCCGGTGTCGCCGTACGGGTTCTCGGCTTCCGCCTCGCGGCCCTTCTCGTTCATCAGGCGCAGGGCGGCGGCGGCGATGTCGACGGAATCGTAGGACTGGGCCAGCTCCATCACCAGTTCCTGGTATTCCGGCAGCACCCCCCGCTCCACTTCCTCCGCCAGGCGGTTCTTCAGGATCTCGCGCTGCTTTTCGGCCACATCCTCGGGCGTGGGTAACGGCCGTCGCTGCAGGCGGATGCGCAGGATGCGTTCCATCTGCCGCAGCTGCCGGAACTCCCGGGGATGGATGAGGGAAATGGCGGTTCCGCTCCGCCCGGCCCGTCCCGTACGCCCGATGCGGTGGACGTAGGTCTCGGAGTCCTGAGGGAGGTCATAGTTGATGACGTGGGTCACGTTCTCGATGTCCAGACCCCGGGCCGCCACGTCGGTGGCAACCAGGATCTCGCTGCCACCCTCCCGGAACCGCTTCATCACGCGGTTGCGCTGCACCTGGTTGAGGTCACCGTGCAGGGCCTCGGCCCCGTAACCGCGGGCCTGCAGGGCCTCGGTCAGCTCGTCCACCCGCTTCTTGGTACGGCAGAAGATGATGGTCCGTTCCGCGCCCTCCATGTCCAGGATGCGGCTTAAGGCGTCCACCTTCTCGTGCTCGCGCACCTCGTAGTAGATCTGATCGATCTGGGGGACCGTCACCCGTTCGGGGCTGATGTTGATGTGCTCCGGATTGTTCAGGTAGCGCCGCGCCAGCCGGGCCACCGGGTCCGGCACCGTGGCCGAGAAAAGCAGGGTCTGGCGCTCAGCGGGGACGTTGTTGAGGATCTCCTCCACATCCTCGATGAAGCCCATATCCAGCATCTCGTCGGCCTCGTCCAGCACCAGCACCTTTACCGCCGACAGGTTCAGGGTCCCGCGGCGGATGTGGTCCAGGACCCGCCCCGGGGTGCCGATCGCGACCTGGGATCCGTGCTCCAGGGCCCGGATCTGACGGTCGTACGACTGCCCGCCGTAAATGGGCACCACCTTCACCCCGGCATAACGTCCAATCCGGGTGATCTCCTCCGCCACCTGGATGGCCAGTTCCCGGGTGGGGGTGAGCACCAGCGCCTGCACCTTGTGGGAGCGGTGGTCAAGCCCCTCCACGATGGGGATACCGAAGGCCGCGGTCTTGCCGGTACCGGTCTGGGCCTGCCCGATGAGGTCGCGCCCCGCGCGGATGAGAGGAATGGACGCCAGCTGAATGGGGGAGGGCTCCTCAAAGCCCATCTCCTCCAGCGCCCGCAGCACCGGGGCGGAGATGCCCATCTCCCGGAAGGTGGTCCCGCTCTTGTGCTCCTCCCCGTTTCCGACCTCGAGCCCGTTCTGTCCGATCCGATCTGTCTCGTTCGCCAACGTGTGAGACCCCTTCCCCTTTACAGCTCCATGTCCTCGCCGGCCGGCGTGCCGTCCGCAGCCAGGGCCGCCTGCAGCAACGCCAGCACCGCGTCCGTGGCCCCTTCCCGGACCGCTTCGCGGTCACCGTGCAGCTGCAGGCGGTGGACGACCACCCCGGCGGGACCGGCACAGCCTACAAATACGGTGCCCACCGGATGCCCGGGATCCCCGCCGGTCGGTCCGGCATAGCCGGTGGTCGCCAGCCCGAAATCGACATTCCAGCGGGCCCGTGCCACCTCAGCCATGGCACGGGCGCAGGCTTCACTGACGGCGCCAAATTCCCGCAAAATTTGCACCGGCACCCCCATCTCCGCCTTGGCGGTGTCGGTATAGGTCACCGCTCCCCCCACCAACGCGGCCGAGGCGCCGGGAACGCCAACCAGGGCCGCCATCACCATGCCGCCCGTTAACGATTCCAATGCCGCCACCCGCAGACGTCGGGCAATCAGCTGCGCCACAATCCATCCGGGCCGCTCCTCCGCCCCCAGCGGCAGCAGGGGCTGCGGGCACACTCCATGCAACCAGCCCTCCAGGCGGCGGATGGCCAACGGAACCCGCCCGGGACGCTCCGGATCCGCAGGACTTTCCAGGGTGATTTCCAACCGGCCGGGCCGGGCATACAGACCGATGCGGGGATGCTGACCGGCAGCCAGGGGTGCTAACAGGCGGGCGGCCTCGGACTCCGCTAAATCATAGCAGGTGTAGGTGACGCGAACAATCCCCGGATTCCCGCTCTCGCGCAGCCATGGCAGCAGGGCGGCCTCTGCCAGCGCCTGCAATTCCGCCGGGGGCCCGGGCAGCAGCACCACCATGGTGTCCCCTGCCGTCACCCGCTGACCGGGGGCTAACCCGGCCGGATTGGGCCACAGTTCCGCCCCAGCCACTACCGCGAAAGCCACTTCCGGCCACGGATCCCCTGCCGAGGGCTCCCGGTGCAGCACTGCCCGCCCCAGCGCGCGGGCCACCCCCGCCACCGTGCAGTCATCATGGGTGCGTCCCAGCCCGCCGGTGGTGATCACCAGCTCCGCCTGCGTCCGGGCCCAGGTGACCGCCGCCGCCACCGCCGCCGGGTCGTCGGCCACCATCACCCGGCTCACCACGCGTACGCCCGCCCCGGCCAGACGCCCGACCAGCCACGCCCCGTTGCGGTCGGTCACGCGTCCGGCCAGGACCTCGTCCCCTACGGCCACAATTGCCGCCGTGCCTGTCATCGTCCGTTCCCGGCCCCCGCGCCCGGCCGCTTTCGCGGCCTGATGGGATTGCTGCCCAACCCGGTTTGATCTTGGCATAGTGAGGCGGGAAACTCAACCGGCGCGGCAGGTCTCAGGCGCTTTCCGCCCCTGCCTGCGGGGAATGCATCCCCGCCAGCTCCCGGACCACCTCCCCGGGGAGGGTTTCCGCCTCCAGCAGCCGGGCGGCCAGCGCCTCCAGGGCCGGCCGGTAGGCCTGCAGCAGCTGCTCCACCCGCTGGCGCTCCTGGCTGACGATGGCGTTGACGGTGTCGTACAACTTTTCGGGCGACAGGGCCTCCTCTGCCACCACCCCCAGCGGGCTGAGGCCGGCCAGCACCATGCGCCGGGCGATATCCCACGCCTTCTGGAAATCATTGGCGGCCCCCGTGCTGGCCTCCCCGGTCACCGCCACCTCGGCCGCCGACCCGGCCAGGCAGACGGCGATGGCGGTGCGCAGTTCGCTGTGGGTCTGCAGCAGCCGCTCGTCGTCCGGCGACTGCCGCACATAGCCCAACGCCTGCCCGCGGGGGGCAATGGTCACCGAAGCCACACTCCCCGGGTCCAGCAGCTCGCCCACCAGGGCGTGGCCCCCTTCGTGGATGGCCACCCGGCGGATATCCGCCTGATCCAGGCTGCGGGGGATGCGCTCGCCCAGCATGACCTTCTCCACCGCCCCCGCCAGGTGGGCGGCCCGGATCCGGGGGGACCCTTCGCGCAGGGCCAGGATGGCCGCCTCATTGCAGACCGATTCCAGATGGGCGCCGGAGAACCCGTAGGTGTCGCGCGCCACCGCCTCCAGGTCGACGTCATCGGCCAGCGGCTTGTTGCGGGTGTGCAGCTGGAGGATGGCCAGCCGGGCCTCCCGGTCAGGCAGCTCCACCTGCACCACCCGGTCGAACCGGCCCGGGCGCAGGAGCGCGGGGTCGATGAGGTCGGCGCGGTTGGTGGCCCCCATGACCAGCACCCGCACGTCTCCCTCCTGGGTGGCCATGCCGTCCATTTCCACCAGCAGCTGGTTCAGGGTCTGGTCGTACTCCAGATGACTGTGGTGCTGACCCCGCCGGCCGGCCATCACCTCCAGCTCATCAATGAAGATGATGGCGCTCCCCTTTCCCTCGCGCCGCGCCACTGAGCGCGCCTCGGCAAACAGCTGGCGCACCCGCTGGGCGCCGACGCCGGCGTAGACCTCGATGAACTCCGAACCGCTCGCGGCCAGGAAGGCGGAGTCGGTGTACTGGGCCGCTGCCTTGGCCAGCAGGGTCTTGCCGGTCCCCGGCGGGCCCACCAGCAGGATGCCCTTCAAGGGACGGATGCCCAGATGCGCGATGGCTTCCGGCTTGCGCAGGAACTCCAGGGCCTCCTGCAGCTCGTGCTTGGCGGTGGTCTGACCGCCGATGTCCTGAAAGGTCACCGCCGGGGTCCCGGCACCGCTCACCACCCGCCGGGGGCGGCCCTGGGTCAGGCGCTGGGCCAGGCCGGTGGCATAGACGAACAGCCCCACCCCCAGGAAGAAGAGGAGGGGCCATACGTCCAGGCCCTCCAGTCCCAGGAAGACCAGCACCGCCAGCACCACGCCCAGCAGGATTTCCTTAAGCATTGGGATCGGCTCCCTTCGCCACCGGGATGACCTGGTAGAGCACGGCCGAGCCCTGGCGCAGGGTCAGGAAGATGTCCCCGCGGTCCATGCTGACCTGGGCCTGCGCCCGCGCCCGGGCGGCGTCGGCCAGGATCTGCTGCCGCATGGCGACAAACTGTCCGGTGGCGATCCCCTGCGCCACCACAAACGACAGCTCGTTATCCAAGGCGCGCAGGGCCGGTGAGGCCCGGTCCCGGATCAGTACCGCGTCCATCGCCTGCCCGCTGGCGGCCGCACGCGCCTGGACGGTGTCATAGACCGTCTCCAGGTCCGCGCCCGGCTGCAGCTGCAGCACCAGGTCGCGGCCGTTGAGCCACGCCCCGGCCACGCCCGGGGTCCGCCGGACCGCCTGCAGGAAGGGGGTTCGCACCTGGGAGGCCACATAAATCCGCTCCGCCGCCCACAAGGCACCCAGGGTCACCAGGAAAGACGCAATGACCACGAACACCTGCTTAACCGAAACCCGCACAGCGCCTCCCCTTCCCTCGCCTGCCGCGTCCCGCCCTTCCCCGCCGGTAAATTTCCGGACGGATTGCCGATCCACCCGTTCGTTTGTTCGCCAGTATAGCATAGGAATCCGTCGGGGCGGCCCGCAATGCCTGGCTTTCCGCCCAACGGTCCCCTGCCCGGGCCTAGACGGCCCCCCAGAACCGGCGGAAATATTGCCATCCGGACCCGATGGTCAGGACCACCGCCAGGGCCCAAAGGCCCGCCGTCACCAGGGCCGCCGCGCCCTGGCGGGCCAGGACCGCCGATGCGCCCACCGCCACCATCTGCACTGTGGTCTTCCACTTGGCCGCCAGGCTGGCGGGCATGTGCACCCCGGGCGGCAGGACGCTGCGCAGCCCCATGACCGCCAGCTCCCGGACCAGCACCACCAGGTATACCCAGGCCGAGAGGCGCCCGCCGGCCACCAGCGCCGCCGCCGTCCCCAGCACCAGCACCTTGTCCGCCAGGGGGTCGAGATACGCCCCCAGGCGGGTGGTCCGGCCCAGGCGCCGGGCCAGGCGGCCGTCGGCGAAATCGGTCAGCCCGGCCAGTACGAAGACGGCCAGGCCCCACCAGCGGGCCTCGGCCCCGGGGCTGAGCCAGAGGGCCAGCACCGGCACCGTGAGCAGCACCCGGCTGGCGGTAAGCCAATCCACCACGCTCACGGTGCCGCCTCCGCCAGGAGGTCGTAACCGTCCACCCCGGTAATGCGGGCGGGCACCACCGTCCCGGCAGGCCAGCGTCCGCGCAGCAGGGTCACGCCGTCGATGTCCGGTGCATCCATCGGTCCCCGCGCGATGCTCACCGCCTCCCCCTCCTGCTCCACCAGCAGGGGGACCCGCCGCCCCACATGGCGGCCGCGGACAGCCGGCAGCAGCGAGCGCTGCAGCAGCAGGACCCGCCGCCGGCGCCGCTCTTTGACCAGACGCGGGACGGGATCCCCCAGAGGGGCGGCACCGGTGCCCTCCTCGGGGGAGTAGGTGAACACGCCCACATGCTCGAAGCGGATCCGGGCCACAAAGTCGAGGAGAGCGTTCACATGCTCCTCCGCCTCGCCCGGGAAACCCACGATAAAGGTGGTCCGCAGGGTGATGTCCGGCACCGCCTCCCGGATGGCCGCCAGCACCTCCTCCACCCGCCCCTGCCGGAAGGGCCGCCGCATCGCCCGGAGGATGTCCGAATGGGCATGTTGCAACGGCAGGTCCAGGTAGGGCGCGACCTGCGGCAGATCCCGCATCGCCCGCAAGAGCCCGGGCCCGATCTGGGTCGGGTAGCTGTACAGCAGCCGGATCCAGAGGATGCCAGGCACCTCGGCCAGGGCGTACAGCAGCCGGTCCAGCGCCGGCCGGCCATACAGGTCGTGCCCCCAGAGGGTGGTGTCCTGAGCCACCAGCACCACCTCACGGACGCCCCGGGCCGCCAGCCCCCGCACCTCAGCGACAATGTCGCCCAGGGGCCGGCTCCGGTAGCCGCCCCGCATGAGGGGGATGGCACAGAAGGCGCAGGTGTGGTCACAGCCCTCGGCAATCTTGACATAGGCCAGATGGGCCGGGGTGCTCAGCCGCCGCAGGGAGGGCCGTCCCCGCACCGGGGTATCCCCCCAGAAGGCCGGCCGGCTGCCGGCCAAGGCCCCCTCCACCGCCTCCACGATGCGGCCGAACTCCCCCGTGCCGACCATGGCGTCCACTTCCGGCAGCTCCTGCCACAGCTCCCCCCGGTAGCGCTGCGACAGGCACCCGGCTACCACCAGCGCCTTCAGGCGGCCGGTCTGCTTGAGCTCCGCCATTTCCAGGATGGTGCGCACCGACTCCCGCTTGGCGGCGTCAATGAAGCCGCAGGTGTTGATGATGAGGACGTCGGCCTCCTCGGCCCGGGCTGTCAGCCGGTACCCCGCCTCCTCCAGCAGCCCCAGCATGGTCTCGGAGTCCACCCGGTTCTTCGGGCAGCCGAGGCTTACCATGCCAACCTCGAGCGGGGCTGCCCCGCCATGGTCGCCCTTGTTCACGTGTCGATCCCCCGTCCTGTTCTGGTCCCCATGATACCAGCCGGCCCGGGACGGGAAAAGCGCCGTGCACCCGACCGGGTTGACGACATTTACCAGGGTAGGCCGCGCCAGCGCCGGCAACTTAAGGAGGACGCGTCTTTCAGAAGGGGGCAGAACCGATGCAGGATCGGCTGCGGCCGTGGGGGCGGGTATTGGGTCTGGTGCTAGCGGTGTGGCTGGCGTGGGCAGGCGGCTGGGGCCGGGCCCTGGCCATGGCCCCCCCGTCCCCCCTTCCGCCCGGCGCCGAACGCTGGACCCTGCGGGGGGTGAAGACCGACCGCAAGGTGGTGGCCTTGACCTTCGACATCTCCTGGGGTACGGTCATGCCGCCCAAGGTCTTCGCCATCCTGGAGCGGGAACACGTCCCCGCCACCATGTTCGTTTCCGGACCCTGGGCGGGCCGGCAGGGGGCGGACTTGGTGCGGCGCATGGCCGCTGCCGGAATGGAAGTGGAATCCCATGGCTGGGCACATGTCAACTACACCGGGCTGTCCGACCAGGGGGTCCAGGACAACATCCGGCGCGCCGGCGCTGTCATCCGGCAGCTCACCGGCCGGGATCCGCGTTTTGTGCGGCCGCCGAACGGCGACTTCAGTCCCCGCACCCTGGCCGCCGCGCGGGCGGTCGGCTACACCACGGTGACCTGGGGGACCGACTCCCTGGACTGGATGAACCCCGGGGTGGACACCATCATCCGCCGGGTGGTTACCCGCGTGCATCCCGGTGACATTGTGCTGCTGCACGCCTCCGATACCTGCAAGCAGACCGACCTGGCCCTGCCTGCCATCATCCGCGACCTGCGCGCCCGCGGGTACCAGCTGGTGACGCTGGAGCAGCTCCTGCAGACGGGGACTCCCGACTTCCGGGACTAGCCGGCGCCATCCCCGGCATTAAACCAGCCCAGGAACCGGCGCCACCACTGCCAGAACCGGCCGGAGGGGGCGGGCCGGGGGTCGGCCCGGGCCGCCACCACCGGCACCGAGGCCTGGGGCAGGCCGTCCCACCACACCTCCACCCGGCCCACTGCCTCCCCGGCCCGGACCGGCGCCCGCGGGCGGCTGAGCGCCGGCACACAGCGGAGCACGGTGCCGGCCGGCACGGTGAGGTCCAGGCTCCGGCCCGCCACCACGGGCACCAGCGGGGCGACGCCCCCGCTCACCCCCACCACGCCCTGGCCTACCGGCTGGCCCCGGCGCAGCACGGTCAGGGTGCGCCAGTAGCGGAAGCCCCAGTTGAGCAGCCGCGCGCTGTCCCCCCAGCGGTCCCGGCTGTCCAGCACCACCGAGATCAGCTCCCGCCCCCGGCGCACCACCGCCGCCGCCAGGCACGGCCCGGCGGCGGAGGTGGTACCGGTCTTGATGCCCACCGCGCCCGGGAACCCGTAGAGCAGCTGGTTGGTGTTGCGGATGTGGCGGGTGGCGCCGCCGGCCTCCTGGACCGGCAGCTCCTGCTGGCGGACGATGGCGCGGAAGACCGGCAGGGTCATGGCGTACCGGGCGATAAGCGCCAGGTCGTAGGCCGAGGAGTAGTGGCCGGGAGCGGTGAGTCCGTTGGGGTTGGCGAAATCGGTGTTGAAGGCGCCCAGGCGTTGGGCCTCCAGGTTCATCTCGGCCACGAACCGGCGGACGCTGCCCGCCTCCGCCTCCGCGAGGGCCACCGCCGCATCGTTGCCGGAGCGGAGCAGCAGGCCCCGCAGCAGATGCTCGATGGTGTAGCGCTGGCCGGCCCGGATGTGCAGGCGCGACCCCCCCGTAGCGGCGGCCCGCC